>JAPLNL010000046.1 GCA_026692905.1 Planctomycetota bacterium
GCGAACTCGGTTCGTCCTCATTCGCATCGTTGATTTGCGTTTTTGAAACGGTTTGCTTGCTGTTGGTTCCGTTGTTGGAAGATTGATTGCGGAGCGCTAAGGCAGCGATCGTACCAGCCAAGAGGCCGACTACAATTCCCGAAACTCGAATGGCGTTGCGATTCACAATTACACCGTACCGTCCAAAAGATCCCCTTCGGTAATCATTCGAAAGCCTTTATGGGCCAGGGTTTCGAGCGCGTGTTCAGTGTTGTCAACCATGATCGCGACTGCAGGCTCTCCGTTAGGACGAAAGAGCAGGGGGTAAGCCTGGATGATATTGATTTCTGCTTGAAGCAGAGCGGTACAAATCTGCAAAAGAGGTTGTGAGCTTTTAGGCAGCTCCACGCCTATCAAATCGCTTTCGATGATGGCCAGGCCAGCCCGTTCCAAGATTTCGCGGCCACGTTCTGCATGGCTGAGCAAAAAACGAACGAAAGCGCATTCTGCGGAATCGTTGATTGATAGGGCAACGATACGGATGCCGGTCCCCTCGAATCGTCGAACTACCTCCAACAATTGTCCAACCCGATTTTCCAGAAAAACCGTGAACTGGCGAATGGTTGGATAATTGCGACCATGGATGGTCTCAAAAGACGTGGAGGATCCCTCTCCCGTGCTCATGATTCGATGCTTTCTAAAAACGGGTCATAGATGCGACGATACAGTCCGTGGTAGTGTACCAGAAAGATTGGAAACTGCGAAAAGGTCAGCTTCTATCGGTACTTTCGGTTGAAGACATCCGGGTCAAACGGGTCTTTTTTGGCTTGTGTGGTGCCAGAACCGCTTTGCTTCTCAAATTTCTCGATGGCTGCTTCAAGGTCGGAGATCTCGGACATGGACAGAAATTCCGTAGGTGTCGCCGATTTCGCTGGCTTTGAGAGTTTCGCGTTC
The DNA here is from genome assembly GCA_026692905.1 of Planctomycetota bacterium. Taxonomy (GTDB): domain Bacteria; phylum Planctomycetota; class Planctomycetia; order Pirellulales; family Pirellulaceae; genus JBKCUI01. The sequence continues at coordinate 934 of JAPLNL010000046.1, forward strand.
CTGTCTTGTTCGACATCATTGAGGCGCTTCGAATTTCGGACAGGCGGTGTGCTTGCATGAAGGTTTGCCGAAGCTGCAGTAACACCGGAATCAACGGGTGGTACGGATGGGTATTGGTTGGGCATGTTGGAGGCCGGCTTTTGGGAAAGGGCAAGCGATTTGACCCAAAAATTGATGTGTTCGATCAATTGACGCTCCTCGGCTTTAGCTTGATTCAAGCTAGGGTTGCGTTGGATGCCGTGCGCCTTGGTAGCATACGCCATCAATGGACTATCTTGAATATGTTCTCGATTGATGTACTTCAACACTTCGTCGAGATCGCGGGCAAGGATGACTGCGGATTGGTCGCCGACAGGTTGGTAAAGATGGAATTCGGATTTACCCATCATTCCATGACATCCGGACTGGCCACAGCGTGAAACAAGAATCGGCAAGATTCTGCTGTGAAACGTCTTGCGAATGTAACCTGGAATTTCATGCTTGGTCCATGAGTCAGCGATTTGCTCTTTATCGGGCGCCGTGTCTTCGGTTTTTGATTGGGGAGTTTCCGTGTTGGCTCGAGAAACGGGATTAGGCTCGGCTTGAAGGTGAACGGCCTGTTTAACGCTCTCGTCTGCCATCAACGCTTGCCGAAGAAGATGCTCCAACTGTTTAAAGCGTGGGGAATCGGAAGCGTTTTTTTCTAAAACTTCGTAATGTTCGACAGCGCGATCGATGAGTCCCTGCTGGATGCACCAATAGGCGAGTTGCCAATGTTCGCCAGTCCCCCATTGTTTTACGTTCGAACGCTGGTGTTGGTAAAGCGATTCCAGGGTTGGGCCAACAAAAGCAATTTGCTTGGTTTCAACGAATACATTGCTAGAACCGTCTGCAATCGAGATCCGGTCTTTCTCTGCGCGAACAGAGCCTTTGAGGACGTTTCCGTTTTTGAGAAGAACGAAGCTGCGTTCGGCCGGACGAGGTTGATCGGCGGTTAAGTTTGCGAGGACCAAGGAGGAAGCAATGAGCAAACTGGCGATGCAGAGTTTTTGAGAAACCATGGCAGCTCGACGCAATAAACGGAGTGAGCAAAAAAGGCTATGCTCGCCATGATTCGAAAACCGCGTGCGAACAGCCACGCGGGAGAGTATCAAAACGTTGTGCGCCGTAGCAAGACTATGCGTTCACAAATTTCTTGTCGTGTTTTTCGCGTTGAGCTAGCTCTAAATCATGCTCCACCATGATCTTCGCTAATTGACGCACATCGGTCTCAGGGACCCAGCCAAGTTTCTCTTTGGCTTTGCTTGCGTCACCAAGCAACAAGTCCACCTCGGCTGGTCGGAGGTAACGCGGATCGATTTCAACGTACTTGTTCCAATCTAAGTCCAGTTGACCAAAGACCATGTCCAAGAATTCGCGAATCGTGCGGGTCTCGCCTGTCGCGATCACAAAATCGTCCGGCTCTGTGTGTTGTAGCATTCTCCACATGGCGTCGACGTAGTCTTTGGCAAAGCCCCAATCCCGCTTCGAATCCAGGTTGCCTAGATACAATTTATCTTGGAGACCTAATTTGATTCGGGTGGCGGCGCGCGTGATTTTGCGAGTCACGAACGTTTCACCGCGGCGCGGCGATTCGTGGTTAAAGAGAATGCCATTGCAAGCAAACATTCCATAGCTACGACGATAATTTACCGTTTGGAAGAAAGCGTAGACCTTCGCACAAGCGTAGGGCGATTGCGGATTGAAGGGCGTCTTTTCGGTTTGAGGCGTTTCCAAAACCATACCGTACATTTCGGAACTGCTCGCCTGGTAGACGCGAACCTCTTTTCGCTTGTTCAGCAACCGAGCGGCTTCCAAAACATTTAATGAGCCAACCCCGTCACTCATGAGCGTATAAACAGGTTGGTCAAAAGAAACCCGAACGTGGCTTTGAGCACCCAAATTGTAAATTTCGTCTGGTTCTACTTCTTGGACCAAATTGGTCAGCGATTGGCCGTCCGTTAGATCACCATAGTGAAGCAGCAACTTTGGTTTTTCGTGGATATCACGGTAGAGGTGATCAATTCTACCTGTCGAAAAACTACTCGACCGACGTACCAAACCGTGTACGGTATATCCTTTTTGGAGAAGCAATTCTGCGAGGTAGGAACCATCCTGTCCGGTGATTCCTGTAATGAGTGCTGATCGTGCCATTTGGAAAATTGACTTCCCCTTCAAGTGTTGAAAAAGTAGCTGAGCTTGAGAGCCAGACCCATCAAATCGAGTTAGAACAGTAGTTTACCCAATTGGGCGCATTTTTACATAGTCCAGATTGCGGTCCTTGGATGGTAATTCATGTTCATTCAATACAAGATTGGCATAAAAAAACCCTCGCCATTTTCTGGCGAGGGTTCCAAATAGAGAAGTCGTGATGAACTATTTCACCGCAACTTTGCTGGCCGAATCTGAATCTTCAAAGTTGAAGGAGAGTTCGAGGTTGTCGCCAGCGATCAAACGAATCGTCTTTTCTTTGGTAACACCTTCATGGGTAACTTGGATCTTGTAGTCGTCCCAAGAATGGCCTTGTTGAAGCTGCTTGGTTCGGAATACTCGCGAAGTACCTTCACTTTTGGTTCCGTTTTGAGCCAAAACCACGTTCGCTTTTTCCGGAACGTTGAGTGTCAAAATGGTCTCGATCGGAGCGTCCGACTTGAGCGATTCGAAATTCAGTTCTTCGCCGTTGCCGCTTTCGACCACGACGGTTTTGCTTTGAACGACTTCAGTACCGTCAGCGTTGTTCATCACCGCTTTGACTTCGAATCGGTAAGCATCGTTCGCTTTAAGGTCACGACTGACGAAGTGACGTTTGGTTCCGGTTGTGGTCGTCGCATTGCCATTCACAAAAACTTTTGCAGATTCGGGCAAATTGACGGTCAAATGGATTTCGTTTGGCAGGATATTGCTGGAGGAAGCCAGCTTATTAGCGGTTTGCGAGTTCGAGATAGAACCCGAGTTGCCAAGTCCGTCCGCTGGCGCTGCGTAGGTCTCGTACGACGGCGAGTAGGTTTCGTAACTTCCGTATTGCATGGTCGAGCTAGTGCTACCGGCGCCGAACGAACCAGTGCTGCTACCGCCGTAGGATGGAGCATAACCTCCTGTGGAATGGGTGTAATGAGAACCGCCCGAAGAACCACCCCCCGAAGAACCACCGCCCGAAGAACCACCGCCCGAAGAACCAGAACTTCGAGTTGCATATCCGCCATGCGATCCACCCGAGCTACCATAGGAGGTCGTGTAGGCACCCCCCGATGAGCCACCGGACGATCCGTAGGAAGCTCGATACGCTGCTTTTGCATGAATATGATCATGGATTCGGGCGCCTAACCGGCGTAGAGGGCCGACATGCCCACCCGAAGAACCACCGCTGGATGCTCCGCCTGACGAGCCGTAGCCGCCACTGGAACCATAGCCACCACTGGAACCATAGCCGCCGCTGGAGCCATTGCCACCGCTGGAGCCATAACCCGAAGCATAGGCGCCACCGCTGGAGCCATATCCGCTGCTACCGTAACCCGCTTCAACCGGGTTGGAAACTACGAATGCCAACGCAACAAGCGTTGTAGCCGAAAGCCAATTCTTCAGGGTATTTCTCATGACGCTCCTCCAGGACCAGACAAAAAACTGCTACCTCGCAGTCCGTTTTCGTACCTTTTGAGAATACCCGGAATCGCACGTAATTCAAGCAGGCTGGGTGGTATTTAGGGAATAGGCAATTTGGGAGGTGTGTGCGGAAGTAGGTGTCGTTCAACGCTTTTCTGTCGACTCGGGAGGGTGAGGTTCCTGCCGAACCTTGTCGTCGCAAGCACAGCCGGAGCCTCGCTCTCTCGAGGAAAACTTGTTTGCCCACGGTCAGACGAGCACCCATCGGCTTGTGTACTATTGAGAAGGTGTCGAACTGTTGACTAAAAATCGCTTATGATTTTGTTAAAAGACCACCAGCAAATTGCTGCACAGATTGCGATCAAACCGCAGGTATAGAGAATGTTGACAACCGACCAAAAGCACTTTTCCATTTTGGAAAACGACGGGCTGATCCAAAGAATGGGTAAGCCCAAAAAACCGGTCACGCCAAACAACATCACGAAGATTAGCGTGCGCGAGTGCAGGAATTTTTCCTGTCCATTTTTTTGCGAGTTCAGGTCGCTGCTTTTCAGTGATTTCGTCGTGTCCATAACAAATTGTGTTTTGTCTAGCCCGGAAGTCGGCCCTCCGCAATTTCTTGCTCCCATTGTTTGATCAAGGGCCAATCGATCGCACATGTGCCGAAATCCGAGAGGTGTAAGTAGCTATTTAGTCGTTCCAACACCTTGTTGATCATAGCTGGGTCTTTTCGAAAATAAGGACCATGGCTAGGCAAAAGCCATTCGATATCCGAATCCCGAATTCGCTCCAAAGACCGAATGAACGAGGGGATATCGCTACCGTGATGAGCGTCGATCGCTCCTACACCACCATCTCGATAAATGTTATCACCACTTAGCAACAGATTATTTAGCCGGAAGGCGAGTTGGCTATCGGCATGGCCCGGTGTTGACCATACCTCGAGCTTGAGATTTCCCACCGTGATCACATCACCATCGTTGACGTGTTTTTCGACCGATACTGGTGGCATTGGCTCGCTGATTCCCTGGGCATGGATTTCAGCGAACGTCTGTAAGCGGTCGCCAGCCTCAAGCAATGCTGCAGCGTTGGGGTGAGCGGTTACCGTCGTCTTCAAAAGCTGTTTTGCCTTAGCAAATCCTTGACTGTGATCAACATCCGCGTGTGTCGCAATCAATGATTTGCATTTTGACAACGGAAAATCCAGTTCTCGAATCAGATCGATGACTTCTTCGACGGAATCCTCGTAGCCAATGTCAATCAACACCCATTCATCGGCATCGTGAATTAAATACACGTTGCAACCGATCAAGTGACCAGCCTGAACGTTGAGTTCGATAACATTCGGGAAAATGGGTTTGCGTTGAAGCATCTAAATCTTTGATCTGAAGGGGGCTACGGCCTAGGAGCGAGATTTTAGGCTGCAATCTCGTTTGAGGGCAACGGTCTTCGAATATATTTAATGAATTGTCCGGGGACTGAATTTTGGCGAATCCAGCTACGAATCGTCCTGTATTCTGTCCCGACGCTCGCCTAACAGAGCCGTCAGCCCTTCGCGGTAGCTTGGGAAATCCCATTCCATTCCTAACTCAGTCTGGAGCCGATGGTTTCGGACCCGCTTGTTGCCATCGCTCCGTAAACTCGCTTCGCCAGGTTCTTTGGGTTTCACGGCCTCGAAAACGGGAGGCGGCCAACCTCCAAGTTTCGCAATGAACTCGTAATAGTCTCGCCTTCGTACAGGCTCGCCATCGCTGATGCAGTACAACGAAGACTTCATGCTTGTGCTTGAAACCTTCACGATGGAAGTTGCCAAATCCTCCACATGAATCAAGTTCAAATAACTTTCAGGATCAACCTGCAAAGGAACTTGGTCTCGTATCGATTGCCATCGTGGAACTCGGCCCGGACCGTAAATACCAACGGGTCGCAATGAAATTCGTTGATTGCCGGGAATATGGGAAGCGATCCATTGTTCACCGGCCCAAGCTGCGATGGAACCGGGTCTTTCTGGTGAGACCTTGGATTCTTCGGTCACCCAGTCGCCCGGCGTAGCCGCTCCGAAAACCCCCGTCGTGGATAAATAAATCCACTTGGTTTCGTTCCCAACCATTTGATGCCAACCCTCGCTTTTCAGGAGCCTGTCAAGGTTGTCGAGACCTCGAGTGTGCGTTTCTGCATATGGTATGTCGGGTTGCGACGCGTGCGAAACGGCAATCAAAATGGTTGCAAATGCATTGATGGGTTGCTCTAGGTTTTGCAACGTCTCTGCCAAAATGGGAAGTCGACCGTTCAGCCAGTCCCAAACAATTGGCTTGATACCCAACTGACTTAACTGCGCTGCACGGTCGTTTGAGCGAGTGATAGCAAAGACAGGCTCTCCAATTTGCAACCACTTGCGTGCAACCTGACTTCCTACGTAACCACAGCCAACAATGAGCCTAGGAGCCATGTCCTGATCTTTCGGTTAAATCGTCACAATCGCTATGGAACCGTGGCATTGGAGGTGTCCCCCGGCTGCTTTCTTGAGTTTCTTGAGTCAAATGGGTTTCATTTTCGAGATAGTTAGCGAATAATCGAACCCGCGTAATCAATTTGCGGATTTTCCCTAGTTTGCTTGCAACCACAGCTTACGGAGTCTGACGTGCCCAGTAAATGCTGCAATATCGACCGCCTTTTTCTTCGGCAACGCAATTTCGTGCTAAGAGCGTCGACATGGCATGCTTTCCTTCTCGTTTTGTTGATTGCTAGCGGGGTGGTCGGCAATTGGAATTCGTCCGCCATTGCTCAAGAGCCGTCTACGGTTGTGCCGCCAACGAAATTACCCGCGACGAACACGCGACAAGACAGAACGGCATTTCGTCCGTCATTGCCTGAGCCCAAGTTCACCAAGACCCCAAAAACCAACGGAATCACTTCGGTCGAACTGGAACCAGGACTCAGTCGAATTCTGCGTGGCGATGAACCTCGCAACCAAGCAGAACTGATCGCGCTCGAAAAGCAACAGACCAAAGTTGCGGAGAAGGTCAATTTGGTCACAGTGAATCTTCAGCACGACAATACACAAGGAAGTGGCGTTATCATTACTGGCGAAGGATACGTCCTCACCGCGGCCCACGTCGCAGGTCGCCCTGGCAAAAAGATCAATATCATTTTGCATGATGGCACTCGTGTTGAGGGTGTCAGCATGGGTGTAAATCGAGATATGGACGCTGGCTTGGTCCGAATCACGAAGCCACGCGACACCAAAGCTGATCCATGGCCACATGCAACTCTTGGAGCTTCCTCGGATTTACAAACGGGACAATGGGTCATTGCAACTGGCCACCCAGGCGGTTGGATGGCAGACCGTCCAGCGGTCGTTCGAATCGGTCGACTGCTGCGTATCCTTCGCTCGACCTTGGTAACCGACTGTTCGTTGATTGGAGGCGATAGTGGTGGCCCCCTCTTCGATCTTGAGGGAAGGCTTATTGGAATCCATAGCCGAATCGGCATTGACGTGGACGACAACATGCATGTGCCAGTCGATGTTTTCGACGAAAGTTGGGCGCGCCTCGTGAAGAACGATGAGTGGGGCAGTTTGCCAGGTTTCAAACCAGCCATCGGAGTGCGAGGAACTTCGGATGCAGCGAGTGAAACCATGTGCAAAATCTCTTTTGTCGAACCGATTGGGCCTGCAGCCAAAGCAGGAATACGCGTGGGCGATGTCATCACCAAATTCGATAACCAGCCTATTGGTGTTTTCGATGATCTCAAGACAGCGGTCGACTCGCTCACCCCGGGTGAACGGGTCATTGTGGAACTTCAGCGGGACGGCAAGACCATGTCCCTGTCGTTGATCGTGGGTGTAAAAGAATAATTTCGTACCGCGCTCAGTCGGTCATTGTTATAATAATATTCGGAACATTTTGAATCGAAGCAACCTGAGGCAACTCCCGATGAAGAATAGGCTTACTTGGATTGTTCGCGGAACTGTCGCCGCGATGATTGTCGCCTATGCGACTTTGGGCGACCCACTTCTTGACGCCCTGGTTGCGGTTCAAGTCTATGAACAATCAGTTGACTCAGAAGCCAAACTGGGCGATGAACCGTCTTCGGACGAGCAAACAGAGGTCCAAAACACAGGTGCTGTTTGGAAGTCCCGGTTGGTGCAACAGGGTGGACGTTTTGGAAAAGAGCTTCAAAACGATGGCGGCCGTTCGCATCAACGTAGCCATCACAAAACGTTGCTCGCCTTTCGCGACTCGGTCGGCGACAAATGGAAATCAACGGTTCAAATTCTAGACCGAAACCGACAAGTTGCCTTAGGCGCGATCGTATCCGGCGATGGCTGGATCGTCTCCAAATCGAGCGAAATTCCAGATCGCAAGATCGAGGTCCGACTCTTCGACAATTCAAAAGCCGAGGGGACTGTCAAATCCCGAAGAGCCGATCTCGACATGGCTCTTATTAAAATAGAGCGAAGCAACTTGACCAGCATCCAATGGGACACCACCACTGTTGCACGTGTTGGTAGCTGGTTAGCCACTACCGATATCCGCAGCCTACCTGTCACCATTGGTGTCGTCAGTGTCGTGAATCGCAACATTCGGCGGGAAAGAGCAGTCCTAGGTGTCGAACTCGGAATCCCCAGGGGCGAAAAAGGTGCGCTCGTCGAGAAAGTAACAATGGGCAGTGGTGCGGATCGTGCAGGTCTTCAAGCGGGCGACGTGATTACAACCATCGACGGTGACCAATTGAATTCTCAACCGGATGTGATGGCGAGACTCAAGGGCTTGATGGCTGGCCAACGTGTCGATGTTGGTATTCTGCGAGACGGAAAGAAATCGCTCGTAACCGCTCAAATGATGGACTTGAACTATGCCTTGTTAGTCGATCCAACCGAGATGGAAGTCAACGGCGAAATCAGCTCGCGATCGACCGGTTTTCAAAACGTTTTGCAGCACGATTCGGTCATTGCTCCTCATCAATGCGGAGGGCCTATTGTTGATGTCTATGGAAACGCGGTCGGACTCAATATTGCTCGGGCCGGACGAGTTTGTTCCTATGCGATTCCAGCGAATATCGCGAGTGCTGCCATCACCGAAATGATCGCATCGGCCGGGGGTACAAAATCGCCGTTCGAAGATAATGTTGCTCAATCGCCTACGAAGTCTGCTTCGACGATGACCGCTGTCGAATTGCCAACATCCATACCCAATGGCATTCAAGTCGAAGCTTTGAAGCCCGAAGTAACCGTCCCTAGTACGTTAAACCGGCCGTAGTCCAAAACTCAATGACATTGCCTCACTCGAATTGCCCTTGGGAGTTCTCATGCGGATCGGTATTTGCTATCTCCTGACTATCTCGTTGCTGCTGCTAGGCAGTACAACGACCCTTGCGCAGGAAAAAAAAAGCACTCATCTAACCCGATAACGGAGTCTAGCGATCCAGTTCGTCTACTGAAAACCGGATCGTTTTGGTCGCAGTGGCGTGGTGCTTTTGGAGATGGACATGTTTCTGGTCTTCCTCAAAAATGGTCGCAGCCAAAACGATTATGGCGACATGAATTGCCTGCTGAAGGGATCGGAGGGGTTGCGGCTACCGATGAATTAGTGGTCGTTTCCTCTCGCGAAGCCAACGACAAAGCGGATCTTTTTGAGGTGCTTGATGTCGAAACGGGCCTCTCTTTGTTCAAGTTGTCGTACGCCTCCGAGATGGAACTGGACTATGGTAACTCACCTCGCGTGACGCCGGTTATTTACGATGGTTGCGTCTATTGCGTGGGAGCTCAGGGGCAACTGAATTGCTTGAACATGGAAACCGGCGATGTGCTATGGAAGCTGCATCTCGTTGACGACCTCGGGGGTAAGATGCCGCAATGGGGATACTCAGTCTCACCGGTGTTTGTAGAGGATCAATTGATTGTGCAGCCAGGTGGACTGGAAGCTAGTTGGGTTTCATTGAACCCTAAAAACGGAAAGGTTCTTTGGCGAACCAAGGGGCGACCTGCCGCATACGCATCGCCGATCGTAATCGAATATCGAGGCCAAAAGCAATTGGTTTGCTACGACGCCATCTCGCTCGGTGGTTGGTCAACCTCGGACGGAAAGCGGATTTGGGAAATGAAGCCGGAGGTCTCAAAAGACTTCAACGTACCCACTCCTGTTTTTGTCGAAAACAAAATCGTTTTGGTGACCGAGAACAATGGGGCTCGCGTCTTTTCGATGGTGGCTGACCAAGCGGACGAACCAATCTCGTTGAAACTCGAAGCGAGTTCCGACCTCCTCAGCGGTGATGCCCATTCCCCCGTTCGTGTTGGCAATTGGATTGTCGGAGTCGATCGGGATTTAGTCGTTCTCGACCCGCTGGATCAACTGAAAGAGGTTGCCCGATTTTCAGATGTGGCTTTGCAAAAGCACTGTTCCTTGATTGTGGACGAAGACCGAGTTTGGGTTTGCACCGGCAATGGAACGCAAATCCTTCTTCGGATCGACTCAAAAGGAATTTCGGAACTTGGTCGGTTCCAACCCCTGGAAAAATCAGGCGAGATTTTTTCCCATCCCGCGTTTTGCAACGGTGTGCTCTACTTGCGAGGCCCAACATGGCTAGATGCATATTCCATTGGCGGCAATAATCACGATTGAGTTTGGGGGTTCAAAGACCTGTCGAAAGGATGCGTATTCATGTTTGTTCGAAAGGGTGTAAAACGAGTCGAATCGATCGAGTCCGATGAAGCGGAAGCGGTTGCAAATGAGGGGTTCTCTCTCGAGGAGCTCGGGACTGCGTATGCTGTCGCGATCGAGCAAGCGTCCGGGGAAACTCGCATCTCCCAATTATCGGAGCAAGAAAAGGGGCCATCGGTCGACTCAGTAGGAGACTCCCATCACGAGGAAATGCTGGCGGCACCCGATGCAACCGAAACGGACGGCGTCCCCGTTACGCCTGAGAGTATCCTCGAAGCGATGTTGTTCTTAGGTTCAAGCAACAATCGACCGATCGCTATCAACAAACTGCTCGAGCTGTTTCGTGGTGTCACTGCGGAAGAGTTAGAGGACTCGGTCGACTCGCTCAACGCTCTTTATCGACAACACAATCGAGCCATGGTGATTGTTCGGGCGTCGGGGGGGTACCATATGCAACTAGCTCCTGAACTGAATTTAGTTCGAGACAGGTTTTACGGTAAAGTCAAAGAGACACAGCTTACTCAGGCGGCTATCGATTGCTTGTCTTTGGTCGCATATCAACCTGGAGCGACCCGTGATTCCATCGAAAAGCAATGGAATCAGCCCGCAGCCGGCATGCTCAGCACCTTGGTTCGCAAGGGGCTTTTGAGAATTGAGAAGCGTCCAGCAGGAGACGGTTCCGGTGAAGGGTCGCACTACTTCACCACCGATCGGTTTCTCGAAATCATTGGACTAGAATCGCTTGAGGATTTGCCTTCTTCAGAAGACATTTGAGTGCGTCTCGGGTTATATTGGTGTCGAACCGCACCAAAGTGCAGGCACTTTCAACGTGCTGTCCGCATCTCAGTGCTCCCGCGTTTACCCTCTCAAGAATGGACCCTCCATGCGCATCCGATTTACCCTCCTCGCAACATTCTTTTTCCTGTTTCATATGGCAAGTAACAGTTTGACTTCCCAGGCCCAAACCATCAAACGAACGCTTGGTAAGATCGAGCGATTCGATAGTCAGCTCGATGGTCTCTTAGGACCAGAAGCTCAGTTGGAAATCCTGGCAGATGGATTCACATGGACCGAAGGCCCAGTCTGGATGGGGGACGCAGCAACCGGACATCTACTCTTCTCTGATATCCCTCGCAATACCACGTTTAAGTGGACGGCTAAGGATGGAATTCAGTTGTTCATGAATCCATCGGGCTATACAGGGGTAACCTACTATGGTTTGGAGCCAGGCAGCAACGGATTGTTAAAAGACATCGACGGCAATTTGGTCTCATGTGAACACGGTGACCGACGTGTAAGCGTATTAACGCCGGGTGGTGGGAAGAAAACGCTTGCTGATAACTATCAAGGCAAACGACTCAACAGTCCAAACGATGGTGTCCTCAAAAGCAACGGTGACATCTATTTTACCGATCCGCCGTACGGGCTTCCAATGCGAGAGAACGACCCACGGCGTGAGCTCGAGCATTTTGGCGTCTACCGCATCTCGAAAAAAGATGGTTCGCTAACTCTGATTACCACGGAACTGCAACGCCCAAACGGGATCGGCTTTTCTCCTGATGAAAAGACTCTTTACGTTGCTCAGAGTGATCCCAAGAAAGCCATTTGGATGAGCTTTCCCGTGGCAGCCGATGGAACCGTGGGCAAAGGAACTTTGTTCTATGATGCGACCGCTGAAGTTGGCAAAATGCCAGGCTTACCCGATGGCTTGTCGGTCGATACACAAGGGAACTTGTGGGCAAGCGGGCCAGGTGGGATTTGGATCTTCAGCAAAGACGCAAAACTGCTCGGTCGAATCAATACCGGCGAGCGCACGAGCAACTGCGGCTTCGGTGAAGACGGCAGCACCCTTTTCGTGACCGCAGACAGTTACCTCTGCAAAATCAAAACCAAAGCAAAGGGTGTTCAATAGTGTAGAACGATTATCGGTGTCGAACAATTATCCCCAATTGTTCCTGTGTCAGTGTCGAACAATTGTCCTCAATTGTTCTCGCATGGAAATTCGCATTCCCACAAATCACCGTTGCAATTGCATTGGCTCCGAAAAACTGCGAGGCCTCAAATTCGCAGACGCCTGTTTGCTGATGCATAGAAGAAATCGCTGTACTTCTCGTTGCACTTCATCCGGTGCATTGATGACCAGCATCGAGCCGAGCATGGAGATCGAGTTAGTACCGCCGCTGCTTTCCCAGTTCCGAGGGGCGATGATTAACTCGATGGCATCGAGAAGCTCGGCCAAGAGTGCATTGTCGACGAATACCTGACTCAAGTCGTAGTGGCGAACAATCTTTGCACCTGCGAAGTCCGTAATTCGCAATGCATTGGATTCAACCACGTAAGTGAGATCGTATGGTTGCAGGATCAAGATGAGAAGGTTTCGTACGCTGGTACGAATTCGCGGCAACATTACGATTTGATCCGGAGAAACCTTGTTTTCTTCGAAGGCATTGGTATCGATCGATATCGGGATATCAAGTTTGCCACGCAGGATCTTGAATATCCTGTTCATGGATAAGTTGTCAAAGTCGATGTCGAGCTCTTCGTCGAGCGTCTTCTGGATTTTAGCTTCGACTGGACCAGCCTGATAATGATCTGTAAGCCAATTGGGAGTAGCGGCAGGTTTATCCCACTCGACGACCAATTCCTGTCGCTTGGTCTGAGCCAAACCGCCAAATGGATTCGCCCCAGCGGAAACTAGCCCCAACAAACCTAGCCCGAAAACAACCACCGCTACATGGAGCGTTTTCGGGATGGTGTGTGTTGGCGGCTTCATCATTTGTTGTCGGTCGAATGCCTTTTTCCGGGAAACAGTTTTTCCAGAGTTTCAACAGAGGGTTTACCTGCATACTCGGAGATCTCGTACGCTTCGAGCAGCTTGGGTTTCGAACCCCATGCCGATTGCCAAAACCGAGCAGTTCTCGCTTGTGTTTTTTCTGAGTACCAAGCTTCTAGCCAGGCCCGTCGGGCTTCCCGATCCTGCGGGACGGACTCCAATATCCCATCAATCCACGGCATCCACTCGTAAAACTGAGACTCATGACTATCCATCATACTTATGACCGTTTCCCAATGCTCAGAAACATCCAAAATCACGTCACCGCGAAATGGACAGGGGCGAGTAAATAGATCGATCATGTAGGCGACGATCGGTTCGATTCTCGGTGGCGCTAGATCGGGCAGAATCTTTGGCACAAGAACCATATAGGAAGCGTCTTGGACTGCTTGGCCAACTGCTCGGTGGTCCGGATGGTAGTCAAAAGGCCTATGTGTCAAAACCAAATCGGGCCGAAAGGATCGAATTTCGCGAATGATCGCCAATCGAAGTTCCAGTGTGGGCTGAAGCGAACCGTCCGGAAAATCCCAGGTGACATAGTCTGCATCAATCACGCGCCCCGCTTTGGCCGCTTCTGTTCGGCGGCGCAGTACGAGCTCCGGCGATGGAACCGATTGATGCCCAGACTGCCCATTGGTCACACTGACCAGCTTGAGCGTCGAACCTGCCTTGCGATGCGATGCGAGAAGTCCACCTGCGAAAAACTCAGCATCATCCGGATGCGCGCCTAATACCAAAACACGTGTCATTGCAGTAAAGCCAATCCATAACGTCTTTAAAGACCATCCCAAAACAAGGTCGGTTAAAATCGACTACGACGTGCCGAATTACCTTGCCGAATTGCTGATGGTAGCGTCTTTTGCGATCCAGCGAAATACGCTTGGTATTGTCAATCGAACTCTTTTCTTAGCACAAACACGGGCTATTGCTCAAGACGTTTAACAGTCAGCCGAGCGTACTTTCAAGTGCGTCGAGGACACCTACGGCTGACCGTTAAACGAAACACATTTAGCCGAAGCTCTTACGAAATAGCTCGATCTCGTACGGGCCAAGGAACATAAGCATCAGCGCGCCATCGCCAGCGTAATTTCGGAAGACCTCTTGTAGAAAGTAATGTTCGCCCGGCCATGGGTATGCAAAAACGAGCGAGTAGTCATCAAACTCAAGATCGTGCTGCTCGTAGGCATTCTCAACTTGGTGGAAAAGCGAGGCGTGGTTCGATTGTGAGCCTGCAAGCCGCTCGCTGCCGCGGGGAAGAAAATTTCCGTGCAGTATTTCTCCATGCAGTCGATTACGTGCCAGAAATCGGTTCGCTTGGTCGACCAAGAACGATTCCGCTTCGATCCCGATCGCTTCCCAGCCGAGTTGTGACGCCAGCCCGGTTACAATTCCAAAGCCGCATCCCCATTCACAAAACGTGTTCCCTTTTGCTAACTTGCTTGCGGTGAGTTGCGACAAGGCTCGGTAGACATCGCGGAAATCGCAAGCAACGTATTGTTCAATCGGCTTCTTGGTCCATTGATCCCAATACGCTTGAAGCACCTGATCGGCGTCCTCAAGAATCTTTGCTGTGTCGGCAGGGATTTCGGCGGAATCGTCCCATTCAAACTCGAGGCGTTCTAAAACTGGGGAACTGGTGTTTCGGGCTCGTTTCATTTTGTTTCTATGTCACTGATGAATTTTTTGCCTGCATCCCAGAACTCTTCTGGCCAAGGATCGTTGTGATAGAGGCCTTGCACAGAAAGGAGATGCTTTCGCTCACTGATACAGGCATCGAAGAGTTTTTTTCCGAATCGATACGGGATCAACTCGTCGACGTCACCGTGCATCTGCAAGAGCGGTCCAGTATAGCCGGGCAGCTTTTCGATCGACCGAAACTGATTTCGCATCACCCATCGAATCGGAAAGATTGGATAGCGATCGGCAGCGATATCGACGATCGAAGAAAAAGTTCTATCGAGAATCATACCATCCACTTTGGTTTTGGTGGCAATTTCGATTGCCGCAGCGCCGCCCAAGGAGCGTCCCATGGCAACTCGCTTTTGGTCGGCAAATCGCGGATTCGATTCGACCCATTTGGCCACGGCGAGAGAATCTACCAAGATGGCGTTTTCGCTCGCAAGTCCACCGGTTTTTCCATAGCCCCGAAAATCGAAAGCTACTACGTTGACCTTCCACCGCTCTCGAATCTCAACGAGTTCCTCACCCATGAAACCAAGCGTCTCGCCATTCCCGTGCGCGAAGATCAGCGTTGTCTGGCAGCCAGGCTTCGCCAAAAGCCAAACGTGGACTCTTGTCGTGCCGTCGCTGTCAACAAAGAACTCCTCGGCATCAAACTTCGTTGCGTCCCATTCGCCTGCTTCTGCCGGTGGCGCCGGGAACAGAAGACTGCGTTCGAAAAACATCAGCACAGCAAGGGCTCCCAAGTAAATCGATATTGCAAACAGCGAAAAAGGCTTCCAGAGGCTGCGTTGTCGTTTGGGTTCCAGTTTGGTTTCATTCATGCCATTATGGAGTGGCTAACGCTAGATCATATAAGACCAGTCGGTGCGTTGCTCTCGGGCAATCGCTCGGTTCGGGCAGTGTTGGCAGTGGCTATTCCCCAACAATGAGTAGCCCTTTTTCATGGCGGTGACAGTGCTGGCCCAAATCTCGGACTCTTCGCGGTATACGTTATCCTCGCCAACCAGTCGAGTTATACCGACATTTTTCAGCGTCTGAGCCATTGACTCCCGAATCCCTGACAGCAGTACAACCACCTTTCGCTCATGCATCTTTTCTACAAACCTTTGCAAAACGTCCATGCAAACTGCGTCGGGGTTGTTCACTCGTTTGAGCCGAAGGACGATCACTTTTAAGCTATCAGGTGAGTCTTCGAAGATCGTATCCAAATACCGTTCTAATTCTGGAGCACAGCCAAAAAACATCTCCCCTTCGAAATTGAATACCCGAATGTAGGAGCACGGCAAATCGGACGAGACGACTTCTCGGATCACACGGTCGCTGGTTACCGTCAGTTCATTGACTTTGATTTTTGCTGCGCGAGGGACATAGAACGCGAACGAAAGGAAAATACCAATCAATATGCAAAACTCGACTGAAATCAGAATCGAGGACGAAGCGGTCGCGATGAGAATCCATCGATCGAATTTAGTAGCTTGCAAATAATACGCCAGTGTTTTTAAATCGTTCATACGAGCTGCCGTTAGAATCAGAACTCCGGCCAACGCGGCTTTCGGGACATAGCGTGCAAACGGGGCCAAAACCAAAATCGTAGCAGCGACTCCCAACGCACTAATGACGCCGGACCATTGGGTCGCAGCCCCTGAGGTATGATTAATGTAGGATCGAGTTAGCGAACCAGAGCCCGGAAAGCATCGAAAGAAACTGCCGGCGATATTCGCTAACCCCTCGCTGAGGCATTGCTGGTTCATGTCCAGTTTTTGTCCCGTTTTGGTAGCGATGGATTTAGCCATCGCCACCGCTTCCAGTAGTCCCAGAAAAGCAATGGCGGCAGCGCTGCTGGATAGATTGCGAGCAAGTGTCCAGTCAATCTCGGGGACATGAAACGAAGGGAGCTCTGCATTGACGATCGGCCCTCGTACGGTCCCGTCGGACTGATTGGGATCCAGCGCGAACAACACGGCCCCTGCCAACGCAATAGCTAACAACAACTCTGGCAGCCCAAGCTTAAATCGGTTGTTGAGGTACCGAAACCCAATCGCCGCCACAATTGTTAGGCCGGCGATTCCGACCGAATTCCAGTGGACGCTCCCACCCTGTGTCATATCCGTCCAAAAGCGGACAAGAAAGTGATCGTGAGGGTCACTTGCTCCTTTCAGACGAAAAACATTCTTAAGCTGGTCCAAAAAGAGCAGGATAGATGCTCCGAGTGTAAAGCCGACCACAACCGCATGGGAAACAAAACGAGACAGGTCGCCAAATCGCAGTAAAGCAATGATCGTTTGAATCAATCCGATGAAAAACGCCATCATGATCGCCGCCGAAACCTGGGCTTCTTTGGGAACGATCGACAAGGCACTCAGCATGGCAATCGAAATCGCATTGGTCGGTCCGTTGATCAGTTGCTTCGAGGAATCGAGTAATGCCCCAACTGCTGTCATCACAATTGCCGTATACAGTCCCATTTCGACCGGCATTCCAAAAATGCTGGCGTACGCCATTGCTTGGGGGACAGCGACCGCTGCTACCGTCAATCCTGCAAAAACATCTCGCTTGAGATAGCCGAGGCTATAGGTGCGCAGCGAATCAATGGCAGGGACAAACTGGTATATCGCGTTTGCGAACGGTGAGGGCATTCGAATTGAAATCAAAGAGATAATGATGGAAAAGGTACAAGTGAGACTGGATTATAGCGTTTTGAGTGAAAAACGGTTTCGAGGAGAAATTGCGTCATCAAAGCGAATCACTTGCCAACAAATTGACGACACCCTAGTTCGAGAACCAAAGCACTAGCCCCATGGGAAGGTGAGGCCACCTGGCGACGGTGTCTACTACTCTCCGAAGAGAATATGTTGAAAGCATTGGGATCGAAGCCAATCACACCGAGTTTGGCACGGTATTTGTACTTCATTTGTTTCGCACGCGTGAGAAACAAGATTGATGCAGCCAAACATCGCGTCGCTGACTGCATGTGCGAAAGTCTTTTGTTTTGGGGGATAGAGATGATGAAACCAAATTGGATTAGAAAAATCGGAACGGGCGCGCTAGTAACGGCTGCATGCTTAGGTGCCTCCGGCGCAGCGCGAGCAGATGGCTACAATCACCATCGCCACGGCTGTGCCCCACATGCTCAGACGTACAACTATGGATACCGACCCATCGTCGTCCAGCCCTACTACGGTAACGGCTATTATGGAGGTGGATATTCGAGCAACTATGGAAGCTATTCCAGCAACTACGGAAGTTACAACAACTTCGGTGGTGGTTACGGCATGGGTGGATTTCCGCGACAAGGTTCTTACGGTGGCGGAGCGTGGCCAATCGGTGGCTCCTATGGTGGCGGAGCATATCCTCGAGGTGGATCGTATGGTGGCGGCGGCTTTTCGCTTTACATCGGACGCTAGACCGAGATGCAACATGAAAACGGACTTAGCACGACGCGCAAGTTTTGAAGTTGCGATATTTGTTTGAGGGCCGAAGGCTCGACACACCCTCTGCCGGTGCCGAGAGGCACCGGATTGCTATTCCCCGGGGATTTCAAGGCCTGAAGGGCCGACACACTCGTTCATGTGTCGCCGCCTTCGGGGCTTGTCTCCCGATTGGTCTTCGCACCGTGGCTTATCAGCCACCGGCAACCAAAATCGAAGATGCGGTAAAAATCTTCGGGAGCTGGTCGATTTCAGACTCGCTCGGAAGTGCATGGCGATTCAACCGACCTGGATCGCATTCTGTTGGCGAACCCGTCTTCTGGCCATCTCTGGATCCTCCATTCCGGGCTGTGACAAAGCCAAGGACGTAAGTATGGTCGGTATCAAAAAGGGCAAACTCCAAGCTGCGATCGTTTTGCTCATCCGTCTAAACATGTCCAACTCACACGTCGCTTGATTTAGGAAGCCAACTCAGGGTTGCACGACAGATGCCAACAGCCTTGTCATGCAAATATAGCTGTGCTCGATTGCCCAGAACACAGGATTTGCCTGTTTTTTACCATGTTGACACTGGCAGTCAATTTCGTCGAGCCTTTACCCAGTGGAATCCCCAGCTTAATCTGTATGGTATCGACAACTGTTCGAACTATCGCCTTACCATTTCGTTCAGCATTTCGCTCTATTCTCTGACTACAACAGCATGCCAACCGCACTGATTACTGGAATTACCGGCCAAGACGGCTCATACCTATGCGAGCTGCTTTTGGAAAAAGGCTATACCGTCCATGGTATTGTTCGACGAAGTAGTTCTTTGGACAGACCTCGCTTAATCGGACAGTACAACGATCCGTCGATTTATGGCAAACGACTTTTCCTCCATTATGCGGATCTGTCGGACACAACGTCCATTCGACGAATATTGGCCAATACGAAACCTTCCGAGTTTTACCATCTTGCGGGACAGTCGCACGTTGGCCTCAGTTTTGAAATCCCTGAAAGCACGTGCGAGTTGACTGCAATGGGGACTTTGCGAATCATGGAGATTCTCCGGGACCAACCCAATCAGCCCAAGTTTCTTCACGCCAGCAGTCGCGAGATTTTTGGAACTCCGAAGATTAGCCCTCAAGATGAGTCCACTCCATTGAATCCAAATTCTCCGTATGGTTGCGCAAAGTCGTTTGCAACCCAAATGGTGCGCATTTACCGCGAATCGCATGGTCTCTTTTTCTGCAATGCGATCTTATACAACCACGAAAGCCCACGCCGAGCTGAGAATTTCGTTACTCGAAAAATCACGCTTGCGGCAGCCCGAATCAAGTTGGGGCTGCAGTCCAAATTGATGTTAGGCTCCATCGATTCAGCGCGAGATTGGGGCTTTGCAAAGGAATACGCGGAAGCGATGTGGCTTATTCTTCAACATGACCAACCTGACGACTACTTGCTCGCGACCGGTACGAGCTACACTGTCCGCGAATTTACCCAAGCTGCGTTTGAGCATGTGGGACTCGACTGGGAAAAGCATGTAGAGCTCGATCCACGTTTTGTTCGACCTGCGGACCCTGAATGCTTGTTGGGGGACGCCTCCAAAGCCGATCGAATCCTGGGGTGGAGGGCTACAACGAAAATGCCGGAGCTCGTCAAGATGATGGTTGACCATGACCTTAAGTCACTCGCTCAAGCAAACAAATAGGTGCGGATTGATCGAATTGCCGGTAATATCCTCTACCAAGAATACTCCAGAGCAAAGGGCTTCTTTGCCAAAGAGTGGTGCCATTCGACTTCGAGTTACCGGCATGACCTGCACTGGATGCGCTGCAGGAATTCAGCGCGCACTCGAAACGAGACCTGAGGTTACCGCTGCTAGTGTGAGTTTCGCTTCAGGAACCGCAGAAATAGAAGGGGACAATCTTAGCGCTGACGCGTTGATCGCGGCTGTCGAGGGACGCGGTTTTGCGGCAGAACGGATCGAAGTTGACAGCAAAGCCGATGCTCAGAGCGATATCGAAAAGCAGCAGTTGGCAAACGAAAAAACTTGGCGTTATCGCGCAATTGTCGGGATGAGTCTTTGGGCTCCGCTCGAATTGCTGCATTGGACATCCAAAGCCATGCATTGGCACGGACCTTGGATGCCATGGACCATGTTTCTTGGCTCAATGGTTATTATACTCTTTGCTGGGTTCGAGTTCTATAAATCGGCTTGGCGAGCAGCCGTTCGTGGCACAACGAACATGGACACACTCATTTCGATTGGAGCAACAACGGCTTTTGTCTACTCAACCATCGTAATGTTGGGTGGACTGGATTTGCCAATCTATTTTGCCGAAGCGTCCGGTCTGTTAGGGATTGTTAGCTTGGGCCATTGGTTTGAAGCTAGGGCGAGCACCAATGCTAGTAGCTCCGTTCGCGATCTCTTACGGATGCAGCCGGAAACCGCAGAAATTCTTGAAACCGACGGCTCCACAAAAATCATCCCAAGCGCCGACGTCCAGAAGGGCTGGAAACTGATTGTTCGCCCCGGAGGACGTATCGCCGTGGATGGCGTTGTACTAGAAGGTGAATCGGCCGTCGACCAGTCAATCGTGACGGGCGAGTCGATTCCAGTCGATCGACGACCTGGCGACTTGGTTGTTGCAGGCTCGATGAACACAACTGGGCGGCTCATCGTCGAGACAACCTGCGACGGTCGACACACAACGGTTTCTAGAATCGCTCAACTCGTTCAAAAAGCACAGACCAGCCGCGCGCCCATCCAGCGTCTTGCTGATCAAGTCTCCTCGTATTTTGTTCCGACCGTTTTACTGATCGCATTGCTGACGCTCATCGGTTGGTGGCTGGCGGGCGATTTTGCAAAGGGGATCATTGCAG
The DNA here is from genome assembly GCA_026692905.1 of Planctomycetota bacterium. Taxonomy (GTDB): domain Bacteria; phylum Planctomycetota; class Planctomycetia; order Pirellulales; family Pirellulaceae; genus JBKCUI01. The sequence continues at coordinate 22,023 of JAPLNL010000046.1, forward strand.
CGGTCACGGTTTTGATTATCTCGTGCCCCTGTGCGCTCGGGTTAGCCACGCCTATGGCGGTCATGGTCGGTACTGGATCCGCAAGTCAACGCGGAATCCTGATTCGCAACGCCGAATCACTGGAACGCATCGGAAGAGCCACCCAAATTGTATTTGACAAGACTGGCACACTCACTGTCGGAAGACCGGTCCTCACCGAGATCCAAGCCTTGGCAGGTTACACCGAAGAGTCTCTGTTGCAACTCGCTGCATCGGTAGAGTCACCTAGCGAGCATCCCATCGCCAAAGCCATAATAAGGGAAGCCAAAGCGCGCGGGCTCAGTTTATCGTCCGTTAGCAATTTCGTTGCTACCCCCGGCCGCGGCGTCCGAGGAGAAGTGGATGGGAAAAGCGTTGTTGTGGATAGAGACGAACAAGCTACCTCACGTGTCATTGTCGAGGGAATTGGTATCGGTACCCTGACGCTAAACGACCGATTGCGCGACGATGCCGAGGAGGCAATGCAGTCGCTGATGCGTCTTGGGATTAAAGTCTCGATGCTATCCGGTGACAAACGATCAGCAACTCAAGATATTGCCGAGCGGCTCGGGCTTGGACAGGAATACGTCATTTTTGAAGCGACACCGGAATCGAAAGCGGCTACGATTCGTTCGCTTGGAAAAGACGTTATTATGGTGGGAGACGGCTTAAACGACGCGGCCGCATTGGCTCAGTCGGGGCTTGGTGTGGCTCTCGCCTCGGGCACCAACGTGGCCATGGAAGCCGCCGCGGTTGTCATACCTGGCGATCGCGTTTGTGCCGTACCAGAACTGATCCAATTGTCTCGCATGACGCTTCGAACGATCAAGCAGAGTCTGTTCTTCGCATTCTTTTACAATGCTTTGGCGATTCCCCTAGCTGCGTTTGGAATGCTCGGAGAACACGGCCCCTTGTGGGCTGCTTTCGCGATGGGAGCTAGCGACATCACGGTCGTTGGAAACGCCCTTTGGCTTAAGGCAAAGCTGAGTTCGGTCAAGTCTTAGACCATACTGAGTTCACTCATGGCCAAGTCGACCAAGTTGGCGGCTAGGGGAGTTGTTGACAGTTCGTTTGCCGATTGAGACTCTTGGGTGAACGCTTGCGAATGATCGAAAGTGATATCGCTTGCTGTATCGGCAGTTTCTGTGAACAAGCTAACTAGGATGGCAAGAATGGGCTCAGCGGAATCGGCTTTTTCAATGGATAGATTTTCATCGCTGGACATTTCTGTTTGCACTGCGATGACCGTCGTCCAGTTTCCAATGAAGGTTTCACTCATCGAGTTCTTAACATTGGACAGGTTGATTGCGGTGGACCCGCTTGGATCTGTTACCGTAAACGCGGAACAGTTCGACTGCAGTTGGGCCCATGTGAGTGGTCCTGGGTGTGAGTTGCCCCACGGATTGTATGCCGAAAACGTATCCGTGGTCGCGTTGTATCCCGTGACGATATAGGCATGGCCACCGTAGAATCCGTCCTTGGCTCCAGTTATGGTGCCGAGAGTAATGGACTTGCCCGAAGTGATAGCGCTCACCAGGGTCTGCTTTTGCGAGGTCGCAAACGCGTAGTTCGTGGAATTGTAGCCTAGTACCTGCGCGTTGACGTAGGACATCCAACCGCCTTCAATAGCCGAGTAGCGATTGGTACCATCCCGGCCTTCATTGCCTGTTTCATTCCATTGGGCATAGGCCTTTTCAGCCAATGCGATCCAAAGTGTGGTTGCTGTGCTCGTAATACTTTGGCCGTACCCGGAGTAGGCAAGTTGACCATTCGAGTAGGCAGGAAGGCGTCGATTGACGGTAACATAGTCGGCTTTCATAGCTGCATCGTAGTATCGCACCGAATAGGTCCCGTCACCATTGTCGATAAAGAGATTGCGAACGGCATCTGGATTTTTGTCTGCAATGGCGGAAATCGCTGCGATGAAGTAGCAATCTCCCAGTTGACCTTGTTTGGCGTCGCTTCGGGAAGGAGTTGCATTAAAGAGATTGCCAACTACCGTTTGGTAGCTTAGGCCGGAACCCTTCAAGACGGGTTCATCCGCTCCCAGAAACCACTTGTCCACAAGGTTATTTAGCAACGTGGATGTGCTTCCAACCCGTAAGTCTCCTGCTGTCTGCCCTTTGAAGGAGCGATTGGCTGGATTGGAGTTGACGACATCCTTGGCGAGCTCTCTGACGTAGACGGGCATTGCGTAAACGGAAGTACTTGACGAGATGTATCGGAGGTCTTCCAACTCGGATTGATCGACAATACCGTCGGTGCCTGCGCTACGTAGAACTTGGATTACTTCTGCCCGAGTCAATTGGCTGTCCGCGTACAGTGTGCTGACTAGATTGGAGATCGCAGCGTTTCGAAGTTGGTTTTGAGGCGTGGGGTTTGGCGTAGGTGTTGGTGAGGGAGTAGGTGTCGGAGTAGGTGTAGGAGCAGGATCGGTCACTTCCACGCTGGCGGTACCAAGGACATTTCCCACTCTCGCTGTCACCGTGAATGAGCCAGCACGGGCGCCTGCGTTAAGAACACCTAGGGCAGTGATAATACCCCCGTTCGTGGTCCACGTGGCGACTGGTTGATTGACGAGGGAATCGCCAAATTGGTCCGCGACTTGATAGCGAAATTGTTGCACTGCGTTCGTCTTGAGAGTCGAGGTGCCTGGTGTTACGGTGAGGCTTGAGATCGTCTGCATCACATTGATCGAAATCGATTGCGAAACTGCGCCCACGGATAAGCGGAAGGTATAGCGTCCAGCGCGTTGGAAGGAAAACGTGGCTAATGTCTCTTTCGATGTCACGGAGGCCGTTGCTTTTGAAGAGCTAAAAACGCCAGTCCATTCCAGGGGTTGCTCGTTTGCTATGAGCAAGCCGAATTGATCAAAGTTGTGGCTCGTGAGCTTTAAGTCTCGGCCGTAAACAGAGACAGTTGTGTTGGCACCTACCTGTTTGTTGTCCGCCGTATAGGCTGCAACGCTGGTCAAGACACTGGCAACTTCGAACGATATGTTTTGCGTGATTTTGCCAATTTTCGCGCTGAGCATGTAACTCCCAGCTCGATTGAAGGTTATTGTCGAGACGCGGGAAATCATCCCTACGTTTGCGAGGCCATTCGTTGGCGCGGAAACGGTAGACCAGGATACTCCGGGCAGGGTTGTTATGGAATCGCCAAATTGATCGAAGCCTCGCACTACGAGTTGTTGCGATTTGGTAGAAACGCGAACGGCTTGAACCGGATCGATTGCGACCCCCGAAGTCGTTGCAAAGTCAAAAAAAGTAAGGCTTTGCATGACATTGACAGAGAAGTTCGTCCGGACCGAGCCTGACTGAACTCGCAATCCGTAGGCACCCGCACGATTGAAAGCCACGGTCATTGTGCCGGAATCCTGGGTCAATGTCGCCGAGCCCTGGGACGGAGTGCTTACGGTTTGCCAATTTACATCGGGTTGCGTTTTCATAGCAAAACCGAATTGGTCCAACCCTTGTACATTGAAGGTGCGTTTGAGGTCGATGGAGTTAAGTGTTCCGCCTGGCGCGATCGATTTTCCGTCAGTCGTTTTTACGACCAGGGCATTAAGGGTTTGATCCACGCGGACTTCCAATGACGAAGTCGACGTGAGCCCTTGAGAGTCGACGATTGTAACCATGACTTGATACGAACCGGACTTATTGAAAGTCAGCGTGTTGGTTTTTGCCGCATTTGATCTATTCAAGGCAAACGTCACGGTACCTCCTGTTGGGGCACTCGCGACCGACCAAATGTACCTTAGCTGTGTTTCACCCGCATTGTCGGCCCCTAGGACTGACAATATCGCTGTTCTGCCAACTACCGACGTTCCGCTTGTCAGTTTCAGAGTGCTTGCTACGGTCGGTGGAGTGTTCGTGTCCGGTGGGGTTGCATGCATGGAACCTGAGTTCGATGTTGCTCCGTTGGAAACGATCTGAGTTGCTCCGAACAAACCAGGTGCATTGAGAAGCTGGAGGCCGGACTCCAATGTATCGATCGAATTCATCAACCTCGATTCGAGTTGCTCGATCCCAAGTTTCGTCGTTTTGCGCTTGCCGTTTTTTGGATTGGAACGCGTGGATCGAATGGACATAGTTGGCTTAACCTCGCTGCTGCCTGGACAATGGTGGAACATCGAGAAGCGTAGTTCGAAATCGGACCATGGGCAAATTCGAGATTTTATTGGTTGATCGAACTGCTTATCACCTGCAGAATTTCTTTGTGTCTTTACTACAACCGGCACAATCGTTCTATTTGGCGCTTTGGAGAAGATTTGGCTGCGAAGAGAACAATTCGGTTCTCGGACTGATTTGTTGCGAACGAGCCTGAATTCCACACGTAGGACGACTACGGAATATCTTCCTTTTCTGGTAAAACGATAAGTAAGGAAATTGCGAACTAAAAAAATCTCTTACAGACTGCGCAGCGATGCCTCAACCGGCCGACGGTGACCTAAATCCGGAAAAACATGGACCTTGGACGATCGTCCAAAGAAACGAAGTATACCGCGATGCTTGGTTGTCCGTTCGAATGGACAACGTTCTTAGACCGGATGGACTCCCGGGAACCTACTCGACGGTACGGATCAAGCCCGGAGTCTGCGTGATTCCCGTGGCTGAAGATGGCACTTGCTATATGACCAAGGAGTTTCACTACGCCGTGGGGCGGGATACGATCGAGGGGATTAGCGGCGGAATCGAGGATGGAGAGACGCCCGAACTGGCAGCGTCGCGTGAGCTTGTGGAAGAGGTCGGAATCGTGGCTGGTAAACTGGTGGATTTGGGAATCGTCGACCCCTTGACCGCTGCCCTTCGCTCTCCGACACAAATGTTCCTCGCGACCGATCTGAGATTCACCCAGTCCAATCCGGAGAGTACCGAGTGTATCGAACGCGTTGAATTTCCATTCGCAAAAGTCTTGCGAATGGTCATTGAAAATGAGATTACGCACGCTCCATCCTGCGTCGCGATTTTGAAAGCCAACCTGATCCTCAATACGTTGCGCCAGGCCTAACAACCTCGAATAAAAAAATGGCACGAAAGCAATCGCGAAATCCAAAATCGCAAAATCAGCGAAGACGTTTTCGGCCAGGCACGGCTCCAGGTTCGATGATTGTCGACCCAAACGCGAACCCGACCAGCATTCGCGTCATGGCCTTTGGCGGTACCGAGTTTCTCGAACGCGAGGTTCAAGACATCGCCGAGATTCGATCGATCATGGTTGCTTACCGAAGTGTTTGGATTGACGTCATTGGGCTTGGCAGCCAAGAAAATCTTGCTTCGCTCGCACAGCTTTTGCAATTGCACCCCCTGGCCATGGAAGATGTCGTCAACGTTCATCAGCGAGCCAAAGTAGACGAATTCGAAGACTCCATTTTCGTGGTGTCTCGTATGGTCGATGGCGAGGACGCTCTTCAGACGGAGCAGCTGTCTTTCTTCCTTACCAAGCGAGTGCTGTTATCCTTCCAAGAACGCCCTGGAGATTGTTGGGAGCCGCTCAGGCAACGCATTCGGACACATAGGGGCAAAGTCTGTGACTCCGGGGTCGACCACCTTCTCTATGCACTGCTCGACGCGGTAATCGATAGCTACTTCCCTGTGATGGAACGCTTGGCGGAACAAGTGGATTTGATCGAGGCTGAGATCATCCAAAGTTTGGATCCGTCTCAAATGCACAAAATCCATCAATTGCGAGGGCAACTGTTGGCGCTCCGAAGAGCGATCCGCCCGCACCGCGAAATGATCAACGAACTGATTCGCGACACGGTGCCGCACATCAGCCCCGACACTCGTATTCACTTGCGAGATTGCTACGATCACGTGGTTCAAGTCGTGGATGCCGTCGATACCTACCGGGAACTCACCTCGGATATGCGCGATTTTTATCTGTCGAGCGTCAGCAACAGCATGAACGAGGTGATGAAGGTCTTGACGATTATCTCGACCATTTTCATACCGCTCTCGTTTATCGCTGGCGTTTACGGAATGAATTTCGAGGGAACTTCTCCGTTGAACATGCCGGAGTTGAAATGGTACTATGGCTATCCGTTTTCACTGGGCCTAATGGGGCTAGTTGCCTTCGGCTTGCTCATTTATTTCCGAGGCCGTCGCTGGCTGTAGCCTAGATTATTCTCGGCGCTCGATTTGAGCCGCAGGCGCTAGCCGTGACCACAACATTTTCCAGGGAAACCGTATCGCGGCTGGTGCCCGCGGCTCAGTATGAATAATCCGGGCTGGGGCGATGGCACTCACTTTTGCATCAACTGGCCGCCACCGATGCCAAAGGGACTTTCGCTCCCGCTTCTTTGGCGATGGACTTCGCAGGACCGCTGGTCAAGTTAGCAAATGGGTCGGCCCAATCGCCCCACTTGTCGAGATAGCTTCGATAAGCTGGATGCACGTCCGCTTGATTCTCAAGCATCTGTTTGGTCGCATCCGTTAAATGTCGTTCCTGCTCCAGCGTCAGTCGGCCCATCATGACTTGGACTCGCAAGAAGACGAAGTAGGTATCGAGCACATCGCAGCGACAGTACTCGCTGATCTCGGCGGTTTTGCCCGCCGAATAGAGATCTTGAACCATGCTGCCTTGGACGTCGAGCTTGCCGGGCTTGTTGAGTAGACTTGCAGCTAGATTGAGTCCGCCACGGAACCAACTGCTTCCGAAGTTGGTCAAGATTTCATGCAAGTCAAAATGCGAATGTACGTTGTAGCGATTGCGATATTGCTCGAAGGACTTGTCGTGGATATTGAACCACGAAGGGACGCTGATCCCATATCGGAAAGCAGACAGTTCCATGAGTGGCACGTCAAAGGATCTGCCATTGAACGTAACGAGGGTGGGTCGGGCGTAACGTTCCCAGCCCATCCAAAAATAGCGAGTGATGACCGCGGGGCGAAAATGCGGTTCGTCGAGCGAGACGATCTCCATCAAGCTGAAGTCTTCGCGAATCTTGGCCGCCACGACGGCGATCGGAGTGTGGTACGTGTAGGGAATAAAATCCCGGCCACTTTCGATGATGAGATCCTGCCGAAAGGCATCGATCGCTTGTTTGGCAGAGTAGTTGCGATGCGAGTACCGAGTTTTGGCGATGGCTTCACCGTCAGCAACACTTTCGACATCAAAAAGTAGGTATTTGACTTCGTTGGTGGCGGCAGACATGGAACATTGCTCGGTGAGTGATGGCAGTTTTGGTAGCTAGATGAATATTTTACCAAAATTGCGATCGATTCGCATTGGGATCGGCCAGAATATGATTTTCGCATTCCAATTAGCCGAGACGTGCATGAAGTGAGAGCTTAGCACGACGCGCAAGCTAGTGAAGAATAGCACGACGCGCAAGCTAGTGAAGAATAGCACGACGCGCAAGCTAGTGAATTAGGGTATTGATTCACTAGCTTGCGCGTGGTGCTAGGAATATCGGAACCCACCACGCTGCTACTAGACTCAGGGGTTGCGAATCCTACAATGAAGTTTCCAAGTTGAATTTTGGTTGTAGTTTGGCCAGGATTGGGAGACAATGTAACACGTAGATCGGAACGGATTCCTTCCAATGAACGGTGATTTGGGACTCCTCACCAATTTGTCGATCAGTCTCGTCCTGGCGTTAGTGCTCGGCTTGATCACGCAGAAACTGCGGCTTTCCCCGATCGTGGGATATCTTTTGGCTGGAATCGTTATAGGCCCACAAACACCTGGTTTTGTTGGCGACATCAAGATAGCGTCCGAGCTTGCCGAGATCGGTGTCATTCTTTTGATGTTTGGCGTTGGTCTCCATTTTGACATTAAAGATCTGCTTGCGGTAAAGCGGATCGCATTGCCAGGTGCGATAGGTCAGATCCTGATCGCAACGATGGTGGGGCTGTTGGTGTCCTGGATTGCTGGAATGGGAACCGTGACCGGCATCATCATCGGCTTTTCTGTTTCGGTAGCCAGTACCGTCGTTGTTGTTCGTGTGCTGATGGACAATGACATCCTGCATTCTACTCAAGGGCATATTGCCGTCGGTTGGCTCATTGTTCAAGACATCTTCACGGTTCTCGTGCTCGTCGTAATGCCCGCGCTGGCAGATGCGGTGAATGAACAACCAAGTGTCGACCAAAATATCTTTTTTTCTCTGGGTTCTGCTGTCGTCAAAGTTATTTCATTGGGGCTCATCGTCGTCGTCGGCGGAAGACGAGTCATCCCCTGGTTGCTTCGGCAAGTAGCCAGAACCCGTTCCCGAGAGCTGTTCACGTTGACGATTCTTGCGATAGCCTTAGCGATTGCCACTGGCTCCGCAGTTCTGTTTGGCGTCTCGATGGCCTTGGGCGCGTTTCTTGCGGGCATGGTTGTCGGCCAGACGGAAATGAGTCATCAAGCGGCAGCGGATGCATTGCCGATGCGGGACGCGTTTGCGGTTTTGTTTTTCGTTTCGGTAGGCATGCTTTTTGATCCGCAAGTCATCCTGAATCGTCCTGGGATGCTTCTGGCGATGCTAGCCATCGTTCTTCTTGCCAATCCAATTGTCGCTTTTGTGATCACTTGGACCATGCGATATTCATTTCGAACCGCTCTCACGGTCGCGATCGCATTGTCGCAGATTGGCGAGTTCTCTTTCCTGTTGGCCGATGAGGCGATGAAGACCAAGCTGATGCCGGTCGAAGGACAAAGCCTCTTGGTCGCTTGCGCTATTCTCACGATTGCGATCAATCCCATCTTGTTTCTTGGTATTGTCCCTTTTGAAAAATGGCTCCGCAGCAAGCCATGGTTGTGGCGAAAATTGAACGAACGGGCCGAAGCAAGTGGCGCGGAGCTTAACAAGGCGACACACGTTGCACTTCTCGGCATGGAGCAGTCCAACGAATCGCCTGAGTCCGCAGTCATCATCGGCTACGGACCAGTAGGGCAGACCGCCTGCAGGATTCTCCGTGAGTTTGGTGTGCGACCTGTGGTCATCGACTTGAACTTAGATACCGTTAAGGGATTATCGGAATCGGGCAAGTTTGGCGTCTACGGCGATGCAACACGCCCAGATATTTTGGAGGCTGCAGGAATTCGGAAGGCGAAATACCTTTTGGTTACCGTACCTGAAGTGCTAGTTCGAACGGTTGTCATTCTAACTGCGAAGGACCTCAATCCTGAGTTGCGAGTCTTTGCCCGAGCTCGGTACATTCAAGAGCGAGCATGGCTGGAAGAAGTTGGCGCGACGGGAGTGGTAACCGAAGAGGCAGAGACAGCGTTGGGGCTGGCCGTTTTGCTCTTGCGAGAAATGCATGCAGACGAAGATCGAATCGAAAAAGAGATTCGCAAGATACAGGAAGAGCTGCATCCTCGAGCGGAAAGTGCGTCCGAAGACACACTCCCTCTGGGAGGGTCGGCCAGAGGCCGGGGAGGGTGAACTGACTTGTGCGATTGCGGGTGGCACTTCACCCCACCGCTCTAAACATCTTTGCAAAGTCAATTCCGTTGAAGACCTTAGGGAGGGCGAGGCTCCTGCCGAGCCAACGGTGCAAAGGTTCGGCAGGGGCCTCACCCTCCCGAGCAATAAATTGCTTAGGTAAACTCGTTGGAGACATGTTTACAGCGGTGACTTCACCCTCCCCTCGCTACGCTCGACCCTCCCAGAGGAAGGGTGACAGAGGCGGGGCGGCCAGAGGGAGGGTGACTGGTTAGTTATCTACCCAATGGAACCATTGGTCCAGTTCCCATCAACAAGCCGCCAGGCTTTGCATGCGTTTGCATTCTGCAAAACGGCGGGGATTCGATTTTCTCGCACGCTATCGAAGCATGTTAGCTTGGCAAATCGAATCAAGCTGGCTGGGATTCCAACTGCCGTGAAACCTGGATGTCCGGTCGCCGGGAACGGACCGCCATGGTTCATGGCTGGACTCACTGCAACTCCTGTAGGCATCTTGTCATTGAGCATTCGTCCTACTCTTTGTGTTAACGATGCAGCGATCTTTGCGTAGTCCGCGTCGTCGCTCCCTTGCGAGTCCGAATAAATCGCTCCTGTCAGGTTTCCCTCCAACTGCTCGATCACATGTCCAAGTTCCGCGACATTGGAACAGACCACCATTAGCACCGCGTTTCCGAAGGCTTCGGTTTGAAACACATGTGGATTAGTTAGAAACTGCATGCCTGAAATTTTGAGAACCGTGTTGGCAACCGCGCATCGGCTCCCTTCGACCTTGGTTCCGCCTGCGAGCAACTCCGCTCCAGCGTCTTTGAGGATCCCGATGCTTTTGACCAGTGAAGTCTCAACGCTTCGCGACAGCAAAGTGCCAGCGTTGTTCGATTGATACTTGGCCGTAACGGCTTCGACGAACTTCGTCGTGTCCGAGTTATCGATCATCAGCAGCATGCCTGGGTTGGTACAGAACTGGCCGGTACCCATGAGACCGCTCATAACATATTCGTCGATCAGTTTTTCGAGCCGTTCTCGAAAAGCGCCGGGCAGAAAGACAACAGGGTTGACGCTCGAAAGCTCTGCGTAAAACGGTTTGCCCACACGATCGGCAATGGACTTCAATTGCAAGCCAGCGGACCGCGCACCTGTATAACCGATCGCCGCCAATCTTGGGTCCGCAACCAAACGTTCGCCATCGGCATGCGAGGTTCGATAAATCAGTTGGACCAATCCCGCTGGCATGTTTGTTTCTTTTGCCGCTTGAGCAGCAAGAACGCCGAATCGCATCGTCGTTGCGGGGTGCGAGGAGTTGGCCTTGGCGATAACTGGGTTACCGGCAGCAATGGCCGCTGCGAAATCGCCCCCGGCGATGCTATTGAATGCAAATGGGAAATTGTTCGGGCCAAACACGCAGACTGGCCCGATGGCTTGGTAGCAAGATCGAATGTTGGCTTTGGTGTCGATCGTGGGCACAGCCCAGCTTTGTTGTCTGGCAGCAGCCGCGGCCAATTTCAATTGATTGATGGTTCGAGGTAATTCGACATCGGCCAATCGCGGCGACTTCGGTAGGCCAGATTCCTGGTGAGCTATCTCGACCAAACCTTCCTTGTCCGCTTCGATCAAGGCTGCGTACTTTTCGAGAAACGTTGCGATCGCTTCGGGAGATTTGGTTCGGAGTTGAACGAATGCGTCATACGCTGCCGTGAGTGCTTCGTCGCAATCGGACCATTGGCTAACAGGAAACGCCAACTCGATCGATTGACCGAGCGTGGGATTGACAGGAGAGAATACGGCCGATTGCGAACTAGCTCGCCATTGGCCGTTGATCAGAACATGTTGTGATGAGATTGTCATTGCTTAGTACTATAGGTCTATGAAACGAAAGCGAAATTTAGCCTTGGACGATGGTATTGGTCAGAGTGCCAATCCCATCGATAGAAATATGGACGACATCTTCTTTGGCGAGCGTAAAACTACTGTCTGGAACGACTCCTGTTCCGGTCAACATAAATGCGCCGTTGGGTAGGTCGTTATCGCGGATGAGCCACTGGACCAAGTCCTCAAGATTGCGGGCCATCTGCGAGACACCTGTTTCGCCCGAGAAAACCGTTTCGTTGTTCCGAACGATCTTGAGGTAGATGCCGATCTTGTCGCGAGGTGGCATGGAGTCGGCCAGAGCGATCCACGGTCCGATGCCGCAGCATTGATTGTAGACTTTAGCTTGGGGCAGATAGAGTGGATTGTCCCCTTCGATATCGCGGCTGCTCATGTCGTTACCGACTGTGTACCCGACGATCTTGCCTTGATTGGAAAGGACCAGTGTGAATTCGGGTTCGGGAACATTCCAAGTTGCGTCGGTGCGGATGCGTAATTTTCCAAGATGTCCACTGCAGCGATTCGGAGTGGCTTTAAAAAACAGTTCGGGTCTAGCTGCGGTGTACACGCGGTCATAGCAGCTGGCGGCGGCCTCGCTTTCTTCCATTCGGGCGGTTTGGGAACGTTTGTAAGTGACACCGGCGGCCCAGACTTCTTGATCGTCGATAGGAGGCAGCCATTGGACATTTTCTAAAGGAATGGACGGGGCAGCGGCAGGTAGATCGCGAGCCAGTTCGACCAGTCGGTCGCTAGAAAGCATTTGGCTGAGGGTTTGGACCCCCGAGCCAGACAAATCGAGAACGGTAGCGAATTGGTTCGCGATGCGCGCGACTGCAGGTCCTTGCTTGGTTTGAATTTTTGCCAAAAACATCGAGTCCCTTTCAAAAGGAGAGTTCATGTGAAGCAACTATTGAAGCATTGACCTAACTCATTGAATAGCCCAGCCAGCGGAATCGCCGAATAATCAGTGTATACTAGAGAAGATAGCTTGGAGCTCACACTCCTCGGGAGATCGTTCCTGTTTGAAATTGCAAGTTCTTTCTTCGGGAGGGCGAGGCTCCTGCCGAGCAGACGCGTCGTGGCTCCGCAGGAGCGTCGCCCTCCCGGAATTGCGTGCAAAGACAAGACTAGGCGGCGATTTCGTTGGACCAGAACTTTTCACGCACGGCATAAACGATGGGTTTTTTCGACAAATTATTTGGAAAAGGCGAGGACAACAAACGAGCTGACGTTGAGCTTCGTTTTGAACGCATCCGGTCCGCCATTTCCGGCACGATGAGCAACTTCTTTGTCGCAAAAGATCGACTCAATAACAACGCGATCGTCGGAGTGAAATTATGCGATATCGACAAAGTTGAGTTTTTCGAGAATCGTTTTAAGGGACTCAACAAACCATCCGAGGGTCAGATTGCGATGGGCATGGTCCACCCTAACATTGCCAAGACCTTGGAATACGGAATCTCCACCAAAGGCCAGCCCTATTTGGTTATGGAGTTCGTAGACGGGCCGGGCCTGCAAGTGCTTATTCAAGAGCGAGCCGAGGACAAGCTCAAAGGACGTCGATTGAGCATGATCACACAGATGGCCGAGGCGCTTCGCTACGTGCATAAACGCGAGTTCATTCACCGCGACATTTGCCCTCGTAATTTCATGTGCACCCTGGATCTGGAGACGGTGAAGCTGATCGACTTCGGCTTGACTTTGCCCGCCACGAAGGCGTTTATGGTCCCGGGCAATCGCACAGGAACGCCGTTGTACATGGCGTCTGAAATCGTGCGGCGAAGAGCAACGGACCAACGCGTCGACATTTTTTCGTTTGGAGTGACTTGCTATCACTTGGTCACATTGGATTTGCCTTGGCAGATTTCGGACACAACGGGCAAAGCGGCCTTGCAACACGATACAGCTCCACCTCAAGAAATCCTCGAGCTCTGTCCCGACTTGGACAAGACGTTAGCAAGTACCATCATGGCAGCGATCAAGCCCAATCCGGACGAACGAACACCGGACATGGACACGTTCATCCGACAACTGCGACAAGTAAAAAAATCGCCATAAGCCGTTGGGCGCTAGCCCCGGTTTTCGTTAACGCTTCGCGTTTGATTGAAAACCGGGGCTAGCGCCCAACGCTAACACGAGTCACTGTGCCGTCCAGCCTCCGTCGATCGTGATGGTTTGTCCGGTCACGTTTTTGGCCGAGGGACTGATCAGATACGAAACAGCAGCAGCGACTTCTTCACAGGTTACGAAGCATTTCTTGGGCATCGGGGCAAGCATCACTTGTTTGATGACATCTTCTTGCGAAATCCCCCGCGTTCTCGCTTGGTCTGCAATCTGAGCATCGACGAGAGGTGTACGAATATAGGCGGGGCAGATTAAATTGCTGGTGATGTCGTGGTCGGCTGTCTCCAGCGCCAATACTTTAGAAAGCCCGACCAATGCATGTTTCGCAGCCGTGTACGCTGATTTGTAAGGTGACGCGACGAGCGAGTGAATTGAGCCAATGTGAATGATACGGCCAAATCCGTGAGACCTCATTTTTGAAAGTGCTGCCCGGCTAAGCAGAAAACTTCCTTTGACGATAATGTCCATGATCGCATCCCATTTTTCCGTGGAGAATTCTTCCAACGAAGCGACATGCTGCAATCCTGCGTTGTTGATGAGAACATCAATAGTGGCGAGCTTTGAAATAATCTCCTTCACGTTTGTTTCAGATGTTACGTCCAGTCCGAAAGATTGAGCGATCCCACCTTTTGATTGGATACTTGCTGCAGTTTCCGAAGCTCGCGCTGAGTCGATATCGGTGGCGATAATCGAGTGGCCTTGTTCGGCCAAGCAGTGTCCAAGCCCACGGCCCAGTCCACTTCCTGCGCCGGTTATCAAAATCGAGTGTTTCATGAGATAAGTTCAAACAGGGTTTAATGATTGCTGATTCAAAAAAGGGAAGAGCGAGGTGTTCGCCAAATGGCGCACTCTTTAACTTACGCTTTATTCAAATTGAGTCGCGGGCGCTAGCTAGCGCCCGCGACTCACTAATTTGCCTTCACCGATTGCAAAGTGAGAGCAATTGGGCGTTAGCCGCGGTTCGCGACGAGCCTCGAGAACTTAGGAAACCGAGGCTAGCGCCCAACGGCTAATGTACCGGCAAACGCATGGAGATGTGCTTATCAGACGTTGGCAAAACGAAGGGGGGCGTGGTACAATCGTGCAACATTAGACCTTGAAAAGGATTGCTTGCTATGATTTGGACGGTCATTCAGACCAGTTGGCGTCGACTTCGGAATAACCGGTCCGAATTGCTCTTAACCTTTATCGTTCCGATGGTGTTTTTTAGCATCTTCGCGTTGATTTTTGGCTCTCGCGATTCATCCTCCTCCACCCCCAAAATCAAAGTTGCCATCAGCAACGAATTCCCAAACGAACTTTCGAACCGCGCAATCGCCCTCCTTCAAGAACAAAAGTCACTGCGACTCACCGACCGGTCTACCAAATCGACCGGGCAAGGGACTCACTCCATTTCCGTCAGTCGGGAATCTGCCGAAGATCTCGTACGCCGCGGTATGGTCTCGGCCGCCGTTGTCTTCGCCAAAGCCGAACCGCAATCGGGCGGTCCGCCTGAAATCCAAATCCTAACCGATTCGTTCGACCAAGTGGCCTCGCAAGTCTTAACAGCTGTCGTCCAAAAGGCAGTGATGACCGCCAATGCCGAGATCACAAAATCGCATCCGACACAATACAACCCGACACAATTCAACCCGGTAACCCAAGCCACTTTCAACAACACCCCGTCACTCGCGAGCACTACGCCTACGCCCCATTTTCCGCAGCCTCCTTCGATTGCAACCGTCGATATCATCGGTGGCAAGAAAACCAACCCAGTCATCGCCATGTATGCAGCCGGAATCGCCGTTATGTTCTTGCTCTTCAGCGCAACCACGGCCAGCGGCTCATTGCTCGAAGAACGCGAAAACTCCACACTCGATCGATTGCTCTGCAGTCGACTCACGATGGACCAGTTGCTGCTAGGCAAGTGGGCGTTTCTTACCATCATCGGCTCCATCCAAATGACATTGATGTTCACCTTCGGCGCGATCGTCTTTGGAATCGATCTTCAGCATCACGTCGAAGGCTTTGTGGCCATGACGCTGGTTACTGCCGGGGCCGCTTCTAGCTTTGCTTTGATGTTGGCTGCACTTTGCAAATCTCGTATGCAGTTGGGCTGGGTCTCGACGATTGTGATTCTCACGATGAGTGCCCTTGGAGGAAGTATGGTTCCACGATACCTGATGAGCGACACGATTCAGAAGGCAGGACTTTGGACATTTAACGCTTGGGCGCTCGATGGCTACAACAAGATCTTCTGGCGTGAGCTGCCACTAAAAGAAGTCGGTATGGAGCTCGCCGTGTTGACGGCAAGTGGCTTTGTGTTCATCGTCGCCGCTCGCGTATTCGCTATCCGCTGGGAACGTTCATGAGTGCTCCTGGCATGCGTGGCACCGGCCCCTCTGAGTCGATGGCTCTGAACGCAAACCCGATCGAATCCTTGAACGCAAACGAAGTGCTTCGTCGCCATTTTTTCCGGCTGCGCAGTCAGCGCCAACGCATCGATCGATTGCCAAACAATATCCGCAAAGACGCCGACTTAAAGCGATGGAATTCGGCCGCACTTCAAGCTCGCGAGCAGTTCGCTGCCCGCAGTGCCGCACGCTATACGCTCCAATACGATGCGGAGCTGCCGATCACCGCTTACCGCGAGAAGATCATCGATCTCCTCGTTCATCGACAAGTGCTTGTGCTATGCGGCGAGACCGGTTCCGGCAAGAGTACGCAGTTGCCAAAATTCTGCTTGGAAGCCGGCTTGGGCAAGTTCGGTTGGATCGGGCACACGCAACCTCGACGAATCGCAGCTCGATCGATCTCGCATCGATTGGCCGAAGAAATGGAGACCAAAGGTGGCGATGTCGTCGGCTACAAAGTTCGATTCAATGACCAAACTCAACCGACCAGCCGCATCAAACTTATGACGGACGGCGTGCTCCTGGCCGAAATCCAACGCGATCGCTTTCTTGACGCTTACGATTGCATTATCCTCGATGAAGCCCACGAGCGTTCGCTCAATATCGATCTGCTCATGGCATATCTGCAACGTTTGTTGCCCAAGCGACCCGATCTGAGAGTGGTCATTACGAGCGCTACGATCGATGCCGAGCAGTACGCTAATCACTTCACCGACGCGATTGGGCCAGCTCCGATTGTGCTGGTCGAAGGACGCAGTTTCCCCGTCGATGTTCGCTACCGCGGTGCGATGAGTGCTCGCGAAGGCCAAGGTGGCGTCGATTACGATTTCGATTCGATGACGCAGCGATTCTGCGATGCGATCGATGAGCTGCTCGGTGAAGGCCGCGGCGATATCTTGGCCTTCTTTGCGACCGAGCGCGATATTCGCGACGCCGCCAAACAGCTTCGCGGTCATTTGACCGACCGTGGACAGCAAAACGCAATTGAGGTTTTGCCGCTGTATGCGAGACTCACCGAGGCTGAACAGCAACGGGTTTTCCAACCGCACCGCAATCAACGCATCATCTTGGCCACCAACGTCGCGGAAAGTTCGCTGACCGTGCCTGGCATTCGCTACGTGATCGACACAGGTACCGCACGCATCTCCCGTTTTGCCGCGAAGAGCAAAGTTCAGCGACTCCCTATTGAGCCGATCTCACAAGCGTCAGCCAACCAGCGTTCTGGCCGCTGCGGTCGACTCGGCCCTGGTATCGCCATCCGACTCTACGACGAAGCGGACTTCCTTTCGCGAGCAGCCTTTGCAACGCCTGAGATACGTCGAAGCGATTTAGCCTCCACGATTGTTCACATCAAATCATTGGGCATCGACGATATCGAGTCGTTGCCATGGCTCGATCCGCCGCGCCCCGAAGCGGTCCGCGAGGGGATGAACGTTTTACGCGAACTCAGCGCCGTCGATGAAGCGGGTCACTTAACAGAAATAGGTCGCAAGATCGCGAGATGGCCCGTTGACCCTCGCGTGGGTCGGATTCTCATTGAAGCAGAACGAAACGGCTGTCTCAATGATGCCTTGATTGTGGCTGCAGCGATTGAGACGCAGGACCCTCGCGTGCGTCCACCCGAAAAAGCATCTGCGGCTGACGAAGCCCATTTCAAATTCCGCGATCCAAACAGCGACTTCCTCAGTTACGTTCGCATTTGGGACTTTTATCAGAAGTTGCGTGAAGAGCTAGGGCGTTCGCGGCTCGAAAAGGCATGTCGTGAAAATTTCTTGTCGCTCGTTCGATTGCGAGAATGGGCAGATGTGCATCGTCAGTTATTGGAGCAGTGCAAAGAACTGAACCTATCGCTTGGCAAACGCAAGCTGGTCCTGGCCGATTTGCCTGCGGCCGGTGAAGAAGCCATTCCCAAGCACAAGCAGCGATTCTTGCCCCAAGCTCAGCAGCAACAGCCGCAAGCACCGCAACCAACCGGGTTGCCTGACGGTTACGAATCGCTCCATCGCGCGTTGCTCTCTGGCTTGCTCTCAAGTGTTGCCATGCTTGAGGATACCGGCAAGTACAAAGGTGCTCAGAACCTGGATGTCACCATATGGCCAGGATCGGGCTTGAAGCAGAGTCGCTCGAAATGGATCGTAGCGGGTGAGTTTATCGAAACGACGCAGCGTTATGCACGCGTGGTCGCCAAGATCGAGGTCGAATGGATTGAGCAATTAGCTTATCACTTGATCAAATATAGTTTCGACGAACCGCACTTCGGCAAGAAACAAGGAAGTGCACTGGTGATGCGACGTGGCACGCTTTATGGGATGCTGGTTTCGCCCCGTCTCGCTGTCCCTCTCGCCCCCATCGATCCCGTTCTCGCTCGCAAGATTCTCATTGAGCAGGGGCTGGCGGAGGACCAGTTCATCTCTCGCGCCCGTTTTTGGCAACACAATCAGGCCTTTTTGGCGACCGTGAAGGAGTTTGGCGACAAGACCCGGCGTCGCGATCTCGTCGTCGATCCCTATGTGCTAACCGATTTTTATCGAGCGCGCATCCCTGAGTTTGTGGTTGATCGTGTGACACTTGAGAAATGGGATCGGACGGTTCAGCCTCCTAATCAACCAGCAAAGCCACCGGCTAACGCAGCGTCCAAGTCTGGTGCGTTAACACCTTATCTGACGTGGGATGACATCGTCGTCGAGCTGGACCGCGACGAGATCCAAGAACGCTTCCCCTCCAAGCTCGAAATCGGGGTAAGCCAGCTACCGGTAAAGTATCTTTATGAGCCCGGCGATCAGGCGGACGGAGTGAGTCTCGTCGTCCCACAAGCGATCGTACACCAACTGCACAACGAACGGTTGGAGTGGCTGGTGCCTGGCTTGCTGGAGGAGAAGCTGACTTGTCTAATCAAATCGCTTCCGAAGCGACTTCGGCGGCAGTTGGTGCCGGTACCTGACACGGTGAAGCAACTCTTGCCCAAAGTCATCGAACGACAAGGCCAGCAGGCTCCATTTTGGAAATCGATATGCGATGTTTTAAGCAGTTTTCTCGGCGAATCCGTCAAGCAAAGTGACTTCGATTTGACGGGGGTGCCTGAGCACTTACGGATGCGCATTGAAATCGTTGATGAGAAAGGGGTAGCTGTTCAGTCCAGTCGCGACCTATCGGAATTGCAGCAGACACAACGAACGGCGGCCGTCCAAGCATTGCCAACGAGCACGCCAGGCAAACCAGTCGTATATGACTGGGCCCGTACCTCGATGGATACTTGGGATATCGAGACGTTGCCTAAGAGTGTTGTTGAACTGCGAGGTGGTGTTCGGATGAATATGTATCCGACGTTGATTGTCGGCAAAGAGAAGATCGCAACTGGGTTGGTAGACCACGAGATTTTTGCAGAGCAATTGTTTCGGCGAGGCATGACGTCGTTGTTTAGCAAAATCGAGCGGCGAGAAATTCGAAGTCAGATCCAGTTCCTGCCGCAATGGACCACGTCGTCGTTGTGGTTGTCGGATCGCTATGCAGGGGACCGACTCAGAGATTTGGTGAGCGATCTCATCGCTAGGCTCTCGTTTATTGACACGAACTGGGCGAGCGAGCAAGTTGCACCGGTCTTTCGAACGAAGGTGGAGTTTGAGATTTGTCGCATCAAACGAATTGAGCGAATCGCGGGTGCGGCAGCCGAGATCGGCCGATGGTTGCCCAAGTTTGCCGAAGCGAAT
This sequence comes from Planctomycetota bacterium, assembly GCA_026692905.1. GTDB lineage: Bacteria > Planctomycetota > Planctomycetia > Pirellulales > Pirellulaceae > JBKCUI01. Next base: position 41,522 of record JAPLNL010000046.1, read on the forward strand.
CATAAAGTTCGTGCCTTGCTCGAGAAGACGCCTGCAACGTGGTCCGAGAATGTTCGGTCAATACGCGAACAATTGACTGCGCTGTTTCACGATTCCCTGTCGTACCATGTCCCATGGTGTTACGTTCGAGAGCTTCCGCGATATTTGCAGGCGATCGCAGTACGGCTGGACCGTCTCAAGTCGGTTGGTCCAATCAAGGACTTGGCAACGGACGCAACGGCAACGCTTTATTGGAAGGACTGTGCCGCTCAACTAGTGGGATTGCAGCCATCGCCAACCACGCTGCAATCGATTCCAGACGGAGCAACTCAAAAACTCGAGCCGACCGGGCCGTTGCTCGAGTACCGCTGGCTGATCGAAGAGCTTCGCGTCTCGATGTTTGCACAGCAGCTAGGCACCCGTGTAAGTGTATCGCCGAAGCGGTTGGACAAACTCAAAGAACAACTTCGGTCATCTAACTGACATTGAAACTTGCCAAAGTGGGTCGCATCTAAAGTGGGTCGCATCTGCCGGATACGACTCCCCTCACAACCTGCCAAGCCAATGGTGTCGTCGGATTGAACCGATCGACTTCAAATCGATGACGTCGCAACGGTGCTTACCGCTGCTTGATAGCAGGATAATCCTAAAAGCCCTGACATTTTGATCCCGCGTCACCAAAGAGCTTTTTCGGCACAGACTTTGCGTACTTGGAAAAATCGCTGCATGGAACGAGGCTCAAGGGGAGCGCTCGTCGTTCGCAGGTTCGTTTAAGGGAATAGAGCAATGCTTCGAAGTACTTTGTGCACACTGTTGGCTGGTTTGGGCTTGATGGGCTTGGGGAATTCCGCACACGCCCAACACTATGTGCCTCACACATCCACACATATCGATTACGTCCCGCATACCACGACTCACTTCGATGAAGTCCGGCATGGGAATCACTACGACTTTGTCCCGCACACGACGACCCATCTGGATGTTGTGACACACACAACCACTCATTTGGATGCCGTCCCTTACACGTCGCATCGCATGAGTGTTGGTGGATACTCCGCGTATCAATCGCATCGCCCCGTTGTTGTGGTGCCACAATACTCGTACCGACCATCGGTGCGTCACACGACGACCCATTTGGATGTGGTTCCACACCACGGACATGTCCATATCGTGCCGCACACGACAACGCGCCGATATCATTGACAATCGCGTCGGCATTGCGTTCCTAGGCCCTTGGCTGGGCGGAGGCTACCATTGGCATTCGCCTACACGTTTTTCGGCACTTCGTGTACAACGAGCAGGTTGTGCGTGTTGTTGATCAAGCCGGTGCCGGTAACATAAACCACTCGGTCGCCAGGAGCTAGCATGCCTCGTTCGACCGCCCATTTGGTAACTTCGTCGAATAACACTTCGGGACTGTCTAAGTTCGTCACTTTGTGTGGCATGATTCCCCAGAACAAGCACATTCGCCGAAGTGTGTGATCCGAATCGCTGACACCGAGTGTCGGGATGTAGTTGCGTTGCTTGGATTTGACCCAGGCTGTACCGCCGGTGCGGCTGGCCACAACGACCAGTTTGGCATCGATGGCCTCTGCGATATTTGCGGCATTGTGAGTCACGGCAGCAGTAATTGGATGGACGCGAGAAAAGAATCGTGTTTTGGAGTCCTGAGGCTGTGCCTTGAGCATTTTTTCGGTGCTCAACATAATCCGGTTCATGGTATCGACGGTGATGACAGGGAAGTCGCCGATAGCCGTCTCGCCGCTGAGCATGCAGGCGTCGGCACCGTCCAGGATCGCATTGGCTACATCGCTCGCTTCGGCCCGCGTTGGCCTTCGATTGTGGTGCATGCTTTCCAGCATTTGTGTCGCCACGATGACTGGCTTGAGTCGTTCGCGGCAAACTTGAATGATCCGTTTTTGCGCGACGGGCGTGTCGGCCACATCGATTTCAACGCCCAAGTCGCCACGGGCAACCATGACACCGTCTGCGGCATCGACGATGTCTTCCAAGCATTCGAGTGCTTCACGCTTTTCAATCTTGGCAATCACTAAGGCTTGCGCGTCCATCGAGGCAAGGAGATTCTTGAGCGAAGAAACGTCCTGTGCTGATCGTACGAAGGACAAACTGATGAAGTCCACGTCGTTTTGTGCGGCCCACAACGCGTTGGACACGTCCTCAGGACGCATTGAGGAAACGGACAGAGAGGTACCGGGCAGATTGATCCCTTGTTTGGACCGGATGGTTCCCCGCACAGAAACGATGCATTTTACGCTGTCTCGCTGCTTGTCGACCACATGCATGGAAATCATGCCGTCCGCCAACATCACAGGATCGCCGATCCCGAGTTCATCGATCAATTTGGTGTAATTGCTGGTCAATTCGGTGGGAGAGCTGGGTGTCTCGCCTCGAATGAATGTTAGTTCGGATCCTACGTCCACTTCGAGTGGATCCTGCAGAAGTTTTCCGAGCCGAATTTTGGGGCCAGCCAAGTCGAGCAACACACCCACGGGGAATCCAGTCACCTCTCGAACGCGTTGGATTTTGGCCATAACGCGAGCAAAGTCGGTTTGCGTTCCGTGTGCTGCATTGATACGAAAGATGTCTACGCCGCGAACAACGAGTTCGGCCAAGATGGCTTCGTCTTCACAGGCGGGGCCGACCGTTGCCACAATCTTGGTTCGAGCTTCGCTTAACGTATTTCGTGGCATAGGGAATCGAACCTTTGAAAAGAGGGCTGGTGCCGCGATCCATTCGCGGACTTTGAAGATTGATATTGTGCAGATTTCGGTCTTTTTTTGCTATGGCAGTAGAGTGATTTGATTTATCCCTGGGGATGGTAAACTTTGGGGGCGTGATCGGGTCCGAATGGCCGATTTGCTTGCAAGATCGCTGTTTTGCGGTGCGGTGGGCAGGCGATCTACAGTCAATTTCACCAAACTTAATTGCTTCAACGAGGATTTTTTGAATGGAAAATGTCGGACCGTGGACTCAGCGCTGGGTCGTAGTCTGCGGCGGCACGTCTGGCCTTGGCCTTGAACTGGTCATTGCAGCAGCTCAACAACGAGCTAATCTTATCATCGTTGGACGGGACCCGACGCGACTTGAGAATGCCAAGGCTATGGCGTTGGAACAGGGAGCCAATTCCGCCACAACCTATTCCATTGATTTGGCGATGAAGAAATCCGATTCTTCGGCGAACTCTCAATCAAGGGATGAAACGCAATTGCGATTATGGTTGGAAATGAACCAAGTCGACTTGTTGCTCAACGCCATTGGCAGATCAGACCGCGGGCCATTAGAGCAGTTGTCGGATACGGACCTTCACTCGATGCTCAACGACAATGTCCTTTGCACCTGGAACATGACTCGCATGACGCTCGCTTCTCTCAAAAGAGCTCGAGGAACCATTGTAAACATCGGATCGCTAGCGGGGCTTGTACCAGCGCCAGGAATGGGCGGCTACTCTGTTGCCAAAACGGCACTTACGGCCATGTCTCGCCAGTTGCGTGTCGAGCTCGCGGATGTCGGTGTCCATGTCATGCTGGTTTGCCCCGGGCCTATAGCGAGGCATGATAGTGGATCGCGTTACGATCAATTAGCAGTGCAGCGTGGACTAGCCGATGGTGCTTCAACCGCACCGGGAGGTGGCGTTAAACTCAAAGCCCTTGATCCTAAAATTTTATGTCGAAAAATCCTCCTTGCCGCGCATCGGCGAAAATACGAGTTGGTAACTCCAGTGAAGGCGTCCTTGTTGGCGGGAATAAGCAACCTGTGGCCGCGTCTGTCGGACTGGATATTGAAAAAGTACATGCGAAAGCAATCGTAGCAAGCACATTCCATGTGCCGTCCGCCCCTGCTACTTTGAACGAATCTAGTAGAATCACATGCCGTCCTACACTAGCCATGCACAAGCCCTTTTGACCTTTGCATCATACGAAGCTGAACCGATGGAAAACACAAAACTGCTTGAACTTGTTGCTGCAGCTCAGAACGCAGCCCTTTCGGCTTACAATCCTTACAGCAAGTTTTCGGTCGGCTGTGCTTTGTTGTCCAAGAGTGGAAAAATCTACTGCGGCTGCAACATCGAAAACGCATCCTATTCTGTTACGATATGTGCCGAACGGGTCGCCGCGTCACAGGCCATCCTCCATAAAGATATGGATTGGGACGCGATCGTGGTTGTCTCCCCTGAAAGAGTGACTATGTGCGGTGTCTGCCGTCAATTCCTTCACGAGTTCGCGCCTGAGCTACGCGTTTGGAGCGGCTACTTAGACAACACAGATCTCGTGGGACCAGTATTATTGCATGATATGCTCCCAGCAGCCATGACTCTAGCCCGCAAAAAAGAGTAACAAGGCTTCCTGATCTATGACCATTCGAAGTACTGCGACGAAAAGTAGTACTTGGCTACGGCACACGGAGTGTGCCCGCTACTTTGGCAACTTATAACTCACAACTCACAACTGACAACCGACAACTCCTGTGCCCGAAGCCACATCAGAACCTCTATCGCAACTCGATGCCGCGTTTGAACGACGCGTAAGCCGTTACGTTGTTGGAATCGATCTCGGAACAACCAACTGCGCAGTTGCGTTCATGGATACCCAACGAAGTGAGCCGACGTTGGAGATCTTTCGCATCGAGCAAATGGTTGATTTTCAGACCAGTCAGTTTTCGGACACTCTTCCATCGTTTCACTACGAGTTAACGGCGGCCGAATCCTCGCAGATCCACTCGCGATTTCAGTTTTCCGAAGGTTCGCATTTGAGTGTCGTCGGAGTTTTTGCTAGGCAGCGAGGCGTCCAAATGCCTGGTCGAAGTATCGCGTCGGCTAAGAGTTGGCTTTGCCATACGCTGGTCGATCGAACTTCGGAATTGCTCCCTTGGAGCGCGGACGACGGAGTTCAATTGCTTTCGCCCGTCCAGGCGAGTCGCCGTTATCTTGAACACATTCGTCGGATGTGGGATCGCGACCACCCCGCCGAGCCGCTTGAGCAACAGGATGTTATCGTTACGCTTCCAGCGTCCTTTGATGAGGTCGCTAGGCGACTGACCATCCAAGCGGCAACCGAAGCTGGATTGCCCAATGTGATCTTGATCGAAGAACCGCAAGCCGCTTTCTATGCTTGGCTGCATCGCAATCAGGACACATGGACTCAAACGATGCGTCCTGGTCAGAGCATTCTCGTTTGCGACATCGGTGGCGGCACAACGGACTTTACGCTGATCCGTGTCGTTGAAACGAAACCGACCGTTTCGGCAGTAGACTCACTTGATTCAAACAAAGCCAAGCAAACCGCTTCGGCTGACACCGCAGTCGCAGTGGACCTGAGCCAAGCGGTCGGCGAAACGCTGCAAGCGACCTTTGGATTGCATCGCGTTGCGGTGGGTGAGCATTTAATGCTTGGGGGTGACAATCTTGATTTGGCTCTCGCGAGGTCACTGGAGCAGCAGTTGCTTGCCGACTCGCCCGGACAAGATCGATTGCGTCCGCGGCAATGGGACGCGCTCAAGGCTCAATGCCGAGCGGCCAAAGAGTCGTTGCTCGGTCCTGAGCCACCAAGCACCTACAAAATGGCGTTGCCCGGCAGCGGCTCGAAGCTGATCGAGAACACCAAGACCCTCTCGATCGATTTGGCATGGGCTAAAGAGCTTTTGGTCGATGGTTTTTTTGGACGCGTGACCATCCACGATCGGCCTGACAAAGCGGGTGAAGGTTTTCAAGAGTTCGGACTACCGTATGCCGCGGATCCGAATGTGAACAAGCACTTGGCTGCCTTCTTATGGGAACATCGATGGGCGGGCCGGGACGAAGAGACTCGAGAACAACTGAGCGAATTACAAGCGGCACGCCCTGACTGGGTACTGTTCAACGGTGGCGTTCTTGAGTCGACACAAATCCAAAAAGCGATCCTTGATCAAATTGCGGATTGGTTTCAAGCTGACGATAAATGGCAACCTGGGATTCTCGAAGGGAATCGTTTGGACTTGGCGGTAGCTCAGGGGGCTGCTTACTTCGGTCAAGTTCGACGAGGCCAAGGTGTGCGCATTGATGCAAGGCTTGCGCGAGCCTATTATCTGCTCGTCGAACAATCACCGGCCAAGGCCATGTGTGTGATGCCAGCCAATGCAATGCCACTGGATCGCTTTCGAATCGATGAGCACCCGTTTCACTTGATGATTGGCCAGCCAGTGCAGTTTCCGTTGTTTCATAGCAGCACGAATCTGATTCATGCTATTGGTCAGATTGTTTCAGTGGACGCTGAGACGATGACTGCGATGCCTCCGATTCGGACCGTTTTGGAAATGGGAAATCGAAAGCAACAGCAGCTGGTGCCGGTCGTTCTCGAATCGGAACTGAGCGAGATCGGCACTTTAGCTATGAACTTGGTCATTGCTCAACAAGGCGAAGCTGAACCTGCGACGTCGTCACGCGATGTTGACGCGAGTTGGAAATTGGAGTTTGACGTTCGCATGTCGACGCCCCAAATTGCCGGCAATGGTTCGCAGCAATCGGCCTTGATCGAAACGGCTCAGTCGTCGGTCGTTCAGTCTGCCATGGAGGCAATGGAAAGTGTTTTTGGAGATGTTCCGACCATTTCGCCGCGACAAGGAATTGCTTATCTGAACGAAAAGATTGGCGTATCAAGGAGAGATTGGAGCCCATCGCTTTTGCGAGAGATGTGGCGATTTCTGATGGGCCATCAAGCGTATCGCAAATTTTCCGCGGAACACGAATCGCGTTGGCTCAATCTGGTCGGATGGTGCTTGCGGCCAGGTTTCGGGTTGGCTGCGGATGATTGGCGAGTCAATACCACATGGCGTGGAGTTCATAACAAGCTGCTGCACCGATCCGCAGCGAATGCATCGGAAACGATCGTTTTGTGGCGGCGCATTGCGGGCGGTTTCACCCCTGGGCAACAGCGAGCCTTGTTTCAGGACTGCTGGCCGAGAGTGCGTCCCATGTTGGCGGGAGGCTCGCAATCGCAAGCAACGAATACCAACGTAACGATCGAGCTAATGCGACTAGTGGGTTCGTTAGAGTGGTTGTCCTCGGAAGAGAAGTCGACCGTCGCAGAGCAGATTATTCAATCGTTTGATCGAAAGAAGCTCGAGCCTGTTCATGGACCGTTGCTGTGGACGCTTGGCCGATTGGGTAGTCGAACGCCTGTTTACGCAACGCTTCAGCAGGTGGTTAGCGCTTCGCGTGTCCAAGCGTGGGTCGAGAAGTTGCTGAAGCTGGAGCCCGAGTGGATTGCGAAGAACTCAGGCATGTTCTCGTTGTGTCTGATGCAATTGACACGCCGCACGGACGATCGCTATCGCGATGTAGCGATGGCACTGCGAGATCGGGTTGCCGCCAAACTGACTGAGCTAGGGGCACCGAAGCTGCATATCGATTTGGTGTTGCAGGGAGGTGGTCTCGATCAAGAGAGCGAAGATTCGATCGTTGGCGAATCACTGCCGCTTGGATTTCGACTTTCGCTTTGATTTGGGGCGTCGCCGCTCGCCTTAGGCGAGCAGCAACAAGAAAACCATAGCACGACGCGCGAGCTAGTGAATTGGATAGTTCATTCACTAGCTTGCGCGTCGTGCTAGGTATACTGCCCCCGCCTCTTGCCTTAAAACAATTCGACGTCAAAATCGTCGGAGGAGCTTGTGGCAGTGCTCGCGTCTTGCTAATTCGCTTTCGGTTTTTCAGCCGGTTTTTCGCCGTCTGAAAGCTTCGGCGTTGATCGTTCCACGAAGGCTCGCGGCTTCATGTTTCCGACTGGTTGCTTGCTCACTTCCTGCAAAAAACGCTCGATTTCGAGATGTGTTTCGTAGGGGGCACTCACCACTAACATGGAGCCGACGGTTCTCATGGCAGATGTTCCGCCCGCATCGATCCAACTGTCAGGTGCAATCATGTTTTGGACACCTGACAAAAGGTCCGTGATCAAACTGTTATCGGGCAGAAAGGAACTCAAGTCATAGAATCGCATTTCGTTTGCGCTGATCTTCTTGGACGTGATAACAACGGCTTCCAAGTGGATCCGATACGTAAGTTGGAGAGGCTCGAGGACTTGGACCAGAATGTCCCGGACCCTCGCATCCGATCGTTTGAAAGTGATGGGCTCGTCAGGCGTTATGTTTTCCTCTTCGAGTGCCTTGTCATCGATGATAACGGGAATGTCTAAGTGGTCGGCAATGAACTCCATAACAGCAGAAAGTGGAGCAGCATTTTCCTCGATGTCCATTCGGTCGTTTAGCTTGGATCGAAGAGCATCCTCTCTTTCGTTAGTGGTCTCTTTTGATGCAAGCCACGATGGTGGTGGTCCCGCCGGCTTCTCCCACGGGATCACAATCTCCTTAGGCATGCTTCCGCTTGGTGCCCCACTACCCATTCCCATACCGCCTGCCATCATCGCTATGCCGCCGCCGGCTATGCCCATTGCACCTCCACCTTGTTGGTTACCCAATGCCGAGAGAAAGCCAACCGTGGCAATTGCACCAAGAACGAGAATGCCGCCTGCGAGACCAGTAATGGAACGAGAGAATGGTTTCATGATCAGCTCACGTTGGAAAAGGTTTTAGGCGTTGGGCAAGTATCGAATTCATCAAAAGATGAATTCGGGTCCATCAAGAGATGAAGCAGAAAATTTGAGATAAGAGTTTTACGTCGAGTCACATTGTCACTAAATCGCGGCGCAATAGCTAGTATGCAAGGAGGAATTGTTAGCGATGGACGAAATGAATAAGTTAGAAAGCAAAATGCAGAGCAGTGAGAAGGGGAAGCCCGGAGGCCGAATGGGCTAGCCCGGAGGGCGACATATGAATAGCAAAATGTGTCGCCCTTCCGGGCTTGAAACGCATAGGCACATGATTCAGGAACATGCAAACACAATGGTTAAGGCACCAAGGTATCTAAGTCACCGCCAGTAGCACGCCAAGCATTTGCGACGTAGGCGGGGCAAGCCCGCCCGTCGCTCCCTCGCTGCCGAATTTCATCAAAAAGTCATGTACTTAGGATCGTTTTCGGCTTTCTCTGAGTGCTTGCTCTCTGCGATAATGGGGACCGTCACAACTTTCACTAAGCCTATTTTTCGCAAAGATCTCATGATAATCCACGAATGGTTTCGATCGCTTGGCTCTTTCCTTGTTCTTGGGGCGACCCTGTCCTTTGGCGCCCTAAATGGATTTGCCGATACGCCAGATTCTGCATCTTCCGCCATACCCTCGATCGGATCGAAACTCGATGGCTTCGCTTTGATCGACTACCAAGGCAAACAATGGAAACAGGAAGAGTTCCAGTCCAAAAAAGCCATCGTGTTTGCCTTCGTTGGAACACAATGCCCTCTTGCTAAATTGTATTCCGCGAAATTGGTCGAGCTGGAAAAGCAATATCGCGACCAAGGGATCGCATTCGTCGCCGTCGATTCCAATGTACAGGATAGTTTGGCCGAAATGGCCGCTCATGCTCGCAAGTTTGGTTTCGAGTTTCCCTTTGTCAAAGATCCTGCTCAAGAGCTTGCGAATCGAACAGGGGTTACGCGTACACCCGAAGTCTGCGTGATCGACGCAGAAAGCAAAATCCGTTATCGCGGTCGGGTCGATGACCAGTACGGAATCGGATATTCCAAAGACAAAGTGTCGAGCAAAGAACTGGTCGCTGCGCTCGAATCGATTCTCAAAAACGAAGAAGTCGCAACCACCACGACGGTTGCGTCAGGTTGCTTGATCGGACGCGGTCCCCGCGATTTAGAAAAAACGGATACCGTTGTGACTTATGCGGACCAAGTCAGTCGGATATTGCAGGAACGTTGCGTCAGTTGCCATCGGCCAGGCGAAATCGGCCCGATGGATTTGGGAAATTACGAAGATGCTTCTGCTTGGGCTGACATGATCGTCGAAGTCGTGAACGAAGGGCGCATGCCCCCGTGGCATGCAAGCGAATCGCACGGAGTCTTTAAGAACGACCGACGCATGCCATCCGAAGAGATCGAAACGATCAAGAGCTGGGCGCGAGCTGGAGCCATACGTGGCGATGCGAGCAACGAACCGGCACCACTGAAGTACGTCGCGGGTTGGCAATTGTCTCGTGAACCCGATTTGGTTGTCCCCATGGGAGAAAAACCATACGACGTTCCAGCCTCAGGAGAGGTTCGATATCAGTACTTCGTCGCAGATCCAAAGTTAACTCAAGACACCTGGGTCAATGGAATGGAAATTGTTCCCGGCAATAGCGCTGTGGTTCACCATATCCTTGTGTTTATTCGAGAGAAAGGGACCAAGAAACGAGGTTTGGATGGTGAAAGAGGTTTCTTAGCGGGTTACGTACCTGGTACACGCGTAGAGTGGATGCCAGCGGGAATGGCTAAGCGTATTCCGGCCAATAGTGAACTCGTGTTTCAAATTCACTACACTCCAAACGGAACGGCGCAATCGGATTTGAGTAAGGTTGGGTTCTGGTTTGCCGATGCAAGTTCGATCACACACGAAGTGCAAACCACCAGTACTGTGCAAACAAATTTCCGCATCCCGCCTCGCGACGGTAATTACAAGACTACGGCAATGCAGCCAGAGGAGCTACCAAACTGCGACTTGCTATCGATGAGCCCCCATATGCACGTTCGCGGCAAATCGTTTCGCTACACGGCGGTCCTTCCGGGCGGGGAACGTGAAGTGCTGCTGGATGTTCCCAAGTATGATTTCAATTGGCAGACCGAGTATCGCTTGGCCAAACAGAAACCGCTTCCGGCCGGTACGCGGATCTTTTGCGAAGCCGCTTTTGATAACTCAGTGAACAACCTCAACAATCCGAATCCAAACGCCTGGGTTCAATGGGGAGATCAGACTTACGAAGAGATGATGATTGGTTACTTCCATATCTCAGTTCCAATCGATGCAAAACTTGGCCGAGCTCAAGAAGTGAAGAAAGCAAAGCTCGCCGCGCCCACTCCCGCACAAATATTCGCGATGCTAGACACGGACAACGATGACAAGCTGTTGAGGGGAGAAGTGCCGAAACAGCTATTGCCAACGTTTGACAGGCTTGACAAGAACAAGGATGGTGTCTTGGAGAAAGCTGAGTTACCGAAGTAAGCTTTAGGTTGTAAGTTGTGAGCTTGAAGACTACGAATGGCACACCGTGCAGGCCAGTTGGCAGTCTCAATTTCGTTTCGGAATTGCTCGCCCTCCCAAATCCCCCAGCGTTTTGTTGGGTTCCAGTCAATACGTCCTGTTCGCAAACTACTTGCCGGTTGACTTAACAGGTTTTTGCGTCCTCGGTGTTTGCATCGCGGTCAATTGAGTTTCATCGACATCATTTGCAGCACCTGCCTCTGGGATTTCTATCCCTGCGGTCCAGAGGACACCATTGACGACGAGTTGCCTCATTCCCGGGAGCGACCAAGCTGAATGAGCATCCAGGCCAGTGAACGAGAATGAACGGCCACCCATGGGACGCTCGTAGGACCACGCAACGATATCCTTGTCCAATCCGGCCCTGCTGCCTGCGTATTCTTTTCCGGACCAAACCAGGGGCGTTACTCCTTTCATACCATCGACGAATCGAATCGCGTTGAGCCAACCGTCATTGATTTTCCATGGAGTTACCCCGCGAGTGATCGGGTGCTTCGGGAAGTCCACGTGGTTGCTATCCCAATGTCCACGACCCGAATGGCTCTTTTCATAAACACCTCCGAGCCAGCCTTTGGCTTGTTCGGCGGCAGAATCAGGGAAGTCGATAGCTTGGTGGATCATTACGATGCCAACACCCGAGTCGACGAGCGATTGAAGCCTGGTCATGCGCGAGGGCTTTTCGAGGAAAGCTTGTTTGCCGCCGCCATCGGTATAGAAAACAATCGACTTGGCATTGTCGAATACTGTGTCGTCAGCGGGCCAGCCCTCTGACACTTTCAGGGTATCCACGTTTTTGGTTTGTCGAAGCAAAACATCCAGGCAATCGCAGCCTGCTAGGTAATCATGGTGGCCAACGACATCAACCAAGGCCGTTTCGCCTGCGACAAGCACGATTTTGGTTTTTTTTAACGCTAAATCGCCATGGGCTGTATCGGATTGGGCATGAGCCTGACCAATCCATTGGACGATTCCGACCAGTGTCAAAGTGAAAAGATGAGAGAGAGATCTTATCGCTGACATCGTGCTTTTCTTTCGGTTCTTACTTCTTCGCGAATTCGTGCAACAATCTACCTGGGCTACCCATGATATTGTAGCCTGCGTCGACGTGAAGGATTTCGCCCGTGATGCCGCCGCTGTATGGGCTCATGAGATAAGCACCCGATCGCCCCACTTCTTCGTGGGTGACGCAACGCCCCAGCGGCGCAACGTAGCCGTAATATTCTTGCATTTCGCCAACGCCAGCAGCCACCCCAGCCAGAGTTTTCAGAGGGCCAGCGCTCACTGCGTTGACGCGAATGCTCTTGGGGCCCATGTCGTAAGCGAGGTAACGCACCGTTGCATCGAGAGCTGCTTTGCAAATCCCCATAACGTTGTAGCCAGGAACGCATTTTTCACCGCCGAAGTAAGTCATGGCGAGAACAGAAGCTTCAGGGTTGAGGATAGGTCGAGCAGCGTTGGTTACTGAGATTAGGCTATAAACGCTAATATCCATCGCCAATTTAAAGCCGGCTCGGCTCGTTTCCACCGTATCGCGCGATAGGTCATCTCGGTCCGCAAATGCAATCGAGTGCAAGAGGAAGTCGATATTCCCCATTTTTTCGCCGGCCATCTTCATGAAAGCGTCGACTTGGACGTCATCCTGGACATCCAATGGCTCAAGAAAGGCCGTTTGGTCTGGAAACTCTGCGGTGCATTTCGAAACTCGCATCCGATTCTTTTTCTTCTCATCCTCGGGTTTGTCCGGAAGATGAGAAAAACCGCAAACTCCGCCGTGAGTCATGATTTCTCTAGCGATTGCCCATGCGATAGAACGATCGTTTGCAACCCCTAGAATCAATCCCTTCTTGCCTTCGAATAACTTCATTGCGCCGAACCTTAGCCAGTGAAAAGAGGAACGAGAAAACTTGACCACCACCGTAGCCTACCCGCCGATGGTGGCCAACGACAAGCCCCGCTTGGAAAGTGCTTGGCGAGCAGGGCAGCCGATTTTCGGCGGCTTTTCAGCCATCGGATCGCACAGATAGACTTTTCTGGACCTTTTTTACGCACAATCGCACCAAATACTCCCGTTGAGGCAACTTTAAGAGCAATTCGAGACATTTGTTCGGCACTCACAGCCGTCAAGACACAGATTTGGAGGAAGCCATGCCCGCTCGTGGCTAATCCGATTTCCGGTTATTATTGAGCTCAGTGTGTCGGGCCCATCGTCCGAACGCTTCATCCCTCGTAAAGCCAAGCCAAACATGCCAGAGGATTCGTCTGAAAAACAGCGTCCACAATATCGTCGCGTCATCCTCAAACTCAGCGGAGAGAGTTTAGCCCACTCTGGCGAACGCGGGATCAGTATGGACGAGGTGACAGCGATCGCCAAGCAGATTCGCCAAGCCCACGAGCTTGGGTGCCAAATTGCGGTAGTGGTTGGCGGTGGCAACATTCTCCGAGGAGCCCAATTCAAAGGCTCGAGTGGAGAGATGATTCAGGAAGCGACAGCGCACTACATGGGCATGCTCGCAACCGTCATCAATGCACTAGCTATGCAGGATGCACTTGAGAACATTGGTTGTACCACGCGTGTCATGTCCGCCATCAAAATGGACGGAGTGGCCGAACCCTTCATTCGCCGACGCGCTATCCGCCACTTGGAGAAAGGCCGAATCGTGATTCTCGCCGCAGGGACTGGTGCCCCTTTTGTGACCACTGATACTGCCGCTGCCAACCGAGGCCTCGAACTCGATGCCGACATCGTCCTCAAAGCGACACGTGTCGATGGTGTTTATAGCGAAGACCCTGAAAAGAACCCGCACGCGACCCTCTATCGAGAACTGGATTACGATACGGTCATCGAACGCAATCTTAAAGTCATGGATTCAACCGCGATTGCACAATGCCGAACACATCAGCTGCCTATTTTGATCTTCAATTTCAAAAAGGAAGGCAATATCGTCAAAGCCGTGAGCGGCCAAAAAGTCGGGACTCGAATCAGTCCTCGAACGGCATCCGGCGAACGCATTCTCGTCAACGCAACTTAGTCGAAACGACCTGAATTCCCACCCTAATCACATCCTCTTTTCCCATTTAGGAGTAATGCATAATGAGCGTAGAAGACATCTTGATGGATACTGAAGACCGCATGGACAAAGCGCTAGGCGTGCTCAAAAACAATTTGGCTGGCATTCGCACTGGACGCGCTACGCCAGGATTGCTCGACTCCGTAAAGGTAACGATTTACGGTTCACAAACACCGTTGAAGCAGTTGGCGAGCGTTGGAGCCCCAGAGCCTCAACAATTGGTGATCCGGCCCTTCGATACCACCTCGATCAAGGAAATCGAAAAGGCGATTGTCGCAAGTGAACTTGGCCTCAACCCACAAAGCGACGGCAGAATCATTCGCATTAACATTCCACCGCTCAGCACCGACGTGCGAAAGAAACTTGTCGCACGCATCAAGGACTTGTCGGAAGAGAGCCGCGTCTCAATTCGAAATGTCCGACGCGATTCCAACAAGGCTATTGATACCGAAGAAAAGGAAAAGCTGATCAGCGAAGACGATCGTGACAAGGCCAAAGAAGCCATCCAAGAGCTCACCAAGAAGTTTGAGAACTCGGTTACAGACCTGGCCCGCAGCCGCGAAGCGGATGTCATGGACCAGTAGCTTGGTCGTGGAAACATAGATTTCAATTCAGAGTCGCCCCCCGCAGGTGCGAAGGCCGTCTCACTCTTGCCCCAAACAACGCTTGGGGGAAATTGGGAGGGCGAGGCTCCTGCCGAGCCATTTACGCACCCAGTTCGGCAGGAGCCTCGCTCTCCCATTGAAATTGCAAGCAATTCCAAAAGGAAAGAGAGATGCGTAGCGAAAGTCATCAAGACTTTCGGATTCTTCTGCAATACGACCGAAACTCTTGACGAGTTTCGCTACCAATCCCAACCCAGCGCTCGTCCTAAAGTTCACCGTAAAGCCGGTTGCTAATCTTTTTGAATCTACGGGTTTCTTTGAGTAAACTATCTGCCGCCGCACCATTTGCATTCCCTCCCTCATTCAGACAACTGCTATGCCAAAACAGTTTCACTTCACAGCGATGAATACCTTGCTAAAAAACCGATTGCCTCTCGTATTACTCACGTTTGGGATTTTTTCCGGACTGCACTGTCTACAGGCCCAGGAAACGGAAGTGCCAGGCAAAGAGATCCTGAAATCCGCACCGCGTCCCAAACGACCTGAACTAAAGGCTGCGGCATTACCGCTGAGCTTTTTTGAGGGCGAACGCATTGCTTTGGTCGGTAACTCCACAGCAGAAAAAATGAATCTGTACGGGAACTTCGAAACCCGCCTCCACCTGAGATTCCCAGAGAAGAAACTTGTCGTTCGCAATTTTGCGAGACCGGCCGATGAAGTCGGCAACCGACAAAAGCCAGGCAATTACGACTTGCTCGATGATCCGCTTTATAGCTTTTCGCCTGACACTGTCCTCTGTTTCTTTGGTTCCAACGAATCGTATTCAGGCCCCGAGGGAGTTGACGGCTTCAAGCGCGGATACCTTTCGTTCCTTCAGCAGTTTTCGGAACGCTACACGCGTGACGACTCTGGCAGTAAAGTTCGATTCATCCTCGTGACCCCAGCCGCATTCGAAAACACCAACGATCCGCTCCTCCCCGATGCTGCTGCGATCAACAAAAACTTGTCGCTCTACGCCGATGCGGTGACGCAAATTGGCAAGGAAACCAAATGGCCAGTTGTGGACATTTTTATAGGGACCAAGCAGCAATACGATGCCGAACCAGAATGCCAATTCACTCTCGCTGGTTTTGCGATGAACGAACAAGGGGATGCTGTGATAGGCAAACTACTGGACGAAGGCCTCTTTGGCAAAGTCACGGTAGCTCCATCGAAAGAGCTGTACGCCAAAGTAAAGGTTGCAGTCGTCGACAAGAGTTGGGTACACCTACAAGACTATCGCATGCTCAACGGATGGTACGTTTACGGCGGTCGACGTACTTGGGACCACGAAACATTTCCCAACGAGTATCTCAAGATTCGCCAAATGGCCGCATTGCGAGATGCGTTTATCTGGGATCTGGCCAGCGGGAAAACGCCTGCTCCAATCGATGACGACAAAACCAACTCGCTCACCGTTCCTGCAACTCGATTTGGTGACCCACGTCAAAAGTACTCTGAGCCTCCAGAACTTAAGTACCTGAGTCCATCCGAGTTTATCGCCTCGACCGAGGTGGCAAAGGATCTTGAGATCAAACTCTTCGCAGATGAAACCAAGTTTCCTGAATTGGCCAAGCCGGTACAGCTCAATTTTGACAGCAAAGGTCGCCTTTGGGTCGCTTGCATGCCGACCTACCCACAGTGGCGACCAGGTGATAAGCATCCGAACGATCGCTTGTTGATTTTCGAAGACACCGATGGCGATGGCACCGCTGATAAATGCAAGACGTTCTACGACAAATTGCACTGCCCAACCGGATTTGAGTTCTATAACGGCGGCGTACTTGTTGTCGATCAACCTCGAATGATTTGGCTTAAAGACACCGACGGCGATGACAAAGCCGATCAAATCGTGGAGATCATGGACGGTTGGGGAACCGACGACACACACCATACCATCGGAGCATTCGAGTTTTCGCATGGTGGACTGCTGC
Source organism: Planctomycetota bacterium (assembly GCA_026692905.1). Taxonomy (GTDB): domain Bacteria; phylum Planctomycetota; class Planctomycetia; order Pirellulales; family Pirellulaceae; genus JBKCUI01. The sequence continues at coordinate 58,274 of JAPLNL010000046.1, forward strand.
ATATGCTCGAGGGAGTTGCGATGAGCACGACACTTGAGACACCTTGGGGACCAAAGCGATGGTCGGGTGCAGCCGGCTCGTTTGTTTTCGATCCCAAGACTTTTGAGATTAAACGTTTCACGACGCCGGGCTACGGCAATCCATGGTGCATGACCTTTGATCCCTGGGGGCAAGGCGTTGTTGGGGACGGAACCAATGCCCAACAACACTGGGCCACGGCTTTGTCGGGAAATCAAATCGGACCTCGCCGAGGCCTCGACGCGATCTTCGACAATCAAGGAATGCGACCGGCACTTGGAAATGAGTTCATTTTCTCCAAGCACTTACCGGATTCTCTGCAAGGTCAGTTCACTTATGCGTGCGTAATCAACATGAACGGAATGCCTCGGTTCCGAGTTCGCGACGATGGTGCAGGCTTCGCCGGCGAACGCATCATGAACGACGATGGGACACCAAACGATTTGATCCGCAGCAAGGACAAGAATTTCCGACCAGCCGATCCGCAAGTCGGTCCAGATGGGGCTCTTTGGTTCGGAGATTGGTGCAACGCATTGATCGGTCATATGCAGTACTCGCAGCGTGACCCAAACCGCGATCACGTTCGCGGCCGAGTCTATCGCCTTGTCGCGAAAGATCGAGCATTGGTCAAGCCAGTGATCCAATTTGGAAAAAGCGAATCAGAGCTGTTGGAACAATTGAGAGCCTATGAGCCTCGAACTCGCTATCGCGTTCGTCGTGAGCTCGAGGGAAGACCAAAGGACAAGGTCATTGCGGCAGTTGCCGCCTGGGTTGCCAAGCTCCCGGCTGACGACCCTGAGCGGGATCGACTTTTGACCGAAGCTCTTTGGATTTGCCAGACTCACCATGCTGTCGACAATAGCCTAATCGCATCAGTTCTTGCGAGTTCTGACCCTCGTGCACGTGCGGCCGCCGTCCACGCGGTTTCTGACCTGATGCGATTGATTCCAAATGCGAGCGACATTTTTGTTAAGGCATCGACCGATGCTCATCCTCGTGTTCGAGCCGAGGCAGCCAGAGCCTTGAGCTTTGTACCAACCGAGGCCTCTGTCGATGCGCTGCTGAATATCGCTTCAACCGAGCAGGATAAATGGCTACGCTACATCGAAGAGCATTCGATCGGTGCCTTGCAGCAGACATGGGAACCGCTTTACAAAAGCGGTGCCTTGGCAGGCAAAAACCCAGCCGGTCTTGAGGCGATCGAAAAGTATTTGTCGACGTCCGGGCCAGGGATTGCGGCCGAGAGGCAGCTTAAGGTGCTCTTGGCTGCACCTGAAGTCCGCCAACAGGTTGCACGCAACAATGCCTATGCTGCCCTGGAAAATTTGAGAGGCAAGCCGGAGAACGGAAAAGCGGTCTTTGCTCGCGTCTGTGCCAATTGCCATCAGATCGATGGCAAGGGCTATACCTTTGGACCAGAGCTAACCAAAGTTGCAACACGTTTGAATCGACACGATTTGATTGAATCGATCGTTGAGCCGAGCGCCAAAATGGATCCCAAGTTTTTGACCGAGATCATTCGTACGACCGACGAAGAGATCATCACCGGCTTCATCATGTCTGAAACCAAGACAGAAATTACGTTGGCACTGCCCGAAGGAAAGAAGCGAACGGTCAAGATTGAGGATATCGAAGAGCGAAAGGTGGCCAAGCAAAGCAGTATGCCTGAAAACCTGGGCGGCACGATTGCACCAGCCGAGTTTTTGGACTTGATCGAATACATGACAAGCCTGAAGTAAGTCATTAGTGCGACGCCTTAAACTCTAGCTCCCCTTCTCCTCCTCAGGAGGAGAAGGGGTAGGGGGATGAGGAGGTGTGCCCTTGTAGAGAACCATTGGGTTGGGCTGCAAGTTTCGATTTACCAACCGCGAACTCGAATGTAGTTTGGGTTCGCAACATTGGCATTCACGAACTCTTGCCGCAGTTCGCGGCACGGGTTCGTCGTAGCTCAGTAAGGAAATCTAGGTAAGCAATTCTACAGTATCCGCCAACCTCCTCATCCCCCGTCCCCTTCTCCTCCAGAGGAAGAGAAGGGGAGGAAAAGCAATAAGTTTGGGCGCTTTTGTAGATAAGGAATGCCTCTCAGGGCTTCGGGCCGGCAGCCGTTGCTTCCAATGCCTTGCGTAATCGAATTCGAATGCGATTGCCTGCTTCCTGGGGCGAGTTTTCGAATTCGTATTCTTTGAACGACTCCGCTGTTTTTCCTTGCTCCTCGTAGTTGCGTCCGAGCAGATAGTGAGCATGCGCGTGCCATCGTTCTGTTCCGGCCGTCATAAGCAATCGCTTTTGTAACCAATCATTGGCTGTGTCCAGTTTCCCAAGATCGCAATTGAGCATCGCAAGAAAAATGGCAACGTCGAATTTAGATCGGCGGAAATACTGGCGTGCCTGAGCGACGCGAAACTGAAAGTTTTCCATGGGTTCGCCAGGCTGCTTGATAACTCCCAAGCTTGCTTGTATCTCTTTGTCGAACTCCATATCCTTGAGCGTTTGCTCGTCTACCCGCACATCCATGTAAGAACGCAGCGCGCCCGTCGCTTCCACCGAGTTGTCGAACTGTCCTTTGAAATGAAGCGTTCGTGCACGGCAAATCGGCGTGTCCATAATGAACGCCCCGAACGCTTCAATATAAGACATCGAGAATGGCGACTTGTCATTGAGCCGTTCCCGAACAGATTGGTTGTAAGCGTGAGCGATCCAAGGGACATTCCAAAGTCGAATCGATAGATTCGGCTCCATTTTCGTCAGTCTCTGCTCCAAGGCATCCGTATCCATGCTCAGCCGTACTCGGTTCTCACCGGTGATCGAACGCTCCAACGTATGCATGGTCCGCCCCAATGCGAATGGCTCGGCGTCGATCAGTGCGAACAAGTTCTTAAGGTCAGCCTGAGTAACCGGATACTCTTCGAATCGGCCAGGCAATTTGGCTCGGCGTAGAACGTCTGGATTCTCTTTGGCTTCTCGAAGAGTCGCGATCCCCTCCTTGGACTGAATCGGAATGGGAAGCCCCCACTGCGGTTCGAACAGATACAACTCGCCACCAATCGGAACCCCTATGCACCACAATCGCAAAGAAGCATTCTCGGTCGCACCGGACAGACTCGGCAGCGCTAGGACAACACAATCGATCCCTTGGATGAACGCAAGTTGCGTAAAGACTCGCGCTCGCTCCCATGTGTCGCCACGACCAAACATCATGGTCTGCCATGGCAACTGCCGATAAGTCGGAGCAGAATCGTTGTAGGGCAGTTCGGAATTGGTTACCAATCGCATCGCATCCTTCGATTGCCCCTCGATACCGACGTTGCAGACTGACCAGTCAAACAGCTTCAAGGTTGTCTCAAGCTGACTCCAATCGTCAGCCGCCAAAACGGTTTTCTGGCTCTCGAGCCAAGGTGTGAAAAGCGAATCGCGGTAAGGTCGCTCGACGACCCATTTTCCTACGTCTTTCATCATCTGGCATTGCAATAGGAATTCACATTCTGGCTCGCCAAACTCCAGCTTGTTCATGCGAGTTGAGAAATCGATCGTTCGAAGTTTGCCAGAAACCGACTCGAGCAATGCCGACGGCTTCCATGAATCCGATTCAACGACGTTTTTGGACCAATAGTTTAAATCCGTCCGAATACCCTTCATCGCTGTCGTGCGGTCTTGTCGAATCAATTGCGGCAGGTACCGAAACGCTTCTCGGATAGCATCGCGTTTCTCTTTGTTCTGTCCCAATTTGACTTGGATATCTTGCAGCCGCTTGGCGTTTTGGTCCTCGCACCCAACCCCACCGACGACCGAGGACAAGGCCATGCAGCCGAAAAAAAATTTCTGCAATGATCGAGATTTTAGATTTGGGAAAAGGTGTGTGCGGTTCATGAATCGATTTTACCCAAGTCTTGCAAAACACAAAAACAAAACGCCGCAGTCGCCATGCCAACCTGCGGCGTTCGGAATTCGCCAATGATTTGTATGAATTACGCGTTCCAAGCCGCCACGGTTCGCCAAATCGTGTGCACTCGCTCCAAAACTTTCTCGAATTGATCCAACGGTACCATATTCGGGCCATCGCTGGGGCTTTCGTTGGGCCGCGGGTGAGTCTCAAAGAACACCCCATCTACCCCGACCGCAACGGCTGCCCTGGCGAGGGGCTCCACCATAGTCCGGTTGCCACCCGTGGCACCACCTAATCCGCCAGGCTGCTGAACCGAATGCGTAGCGTCAAAGATAACAGGCACTCCCATCGCTCGCATGATAGGTAAACCGCTCATGTCGTTGACGAGACGCCCATAGCCGAAAAAAGTCCCGCGTTCACATAACATCAAACCGCCACAGCCACTTGATTTCACCTTCTCGACGACGTACTGCATGTCGCTCGGAGCCATGAACTGACCTTTTTTGACATTCAATGGCTTACCGGTAGCCGCGCATGCTGCCAGCAAATCGGTCTGCCTTGCTAAAAATGCCGGTATCTGCAACAAATCACAGACTTGCCCAACCGAATTCGCTTGCTCAGGCAAATGCACATCCGTCGTCACAGGGCAGCCAATGCGCTGACGAACCCTTCCTAGAACATCCAAACCGTGGTCAAGGCCATGGCCTCGAAAACTACCACCACTAGTCCGGTTGGCTTTGTCGAAAGATGCTTTAAAAACATAATTAATACCAAGCCGATCACAGATTCCTTTTACCGTTTCTCCGATTTCGAGACAAAGCTCCAGCGACTCGATAACACAGGGCCCCGCAATCAAAAGCAACCTCTGCGAATCGCCGCAAACATGCGGTCCAATTTGGACTGGAGTTACGTCCTTGTTGGTCTTCGCACCGGACTCGTCTGACATTCGCTTGGCCCTTAACGGTTGTTCTCACTCTTCGCCTTTTCGCAAAGGCTGCGGAGCGTTTTGGTAACGCTGTGAACCTTCTGCACACCCGGCAGGAGTGCCCCACCGTGCGTCACTCTTGCCGAGAGTGGGTTAGTACCAACAAAGAGACCTCAAAATCCTTTTGGCCTTGGGCCTCTCGCCAACTAGCCAACTAGCCCGTCAAGCCGCCGTCGACCGTGATAACTTGTCCAGTAACATAACTAGCCGCCTTGCTCGCCAAAAACAAAACGCAAGCCGCAACATCATCTGCCGTACCAAGCCGATTGGCAGGAACACGCTTCTTGACTTCGTCCGTCACTGCAGGACCCAACGCTCGAGTCATATCGCTTTCGATAAAGCCTGGGGCAACTGCATTGACAGTGATCTTCCGCTTTGCCATCTCGCGAGAAAGCGATCGCGTGAAGCCGATCATGCCGGCCTTTGTGGCCGAATAATTGGTTTGTCCAGGGTTTCCGATCAGGCCGGATACGCTCGACATGTTGATAATACGTCCGTACCGCTGTCCCATCATGATACGGGTTGCGCCACGACAAAACAGGAAGCAGCTAGTTAGATTGGCTGCGATGATTTCATCCCAATGCTCGTCCGTCATCCGTGGCAGCAAAGTATCACGAGTGATCCCTGCGTTGTTGACGACAATGTCCAGCCGTTTGTATTCGGTTTCAATCTGCTCAAACAATTTCTCAATCGAAGCTCGATCGGTCACGTCGCAGGCGATGGCTACCGCCTCGCCACCCGCGGCCTGAATTTGGGAAACCGTTTCAGCCAGTTTGTCCGCATTGCGAGCGATGCAAAGCACTTTGGCACCATTTTCGCCCAACCGCACTGCTACGGTTTGGCCCAGTCCTTGCGAGGCGCCTGTGACCAGTGCAATTTGACCGGACAGATCAGCTGACAATCCCAACGTACTAGAAGACGACATCGTTTACTTTCATTTCAAAGAGGCTAATCGCCAAAACAATCACAAGCCGCTTTGCGATCGACTCGCTTTAAGGTACCAGCCAACACACGGCCAGCTCCAATTTCATAAAACTGATCGACGCCTGCCGATTGCATATTTCGAAGTGTGCTTTCCCATTGCACCGGTGAAACGACTTGTTTCAACAGCAGAGGAGAAAACTCCTCAGCCATCGCATGCGGCTGTGCATCGACGTTTGAGAACAATGGAAAACGAGCGTTGAAAAATTTTACGGACGATAACGCAACGCCCAATCGCTCCACCGCAGGCTTCATAATGTCCGTGTGAAAGGCACCTGCTACATTCAATAGTATCGTCTTCATTGCGCCCGCCGAAACTGCAGCAACCGTGACCGCGTCGATGGATGCGGCGTGGCCAGAGACAGCGATGTTACCGGGGCAGAGTAAATTAGCAATCTGAAGAATTTCGCCAGGTAGGCGAGCAGAATTGCAAACCGCCACGAGCTGCTCACTGGTCAAACCGAGCACACTTGCCATCCCGCTGGGCACCGCAGTAGCGGCATCCTGCATCGCAGCACCTCGCTGTTGAACGAGCCGTACTCCGTCCTCAAACGAAATAGCATTGGCACACGCCAGCGCACTGTATTCGCCGAGACTCAGGCCTGCGACCGCAACGACCGAGTTCAATATGGATGGATTTTGTTCCAGGAAATCCGCTAAAGCAGCCATCGAGTGGACGAACAGCGCTGGCTGACTATGGTTGGTCAGATGGAGCTGGTCTTCTGGCCCCTCGACACAGAGCTTGCCAAGGTCATATCCCAAGATTTCAGATGCAGTTACGAAAAGAGCTCTCGCCTTTTCGCTTCGCTCCAATAGACCTTTCCCCATACCCAGGAACTGAGCCCCCTGGCCCGGGAAAAGTAATGCAATGTTGGGCACGTTGAAACTCTACTCTTCGCCCATTTGGACGACGACGCGACCCATGTAGTATCCACACTTTGGGCAAACTGTGTGCGTCGGAACTACCGTGCTGCACTTGACGCAGACCTGGAGTTGACGGGGCTTCTTCGAATGGTGTGCTCGACGCATGCCAGATCGTGAGTTGGAGTGTCGTCGCTTTGGAACTGCCATTTTTACTACTCAAACAAAATTGGAGACTGGAGTGCTTGTTTTTTCAAGGAGCAAAAGGTTACGAACGATGCTCGTTACTGTCAAGCCGAAAGCACGCTACGAATCAAAACACCGCTGGCTTGGCCCTGCGATGAATAGGAAAGACTAACAAATGCGTCACCAGCCGAACTGGAGCCAAGCGACGGTGTAATCGGACAATCCGGGTCGAGATTGTCGCAATTGAGCATTGGAAACAAAACTTTCTGGTCCAATGCCAAGCAACTAGCGACTATTTCAACCGCCGCACAGCCCGCACCGAGATTGCCAAAGTAGCTCTTTGCTGCCGTGACGGGGATCTTTTTCCCCCCAACGCCGTCATTGATCCCCTGGGCCTCGGAACGGTCGGCCGCGATATCGCTTTTGCCGCAAGCGTGGATGTGGGCGTTTTCAGCCGTCATTTCGAGCCCAGCGGCCTTGCCTTTTTCAATCAAGTGCGAAATCACGTTTTTTGTTGCGATACGGACGAAGTCCCTAGTTTTTCCAGCATGAGTGCCGCCAACGCAGGAGCCCGCTCCTCCGATCACTTCACCCCAAATTTTCGCCCCCCGTGCCAATGCGTTCTCAAGTGTTTCCAAAACGAGAGCGCCAGCCCCTTCGCCAAGTATCGAACCGTCTCTGCCTGTATCGAATGGTCGAGACATTTCGCCAGGCGACGAACGATCGCTAGCAAGCTTTTCAAGGGTCGACTCCGTAAAGTGAAGCGCCTTGAGAGGCTCCAGTCGAGAGCCAGTCGCTCCTGCCAGCATCACATCGGCGGCCCCTCGGCGAATGGTCGCAACGGCTTCTGCGATCGAAGAGGAACTGCTCGCCTCACGGATCGTCACGGAATTGCTCGGTCCACGGAGGTCATTGTAGATCGCAACGTGACTTGCAGGCATGTTTGGCAAATACTTTAAAAGCCACAGAGGATTCACTTTAGGGCGACCTTCGGTGGGCCATCGATAAAGTTCAAACTCTTTTTGAGCGTCGAGGCAAGCAGTAACGCCGTCGGAAAACTCTTCGGGGCGGGTGACGATGTAATCACTGCCGTAGACAATTCCGGTTCGCTCCGGATTTCGGCTTTCGGGAGCTGCCAGACCGCTATGAGCCAATGCCATCTGGCAGGCGGCCACCCCCATTTCGATTTCCCGACACATTACCTTTTGGTTCTTTTTGATGGACCGTTGCAAGGACTTTTCGAGTGGGCCGAAGTTTTCGATATCCCCCGTAAAGCACTTGGCCTGACCACCGCATTTGAGATTGAGTCCATTCTCTGGCAGGCAATCCAAGGCCGAAACCCCGGATTTTCTGCCGATCAAATTAGCCCAAAACGTTTCCAGGTCCCGGCCCAAAGGGCATACAACCCCAAGGCCAGTGATAACAACACGTCGGATTGGGTTGGACATCGTCGAGGCTAAAGACTAAAGAAAGGGCAAAACGGGCAATCAAAAAACACAGCTTTTTTCGAAGCAATCAGCATAACCGGCAGCTCGCGATTCGACAACCAAAGCCGATGTCCACAATCGAATGAAGTTGAACTTGACATAGCGGGCGGCAAGAAGACAATCCTTAAACCGAAGGACGGTTAGCTCAGTTGGTTAGAGCACCACGTTGACATCGTGGGGGTCGTTGGTTCGAGTCCAATATCGTCCACTTTCTTTTTGTTGGCAACTTGCCGCCCACCTAGCAAATCTTAAATCAACAGTCCTGTTGAGTTATTAAGTGTTCTTGACGGCTTGTCGTGCTAAAAATCATCGCTCGCTCCGACGTGTAGAACGCCGCGCATTTACGACGTTGGCGGGACTAGCACACCTGTCGCTGCCCTTCGCAAGCTTGGGTTTCATTCTCCGCAGCGAACTTGGGCCTTGAGCCCAATGGTCGCAAATGCTTGGTGTGCTAAGGGCATTCGCTGGACGCCGCTGTGGCTGTCGCTAGTAGCACGCCAAGCATGTTACGACGTATCGGGACTAGCCCAACCGTCGCGGGATGACCATTTCTGCTTGGTCAACACACCCGCGAAGACCTCTGAGTCGACGTTGCCTCCGCATAGCGATAAGCCGATGACTGTTCCGGGGGCTCCGCTCGTACCGGAACGAACCTGCTTCAAAGCCGCAGCCAAGGGTGCCGCGCCGGCTCCCTCGGCTACGTTGTGGGTGTCCGAAAAGTAAATACACATCGCTTCAGCCACCTCGTCGTCTGTGACCAAGACAACTTCTTGAACGCCTCGTCTAATGATCTCTAACGCTTGGATGTCTGGCTTTCGACATGCCATTCCATCCGCAAGCTTCGTCGTGGCTGGCGCCTCGATCACCTTGCCCGCTTCGATCGAGAGCGCATAGGCAGGTGCGTGCGCCGACACCACACCTATCACGTCGACCTTCAATCCCAACGCATCGCGCGCAGCCACCGCCGAACAGATACCAGACCCCATGCCAATTGGCACGTAGACTCGCTCCAGGTGCGGCGCCGACTCAAAAAACTCGAGCCAATAAGACGAAACCCCAAGAACGAGATCCATGTGAAAACTGGGGACCATATGCAACTGCTGCTCTTCGCTCAACTGCTGCGCATACTCTCGACTCGCTTGGAAATCGTCGCCATGCTCAATCAGCTCAACACCGAGTGCTCGCATCGCCGCGTTCTTCTCGACGCTGTTGCCTTTAGGCACCACAATCGTAGCATGGATTCCATTGCGATTGGCCGCGATCCCTACCGACTGTCCATGGTTGCCGCGCGTAGCGCTGACCACCCCACGACAATTGGGTTCGCGTTGCTTCAATCGATCGAAGTAAGTCAATCCGCCCCGTACCTTGAACGCTCCCGCTGGAGTGTGATTCTCGTGCTTGACCACGACGCGAGTCCCCAATCGCTCTGCCAGCAACGGCCAAGCGTGAGCAAGCGTCGGCTTCATGTACCTGTATACAATCTCCTGGCCGGCTCGAAGTTCATCTAAGCGAAATGGAATCACGGAAGAACCCTAGGTTTGTCGGAATGAATTTGTGGACGACTGATTTGTAACCCATGCAAATCGGTTTGGTAAGCCGACAAGTTAGACAGGCGCTAGGTTCGCGAGCTCATCCATTGAAAACCTATGGGAGAGCGAGGCTCCTGCCGAGCCAACGGTGCAAAGGTTCGGCAGGAGCCTCACCCTCCCGAGCAATGAATGACTTAGGTAAACTCGTTGGAAACATGTTTACAGCGGTGGCCTCGCCCTCCCGAAGATTCTAACTTGAATTAACAATTGAGGGAAAGTTGCATGCTATACCGTCTGGCGCCGGTGGCTACTACTTGGCGTCGCAAAGATGCTTGGAGCGGTGGTTTTGCTTGAGCTTCGGGTTGCTATGGTCCCTCGCTTACGCTTCGGGTTGCCAGCTCGTTCTATGCCAGAATCTCTTTTACCACCCGCCCCGCCACGTCCGTCAAGCGATAATCTCGGCCGGTGTGCCTATAGGTCAACCGCTCGTGATCTAGGCCCAACAAATGCAAAATGGTCGCGTGGAAATCATGGACGTGGACTGGGTCCTCCGCAACGTCGATGCCATACTCATCGGACTTGCCATAAGTCATGCCCGGCTTGACTCCGGCTCCTGCTAGCCAAGAGGAAAAGACCCAATGATGGTGCTCGCGCCCCGCAGCGCCGGCCGCTGCATTGAATGGCGTCCGCCCAAACTCCGTCGTCCACACGACCAAGGTATCCTCAAGCATTCCCCGTCGTTTCAAATCCCGAAGCAAACCCGCAATCGGCTGATCTACATTCTTGGCCAACGGCGCGTGGGCCATCATGTCACCATGCGCATCCCAGTTGTTCGATGAGCCGACATCGATTAGCTCAACAAATCGAACTCCCCGTTCCGCCAATCGTCTTGCCACAAGACACTGCCAAGCAAAACCGCTAGTGCTACCTCGCTGCAAACCGTACAACGCCAATGTCTCATCGTCCTCCTTGGACAAGTCGAACACTTCCGGCATCTCGGTTTGCATTCCAAAGGCTGTTTCAAACGAAGTCATCCTAGCAGCGAGCGCGGGATCATGGGCACGCGACTCCATGTGCCGTTGGTTCATCTTTGCCATGGCTGCAAGCTCGAGCTCTTGCAGCCGACTGCTCGAGGCGCGACGCTGGATGTTGGCGACAGGCTCCGGACCTGGGACAACCAACGTACCTTGATGCGATCCAGGTAGAAAGTCGCTTCCCCACACTTGGCCTCCAGCATAGGGGGAATGCGGCGCGATAACAACAAACGACGGTAAGTTGCGATTGATGGTACCTAGACCATAACTCAGCCAAGACCCGATGCTTGGCCGTGCGAAGGTAAATGATCCGGTATGAATGCCAAGCGTGGCTTCGTAGTGATTCGTATGATCCGATTTCATCGAACGGATCACGCACATGTCGTCGACGCACTCGGCCATATGTGGAAAGAGCGAACTCACCTCAGTCCCGCATTGACCATACGGCTTGAAGTCCCATTGGGGGCGTTTGAGGAACATGTTGAATTCCCCTTTTCGCCCTTGGAATTCGTTGACCGGAATAGTCTTGCCCGCGTCTGCAACCAGCTTAGGCTTCGGATCCCAGGAGTCGACATGCGAAACGCCGCCGCTCATGTACAAAAAAATCACTCGCTTTGCCTTAGCGGGAAAATGACTAGGCTTGGGCGCCAAAGGATCGGTCGACGTTGCTGCGCCCTCATCGGCCAACAATTGGGAAACAATACCCGGCATGAGCATCGAGCCACCAAGCATGGATCGCAGGACGCCGCGTCGTGACGGGTCGAAAAGTTGGTTCGGTTTCATGATTGACTCTCAGTCCACATGGAGGAACTCATTGCTTCCAAACAGCGTTCGCACCAAGGCCGCCAAAGCGCGAACATCGACCTTGTCTTGACCTGCCACAAGTAGTTCTTTGCGATAGGTCGCTAAGAAGTTTACTGCGTCCGATTTCTCAGCCGTGGACGGCAAGCGAGAGAACGCACCTCGATAGGCTAGTTCAATTCGGCTCGCTTCATCCGTGCTGCTTTCCAGCAATCGCTTAGCCCACGCTTCGGATTTCGCATAAACAAATGGATCGTTGAGGAAATACAAAGCTTGTGTTGGAACCGTCGTCTCCAACCGACTCGGGGTCGAAGCGTTTGGATCGGGCCCGTCAAACAGAGCTAGGAAAGGATGTCGCTTGAGCCGCTGTGTCATCAAGTAGACACTGCGTTTGTTGTGCTCATATACGGCCGTAAACGGACCATGCTGCGAGAACCCATAACTCAGCGGCGACGGAAACGGATGCTCCTGCGCAGATTCGCGATCCAACTCACCGCTCACGAGCAAGATTGCATCGCGAATCTCTTCGGCACTCAATCTTCGTCGCGGGAAAGACGGAACCAAGCCACTGGACTCTGTTTCATGTGATAGTGCTTCATTTGGTTGTGCTTCGTTGAATTGCGACGACTGTTGATACAAATGGCTATGCATCATTAGCCGATGCATGGCTTTTATCGACCAACCGCTTTTCATGAATTGGTTCGCCAAATAGTCGAGCAGTTCCGGGTCCGTAGGCGGAAGTCCTCGAACTCCGAAGTCGTTCGGCGTCTTCACCAGCCCTTGGCCAAAATGATATTGCCAAATACGATTCACCATTACCCGTGCAGTCAATGGATTGTCGGTTCGAGTGAGCCAGTTCGCAAGTTCTAGCCGACCGCTGCCGGACGTGTTTTCTGGAAGCGACTCCTTTCCCAACGCTTTGACGAAGCCGCGTGAGACCAAGTCACCGGGCTGGGAAGGCTCGCCTCGCAGTTGAATCGGTACCCCATGCGGCGTTCCCTCGGCCATGCCATAAGCCATCGCAAAAGGGCCATCCACCAACATCGCGTTGAGCTTTTGCGCAGAGTCCTTGGCTGATGCCTCGATGGCGGCTAGCTTTTGCCGAATACCCTTGGCTCGCTCACGTCGCGTTGCGTTGCCCGCAACATCGGCTGCCGCGGGCTGAGCATCAAAGGCAGCAAACATAGCTTCTCGAATCACATAATTGTCAGCATCCAGCGAAGGTCGAACGCCGCCGATATGGCCATAGCTATCGATAAACGAATAGTCGATTACGCCATCCCATCCGCTGGCGAGTTCGCCACGAAACTCTTCCCGCTTTGTTTGCGACTGTAGTGTGCCGCTATAGGTTCGGCTCTTCATGTCGATCGACAGTTGAACCTGATACCACTCGCCAGGTACGAGATTGCAAACCGGTTCTTTCGCATCGGCGCTGCGTCGGTAAAACTGCTTGCCGTGGAAAAACAGTTCGACCGCGGCCGAGTTGCCAGGCCCGTGCCCAATGTAGTATCGCCAAGTGCCGTCGTCGCCAGCTGCAATGTCCGCGCATCGAAAATCAAAGCAGGCAAAGAGAGGTTCTGCTTTTTCGGCAGTCCATGTCTTTGGAAGCAACAATCCAAAACCGTCGTAGTTGCCCCGATTCGGCATATGGATTCCAAAGTTTCCGAGCGGAGCAAGATTTTGGAATGGGCTTTGAGACCCTTCGGATACCTTGACCACGCTATTCGGGCCCGCATTAAAGGGACTCGCTGGCGGCTGACCTTCGCTCTGCAATTCAAAGTCACCGCTCATGCCACCCAACGTTTGTAGCTCACGGTTAAGCTCGTCGATCGAATCGGATTCGCTGCTGCCCTTTGTGGCGACTTCAAGAATTTGAGGCAGCGGGATCGGCTCCTGCTGGACTCCCAAGTTATCGTACTCGATGATAGGTCCAGCTTTTTTCCCGTTGTCGACCGATTCCAAGGAAACCAAATCGATCTCGCCAGACCAAGAAGAAAGCAAGGGCTTGTTTGCAAACGAAGACACAATCGAGGCTGTTGTGTTTGGTTCGGAACGGGAAAGCGTGCAGGAAACCGTGCGACCAGTTAAGTCCAGCTTCAATAATATATTGTGCCACTGATTCGGCTTCACATCGCCAATCCGTTCCGAAAGACCGTCCCCCGCCATCGAAATAGCATCAGCTGAAATTTCAAAAGACAGGGCCATCGAATTCGAAGTCGAGCCCAACCAAAAACGATGACTGCCGCTCATCTTGACATCGGCGGCAGAGATACGAAAGTCCAAGTTAACGTAGAGGGGGCCGGAATCCTTAATTGACCTCCGAGGATAAAGCGATTGCGAGATCCGATACTTGCCCACGTCGGCTGCTATGCTTGCTCCTACCTTGCCGCTTGCATACAAATTCTTAAATGGACTTTGAGCTGCGTTGGTGACGGAAATCTTGCCTTCGTAGAGCCAGGGGGGAACGAGGACTCCGTTGCTGCCGCCGTTGGCTGGAGCCTGCATTTCAAAATCTCCGTCCATATCGTTGAGCGACCGAAGAATCGCATTCGGGACAGGCAACTTAGCCTTAATGAGCTTCGAAGACATGGACGCGACCTGCTGGTCAAACTCTCGCCACTTTTGAATCGACTCACTGAGTGGGACGAGCGGGACCATCGATCGTACCCTTTGTTTTTGTTCCGAGCCAGGAAAGGAGTAGCGACTACTATCAAAGATTGCATAAAGTCCGTAATAGTCGACCATCGAGATATCATCGAACTTATGATCATGGCAACGAGCACAACCCAAACTCAATCCAAGAACCGATTGCCCAAGCGTATCGATGGTGTCTTGGATGGTTAAGTGGTGATAGTTTTCTGAGTCGAAGCCAAAGCGTCGCGAGATGGCCAGATATCCTGTCGCAGTCACTTGTTCCGCATATCGCTCGGATGGGCCATTTGCAGCCAGAACGTCGCCGGCGATTTGCTCTCGCAAAAATTGGTCGTAGGGTTTATCCGCGTTGAAGGCATCGATCACATAATTGCGATATCGCCAAGCCTGTGAAACGGGATAGTCGGCGGTTTCACCAGCGGTGTCTGCGTAGCGAACAACGTCAAGCCAATGTCGCCCCCAACGGCGACCATAGTCGGGGGACTCCAGCAAGCGATCGATCAGGGCTGCATAAGCAGTGGTTGACGTGTCCTTTTCGAACGCATCGACCTCAGTTGGCGTGGGTGGCAACCCGGTCAGATCCAAGGTGGCGCGTCGAATGAGGGTTTGCTTGCTTGATTTCGCCGCAGCTGAACTTCCCGTTGATTTTTGCTTGGCCTGAACAAATGCATCGATCGGATTGTCAACTGGACCACCAGTAACGTTTGGCGGCTCAACTGTCTTCACTGGCTCAAACGCCCAGTGCGTGGTCCTTTCGAAAGTTTTGCTCAATTTCGGCCAAGTAGCGTTGCCCAAAACCCAGGCCTCAAACGATGCGATTTGGTCGGGGCGAAGAGCTTTGTCCTTGTCGGGTGGCATGGCCGAGACATCGGAATGACGTTTGATCGCTTTCACGAGCAAGCTGTCGTCCGGTTTACCCAGTACGACGGCAGGTCCAGAATCGCCCCCCTTTAGCAAGGCATCCCGAGAATCGACCCGAAGCCCGCCGGACTCTTTCGTATCGCAATGGCAACGGAAGCAAGATTCGACTAGCACCGGACGAATGCTATTTTCAAACAATGCCTCTGCGCTATCCTCCGCTGAAAAAGTGCGATTACCCGTCAAGCAGACAAGAACGAATCCAAACACAAAGCGTCGATCAACCACCGGGAGGAGCGGTATTGGTCTCATTCTATTTCCATGATCTTTGAACGTTTTTCAATCAAAAAGTCTTCGGCAAATTCCATGCGCCGTCTTCCGAACGCACGCCCCTCCATCCGACCAAAATCAAACTAGCTTACTGGGTCGCGGGAAAGGCGAATCGTGTCTGCCTTGTGGGGCCCTTTCGATTCAGCCCCCAAACTCTCTATTGTACAGCTTTCTCTATTGTACTGGCTTTTTAGAAGACAACCGCGAATTACGGTCGTTCTTTGCTCCCAAGTTTTGAGAATCGTTCGAGATAGGACTCAGCAAGAAACGTCCCCAACCATACGATGCCTCCGGTTGTGATGACCAACTTTTCTCGCTGCGCAGGAAGATCGAAGGCTTTCCAATGCACGAGCAACGGGTCCGCGGCGGCAAGTGCGGCGAGGTGCTCTGTGACGTCAATCTTGTTGAGTCCCTTCTCATCGGTGGGACGTTGCTGACTGACAAACCACTTCAGCGAAGGAATCGCTAAGTCTTGGCGGCTTTGGACAACGGTCGATTGCAACCATTTGGCGGCGGCATTGCGATACGGCCCAAAGGCCATATCGTTTTCACCGAGATGGTAAAAGATACCGGCCAATTCGACTTGATGTCCCTTGGCTTGTAGTTCCAGGATAGATTCCTGGACAAAGGCGATCAATTGCGGGTAGAGATTCCGTTCTTTGGCCTTCGTTCCTTGAGGCGTCCAATCGTTTATCTGAGAACCACTGTGAGTGAACTTGGCGATCGCGATGTTGTCCGTCATTTTGTTTTGCAAGGTACTGCCGAAGCTGAGTTCGGGGCCAAAGGTGTCATAGAATCCAGCAGGCCCCAAGGGCTCCCAGCCATTCGATGTTTTGAACCCGCCTCCAATGCTGTATTTGAATGCGATCTTATCATTGTCGTTTGCGAGAACCTTGTCATCGCCAAGCGCTTCGAGTTCCTGTTTGAATGCTCTTTCCCCCTCCATATTGCGATGTCCAGCGAGGACGAACAACTTGACCGTGCTTCCCTTTCCGTAAGGCCAAATCTTGAGCGGTCGCTCGTGCGTTTGCTCGTGCGTTTGCTCCTTCCCAATCGTTCTGAGATAAGCGTCAGCATAATTTACGCCGTGCTCAAGTTGCCCTAACGTACCGTAGTGATAATGAAGTCCTTCACCGCCGCCGATCTCAACTGCGTCATGCGAAGTCGGTATATATTCCGCCAATGGATCCGATTCGGTGACCGCCTTTTGTCCTTCACGAATGGCGTACATATTCTCTCGATTGTCCATGCCCCAAATTGTTTTCGTGCACAGTTCGCCGATGTAGAACCTCAAATTGGGGGCCTTAAGGTCGCTCCGCCATCTTGCTAAAAAATTCTTAAGGTTCTTTCCGTAATTCGGCTTAAACTCGTTACTGAACATATCGTTTTCGCCTTGGTGCCACATGAAGCCTTCGATGCGATACGGAAGTTTTTTCTGATCGAGCTCGGCCAGAGACGCTTGAATCAATTTCAAGGCCTCGGGGTAAAGTTTGAAGCCGCTAGGTTCATCTGGGTTCCAATCGCCTCCCAACGTTGTCCCGCCTGCTGCGCATTTGATGATGGCAATAGGAGCTTTCGTCTCTTGCGAAACCTTTCTAGCAAAGCTCAATTCCGGACCAACGACTTGGTCGACTGGTTGCAACGCTACCCAACCGTTGGAGGTGCGTTTCTCCTCACGCCCGAGACTGTAGGAAAACATAACTTTCTCTTGAGGTTTTTCCAGGCCCAAGAAGGGTGGGAATCGCATGATATCTTTGGCTTTGGAGTCAGAGCCAACCATGTTGGACTGTCCAGCGAAGATAAAGACGCGAACGGTTTTGGTGTCATCATCATTTGGCAACTCGGCGTGCGATATCTGAGGAGAGAAGGCTGTTACCGCAACGAGAATCCGTTGCAAGACGATTGCTAGTTTTTGTGTCATGCTACTTCAGTTGTTCTATTTCAGTGGAGTGAGTTCTGCCATCGCCTCGGCCAAGCCCTTGCCGATGCCGCCAAGAATTTTGGCTGAGCCAAGATAATGAAACTCGAGGTTTGAGATTCCTTTTTCTAGGACGAGTCGCTCGCGCTGAGTCATGCCTTCGGTTCGCATTTTTTCCAGCAAGGCTCGCTCCTCGGTCTGCTTCAATTGACTCTCCTTAGCGAGCTTCTTCGCTTTCTGATTGATTTCGTTTTCCTTGGCCTTTGCCTCCGACAATTCGCGGTCCCAGTACTTCTCAGCCAAGACAGCCGTTACGTTTCCTTGGAACTCGGGTAGCTTGGCTGGAGCAGCCATCGCCGCGCGAAAATTGTCGTGCGTTGCCTTGTAACGTAATTGATCGGGACCATATTCTGAGGTCGGTCCACCGACTCCGAGGACGCCGATAACGAAAGGGAGTTTTGGAACCTTCAAATCCTTTCGCACATCGCGAATGAAATGAGCCATGGCATCGCTGTAAGCATCGTATCCGCCCGGCATATCTCGATTTGGGTAAGTGCTCGAATCGACCATGTCGTTCCAACCTTGGAACCAAACGAAGCCGGACAGTTCGTAGCCTTGCGAGGCATCGTAGCTTGGAACAACCCGTTTGATATCGCTGAGCACATACTTCACATGATCGATCATAAGCCGATAGCTGGCACCGGTCGCCATCTCTTTTTCCGCTTTGATGGCTGCGACGTCCTTTCGTTGCTTCTGAAGAGACGTCATTTGTGTTTCGTTGAATGCGTATGGGCCGGCGCTAGGTGAGCGGAAATCGGTATTCAAACTTTTGCCACCCCACGAGGTCTTGATCAGGAGGATTGGGCCATCAACGAGCTTTTCCATCGTGATGCCAAAGGTGTATTCTGGCCCGATCTTCGGACCGTTTTGGCTGGCTCCGAAGCCTGTGGTGAGTTTGCCGGTTTGCTCGGAATCGGCACAACCTATGGAGGATATCCACACGCGTTCCAGGAGCCTCGGTGATCCATCGGCATTCTGCATTTCGGCAAGAAGTGGTTTCGTGGCAGGGTCCATTCCGATATGCTCGAACGTGCGGACCTGAGCATGGCCCTGCATGTTGGACTGACCGGCTAAGATAAAGACTCGAAGCGGATCGGCACTCGCGATCGAGGGCATGAGCATAGCCAAGATCGCAAGAACGAAGGAGCATTGTTTCATGGTGCGAGGTGTTGCGAAGGGAAGGAGTAGGACATGCTCTAGAAAGTATACTCGGCTTGGCCGCATAGAATTGCCGGCCTGCGATTGGCTGGTTCAAGAATCAGGGATTTGATTTGCCGAAAAAAGCGAAGGAAGTCGAAAAAAGATGCCAGTTTTTGGTTGTGCACGCACGCGCCGTTCCGAGACTCGCAAAGCATCACTTAGTCGAGCGGCAACCTGAAAACGACCAACCGCAAAAGGCCTGTGACAAATCTTTTGTCTTGCGCATGAAAAAGTAACCGATCGATTGACTAACATTGAGACTTGCTCTCACACCATGCTACACTTTACCGCTTCGCGTTAAACTCAAAATTCCCTGGAGATTCCGTGTCCAACATAGAAATAGATATTCCGTCCGTGAACCGCTGGCTTCAGACAGGGACGGACGATGATACCAACCCTATCCTGCTAGTGGATTGCCGTGAGCCCAACGAATACGAAATTGCTAAAATCGACGGCGCTGTGCTGATGCCGATGGGGCAGTGGCCACCCTCTGCTGAGAAACTTTCTTTGCTGGATGGGAAACGCGTCATTGTTCATTGCCATCACGGTGGCCGATCATTGCGAGTTGCAAACTGGTTTCGGCAGAACGGTCATCCCGAAGCCACCAGTATGGCCGGCGGTATTGACAAGTGGAGTTTAGAAATCGATTCCCAAATACCGCGCTACTAAGGCGTCGAACACAGCTCGCACCAAAGGAACTTCCACAAATGCCCCCATTCCGAAAACTCTCCCGTTCGTTCTCGTTTCTTTTCTTTATCGCGGCCAGCGGCAATGCTGCACTGCCGGATGATTTTCTTCCGCCAACCAATAATCTAACTCAAGTCAGTATGAATCAGGAAACGCCAGTCGGGAAACTCGCTCAAAGCAAAGCAACATGGTCGATTGCTATCCACGGCGGAGCCGGTGGTGAGCCGGGACGTTGGAACGAACAACAGATTCAAGACCGCCTCGATGGCTTGAAAGCTGCCTTGACGAAAGGGACGGAAATGTTGGAAAAGTCTGCATCGGCAGTCGACGTCGTTCAAGCTGTCGTACAGGTCCTCGAAGACAATCCAAACTTTAACGCAGGGCGCGGCGCCGTTCTCAATAGCGTGGGCGAGGTATCACTGGACGCGAGTATTATGGACGGATCCGACCTTAGCTGTGGTGCGGTTGCTGGAGTGACTACCGTTCGCAACCCAGTCGGTCTCGCTCGAGCCGTGAGGGACAAGACCCCACATGTGTTCTTGTGCGGTGAGCCAGCCGACGCATTTGCGAGAGAGATGGGACTGCCCCTCGAGTCCCCGAGCTACTTCAAGACCCCAGAGCAAATCAAAAGTTGGGAAGCATGGAAGCAGAAGCAAGCCGCTGCGGGCGGGAAGACTTCGAAAAATGACCATGCGAAAGGGGAGGATCGATTGTTCTACTTGGGTACAGTCGGTTGTGTGGTTCGCGATCAACAGGGAAACTTGGCCGCAGCCACAAGCACGGGCGGTTTGTTGGGAAAGAAGTACGGCCGCGTTGGCGACTCACCGATCATTGGAGCTGGAACCTATGCCAAAAATGGAACTTGCGCTGTCAGTTGCACTGGAGTGGGTGAACTCTACATCAAACACCATATCGCTTCGGCCGTCTCATCGCGAATGGAGTACTTGAACGAATCGCTTTATGCGTCGACGAAATTCGCGATCCATACGACGCTGCCGGTCGACTCGGGCGGGCTTATCGCGGTCGATGCCAGCGGCAACATTGAGCTGCAGTTCAACACACCGATGATGGCTCGTGGTCAAGCCAAAAGTGACGGCACCTTTCAAGTCGGCTTGCAAGATTGGGCGAAGTGATGTTGGCATTGATCTTCACGCGATTCGCGACTGTTTCTTTGGTCGCACTTTGCCTGTCCCAATCTATGACGACGATGATGCAGGTAGATAGTGCTACTGCGATTGCGGCAGCATCGGGGGTTTCGCGTCAAGTGTCGACGCAAGAGTGGTTGGGGCCGATGTCGGCGATCGCCCTTTCGCCGTTCTTCGGTTTAGCATGTCTGTCAGGTATTGCTACTTATGGGCCAGACAGCATCCAAAGCCGCAGTGCACTTTTTGGCGAAGCGAGCCCGCTCAACAATCCCATCCTGTTCTGGCTCATGGCCGTTCTCACGATCGCCACAAGTTTGCCTCGCTTTACTAAAGTGAGCAAACCGTTTGGACTGGCCATTGACAAACTAGAGGCATACTCGGCCATCATCATCCTCATCTCGATGAAGTTCTTGAGCGGGAATGCGTTGAATTCGAACTCAAGCATTGCATTATCGGAAGGTGTAGTGGTGATGGCTGGAATAGCAACTGTGCCGTTTGACGTTGGCCTTAGCGTAGCGGCGGCGTTGAATATAATCGTCGTCCATACGATCAAATTGGCCGTTGAGGTACTCGTTTGGCTAATCCCATTCCCAACCGTGGATGCATTGCTTGAGCTTGCAAATAAGTCGATGTGTGCCGCTCTAATGGCGTTGTATGCCTACAGTCCTTGGCTGGCTACGTGCCTGAATATGTGTATTTTGGGTGTTTGCGGTCTTCTGTTTTTTCGAGTGAGGCGCCGGCTGGCCTACATGAAAGAGTTGCTGCTTTTACCGCTTTTTCGGCAGATGATGGGTTGGCAAGCGGACAAAGGGAAGTTCTGCGGATTCCTAACAACACCCTGGAACGGCTTGCCCGCGAGGTCAGCCATTTGGATCACGCGGGATGGAGCGAGCGGTCAGGTTACGATGCTGTATCGAGGCTGGCTCGGCAATCGAAACTTTGCCGGAACACTTGATTTGCCGAACTACAAATCAGGCATGATGTTTGATCAATTGGCAGTTCGAGTCGATGGTACCGAGGTCGTATTCGATGTGACGAAGGGGCTTGAGACGCGAGGAGTTGAGCTCGCAACGGCGTGAAGTGTGTGAAGTGGAGTACTCCGTCTGAGAGCCATGCTGTAGCGAAACTCGTCAAGAGTTTCGGCCGCAAAGACGAGCTGCCGAAAGTCTTGACGACTATCGCTACGACCAACGGCTACTTGAACGGTGAAGCACATGGCGATGTGCTTAGGGGCGAAGTGATAAGTGTCAAATTCGAATCAATTCGATACTTCTTCGCCCCAGCCCCCGCCGAGTGTTCGATACGTTTTGACGAGGGCAAACAGGATATCGCCTCGCGCGGTCGCAAGATTTCCTTGGGCGGTTGCTAGGCTACGTTGTGCATCGAGAACCCGGTCAAAGGTGATCAGATTTTGTTCGTATCGAGCTAAGCTGATTTCAACGGATCGATTTGTCGCAGTAACAACTTTCTCCAATTCGAGAGCACGTTCTTTTTGACGCACGTACTCTACTAGAGCCGACTCCACTTCTTGAACTCCGCGAAGTACTGCAGCTTCGTAGCGCACGACGCTCTGTTCGTGGCTCGCCTTTCTCGCCTCGATGTTTCGCTTGAGTCGACCAAAGCTTAGGATGTTCCATCGCAGACTGGGACCAACCGAGTGGGCCAGGCTGTTGGCGCTGTATAGAACACTGACGTCGCGAGCCTCCACCGAAATGTTGCCGCGGATCGTCAATTGAGGTAACCGATCCGCGACGGCAACACCGATTCTCGCATTGGCGGCCATCACATCATAGTGAGCCTTGCGAATATCGGGGCGACGCGAGAGAAGCTCCGCAGGCATGCCAGGCAGAACATTCTCCACGACCGTCATTGGCAGCTGTCCAAACCCGTCTTCCAGTACAAAGTCAGCGTCAGGAGTTCGACCTAGCAACACCGACAATCGATTCAATGCCACCTGCAACTCCTGTTGAAGCGGCGGAATGGACGCGGTGGTGACCGCAACATTAGACTCGGCTTCGGATTGATCCAATTGTCCGACAATGCCAGCTTCCTGCCTGGCCTGAACGATGTGGAGCGTCTGCTGCTGCAACTCGAGATTCTGTCTTGCAATGTTCAATCTTTGTTGCAGAACGCGAATCTGAATGTAGGTGGTCGCGACGTCGGCCAGTAGGGTCACACGAATGTCGTTTAGCGATTCATGCTGCGCTAACAGTTCAGCGCTGGCCGCTTCGACACCGCGTGCGATCTTGCCCCACAAGTCGATTTCCCAGCTCGAATCCAAGCCGTTGGAATAGCTCCAAAAAGCGCCGACATTGTTTTGACTAATTACTTGATTGCTATTTTGACTATTTCGTTTGAAGCTCGTGTCGGCGGTGGAATTCACTTGAGGAAAGTACTGCGACTTGGAAACTCCGAGCAGAGCTCGCGACTCTGCAATGCGATAGTAGGCCTCGCGAATCGTAAGGTTTTGCTGACTCGCATCGCGAATCAACAACTGAAGCATGGGATCGTCGAAATAATTCCACCACCGGGACAGTTGAGAATCAACGGGTAGGTTTTCGACATCCTTGTTTTCGACATCCTTGTTTTCGACATCCTTGTTTTCGACATCCTTGTTTTCGAGCGTCGATTGATAAAAGTAAGCGTTTAGCTGCGGTGGGTTCGGCTTGGAGAAATCAGGCCCAACTTTGCATCCGGGCAGGCCAATCGCCATCGACACAATTGCCAACCCGAACTGGCGTCGCGACCAATTCGAGCCGTCGCTTTCGCTTAAGGTTTGGGATGGCGGAGGATTCATTGACGGAAAAAGGGCAAATGCAGTCGATCGTTTTTTTAACAAATGAAAAGCCAAGTGGTTCTTCGGCATGCACAACCCGCATCTTCGTATCGAAAGGAATCGCACTCACGACTCCCCCAGGCCGGTCAATGAGTTTATGCGCAAAAGTCACCTTATCCGATTCCATTTTTAGACAGCATTCGCATCAGCCCGTTACACGCCACCAGGTCCCTGAGCTACGAATTCAATAGGCGATCTTCTCGATTCGAACTCCTAATGGTGTGAGTTCATCCTCGCGGGATCATGGGTCAACCTGGAATAGGACTTTGGGATCTTGAAATTCCTCACAAATGGCTATGCATCCGTACTTTCGATTGCCTTGATTGGAGTCGCTTTTGGGTTGTGGACGCGGGATGCAAATTCAAATACGAAACAAGCAAGCGAAACGCCAGGCGGTAGGTTCATCTCGGAGCATGTGAGGTCAGAAGGCCTCGGACCTGAGCCTTCGGCCGCATCGCATTCTCCGATTACGTTGGAACCATCGACGGAAGTCTCTGTTGCTGATACCAAATTCGAGTTAAATCGTCACTCGACGGAACAGACTCAGCGGTCCAACGTGGCATCTGAAGTAGAAATGCTTCCTGGAATCGCACATCCGTTGCAGGTCGCAGAAATATCGGCTGCCGCTGACGGTCCGCTTTGGAAACTCTTCGTGGCAGAGGGGGATCCTGTCTCCGCGGATACGGTTCTGGCCTTGATTGATAACCGGGTTGCGTTGGCGTCCGTCATCGCTGCGCAATCATCCGCCGACCGACAAGCGATGCTTGAAGCGGCCAAAGCCAAAGTCTCGTTAGCAGAACAGTTTTTAAATCGAATCCAACAGGCTGCTAGCAAAAAAGCCGCCTCAGGCCTGGAGGTCGATGAAGCGAGCAGCCGATTGTCCGAAGCCAAGGCGGCATTGCACGAGGGTCTCGAAAGTCAACGAGACGCGTTTGCACGCTTGAAGATCGAGCAGGCACGCCTTGAGACCTATGAAATCCGTACACCTTTCGACGGGACCGTCATCAAAATCTACCCGCATCTGGGAGAGACGGTCTCGCGCGGTGCTCCCATCGTGAAGATCGCTGATATCAACCGCCTCAGATCGGATCTCCACATTCCATTGTCGCTGGTCGCTTCACGTCGAGTCGGACAATCCCTCGAACTGCGAGCTGATTTACCAGGCCACCCTTTGCTGAACGCAAAGATCCTGTTCATTGCTCCTCTCATCGATGCTGCGACACAAACCATTCGGGTTGTGGTCGAAATTGAAAATTCAAACAAGCAACTGCCTGCTGGGTTCGCCGTACGATTATCGCATACCGGTGCCGGCTCCGACTCCAATATTCAATAAGATCGCTCCGACAGATGTCAGCTCGAATCAACCGCGAAAACGAATTCGACCATATTCTTTTAGTCAACTTCTAAATACCAAGAAACCATGTCAAAGAAGAATAGCAACAAGTCGAACGCGAGTAGCAAGCAAGACCAATTACAACCGTCTGTCGCCGCGGAGAAAACAAAAGCTTCCTTCACCACTGACATCTTGGAACCAAGAATTCTGATGTCCGCGACGTGGGTTGATACAACAAACAACCAAGCTGAACTGGATGCCACTGAAGGCGCCGACACTGGAACGGGCTCGGGCATGGACGATGTCCTAAATGGCCTCGGTGGGGACGACAAACTCTTCGGAAACGGCGGCAACGACCAACTTTTCGGCGGGGCTGGCAATGACAGCTTGTTCGGTGGAGACGGAAACGACTTGCTCGATGGCGGCACCGGCAATGACAAGATGTTTGGCGGCGACGGCAATGATATATTGGTGGGTGGCGCCGGGGCTGACCTAGTTGATGGCGGCGCTGGTACCGACACAGTGGATTATTCGAAATCTACAACCGGAGTCACAGCATTGCTGGATGATGTAGACCAGTGGGGGCCGTATGCTAATCAAAAGTCTGGTGGTCTATCCGGCGATGCAACAGGAGACACTTACAGCAGTGTCGAGAACATCATTGGCTCAAGCAATAATGACTATGTCTATGGTGCAGCAACTGGTTCCGATGCAAAGCTCGGTGACGGCAACGACATCTTCGATAACAATCAAACACGA
Organism: Planctomycetota bacterium; assembly: GCA_026692905.1. GTDB lineage: Bacteria > Planctomycetota > Planctomycetia > Pirellulales > Pirellulaceae > JBKCUI01. The sequence goes on from JAPLNL010000046.1 coordinate 83,817, forward strand.
ATCGCCCGGGACACTGTAGATGGCGGCGCAGGCAACGATACCATTTGGACCGGCAAGGGCGATGACCTTCTGATTGGAGGATTGGGTGACGATAAGCTTTTTGGCGAAGAAGATAATGACATACTCCTTGGCGGAGCCGGCAATGATCAGCTGTTGGGTGGTTCTGGAAATGACACTTTGAATGGCGGTAGTGGTGCAGATTATGTTGAAGGCGGTGACGGAAACGACACCGTCAAAGGTGGTAGCGGAAATGACCAGATCGAGGGTGGATCCGGCGATGACATCCTCATCGGTGACAATGATGCTAGCGACGCAAGCAACATTGCGCTCGATGGCAACTTTGCAAATACAGGTGTAATAGATGGCTTCCAGACGCGTTCTGCAGGATCGACCTTCAGCAATTGGAAAGTCGAATCGGGAACCGTCGACGTCATCGGCAACTATTGGGAGGCCAATGGAGCTGCAGGCAGCATCGATCTTGATGGGGTATCTCCAGGCGCGATCAGCCAATCTATCGTGACCGAGCCCGGTCAAACCTACACAATACGATTTGATATGGCTGGCAACTGCGATGCAGGCTCGCCAAACAAGTCCTTGCAACTAACCGCCGGCGATGGAACGCAAAAATTTGATTGGACCAAACCCGCTAATTGGTCGCACCAAAAGATGGGCTACGAGACGCGCGAATTCACCTTCGTTGCGACTTCCGAATCGACCAAGATTGTCTTCGCCAGTTTGACCCAACCCAACGCCGTCAGTGGCCCTTACTTTGGCCCTGTGATCACTAAGATCAACGTCACTCCTGTCTTGACAGAAGGTAACGATACACTCAACGGCGGTGATGGCAACGATCAACTTTTCGGCAATGGCGGCAGCGATACACTCAATGGCGGAACCGGCAATGACCAATTATTTGGTAGCACTGGAAACGACCTTTTGAATGGAGGAGCGGGGAGCGACTTGCTCGATGGTGGTACAGGAACCGATACGGCTAGCTATAGCGATGCATCGCGAGGTATCGTCGCGGACATGACAACTGGTGTCGTTAGTATCGGAACAGACACAGATACGCTCGTCAGCATCGAACGCATCGAAGGCTCGAGGTTCGATGACACGTTTGCATTTAGCAATCCACAGGCAGGCGCAACGTATGCCATCGACGCTGGGGAAGGCCGCAACGTCATCGACTTGAGCCAATACCCTCAAGGCAGTGTGAAGTTGACCGATAGCTCCGCCGTCATATCGTTGCCAGGTGGCCAAAGCTTTGCGATCCATTTCACCGACATCGACTACATCAAGACCGCCGACGGTGGACTGGCGATCTTCGACAAGGTTGCCATCGCGGCCGGTCAAGACATCGCAATTCCTGCTCAGGTACAGCTACCAACCGGCGTGGCTCCATCGCTCGTTGAAGTGCGAGTATCGGGCGTGCCCGCTGGTGCCCAACTGAGTGCTGGAACCGATATCGGTGGTGGAGCTTGGAAGCTGACAGGCGATCAAGTTGCGAACGTCAAGATGGTCACTAACGCAGCCGTCAGCGGCCACTTTGATTTAAAATTCAGCGCGAGCATCGAAGACGCCAAGCCAATAATCACTGAAAATTTCAACAACGGTGCATCGGGTTGGAATGTAAACACAAACGAAGGGGCGGGTAGTGAGTTTACCGGCTTCCTTGGTCGTTTCGGCGGAACCAATGGCCAGCAAGGTGTCTTCAAGTCATTCCCTGCACCAGCGGGGGTAACGAGCGTCGTCGTTGAATTCGACTTCTACGAAATTGATTCATGGGATGGCGAAGCGTTCCAAGTCTTTGGTAACGACAAACTGATTGCTTCGGATACTTTCCAATCGGTAGATCGGGGTATCGACCAAGGAAACGCGAACTCCGTTGCGGTGAACAAAGAGATCCGCAACATGGGCTTCTCGGGTTTTGAAGATCAAAAGCATCATTATCGCGTCGTCGTGCCAGTTGAAAACGGTCAAGTCAAGCTCGGCTTCGGCTCGACCCTCAATCAATCGATCGCTGACGAATCGTGGGCCATCGACAATTTGGTCATCGCATCGAATTCAGCTATCAACGGAACGATCCCGGTCGATATCGCTGCGACTCCACTGAAGACCGATATCGGAGTGAGTGCATCGATCGAAGGCAGCTTGTCCAAGGGCTATCTCAATCTCGACATAGATCAAACCGGAAAGTCCGACGGAACGATCCAAACCGTTCGTCTCGAGAATATACCATCGACTGTCAAGCTAACGGCGGGCACTCAGGTGCAGCCAGGTGTTTGGGAACTCAAGAGCGATCAACTGGAGCACGTTCGTATCGAAGGCTCGGTAGCGAGCGCAGCCAACATCACCGTCAAGTCTAACGTCGAAGTACATGACAAGCTTTATAGTGAGGACTTTGAAAAAGGTGCGAGCGGATGGAGTAGCAATCAAGTCCGCGATGGTGGAGCCGCCTTCTCAAACTTCCTCGGTCGATTCACGCCGATTGGTGGCAATGGCCAACCCCAAGAAGTGTTCAAGGTTTTTGCAATGCCACCGGGAGTCACTAGTGTCCAAGTCGAATTCGACATGCTCGAACTCGATTCGTGGGACGGTGAAGCGTTCCGCGTCTTTGCTAACGACCAACAAGTATCCTCGAATAGCTTTTTCACTCGATACAGTGCCTACGGACTCGATGGAAACCAAGGGGCTGCAACCGTCACCGACCTTGGTGTAACGAACCAAGGCTTCAGCGATTGGGCTGATCAACGTCACCACTTCAAGTTGAACGTGCCTGTTGTGAACGGCCAATTGAAACTCGGTTTCGGCTCGACGCTCGATCAACTCTCCGGCGATGAATCATGGGGACTCGACAACCTCAAAATTTCGATTCCACGAACGGTGGAAACAACAAGCTCGTTCAGCTTGGTATCCGATGCTGTCGATGCGCACTTGGCAGCAGCTACAGTGGATTTGACATCGTCGGTTTCGAGCAATTTGCCAGTCGAATTTGATATCAAGGGCGGCGATTCTGTGAAGCTATCACTTGCGATCAGCGACAAGATCGCTCCCGATCAAGCCGAGATTCGCATCTCGGGTGTCCCAGCAGGTACGAAGCTGTCGGCCGGAACCGACATCGGTCAAGGTGAGTGGCGATTGACTGCCAACGAACTTAAGGACTTGAGTCTTACCACAAATCCGCTCGTCAGTGGTGACTTCAATTTGCGCGTTGAAACATCGATCAAGAGCCCTGAGCCGTTGTTCGTCGAGAATTTTGACAAGGGTGCAACAGGCTGGAGTCTCAACACAACCGAATCGAGCGGTGCCTTCGGCGGCACACTTGGTCGATTCGGTGGCACCGACGGCCAACAAGGTGTCTTCAAGACTTACGATGTTCCAGCTGGTGTGAAGAGCGTTGTCGTTGAATTCGACTTCAATGAAATCGATTCATGGGATGGCGAAAAGTTCCAAGTCTTCGGTAACAACCAATTGCTCGTGAGTGATACCTACCAAGGTGTAGGTCGTGGCTTCGATCAAGGTGGCGATTTCTCGAAGGCAGTCGGCGCCGAAGCAAATCAAGGCTTCAGCGGATGGACCGACCAAAAGCATCGTTACCGAATCGTGTTGCCTGTCGAGAATGGGCAAGTCAAACTCGGATTCGGTTCGACTCTCAATCAGTCCATCGCAGATGAATCCTGGAGCATTGACAACCTCGTTATCTCCGCCAACAGCACGGTCGTGAAGACCGTTGCGCTCGATGTTGTATCACCATTGACGATCAACGCAACAACCGTCGGGGATTTGGCCGATGGACCAGTTGCCCTCAAGCTTGAACCTCAAGGAGCAGGCGTAGGAACGCTGCAGTCAGTCCGTATTGAAAACGTTCCCGCCGGAATGACGTTATCGACAGGAACGAAGCTGCCGGACGGTTCATGGCAATTGACCAATAACCAATTGGCCAATTTGCAAGTGTCCGGCGAATTACCCGCGACCGACTTGACGATCAAGTCGACTTTCGCAGCCAAGAGCACGATCTACTCAGAAGACTTCGAGAATGGTGCAAGCGGATGGAGCAGCAACGCGGTTAGCGATGGTGGCCAAGCTCTCACTAAATTCCTCGGTCGCTTCGATGATATCGGCGGCAATGATTGGGGAAAACAGTCGGTATCGAAGGTCTTCAATGCACCTCCTGGAGTGACCGAAGTCCAAGTTCAATTCGACTTCCTCGAGCTCGACTCATGGGACGGTGAGCAGTTCCGTGTCTTCGCAAACGACAAACAGATTTCAGCTCAACAGTTCTTTACTGAGTACAGCGCGTATGGTCGTGATGGAAATAAAACCGACTCGGTAGCGCTCGATGATGGTACCAAGAACCAAGGCTTCAGCGGCTGGGCAGATCAACGCCATCGCTACACAGTGACCGTTCCAGTCGTGAACGGTCAATTCAAAGTTGGCTTCGGCGCAACCATCGATCAAGGTCCGGACGATGAGGCGTGGGGTATCGATAACTTCAAAGTCACCGCCACGAAGACGATTGAAACCGCTTCGACCTTAACGATCAATAGCCGCAATGTCATGGGTACAGCTGGCAATGACACCTTCGCCGCAGGTGCCAAGGCAGAAGCGTTCATCGGAAAAGATGGCCTCGATACCGTCGACTATTCGAAGTCAGCACAAGGTGTCGCGGTCAAACTAGATGACACCGACCAATCGGGTCCTTATGCCAATCAGAAGGCAGGAGGAATCGGAGGTGATGCGCAAGGTGATAATTACAAGAGCATCGAGAACATAATCGGTTCATCGAAGGACGACTATGTCTACGGTGCCAATGCAGGAACCAACGCAAAGCTCGGCGATGGCAATGATACGTTTGATAACAGCTTCCTCAACAATGCAGCAGACGTCGTCGATGGTGGCAATGGAAACGATACAATTTCGACAGGCGGTGGCAATGACACATTGATCGGCGGCGCTGGTGACGATCGTCTCTATGGCGAAGATGGCGACGACACGTTGATCGGTGGTAGCGGCAACGAAGTCATCGATGGTGGCGCCGGCAACGATGTTGCTGTCTTCTCAGGCAATCGTGTTGACTACGATGTCATCCGCAACGCAGACGGAACGACGACCGTCATTGACCGAAGTACTGCCGATGGTACCGACCGAATCATCAACGTCGAATCGTTACGATTCGCTGACCAAACATTAACGAACGACCAAGGCAACTGGACTTTGCGAGGTACCTCGGGCAATGACAGCCTTGTCGGAACACGAGCAGCAGACAACATCGATGGCGGCGCTGGCAATGACAACATCAAAGGTGGCGCCGGCAATGACGTCTTAAGCGGCGGCGGTGGTGTCGATACGGTCAGCGGTGGCGATGGAGATGATACTATTGCCTCGGGCTCTGCTAACGATACGGCCGGTGACAAACTAAGCGGAGATGCCGGTAATGATAGAATTACTGGCTCACAATTCAACGACCTCATCGATGGTGGCTCCGGGAACGACCAAATCAACTCTGGTGAAGGCGATAACGTTATCTATGGCGACACCAATCCAGACAACATTCCGGTGGGCTCGCTTGTTAAATCCGGCGATAACTTGATCGTTAACGGTAGCTTCGAAACAAATCTAACCGCCAATCGAACGTGGAATGTATTCGACTCGATAGATGGCTGGAGGACCGCGAGTGGATCTGGAATTGAAATCCAAGAGGGAGTTGCGGGAACAGCTGCCGACGGATCGAGTTTGGTCGAACTCGACAGCCGCGGCAACTCGGCAATCCAACAAACGGTGGCCACAGAATCCGGACAAAAATATGAAATCTCGGTTCAATACTCACCACGACCCGGTGTCCCTGCTTCTAGCAACGGTGTTGAGGTTTGGTGGAACGGCAACAAGATTGATACTATCGTCGGCGAGGGTGTCGGACTACGCGATACGCAATGGCGAACACTAAGCTATCAAGTAGACGGCAATAGCACTCAAGGCGCACTGGAGTTTCGCGCGATCGGAACCAGCGATAGCCTGGGGGGTTACGTCGACAACATTCAGATGTTTAAGCTTGTTACGCCACAAAGTCTACAAACCGGTAACGACACGATTGTAGCGGGGGCAGGAAGCGACCGGATCTACGGTCAAGGTGGTGACGATACGATTAACGCGGGCTCCGGCAATGACTTTATCGACGGTGGTTCAGGTAACGACGTTCTCAACGGCAACTTTGGCAATGACTTTATCGACGGCGGTGAAGGCTTCGACCGGGCTCACTTCGGAGGCAATGCAACCGATTACCAAGTTTCACGGAATCCCGACGGTTCGATTACCGTCAAAGACCTTCGTCCAGGTTCTCCAGACGGAACGGACCGCGTTGCCAATGTCGAAACGATGGCGTTCGCCGATTCTTGGTTGCCAATCGATACGGTAGCCAAGCCTGTAGAGCCAGTGCAGCTCGCTTCGCCAACCGCAGAGCCAAACCAATTGACCATTCGATTGGGAGGTGAAATGGGGAACAACGCCGGCCAACGAGCCGAACCACCACGCTACGAAGTGTGGGCCAACGGCGAGAAGATCTCAACCGGTGTCGTCGATTGGGCAACCCTCGATCGGATTGCAGCGCAAGGAGCTGGCGGGTTCCAAGAACTCAAACTTAACGTGGCCCCTGGCCAACAGTTGAGCAACGTTTCAGTACGCTTCACCAATGATGCTTATGAGGGCAAAGCCGCAACCGATCGCAACATGTACGTTGACGCGATCGAGGTCAACGGCAAGCGATTCGAGGCCGAAGGACCGAGTGCTAAGTACCATCGTGGCGGCGACGAGATTCGAGGCCAAGAAGGCATGTACTGGTCCGGTACGATGAGCTTCAACACGAGCGATGCTCCACGTCCAACCGATGCCCATATCGCTGAAAATGTTCCAGGAGCAGTCGTTGGCAAGCTCGCAGCCATCGATAGCAACACCAAGGTATTGATCAGCGACGATCGCTTCGAAATCAAAGAAGGCTCGCTCAAGCTGAAGGATGGCGTATCGCTGGACTTTGAAAAAGCTTCGAGCATTGATGTCAAGCTGACAGGAACGAACGGCAGCGACGTTTGGACACGCAACGTTCATATCGGAGTCGATAACGTCAACGAAGCTAATACGGCTGTCAACGACAAGTTTACGACCACCGAAGATGCAACACTCAAACTTGATGCTAATCAATTGCTCGCCAATGACTCCGACCTAGATGGCGACAAGCTTCGCATCACCGGCGTCTCGGGTGCCGAGCATGGCACCGTGAAGCTGCTCGACAACGGCCAAATCGAATTCAAGGCCGATGCGAACTATTCGGGGCCAGCGAAGTTTACTTACACCGTATCTGATGCAGGCGGAATGACATCGACCGCAACGGTCGAGGTACAAGTTAATGCGGCCGCTGATGCTGCAAATATCGCCGCGAACAATGTAGCGGGCCTCGAAGATCAAGCCATCAAGTTAGATTTGGCATCGAGCCTAAGTGACGTCGATGGCAGCGAATCGATGCAAGTTTCGATCAAGGGCGTGCCTGAGGGCTTCACTCTATCGGGTGGTACACGCAACGCAGACGGTTCCTGGAGCGTCGCTCAATCGGACCTCGGCAACGTTTCGATCAACGCGCCGAAGGACTTCAACGGCCAAGTCAACTTGACACTCGAAGCCACCACAACCGAATCGAGCAATGGCTCTACTTCAGTTGTCTCCAAGGGCGTCAGCGTCAGCATCAACGCGGTAGCTGACGCAGCCAACATGACTGTTGGCAACGTAGCGGGCCTGGAAGATCAAGCCATCAAACTCGATCTTGCAGC
>JAPLNL010000047.1 GCA_026692905.1 Planctomycetota bacterium
CTAGCTTGCGCGTCGTGCTATGGTGTTCCAAGCCTACCGCTAGCCTCAGGACGCAAGAATCGACGCTGCCCAACTTGCGTCCGACTCGCTCAGTGGCGGTTCGGGGGACGACTCGTACAAGTAGTCTTCATAGCCGGCTGCATCATACACCCGATTGAGCAAAGCCTTGAGATCCAATGAAGCGTCAGGAAATTCGCCCTTCAGCGGAATCGGGATCACGGGCAACTCATCGCGCAATCCGATGGGCAATGCTTCCGCTTTTGGCGTTTTCGGTTTGCGAAAAACCGTGACACAGTAATCGCATTCTGGCAGATCTAGAAATGGCAAGCGTGGTCCACCTCGCAGCAGATCAATTTCCACGATCGAAGTGGTACTGTACGTCAACGCCGAACGTTTCATGATGTATTGTTCGCGATCTGGACCGTAGCGTTTGTTGCTTGGGCTCAACACCTCGATCATCGTGACCAACTGCCGGTCCTTGCGATCTCGAATTTCAATGTAGGAATGTCGTTCGATGTCGATATCGGGGATGGATACCATGATGGATTGCACCTTGTTGATGGCAGGAGCGACGACGGCTACGGGCATTTCAGTTGTTGGACCGGAGTCAAACAAGGCAATATCGAGCTTCCCAAGAAATTTACCTCTTTCTTCGGAAGTCGGTTCGTGAATGAATACGCGCTCCTCGAGCTTCACAAAAAAATTTGGACGAACTTGGGCTGCCAACGATTCACGGATCTCCGTTGCAAAGGCCATGTGGAAATCTTCCCATACAGTGGGCTGTTCCAAATAGGGATTCATTCCGGGAAACGGCGAGGGCATGGGTTACTCCTTAAGCTGAAAAACCGTTGCAAGGACCCTCCTATTATAGCTCAAGAGCTTAACAACGCCCAATGAATCAGATTGTGGTGACACAACAGGGTTAAAACCTGCAAACTCGTTGAGGTAATGTGTAAAAAGCCTTGAATGCGCAAAGCAGAGTGATTCCAATAGCGGTCTATGTCTCAAAAAACCGCAAAAGTCCCCGCCAGCATCCCTCAGCCGGCGCGTCAGCTATCTAATATCCTCCAAAATCTCTTTAAGATTCCGCGTGCCCAAATTGGGCCGCTTATCGAAGAAGGCTTTGTTACCGTGAATGGCCGCGTAAAACGCCAGGCATTTTTGGTCGTGGAAGTGGACGATCTCATCGGAGTCGATATCGTCCCCCAGCCGATCTTAGCGCCCGTACAATCCAAAAACAAATCGTCCAATCGATCGGTTGAGTTCCTGTATGACGATGATGATTTGGCGATCGTGAACAAACCGGCCAATCTCTTAACGGTGCCGACCCGGCATCGTGAGCCTCACACGCTCATGTCGTTGGTCGAGCGTCAGTTCCAAAAAACCGTACCGGGAGCGCGAGCGTTTTGTGTCCACCGATTGGATCGCGGTGTTTCAGGTGTTCTTGTCGTAGCGAAATCGCTGGAAATGGCCGAAGCGATCCGAGATCAATTCGCGATGAGGAAACCGCAACGCAAGTACATCGCCATCGTTGCCGGTATTCCCAAACCAGCAAACCATGAGTTGCGAAGCTACTTGGCTACCGATGCCGATCTCAATCGCTATTCGGTTCCCAATGCCGAACATGGTGAGTTGGCTATCACTCATTACGAGACACGGCATGTATGGCGAGATGCCGCGTTCCTAGAGGTACGGCTAGAGACAGGCCGACGCAATCAGATCCGAGTTCAACTCGCAGAAGCAGGTTATCCGATCTTGGGTGACCCACGCTACAAAGCCCGACAAGCAGAACATTGGGCTTGGCCATGTCGTCGACTTGCATTGCACGCGGAATCGCTCGGCTTCACTCATCCTCGGACTGGAGTTCCCATCCAGATGGAAACGCAGTGGCCGCAAGAGTTCCGTGACTTCATCCGCCATCAAAAGAAGTACTCGCAAACGCAATCCGGTGCTGACGGAGACGAGTAGTTAGGTAGCACTCCAAACTGATTCGAAACAACATTATCACCATGAGCTTTGGTAAAATGTTCGAATCATGCAAGAGTCGAAGCTACCAAGTCCGCACAATCGGTTCTTCCATTATTCCTTCTCGAATATGGAAGTTGCCCGCAATTTCCTAGAATCGCAGTTAGAGCCTCAGGTGCTAAACTGTATCGATCTGGAAACAATCAAGATCGTTCCCGGATCGTTTGTCGACGACCAGTTGCGGGAAAGCCAGTCGGATTTGCTGTTCTCGGTTGCAACCAAGAAGGCCCTACTTGCTTCGCCTTCGGGCGATTCGAAACCGAATTCGGTGCTGATTTATGTATTGATGGAACACAAGAGTCATCCAGATCCTCTGACTTCGTTTCAGATGCTGAAATACATTGTACGAATTCTGGAGCAGTTGCTGCGGGAAGGCCAGCCGCTGGCATGTGTCGTGCCCCTAATCGTATATCACGGCGAGAGCAGGTGGAATGTCGCTAAAAGCCTAGACGATTTGCTGGCTGCTCCCGAAGCGTTGAAGAGGCATATGCCACAGTTTGCGCCGCTTTTGCTTGATTTGGGCCGACTTCCGGAGGAGCAAAAGTTTCCCAATCCCTTTTTGCAAGTGGTGGTTCAGACGCTAAGATGGATTTGGGGCGAGCAAATTCGGACGCACCTCGTGGAGTTAGTGGATTCGTTTCGGGAGATCACTCACGATGGTCGAGATGCGGATCCACTGAAAGCATTTTTGGTTTATCTCATCAGCGCCGCTCCGAAGTTGGATCGACGCGAACTGATGGAAGCCGTCAAACAATCATTTCCAAACCAAGGCCCAGCGCTAATGTCAACGATTGCAGAACAATACTTCCTCGAGGGACGTCAGGAAGGACGTCAGGAGGGAATAGAGGAAGGCGTTCAGAAGGGTGAGTTGATTGGAGTTATTCGAACTTGCCAATCGATTCTCAAACAAATGGAATTAAGCGAAACGGAGCTTCGTTCAAAACCGCTGGAGGAACTCACAGCCATGGCGAAAGAACTGACAGGATTGTTGAGATCACGCGTGAACGTCAATTAGTCTTCGTTTTCGATATTCTATCAATAACATCAATATCCTATGGGGACATTTGGGTGACGACGGTCATCGTTGGTCAAGCATGTCAATAGCACTCATTGGTGGCGGCGCATTCGGATCTCGGACAATCAAGCCATTGTAAAGCACTCTACAAACTCCTCTTGTGAAACGACCTTTTGAGCTATCGGTTGCGTATTCCCAGGTTAGGTCGGTTTACGTCAATAGCATCCTGCACGCCTCCTCGCGCAAGCTCTCCGGCTAGAAAACCCATTCCGTGCTTGCGTTCTAGCTCATACTCTTCGTGATAAATCGGGAAGCACGAGTAGAGCACAACTTGCATTTTGCGATGAATCTGAATCTCGTGTCGCACCAAGAGCAACCACGCTACAAAGGAACAACCTGCTCCAAGCGGCTTTAGATCCTCGTTTGCAATAACGCATGCAATCTCCCAAAGCCAATCACCCGTCGAGATGACTTGGTCGGCAATCCGGCGAAGCCACTGGACTGGCCAAGCCTTACTCTCATTCTGCATTGCAACATCCAATTTTGCCCATGTGGGCGGCAACTGAATCACTAGCTCTGCGTATCGAAAATCCTCCGAACCGGCGGGAACCGCTAGTGGATGCCGGCTAAGTCCGTTCGTAAAAAGAACGCTATTTGGATGAGGTTTCTTGAAAACTCCGCTTTTGGATCCGGCAGGGACCCAGCGAATATTAACTTCGTTCGGCAATGGCACAATGGATTGAATCGACCGCGTCGCAACAGGGCCAAAAACTTTTGCGAAGTACTTATTAATCTTCGCTTCAAGTGTTTTAGTCGGAAAAGGCTTCACACCCTTGATATCCGGGCCAAGGATTTGTTCTGCATATTTTGCACCGCGAGAAATCAGATACGCCGCGAGTTTTGGGTCCTGCGGAGCGATCCAATCTAGCGCTGTAACGTTTCTGCCTTCGTCGAGGAAGTTGACGTCAGTGCCGCAGTCTAGCAACAGTTTGCCAAACTCAACTGTATCTTTGTGATTCAAGACAACTCGGTGGAATAGATAGCTACGGTTAGGATCAGCACCGTGGTCAATCAAAAACCGAAAAAAGTCTTTGTCCATGTTTTGTACTGCGATCACAAGGGGCGTATCGCCATCCTCCTGTGCATTGATGTCTGCCCCATAACGCAGAAGCAACTCAATCATTTCGTTTCGCTGTTCTGGTTGTTTCTGGTCTCGTATCGCCCTGTAAATCAAGGGAATCGTCGAGTAAAGTTCGTCGGCATGGTAAATACTCCAAACTTCCGGATTCGACTGAAGTAGTTGTTCGACAAACTCAGGTGTCTGGTCCTCGACTGCACGCACAAGAGTTCGTGCCAACTTTCGCGAAGCTGGTTCTATTTCGTTTGGCATACTTCTGTTGATTCATTTGCTTGAGTGGCTTGCCAGTAACAATCGAAACGCCGTCACCCAAAATTCTGGCTATCTCATTCATTGCGGCGATCACATTGGCCTTAACTTTGGCGGGATCGTTTCCACCGTCGGCAACGGCCTGCTTCAATCGTTTCAATACTTCCTGTGCGTAATTTAGACTATGATTTTCATTCCGCTTCCGACTCGCGAACGTGAAATAGGGTCGGAACGATTTCGCATGCAGTTCCCAATCGGATCTCTTGAAAACTCGATGCGTTCAGTGGCGGTTCAGGACCTATATAAATAGCTCTTGCTGTTGCCCCGTCAGCGCGACGAGCTGAGATCAAGTTGACCAGGCCTGCTGCCGGGTAAACTGCGCCAGACGTGCCAATGACGACAAACAAATCGCATCGCAGTACCGCCGCTTGGATTCGACGCATTTCAAATGGCTCCTCACCAAACCAGACGATGTGCGGACGTATCCTGGCCCCGCATGCACAGCGAGCGATCTTGTCGATGGACTCGTAGAGTCTGGAGTCAAGAAATGGCTCTGTTCCGCATGCGTGATCTTCGCATCGACTCAGTGCGAGCTCACCGTGCATGTGCGATACACGGATCGAACCGCCGCGTTCATGCAAGTCATCGACGTTTTGTGTGATCAAGTCGAAGCGTTCACCGATTTTGGATTCCAAGTCGGCCAGCGCGCGGTGTGCGGCGTTGGGCACACACTCGCGAGCTTGTGCTCGACGGGCTGAATAAAATCGCCAGACGTTACCTGGGGCAGCCGCCCAACCCTCCGGCGATGCTACCTCCTCAATACGATGGTTCTCCCACAAACCACCTGCATCGCGAAACGTTCGAATGCCACTTTCTGCGCTGATCCCGGCACCTGTTAAGACGACCACGCGTTGGTGGCTTGCAATGGAAATGGGGCGTTGGTCCATGAGGATTCTTCCGTGGATTGTTACTTGCTCGATACTACTTTAGTTTATCAGGAATTGCAGAGTTGCGAATTAAACCACAGAGACACGAAGATCGCAGAGACTTTTGGCTTTGGTAAAATATAGCGTCTATTTGTTTGCCTTGAGACTTTGCTATTTGGGAGTCATGATGGATATTAGTGAAGACAGTGAGCTCACGGGAGCGGTAATTGGAGCTGCCATTGCAATACACCGGCAACTAGGTCCGGGCCTGCGAGAAGTCGCGTATGAAGAGGCACTATCGATTCGGCTATCCCGACTTGGTGTTGCGAACAGACGTCAAGTGTCTATGCCTTTAGTCTACAAGAATGCTCTACTCGATTGTGGTTATCGATTGGATATATTGGTTGAAGAACGACTTCCGTTGGAATTAAAAGCAGTCTCGCAACTTCAGGGTATTCATGATGCCCAACTTAGTGCCTATGGTTGTCGCCAATGAGGTACCCGTGTTCCCAACTTGCGTTGAGTCATTAACGGCACTTCATACCGCAGCAGCACTCGCTAGGCTCCGGCAAGGAGGATGGAATCGAGGGCTTATCCTGAACTTCCATTCAGAAACGATGTTGAAAGGAATCAAACGAGTTGTGCTATGAGCCAAAAATCTATTGCTACGAAACGCCATCGTTAGCTCTCTGCGAGCTCCGTGTCTCTGTGGTTTAAATGCGAATCAAGAGGTCGGATACTTCCACGGTTCCCGATATTCTCTTCGCAGCAGCTTATTTGCGGCTTCGTCGCCGATGATCTTTTCGTTTGCTCCATCCCATTCGATACTTCGGCCTAATTTATAAGACAGCATGCCGAGCAAGCTCATGTTGGTTGCGAGATGCCCGATTTCGATATCGCAAGTCGGCCTCTTACCCGATTCAATGGCTGAGATAAAATCGGACCAGAGCAGTTTGATACTGTGGCCATCTGGCTCGTCATGCTGTGCGTCTTGATGTACGGTCGGTTGTTTGGAGTCGGCTGGATAAAAAGTCCAACCGTCGCGCCAACCCATGTGAAACGTGCCTTTGGTCCCATAAAAGTAACAGCCGATCGAGTGCTTCTCTGGTCCATTGCCGGCAAATTTGCGGTGCTCCCAAGTTGCCGTAAACGACTCGAATTCATACACGGCAATCTGCGAGTCTGGTGTGTCTGTCGTCTGCTCTTTTTCATTGAAGACGGCCGGGCCTGAAATGGGTCTGCCGCCCGACGAGAAAATCTTTTTGGGGTACTTTTCTTCGGACCACCAAAGAACTTGATCGAGCCAATGGACTCCCCAATCGCCGAGGGTTCCATTTGCGAAATCGAGATAGTTGCGAAATCCTCCCGGATGGATCTTGCGGCAATACGGGCGCAATGGTGCTGGTCCACAATACATGTCCCAGTTCAGATTGGATGGTGGCTGACTGTTCTGCGCGGGCTTTTCAGCACCGCCGGTGCTGTGCACAAACATCCGGACTAATCCAATATCGCCAACGTTTCCATCCTTTAAGAATTTCATGCCCGAGACATAGTGAGGACCAATTCGGCGATGCAATCCAACTTGAACGGTGCGATTGGCTGCGCGGGCTGCGTTGAGCATAGCACGGCTCTCTTGGATCGTGTGCCCAGTCGGTTTCTCGACAAACACGTGTGCCCCCGCGCCGATGGCGGCGATTGCATTCAATGCGTGCCAATGGTCGGGGGTCGCGATAATGGCGATATCGATCTTTTCTTTATCGATGAGCTCGCGTACATCTTGGTAAGTTTTCGGGACGTCCCCCGAGAGGCTCTTTACTTTTTCGGACGCCAGCTCAAGTACGTCCGAGTCCACGTCGGCGAGTGCGACGACTTGGCAGTTGCCAGCCGCCATGGCATCTTTGAGGATGTTCATGCCCCACCAGCCACTTCCTATCAGCGCCGTACGGTACTTCCTGGCCTTGCTGGCCGCATGGATGCTGGGTGCGCCACCTAGCAAGAGTCCTGTGGCCAACGTGGATTGAATGAAATTGCGTCGAGGAAGTGTCATGGGGGAGTTTTTATTGTTGAGGGGATACATCTACGCAAACGACCTCGCCGGCCGCATTGCGACAGTAGATACAAGCGTTGCTGAGCACGGGAACCGTCCAGCACTTTCCTTCTAAAACTTTTGCGGAAGCCGAAGCTTTAAACAACTCGTTGGACACGGGGGCAATCGTCAATTCGCCCGTTTCGCTTAAGATTATCAGCTGGTTGTCGGCCACCATCAAGGACCCTGCACCGAATCCTGTTTGGCTCCACCGGACGGAGCCAGTAGCGAATTCCATGCATTTCAACTGAGCATCGCCACCTTCATCGCCGTCGAACCCATACAAGAATCCATCCACCAATACGCTCGAATTGAGTTGGTTTTGCATGTCTGTATTGCTCCAAACTACTTTTGCAGAGATCTCGCTAAACGAAAGGAGTGCGGCACCGCGCCCATAGCCTGATGAAAGGAAGACTTGATCGCCGACCACAATGGGGTCGGCAGCATTGCAGCCATTGGTGGTCAGCCAGCGATGTTTCCAAGCAACTTTGCCGGACTCCAAATTGACGCATTGATAAAATTTGCCCGACGCGATCAATGCAAACCATTGTTCGCCGATCCGA
The DNA here is from genome assembly GCA_026692905.1 of Planctomycetota bacterium. Classification (GTDB taxonomy): domain Bacteria; phylum Planctomycetota; class Planctomycetia; order Pirellulales; family Pirellulaceae; genus JBKCUI01. The sequence goes on from JAPLNL010000047.1 coordinate 8,003, forward strand.
AGTCGATGAGGCGTCATGTAACCCGCTTCTGCGTCACCCGACTGCCAAAGAATCTCACCTGTGCTCTTGTCGATTGAGATGCCAGATTCCCCGACATTGAGAATCAATCCGTCTTCATGGACCAAAGGGGACGATGAAAATCCCCAACCTGGAATGCGCACTTCCGCGTCCTGTGCAACATTTTTGGACCAATGAACGGTTCCAGCGAGTGCATCGATGCAGACCAAGTCACCTTGTCGACTCAGGGTATAAACTCGATCGCCATCGATCGTGGGAGTGGAGGTTGGTCCTCCCTCGAAAAATCGATCGTCGAGTGGGCACTCATACGAGTGTTTCCAGAGAACTTCTCCCGATTTGGAATCCAAGCAGGTCACCGAATCGCGGTTGTCGGAATTGCCCATGGTGTAGAGGCGACCATTGGCAACAGCCATGGACGAAAATCCGATCCCAACGTTGGCTTTCCAGCGAATCTTGGGGCCATCGCTTGGCCAATTGCGTTGCCAATCCTTTTCTGCGGAAACACCGTTTCGCGAAACCCCACGCCAATTCGGCCAGTCATCACCAATTGCTGACAATGGGAATTGGCAAGCAAAAGGCAGGACGAGTAAAAGCTTACGAATCAGGGAAGCGGAAGATTGAAAACTGCCGAAGCTGAATTCGTAAGAATTCAGAACGAGCTGAATTCTTACGAATCCAGCTACGAGTAAGTTGGAAGCGGTTTGCAATCTGAGGGGAAAGGTTGGGAACACTAATCTTCACTAATCGACGCTAATCAAAGGACCGTAAGCGAACGAGTTTTTGGAGGGAACGGGCAATGGTCAAAATGGATTCTTGGAAAGTGCCGCATCCATTATAACATGGCGCAGTGCCGCTATCTCATGAGAGTTCCAGGTAGAGTCTTCGCCAATTGTTTTTCTCTTTGATTGGCCACTACTTTCCCTGTTGCTCCACCTGCGGCGCTGCCGGCCACAGTCAGAAAGGGCTTAAAGTAGAAAGGCACGTAAGAGACTCCAGGGATGAGCGAGGTCGCTTGTGAAACCGCATCACCCCCGATTTGTGCGTAGACTTGGGGAAGCAAGTCTTTTTCGAGGGGCCATTTTTCTTTGACACGAGCGTAGGTCATGACATCGCTTGCGACAGCAGAATCTCGAAAAAGCGGAAAAATCGGTAGCCAATTCACGGCCATGTAGGTGCCTGGGTAGCGTTGTTCGTAAAGTTTCTTGACGTATCCTGCGCGTAAAAGCGAATTCGATGGGGAGGTGGAGTTGATGGAAAGGGTATTCGTGAATCCATTATAGGAATCCATGCCGAAGGCTCGTCCCGGGAAGATGCAGTAGCCCACGTGATAAAGACTACCCCCTGTGTACTTCCAAAACGGCGAGATCAATTTGTTACTTTGAAGTCGGTTCCATTGTTCACGCGGGTTGTATTCGCGGACGTCGACGAAGACACCTTTGAGTCCGTTGTCATCGAGATAGTCGGTAGCCGATTCCACCGCTTCTAGCCTGCGTGTTGCTGGATCAACTTCTGGAGTCTTGGGTGGAAACCATTTTCGATAAACGGTACCGGGATATTGAACCGTTCGTTCGATCGAATCGACATGAGGGTGAATGCCGCCAACGGTGATTAGATTTGGAGTGCGAGGAAGCGTTGCTAAGCGTTCTTCGTTTGCGATACCGAAGCGATAAGTCTTTTGAATGCAACCGGTGGCTAGCGTGAGCGCAGCCAAAGACAGCAATCGTTTTGCTTGTCGAGGTAATGTCATACCGATGCTTCTCGTGTCAAATCGAAAATGCCTTGCGTTGGATAGGCGGTTCTGGCGATTTGGGCAGACGAATTTCAACGGCACAGCCCGCATTCGGACTGCTTTCGAGCCATACCAACCCACGATGAGCATCTATGGTTTGGCGTACTTTCGCAAGAGAGATTCCAAGCCCGCGCCCATGTTCTCGACCACTGAAATAGAGGTCCCAAGCGCGTTCGGCGGCAGCCAGCGACAGTCCAGGTCCGGTATCTCGAACAGCAACACGGACTCGAGGTGGCAGTTCTATTTCGCCGTTTTGGGTACCTTGCGATGGTCCGTTGGTAGGGCCATAGTTTGTTTGTCCGGGATGGACTTCTTCGCACAGAATCTCGACCCGATCGTTAGGTCGGCAAACTTGTAAGGAGTTTTGCAAAAGGCTACTTATCGAGTCGATGAGTGATTCCTTTTCTACAAGACCATAGAGAGGCGTTGCTGGTAAGCGAAGGACGCATTGAATTTGGGCTAGGTTCCATTGTTTTTCGTGAATGGCGGCCGCTTGGCGAAGGATTGCCACGAGGTCTTCGATACGAGGTTGTACGGTACGGGGTTGAACAACTCGCATCATTTCGGCCAGCATTTCGTGAGCACGCATGGTTTGGTCTACGATGGTTGCCAGGGAACGTCGATCGGATTCCGATGAGGCCGCAGAGATCATTTGTTGTGCGCGAGCAGCAATGTTCGCGAGTGGGTTATTGATTTCGTGAGTTAGTCCGTAGGCGAATTCGTAAATCTGCCTTTGGCTTGTTTGCGCAACGGCTTCATCAAACTGGATTCGTTGGCTTACCGATCCGATCACCGAATGCAGGGCGTTGGACAGGAGTTCTGAGGCTTGGTCGTTATTCGCCGCGTTGTTTCTCTCTCGAACGCGGATTTCTTTTTGGTACATTTGACTCAACATTCGATTGAGTCTTTGAGGGGCGTCTCCACTGAAAGGTGTAAGGCCGGCCTCGTCGTCAAAACTGTCGAGTAGTTCTTCCATTTCGTCGAGGATGGATTGGTATTCGTTTTGGGAGCGTTGCCAAGATCTGAGTTGGAGAGCGACAGCCATCAGCTTGCATGAAAATACCGTCGCCAGTTCAGGGGATATGGATTTGGTCGACGCGGCGGTGCGTTGTATTTTGGCGTCGGGAAGAGAATTGGAGGGGAGGTTTTGCAAGGAATCGGTTGGCGGAAAAACAACATCCGAATGTTCGTTTCCGGAATCCATTGAAGCGATCATGAGAACGGTCTTTTTGGATTGGCGAACCGGGCGTTTTGCGGCTGAAAGTTCGGAGGTAGTTATTCGTTGTGGGTCAGCGTTTTCGTTTGTTTTTTTCACGTCAGATTGACCTTCTTCGCTTGTCAAAGCTGGATGTAGGGCGATGCAGTAGCCTCTCAGTTTAGCTAGAGGTTCATTGGTTAGACAGGTCTTTAAACGAACATAGCCATCTCGATTGAGACGGCTAGGAATCTTGGTGTTTGGTGGGATAGGCTTCAAACCACCTTGGTGAATATCACTGCTAGGAAACTCGAATGGAAATCAATGGGAGAGCGAGGCTCCTGCCGAGTTGGGGACGCCACGGTTCGGCAGGAGCCTCACCCTCCCGAGTAACGAATTGGTTGAGTGAACTCGAGGTAAACATGTTTACAGCGGTGGGCTCACCCTCCCGAGAGTTCAATCTCCCAGAAGTTCTCTATCCCACCTTTTGCGATTAAATTGTTACAGGGCGATCAATTTCCAACAGGTCGCAGGCACGATCGAGGAGGCGGTCCGTAGTAAACGGCTTTTGCATAAAGTCGTTTGCTCCTGCGGATCGCAGATCGGCCACCTTGTCTTGCTCAACCATACCCGAGATGCAGAGGATTTTAACGGAATCCATGGTGCGGTCACCCCGAACTCGTTGGCAAACTTCGCGCCCGTTGATGTCTGGGAGCATAACATCCAAGATCACGATATCTGGGCGAAATTCTTTGACTTGCATCCCTGCATCGAAACCATTGTTTGCGGTGCGGATATCGAATCTGCCATCGCGTTCAAAGGTATCGTACATGAGATCCACCAGATCTTGATCGTCATCAACGATCAGCAATTTCTTCTTGCCGCTTTCGAGAGCATCGGTTGGGATGCCGTTGTCCTTCATGAAGACAAACAGTAGATCGCGGGGGATTCGGCGGAATCGACTGCCTGGAACGCGAAATCCTTTCAGCGATCCATTATCGAAACAACGAATGATCGTTTGTTGGCTCACCTTGCAAATTTTGGCGGCCTCGCCGGTCGTAAAAACAGTTTTTGTGCTCGACATTGGGGGAATCATCCTTCCTGAATGTTCGTTGCAATGTTGACGACGGGTCGCCAAACTCGCACGCTCGGTCTATCCTTTGACAGTAACCACGTCTGCCGTCTTTACCGAACCTGCCGTGGTTGAAGCGGAGGATATAGAAGTGGCGTAAGCGGGGTCAAGATGGATTTCAAGACAAGTAGTTCACAAGGACCAAGTAATCTGCGCAAGTAGGGCTTCAAGTAGCAAAATGCCAAGGCGGGCAAGCTGGGAGCATGTAAAAGATTCACCAAAACACCAGAGGAAATTGATATGTCGAGTATTGGATTGTGCCGTTGGGGTATTTTGTCGACGGCCGCAATTGCAAAGAAAAATTGGCGAGCCATAGCAAAATCAAAATCTGGGACACTTGTGGCGGTCGCCAGCCGTCGGCTTGAAGCTGCAAAGGCATTTATCCGCGAATGCCAAGCCAATACGCCCCAAAAACAAGAGCCTGAGGCGATCGATGGCTATGAGGCTTTGCTGGATCGCAAGGACATCGATGCCGTATACATTCCGCTGCCCACCGGTTTGAGAAAAGAATGGATTATTGCGGCGGCGGAGAGTGGCAAGCATGTGCTCGCGGAAAAACCAGCCGCTCTTTCTGCTGCCGATCTGGAGGAGATTCTGGCGGTATGCAAACGAAAGGGTGTCCAGTTTATGGATGGTGTTATGTTTATGCACAGCGCCAGACTACCACTGCTTCGTCAATGTCTCGATGACGGCAACTCCGTGGGCGACATGAAGCGGATCGCTTGCAACTTTTCTTTTTTAGGTGACGATTCCTTTTCGCAGAAGAACATTCGGGTAGACAGCCAACTGGAGCCCTTTGGGTGCTTAGGCGATTTAGGTTGGTATTGTATTCGGTTTCTGTTATGGGCAAATCGATGGCAACTCCCAACGCAGGTGACCGGAAGATGCTTGACGGGTATGCGAGGTGAAAAGAGTGAGACCGAGGTTCCAGCTGAGTTTTCGGCGGAGCTAGTTTTTCCGGGCGGTTCTAGCGGCAGTTTCTACTGTTCCTTTTTGACAGGGAATCAGCAATGGGCTCACATCAGTGGTACCAAGGGCAATGCCTTTTTGTCCGACTTTGTATTGCCTCACTTCGGCTGCGAAGTTTCGTTTGGTATTGAGAATCCTGCCTTCGTTGTCAACGGCTGCGACTTTCACATGCAATCGCGTTCGCGTCGGGTGGTTGCCTATGAGTACGATTCAGGACATTTGCCTGCGCAAGAAATCAACATGTTCGAGACCTTCAACCGAATTGTTCTCGATCGAAAAATGGATCCATACTGGGGTGACATCGCATTGGCGACTCAGCGAGTGATGGATCAGTTGTTTGTTAGCTAACGACGTTTTTCGATGCTAAATTGCGAGAGTCGCATCGGAATACGAATTAAGCCGTGCAAGATTCTGAAACCGGAGAAAATACTATTTCTCACAAGTTGGCCGAAGATGAAAGAAGGCATGGCCGCAGTCGATTGAATGTCATCGACGCCGTGCGGCCAGTCCTTGACTCTTTCGATAAGTTCTTCACGCCATTTACTGTTGTGAGGGTATGTCGACAGGTGTCGTAACCATTCGTATGGGATTCCTCGTTTTCCCAATGATATGCCGGACAACGCGCCGGCTACCGTGGCTGCGCTACTACATGCTCCTCCGAGTAGTATTGTGCGTTCTACGCAATTGCGGAAACGCTTTGGGTGTCGCAACCATGCGTAAACGCCGACAATCGCTGCCGCAAAGATGTCGTTGGGCAGGCCATTGGCCCATCCCTGTTGTTTTGCAAATGTGGCTACCGATTGATTTTGGACAAGCGCATCGTTCATTTCCATCAGGACAGAACGGAACTCCGAGTCCTCCGTCACCGCAACCAACTGGGCAATAATCTCGGTTGGCACGATATTTTGCTGATCCACCATTTGAGCCAGCTGCACGGAATAGGCGACCAGGAGACTCGCATTCAGGACGCGTGTATCAGCATGCGAAACACCGACACCTGACTGAAACCAAGTCATTCCGGAATCCGCGCATCCTTGGAGCATAACGCTCATGACCGCGGAACGAACGAGCGGATCGTCGGCCAAGCCTACCGTCACCGAGTCCGCGATCGCCACATTACGCATCTTCGCAACAAGTCGTTTTCCATGCGTGTAGATGTGCCTCAATGGAAATGAACGCTGGTACCAAGCGATTCGTCTCAGAAGGTTCGACGCAAACAGGCTAGGCGTTGCTTTGGATTGGAGCATTGCCTGAAAAGTCATCAGTAAAGAATGCGTACGATGGTTCGTTGTGCCGATTCCTGGCACGAACTGATACTGAAGGGGATTTCTACCAAAGAGCTTAAGCCCTACGCGGGGATGGATCCCGTGTCGAGATAACGACAATGCCTCGGCCACAGCACTACCGAGTAGCAAGCCTTCCGTTGCGCGCTCACGCCGGTGGGTTGGGACGACGATATTCCAGGGAATTGGCGACGATCGCGAAAGCTTATCGCCATCGAGCTTTCCCTTGTGGGACAAACGGAGGCCACGAGTTGGCTTGGGTTCGGACTCCGTTTCGGAGTAGTCGGCGGTATATCTACGGCGTCGAGGGCGCAACATCCAAATCCCAATGAAAACGAAAAGGATCGACCAAGTGACACCTGCACCACAGCAGGATAATCCACAGGTTACGTCGAATTGCGTCGCCAAGACAGCAATTTCCCAATCCCTAATTCAATGAACTCTTTCCCACATCCGATTTGAGCTACAATCAGGACAATTGGTCATCGATCAAGCTTGTTGAAAAGTGAACTGTGGTATTATGTTCTGTCCGAAAAGATTTGTACACCGTGAATTTTAGCTCATCCTCATCATCCTGCGACGGGTTCGCCGATGCCCAGTTGAATTTTCAAAAAGCCAAGGCGACGGACGCGTCAGATTCCAGCCGCCCAGGCAAGCGCAAAGACAAGTAAGCGAACACGGCATGGGCTTAGTAAAAAAGCATCCACCTTGTGTGCAATTCATTGCCGCGTTCAGTCGACATGAAACAGCGCTGGAATGGTTTTGGGAGCGAGTCAGCCAGAGGCTTGCTCCAATCGCGATAAAGAGCCCACTCTTTCCTTTTTGCGAATCCGCTTATTACCATCGAACGATGGGCGATTCTTTAAAGAAACAATTTGCGATTCTATCGCATTGGTACGACCCCGCGGAGTTACCCAGTCACAAGTTGTTGATGCACGATTGGGAGGACGATTTGCAAAAGGATGGGGCATTTGCTGAACCACGACCAATCAACATCGACCCAGGCTACATGTCGATGACCAAATTGGTTTTGGCCTCAACCAAGAACCGAGAACATCGCCTTTATCTTCGGGAAGGCATTTATGCGGAGGTAACACTTGCGTTTCGCGACCAACAGTGGCAGCCGATGCCATGGACCTATCCTGATTATCAACGAGAGGACTTTCGACTATTCTTTCATGATTGTCGAAGTCACTTGGCGAAAAACGTAGCAGCACTATTGCGAGCCCAAACCATTTCTTCTTCTCAGAGTTACGAAAACGAATGAAACGCTTCTCGATCAACGTCTACGTTTGGGGAATTCATGGATAGCCCCATCGATTCCTTTTGGCTCCCGATTATCGGGATGTTGCTAGTCACCGTTCTGCCTGCATTTATTATTGCTCTCTTTGCAGTGGGGATTGTCAAGCAATATGCAAGCGCACTTGGTCTGCTTGATAAACCGAATGCAAGGAAAGTGCATACGATCCCAATTCCGCTTGGCGGCGGGTTGGGCATATGGCTCGGAGTAACTGGAACCTTTTTGATCGGAACGATCGGATTGTTTGTGCTCCAAGGTAACGAATCGCTCGGCAAGTCATGGCTTCCAACTGGGTTGGACGAACACTTGCCGGGACTTGCTTCCAAAGCCTTGCAGATTTGGGTTCTTTTAGGTGGCGGTACAGTGCTTGCCTTTTTAGGGCTGCTCGATGATCGTTATTCGCTACCGTGGCAATCTCGTTTAGGTATCGAGTTCATCGTGGCTGGCGCGGTGGTTTACTGGCAGAATCTCCAGCTGACAGCTTTCATTGGAATACCTTGGTTGACGTCAGCCATGAGCGTGATTTGGATAGTCATGCTCATTAACTCGTTCAACATGTTAGACAACATGGATGCACTCAGTGGTGGCGTGGCTGCAATCATATGTACCATGTTAGCTTTGATGTTGGTTGTGACGCCTGAGTCCTCGCGAGGGCAACCGCAGTTGTTTGTGGCGGCGATGCTATGGGTAATGGTGGGGGCCTTGCTTGGTTTTTTGAAGCACAATTGGCCGCCGGCTACCATTTTCATGGGAGATGCCGGGAGTTACTTTGTCGGTTACTGGATTGCGATTGCGTCCCTTTTATCGACTTATACGGGCGCTAGGGGAAATACGCCACATGCGGTACTGGCTCCACTCTGTGTGCTTGCGATTCCCCTTTACGACATGGTCAGTGTGATCTGGATACGGCTACGGGAAGGTCGCAGTCCGTTTCAGGCCGACAAGCGGCATTTCTCCCATAGGCTGGTGGACTTGGGTATGACCAAGAAGCAAGCTGTGGTGACGATTTACCTAGCGACTGTAACGTGCTCGCTCGGAGCGCTGCTTTTGCCAAGAACGGATACTTGGGGAGCGGTGATCATTTTGGCAATTGTGTTTTGCATGCTTGCCCTCGTAGGCGTTTTGGAAAGTTTGACAGGTCAGAGGCTTCCTGCAGCTACGGATTCGGAGACATCGTCGCCGAATGCAAAGGAGAATTGAATTGAAACCGACTGTCCAAGCGAATGCGTCCTGGTTATTTCGCATGCCGAGACAACTAGCAATCTTCTTGTTGGCGATCTGTTTGGTCGTTTCCCAAGTCAATCCCTGTGATGCGACCAGTGTCGCGTTGGGAAGTTCGATCAGCTTCATCGTGATGGCAATTGGCATTTGGATTCTCGTCGGTGTTGACTCGCTTTTGAGTGCGAGTTCCGTTCGGACCAGCCCGTTTTTTCATTGGATATGTTGGACGTTTGCCTTGTTTGGTGCCTGGCTTTGGTTTTGTACATTTACCGTTTTAGGGCGAGGTAACGCGAGGATGGCGTACTACGGGTGTTGGCAATGGATTGCACAAGGAATGTTGTTGCTCGCCATTGCCAAGTTGGGCATGCGAGCGCGTATCGCATCGCCGTTATGTTCCTTAATGATTGCTTGTACAGCGGGGACGGTGGCTTATGCATGCCATCAGTATTTCTTAAGCATGCCAGCGTTTCGGGAAAGATTTGCCGCTGATCCCAATTCGATTTTGGAAAAAATGGGACTAGCAGCTGGCTCTTCCGGCGCGATGCAATTTGCAAATCGCTTGAACAGTTTAGAGCCGACGGGACCTTTTTCTCTAACCAACTCATTGGCAGGATTGATGGCTGCTTGGATGGTCTTCTTGGTTCTGTTGCTCAGTGGGCAAGCGGCCGCGACTCTGACTTCGCTGAAACCAAAGCATGTGACGTCTCCTCATTGGAATTGGGGGCCAGCGATCCTTTGCGTCGGTTTGACCGGAAGTTTCTTCGTTACGTTGCTTTTGACCAAGAGTCGTTCGGGATGGCTATCGGCTGTGCTTTGCTTGATGGTCGGTAGTTTGTTGCATCCATCACTCCGGCAAGGTGGCTGGGCGATTGCAAAACGATTGCGCATCGTTTTCATCGCGATTTCGATCCTCTGTAGCGTTTCCATCGGCACGGTTTTAGTGCGCGATCCATCGATATTGGCTGAAGCGGGCAAATCACTTTCATTTCGATTGGACTATTGGCGGGGTGCATGGACCATGATCCAATCCAGGCCATGGACCGGATATGGAGTCGCCAACTTTCAGCAAAACTACACTCGAGTTAAGGTGATCACGGCATCCGAATCGCCGGCAGATCCGCATAACTTTGTTTTGGAAACCGCCGCAGCTGGCGGTTGGCCTCTGCTCATTGTCTTGTCTTTGATTTTAACGCTCTTGCTTTTCAAAACACTCGATTGCAGCCGGTCCAAGAATCGAGAAGTTGACAATCCGTTTGAGTGGAACGCCACGGAAATGGCGGAGGGGAAATGGTCGATTGTCGTTGGTGGTCTTTGTGCCTGCGTAGGTGTTTTTATGTCTGCATTATTGTTTAACGATGACGATACATTCTACGCGAGCATTTTGTTTGTTGTTGTTTCCATTTTGGTATTCGTATGGGTGGAACGCACGAAGTGGATTGTGCATAACGAGCGAACGACTTTGGTCTACTTGGTATCGGCAGCGGTTGTGTTGGTTCATTTGCTCGCTTCGGGAGGTTGGATGCAGCCGGGCGTAATGAATAGTGTATGTGTCTTTGTTGGACTAGCGTTTGGGCTGACATCATCCCAATTGGCGAACAGCATGCCGTTGCAAGGCAAGTCATGGGCATACCCATTGATCGGATTTGCGATCGGAAGCTTAGCGATGGCGGACTTTGCGAGAACGACTTACTTGCCGCGTTTGCGAGTCTCCGAGTTCTCGCGCTTGGATTCGAGAAATCCATTTTCAGGAAGAGATCCGAGTCAGTGGCTGGACTTAGTGAAGTTCGATCCGTTGGATCCGGAGCTGCCAAGGCTGGCCGCGTATCAGTGCGTTGAGGAGCTTCGACGAAGCGACCTTTCCGCTTCCGTTCGTCAGAGGTATGAAGATTTGTTGGATGAATTATGTGCAGATTATTTGAAAAGGGATCCGAACCACTGGATACCCAATATGGAGGCGGGGAGATGGCATGCTGTTTTGGCCGATAGGTATTCTAAATCAGACCAAACGAAGGACTTAGCACTTTCCGCAAAACAGATTGCCTTCAAGTATTTTTGCAAGGCGGCTGAGTTTTATCCAAATTCGGCTCAGGCACGTTTACAAGCCGCGGTTGGAGCTGCGTGGTGCGGGGAAGCCGCGGAGGCACAGTTTCAGGTCGAAAAAGCGGTCGAAATCGATCGAGAAACGCTGCATGCGGACCGAAAACTCTCGGGAGTTGTTGTCTTTTTCCCGAAAGAGTTAGACACTTCCAACAGCCCTGTCGAGAAAGATGCTTGGGTGGATGCAAGCGATGGCGACGCGAAGGGCGAACCCATTCTGCGTTGGTTGCGTAGTAACGTCCCGTAGCTTTTGGAACAAAATATTGTCTAGCACAACCCGTTGTGCTTGGTACGATAAGTTCACTTCATGTCCCCTGGTTCCTTGTTTTCGGCCCGCTTGAGTTCAAAAATGCGAACGTTTTTACTACTTTTGGTTTGTATCGGAATTGGCTTTGGAATTGCAACGACGCAATTCAACAGTCGAACAAGTGGCATTCAAAACGTATTGGGTTTCGAAGCCGATATGGAGACAGCAATTCGCAAAGCGAAGTCGCTGGAAGCGAAGCCGGGTAAAATTGAGGTGATTGGCGGAACGGAACTCGATTTCGGAACGATGCGACTGGGTACGAAACGTTCGCATAGCTTTGTTTTCCGCAACGTAGGCGAAGCGCCAGTGGACGTCGTCTACAAATCGTCGTCATGCAAATGCACTGTAGGCAAACTAGATTCAAAAACGCTGAGTCCAGGTGAGCAAACGCAAGTGGACCTGGAATGGTTGGCAGAAGGTGTCTTCAACGACTTCGCTCAAACTGCAACCATCGGGACCAACGCACCTGATCAAGAGGAAATCAAACTTACGATCAAAGGGAAAATCAGCCAAGCCCACGTGTTTGAACCATCGCCTATGGACTTTCGTGATTTCCTCGCCAGCGACGAACACGAAATGAAGGGGCGTCTGTACAGTTTCGAAGAAGGAATGATTCAAGTAACTTCTGCTAGTTGGTCGGATGAGAAAGTCGCTTCGAAGATCGTTTGCGAAATAGAAGAACCCCAGAAACTGCAGGCTGGTGAAATTGCAGAGTATTCCGACGCTCATTCCTACGTAAACTTTAAGATCAAACTCAAAAAAGGAGTTCCGTCAGGCCCGCTTTCAGGAAATATGGTATTCAGCAAACTATCAGACAAGCCCGATTCCAAAGAGCAGCAGATCAATCTTCCCATCCAAGGACGCTCTGTATCGCCCATTCGAGTTATCGCTGGCAATGACTTCAATGAAGAACGAAGCATCTTCGAATTGGGCGCTGCGAAGTCCAGCGTCGGACTAAAAAAGAGTTTTGTGCTAGCAATCAAGGATGAACAGGCAAGTGACATAAAGGTTACGTTAGAGTCGCTACCAGCTTCTCTGGAAGGGAAGCTGAAGGTCTCTATTGCTGAGCTGAAATCAACGCAAAAACAGAAAATGTTCTCAGTTACACTTGAGGTTGCTCCCGGAACCGCTCCTATTGAGTTCGCCGGAGCCTACAGCAAAGATTTTGCTAAGATAGTTTTGGAAACCAATATGGAAAGCGCCCCTAAGTTTCCGATGTACATCAAGTTCCGCATTTCGGAATAATCGAATCAGTCCGCTTGCATTGCAGGGAGCATGGAACGGTGGCACATTCAAAAGTTGGTACGGATAAGCGGAGAGCTTTCAAAGTTTTGCTCGCATTGACTGTTGGCGTCACCGCTTCGCTCGTCCTCCCCAACTTGCACGGCGATCCACCGCAGGGTGGCCAGAATCCAGAACAAAAAGGAGCCAAGGTTCAGATTCGATTCCCTGGGAAAAATGTTTCCGATAACGATTCCAGGAAATCACAAACCAATGAGGGCAAAATCCTCCCCGATATCTCAAAACAGAGCAACGCAACCGTTGATCCACTTCAAGGTGGCAAACCTCCAATCACCGTTGCTACTAGTGAAGAGAAAAATCAAAAAATTGCTGAAGGCTGGAAGGACCCTCTCTTTGTCTTTTTCGTAACAGGTAGCCAGACAGGTTACATCGAGCCATGCGGTTGTACGGGTCTTGAGAATCAAAAAGGTGGGCTTAGTCGACGAGATACGTTTTTGGCGTCGATTCGAGATCGTGGTTGGGAAGTGATTCCCGTCGATGGTGGTGGCCAAGTCTTTCAAGTTAGCAGTCCAGACCCAAGAAGAGGGCATCAAGCGGACATAAAGTTTGCTTGGACCGTCAATGCGTTTAACATGCTTGGGTATCAAGCAGTTGGCTTTGGCGAAGACGATTTGTTGCTCAATACGGGCGACTTGATGTATGCCATGATTGATAAACCGGGGCTATTCGTTTCGGCCAACGTAAGCATCGCGAAGGATTTTGACTTAGCATTCAAAACGCTTACCGTGAAAGGGAAAAAGATCGGGATAACAACCGTTCTTGGTGATGAAAACGCAAAGAAGGCGAAAGAAAACAAAGAGGTCACGATATCGAAAGCCATACCAGCCCTGAAGGAAGTTGCGGGTAAATTGCGTGCAGAGAAGTGCGATTATATGGTGCTTGTTTCGCACGCCTCGCTCGAAGAATCTCGAGCCATCGCAAAAGCGGTTCCTGGATTTTCGTTGATTATCACTTCGGGTGGATTTGGTGAACCAACATTTCAGCCCGAACAGATTCCGGGGACGAACAGCCTAATGGTCCAGGTTGGGACGAAGGGAATGTATACGGGACTGTTTGGTGTTTTCAATGATCCGAAGCAACCGTTCCGCTACCAGCGAGTTGCGCTCAGCTCGCAATTCGAAGACTCACCCAGAGTCACCGAGTTGTTTGGGAAGTATCAGGACGAGCTTAAGGCAGTGACATTCGATGGCCTTGGAAAACGGCCTATTTTGCATCCGTCGACCCGTGAGTTTGTCGGTTCGGAGAAATGTGGTGAATGCCATACGTCCGCTTTTGAAGTCTGGAAAAACACTCCCCACGCGAGTGCAACCGATTCCATCGTACAACCTCCGCACAGGTCGATGGCACGGCACTTTGATCCTGAGTGCGTAGCATGCCACGTAACGGGTTGGAACCCGGGCAATTTTGCACCTTACCGATCTGGCTATGAATCGTTGGAAACAACGCCTCATCTGGTGGCAAACGGATGCGAAAACTGCCATGGACCGGGCTCGAAGCATGTGGCGGCCGAACTTGGCGATTTGGAAGCCGACGACGAATTCTTAAAGAAGCTTCGGGAGGAAATGAGGCTTCCGTTGGAGAAGGCCAGTGATAAATGTGCGATCTGTCATGATATTGATAATAGCCCAGACTTCCACAAGCCCGATGCTTTCCCTGGTTTTTGGGAAAAAGTAAAGCACTACGGGAAAGACTAGCTCCCTACCTGGGACTTGGTTTACCAACTAGAATTGGCGCATCAAAGCAACGCGATTTCACACGCTTGTCCTGCACATTCCGAATGTCTGCTCCGATTCAAAAGTATGCAATTACCCATCGAACGCATTATGAATATTCCTCGCCAAGCTCGCTATGCCACAACCAAATGCACTTGCGACCACGGGATCTACCTTATCAATGCGTTCACCAATCGCACATCGACGTTTCGCCAGTCCCTGATGCTCGGTATCAATGGGTAGATAGTTTTGGCAATCGGGCGGAGTTCTTTAGCATCGAGCAACTCCATCCGCACTTAACGGTAACGTCCAAATCCATTGTCGAACGGAGTGTACCAGAATACTCCTTAGAACAGTCACCTACCTGGTTGCAGGTTGTTCAATCTGCCAGCCATCCCATGGAAGACGACGACCGCAAGGCTAGCGAATTCCTCTTCGATTCGCGTCACTGTCAACGCGGTAAAGCGTTTGTTGACTTTGCTCGTGAAATTGCAATCGATCATCGTAGTTTTGTAGAGTGCGTTCAGATATTGACGGCTAAAATCTACCGTCAGATGGAGTATTCGCCTGACGCGACTCAGGTTTCCACCAAACCGGCAGAAGCGTTAGCTCGACGACAGGGTGTTTGTCAAGACTTTGCGCAAATCGCCATTTGTTGCCTTCGTTCGCTGGGAGTTCCCGCTCGGTATGTCAGTGGCTATCTCCTGACACACCCGGCTCCAGGAAAGGAGAAACTAATCGGTGCCGATGCGTCCCATGCTTGGATGAGCGTCTACGCGGGACCATTAGGTTGGATCGATTTTGACCCAACCAACAACTTAATTCCAGGCATAGAACACATCACAGTCGCTTGGGGTAGAGACTATGCCGATGTTGCTCCTATCCATGGCGTCTTTATCGGTGGCGGGTACACGCAACTAACCGTCTCCGTAGACGTTCAACCACTATCTTTTTCCTCTCCATGACGAAACCTCGCGTTCAAGTTGCAAAGCAGCCAAATCTGCCACTTACTCGCGATGCAATTGCCATTTGGCTTGCTGGAGTCAACGCTGTGCGGTCGGACACGGTTGTCGCGGACCAAACGCATTGGGACGGGCGTTGGCTTACGATCGCAGATCAAGTCTTTGATTTCAAGAACTCCGATCAGCTTGTGATCGTTGGAGCTGGAAAAGCAACCGAAGGAATGCTTGCAGGTTTACTGACATCCTTGATGTCTTCTCGAAAAAAGCTTCCCAAGATCACGGGTTGGATCAATGTTCCCCAGGGAGCTGATTCCGCCATCAGTATGCATGGGGCTGCGATGGACGTCGCGCGCGCATTTCCCGAAACCCACGGTGTAACGGTTTGCCAAGCGCGTCCACAAGGTTGCAATGAACCTACGCCAACCGCGGTCTATGGGACGCGACAAATCTTAAATCATGTTCGGCAAGCTGGCCGTAATGATTGCGTCGTTGCTCTCATCAGTGGTGGAGGATCGGCGTTGCTATGCTCGCCCATCGATGGCCTAAGCCTCGAAGAAAAAGTTGAACTCACACGAGCTCTATCTTCCTCCGGCGCGAATATAGAGCAACTCAATTCGGTTCGCAGATGCTTGAGCAACGTCAAGGGAGGTGGGCTTGCCCGCGCATGCAAGGCCAACAAACTTATCACTTGCATTGTGTCCGATGTCTTGGGTGATCCACTCGACTTGATTGCCTCAGGGCCAACTATCCTCAGGCCATCGCCGGACCCGGCGCAGGCGATTGCCATTTTGGAAAAACTCTTGCCAGCTGCGTTTCCGAATATTCACAAGATTTTAAGCAAGTCAATGCACCGGAAAGCGACAAGCCAATCGCAAGAGAACCCGGACATTGAGTTAACTTCGATTGTCTTGGCAAACAATGCGACTGCAGTGGACGCTGCGGGGCAAAAAGCAGTCGAGCTAGGCTACCGTTATTGGATGAAGTCGGAGCGTCAAAACGAAGGAGAGGCAACGCTACTTGGTCATCGTTTTGCCCAACAAATGCAAGCTACACTAGAGCAGCCGCTGATCGATTGCATCATTTCTGGTGGCGAACCAACCGTCGTTTTGCCCCCCGCGGAATCGCGAGGTCTTGGCGGTCGCAATCAGCAATTGGCCTTAGCTTTTCTAGATTGGTATGATGCGTGTGGCGGATGGCCCTTGAACGCCGATATGGCGTTTGTCTCCGGTGGAACAGATGGCGAAGATGGCCCGACCAATGCTGCCGGCGCGTACGTCGACCAAGAAGTTTTTGCGAGGATGAAGTCGCAGCAGTTAACTCCGCAAGATTATTTGCGACGCTGTGACTCCAATCGCTTTTTCGAGGCTACTAACGGACTGTTGCTGACAGGCGCGACAGGAACCAATGTCTGCGATCTTAGAGTAGGGTTGGTTCAGACAGCCGTAAATCGAAGCTAATCCTTCTAGAACGCTGGCAAAGTGTGTTGCACAGCTCTGGCAATGCCCAAGTTCGCGAAGGCCGCGACTGGTGGGCTTGCTCCGCCCAAGTCGAAAATGCTTGGCGTGCTACTCGGCGGGAGAGCGATGGCCGTTTGCTTTAGATACGCTAAACAGCCAACGCGAGCGCGAACACGGAACCATTGAGCATCTCTTGGTGATGCCTGTTACGCCGACCGAAATCATGTTGGCCAAGATATGGACGATGAGCATGGTCGTCTTGGTTTCGGCTGCATTTTCCTTGGTGTTTATCGTACAAGGGATCTTGAAGGTTCCGATAGAGGGCTCTGTCGCACTCTTATTAATCGGTGCGACGCTTCACCTTCTTGCTGCAACCTCAATTTCGAGGTCCAATCCAGTTGAGCCGTTACAAGTTATCGATAGCGATATCGTCGCCCTGGATAGTTTCGAATCGGAGCGGAATAAACTCTCGGAGCTACATACCGATAGCCGTACTTGGGATAGTTGTTAACCCCAAATCCATTGTTGTAGTAACCATTTGAGTAGTTACGGTATCCGTAGTTGCCATAATTCCCGTAATACGTGTTACCAAAACCATTGCCGTAACCGCCGTAGTATCCGTTGCCGTATCCTAAGTTGCCGACACGGACTCCTGATCCATAGCCGCCAACTTGTACTTGCACCCCACCAAACTGCGAGTAACCCTCACTGCTAGACAAAACAAATGCGGTAGCAAGTGCAGTCGTAAGCAAAAGTCTTCTGAACATAATGATCTCTCTCTACTTCTTGAACGAAACGAAACAACCCATGAGCTGCATTGCGAAAGCACGCAGACCACCCTTTAAAGTACCCGATGCGGATCGATCCATGATTACCGCCATTTAATTTTTACGATCGTTATCCATATTCCTGCATTGATGGTCATATTGAATCCGTTGAGTTGGAATTTGATTTAAGGCAACATCTATTACCAGTTGCGAGGGCGAGCGGCGGGCTCCGGAATACCTTTGCGTATGTTCTCTTGGACAAGCCGATGCAGCAGCGGTTCAATTTGGATTTGGCGTTTCGATCGACTGAGCTGTTGCTTCAGGAACGCGTTCCGCGTACGACTGTGCCACTCTTTCCACATGCGAACGAAGCGAACGCAACGCGTGCGTCGGCGGCGGAAGAGTCTGGTACTATGCGCGTGCTGACAGATCCAACCACCTCTGTGCCCGATGTTCATCTCCTGTCCAATGGCCAGTATCATGTCGCTATCAGCAGCGCCGGCGGAGGCTATAGTCGATGGCGTGGTATCTCGGTCACGCGATGGCGAGAAGATCCGACAAGAGATTGTTGGGGTAACTTTTGCTATATCCGAGATTTGGATAGCGATACGGTATGGTCAACAGCCTGGCAGCCGACAGCGACGATTGCAAAAAAGTACGAAGCTATCTTCACGCAGTCGCGAGCAGAATTTCGCCGCATCGATGAGCAAATAGAGATGCACACGATGATCAGTGTTGCGTCAGAGGACGACTTAGAAGTGCGTCGAACGAAGATTACCAATCGCTCCGAACGGGTTCGTCGCATCGAGATCACCAGCTACGCTGAAGTGGTATTGGCACCTCAACCCCAGGACGAATCGCATCAAGCGTTTAGCAATCTATTCGTGCAAACCGAAATATTGCCATTGCAAGGAGCCATTCTAAGCACACGTCGACCTCGATCCGCTGAGGAGCTGCCACCTTGGATGGTTCACATGATGACCGCAACCGGCACGCAGGTGGAACAGACGTCCTACGAGACCGACCGTATGCGATTTCTCGGACGAGGCCAGACAGCGGCTTCTCCCGCATCTCTCAAGAGTCGAAGTCCGCTTTCCAACAGCCAGGGCGCGACGCTCGATCCGATTGTCAGCATTCGCAAAGTCATTCTTCTTCAACCCAACGAAACAGTAACCGTGGACGCGATTACTGGCGTCGGGGAGTCTCACGACGTTGCCAAAGCAATGGTAGAGAAGTATCTCGACCCAACCATGGCGGACCGAGTCTTCGAACTTGCTTGGACCCGCGGGCTGATTATGCTTCAGCAGCTTAACGCTTCGGAATCGGAGGCACTGACATACAGTCGATTGGCCGGTTCCATCATTTATGCGTCGGGAATGCGGCGTGCCAAGGCGAGCGTGCTCATCCAAAACCGACGAGGCCAATCAGGGCTTTGGAGTTACGGTATCTCCGGGGATTTACCCATCGTATTGGTTCGGATTCGCGATGCGGAGAAACTGGATTTGGTGCGTGAGGCTGTTCGAGCGCATGCGTATTGGAGAATGAAAGGGCTGGCGGTCGACTTGGTCATTTGGAACGAGGATGACTCGGTCTATCGTCAGTCGTTGCAAGAGTCCATCCTGGACATTGTCTCCGCGAGTCCCGAAGCTGCCTTGGTCGATCGACCGGGAGGGGTGTTTGTGCGGCGTGGTGAACATATGTCCGAAGAGGATCGGGCACTTCTGCAAACGGTCGCACGAATTGTGCTTCAGGATGACGCAGGAACTCTCATCGATCAAGTCAATCGCCGCGTTCGCCCCGAGACGGCAATGCCTCGATTTAGGGCGACTAAGGCTCGGCCTGACACGGAGTCAACACCTGAGGCTTCAAAGCGTGACCTAGAATTTGATAATGGTATCGGTGGCTTTAGCCGAGATGGACGAGAGTATGTCATCACCCTCAAACCAGGTGAAGCGACGCCGGCCCCCTGGGTTAATGTCATTGCGAATGCCAAGATTGGCACAGTCATTTCGGAGAGCGGCAGCGCGTACACTTGGACGGAAAACAGTCATGAATTTCGGCTAACGACTTGGAACAATGACCCTGTCTCGGATACGGCAAGCGAAGCGATCTATTTGAGAGATGAGGAGACGGGCGAGGTCTGGTCGCCATCACCCTCACCAGCGCGGGGAAGGGGAACTTATGTTTCTCGCCACGGATTCGGCTATAGCATGTTTGACTATACCGAAGACGGCATAACAACTGAGTTGTGCATCTACGTCTCGATCGATGAGCCGATCAAGTACGCGAGACTCAAGGTAATAAACCACTCAGGACGAGAGCGGAGCCTGTCAGCGACCGGTTACTGGGAATGGGTTCTTGGCGAAGTTCGCAGCAAGTCGATCATGCATATTGTGACGGAGGTGGATCCGGTAACGGGAGCCATTTTCGCAAGAAATCCGTATAGCCCGGAGTTTGCCGACCGAGTTGCTTTTGTGGATTGCAGCGAGTCGAATCGTTCGATCACTTGCGATCGAACGGAGTTTCTTGGTCGAAACGGGAGTCCGTCAAGTCCATCGGCGATGCGTCGTGCCAAGTTGTCGAATCGTGTCGGCGCTGGACTTGATCCCTGCGCGGCGATTCAGACGCATCTAACAATGGATGACGGTGAAGAAAAGACGGTGATGTTTCGGATTGGCTCTGCCAAGAACGAAGACGATGCTCGCCAATTGATTCATAAGACGCGAGGAACAGAGAACAGTTACAAGGCTCTCGAAAACGTTTGGCATTATTGGAGTCAGACCCTGGGCGCTGTCCACATTGAAACGCCGGATCCATCGGTCAACTTTCTGGCCAACGGATGGCTGATCTACCAAACGCTTTCTTGCCGCATGTGGGCTCGATCCGGATTCTATCAGTCGGGAGGAGCGTACGGATTCCGCGATCAGCTACAAGATGCAATGGCCCTAATCCACGCTGAGCCGAGCCTATATCGTGAGCAGATTCAACGGGCTGCGTCGCGGCAATTCCGCGAAGGAGACGTGCAACACTGGTGGCATCCTCCAGTCGGCCGAGGCGTTCGCACGCAGTTTTCAGACGATCTGCTTTGGCTACCTCTGTCACTTTGTCGCTATGTTCAAATGACCGGTGATACGGGACTGCTCGATGAACCGATTCCGTTCTTGACATCGCGGCTATTGCATGAGGACGAAGAAGCGAATTACGATCTGCCTCAGATTTCCGAGGATATCGGTTCGGTAGTGGATGACAATGTAAGCCATCAGGTGGAAATCCGATTGGGAGTTTAATCCCTCTCTGTTTTCCATCTCGTTTGCGAACCTTTGTTGAGATTTTTCGACCGTCGACAGGTGGTTATTGTCGCGATTTTCCTTGACTTTTTTAAGTAGGCGCGCGGCGGGTTCCAATATGCCTAGCACGACGCGCAAGCTAGTGAATTGGATAGCAGATTCACTAGCTTGCGCGTCGTGCTAATTGCGAAAAAGACAAAATTTCTATTTTGCGTGTCATAATTGGATTCCTTTGGCTAAGTAACAGTCAAAGGCATTTTCCGTAGGGCGCAAAAATGGACCAAAACTCTCAGCAAGCGATTCGCTATTGGACACTGGCACAGCCTGTCGTCTCGGCTTATGTCACGTCGGTTATCCGTGACTTTCGGGATCGCGATGATGTGCTTCAGTCCATCGCGGTCGCTATTCTTGAGTCGTTCCCAAGTTACGATGCGTCGCGTCCATTCGTTGGTTGGGCTTTGGGCGTCGCACGCAATCAGGTCGGGAGTTACCTTCGGGACCGTCGACGAAATCGCTTGGTTTTTGACGGTGAAACAGTAGACTTGCTCGCAACTGCCTTCGAGGAGATCAAAACGGAGGAGGTCCGATCGCTTGATTACTTGCAAGAATGTTTGGGGAAGCTTGAGGGACGCGCTCGGCAGTTGTGCGAGTTACGATACCAAAACGACTTGAAGCCGGCCGCGATGGCTAGCCTATTGAGTATGACTCCCAACACTGTTGCGAAGTCATTGCAACGCATCCGTGAGCAGTTGAGGCAGTGCGTCGAGCGACACCTATCGATCGAAGGAGCACGCTCGTGAATCCTGCGCCTCATGATATGATCGATGGTTATTTCGACGAGATTTTAACGCCAGAGCAATTGGCGTCGCTGAGCGATTGGATCAAGTCTTCGCCAGAGAATGCTAGAGTGTTCGCTAATGCGGCTCTGCTTCATGATCGCATGCGAAACGCGATGGGCGAAAGTGCTTTGGTGCATGATGTGCCGCCATCCAAGGTCGCCGTTCGTTCGCTGGGTAGATTGTTTTCTTTCCCTTCTGTCTGGAGCACTGCTGCTAGCATCGCAGTTGTTTGCTTTGGAGTTGGGTTGTTCTGGTTCCTGTTTGGTCAGGCCAATGCGTCCGCAGCGATCCGTGAATTAAATCGAATCATCGCCCAAAACACTCTGTCTAAAGATCGAACTTACGAAATCGTGGTCGAAGAAGTCTATCCGCCGATTGAGCGAGGTGCCAATCGGCCACCGACTCGGGAAAGCCTGCGTCCGCCGAAGCCCCCCTTGGATGGCGCCAGAGTGCATGTTCGCGAGGGGAACCAGTTTGTGCTGATTCGAAAGACATCAGACGGTTTACCGTTTGTTACTGGTAGCAATGGGAAACAGAGTTGGGCTGCAAATGCTCGTGGGCCTGTCAAGGTTAGCGCGGACATTCACCACTTTGATCGCGATCTGCCGGGGCACGAGACCTCGATTCCATTGACCAATCTTCACGAAGGACTGGGACGACTGCGGCAAGCGTATCAGGTGCAGTTCTCGACCCTTGGTCCAGAGGAATATGAAGCTTCAGACGGAGAAACAGTGCGTATGTTGGTCGCCGTGAAAAAGCCCAAGGAACGCGGGCCGCAGCGTGTTGAGATCGCCTATGAAACCACATCAGGTCGCATCCTGCATATGCGTTTTGTGCAAATGCCTTACGGTCCCGATAGGTTGGATCTGCGTTTGTCTTTGGTGAATGAGAATGACCTGCCGCTCGATTTCTTTCAGCATACTAGCCACCACTCCCTCGATCGAAATGTTGAAACAGAGAATTAGTCAATGAAGTTACACATGCGATTTGTGATGGCATTGATGTTGATCATGCCTTTGGCTGCAAGCGTTTGTTCGGCTTCAGAAAAGCCGAACATCATCTTCATGCTTTCGGACGATCAAGGTTGGAACGGCCTTTCTGTTGCTATGCATCCCGAAGTAGCCGCGTCCAAAGGCGATATCTTTTATACGCCAAACTTGGAAAAATTGGCTGCACAAGGGATGCGGTTTTCGTCTGCCTATGCTCCGTCACCCGTCTGTTCTCCAACACGTATCAGTCTTCAGACGGGCAAGAGTCCGGCGCAGTTGCATTGGACCAAAGCTGCGCCGGCAGTGCCTGGACGTATGCTGACGGAGCCGCGATTGATTAAGGACTTGAGCAGGGACGAAACCACGGTCGGCGAACTACTCAAGAAGGCGGGTTACACGACCGCACATTATGGAAAGTGGCATATCGCTGGCGGTGGGCCAGGGGCCCATGGATACGACGAGAATGATGGCGATACAGGAAACGAAAATGCCTTTAAGTTCACAGATCCAAATCCGGTCGACATTTTCGGGATGGCTGAACGTGCGGCCAAGTTTATGGAGAAAAGCAAGACGGCCAACAAGCCTTTCTACATCCAGCTCTCATGGAACGCGTTGCATGCACCTGAGCTTGCAATGAAAGCGACGCAAGCCAAATACGAAAAACTCACTTCTGGAAACAACTCCAAGCAAGTTGCCACGGCAGCCATCACGGAAGACCTGGACTCAGGAGTTGGAAAGGTTTTAGAAGCCGTTGAGCGTTTGGGATTGAGTGGTAACACCTACGTCATTTACATGTCCGACAATGGATCGGGAGGCGGGGCAAAACGAGGCGGGCTTAGCGGCGGAAAAGGGTCGGTTTGGGAGGGTGGGATACGTGTCCCTTTGATTGTACGTGGTCCCGGTGTCGCGCCGAATTCATGGTGCAATGTTCCAGTCGTTGGCTATGACTTCCTACCAACCTTTTGCGCGATGGGAGGGCTGGCGGAGAAAGAGTTACCCAATGGCATCGAAGGTGGAAACATCAGCGTTTTGCTGAAAAACGAGGGGAAGGGAATCGTTAAGCGTGCACGCGAAGAACTTGTGTTTCACTTCCCTCACTACCAAAGTGATGACGGCCCGCATTCCGCGATTCGACTCGGGGACCTCAAGTTGATTCACTTTTATGAAAACGATCGTGTCTCGCTCTTCGATCTTTCCAAAGATATTGGTGAAAGAAATGATCTTGCAAAACAGATGCCTGGCGAAGCGAAGATGCTTTCGGATCGATTGGAAAAGTATTTGATAGATGTGAAGGCACAGATGCCAACGAAGAACACAGAATTCGATCCAGCCAAACCGATTGCACCTCGCAAGGGCGGCAAGGGTGGAGACAAAAACGACAAAGGTAACGGCAAAGGTGCCAAGAAGGGATCGAGCAAGGAATGAACAAGATTAAAACCACTACTAAATTTTCATGCTCCCCTTCTCCCTCAATGAGGGAGAAGGGGTTGGGGGATGAGGGTGTAACGCAGCTGGCAAGCACCAAAACCCTCACCCCCTGGCCCCCTCTCCCTTTAGCAAGGGCGAGGGGGAGATGGAGCCTTTCGTTTCTATTCGTTGCTGTTGTTTGCTACGTTGCGACGCTGTCTGAGGCATTCGCTCACGACGGCCATGATCCTGGAGTTGGCTATGCCGGTGTGCGTGTTTGGTCATTTATCGATAACGGTGCACATCTACATGCGTCGTATTTGGCTTCGCTGGACGGCAAGGTTCAAGTTCGCCGCTCCGATGGCAAAGTCATTTCGATCGAAATCGCCAAGTTGACTGCAGCGGATCAGAAATGGATCGAAACAAAAGTGCAGCAAGTCAGGCAACTAAATGAAAATGCTAGAACCGTTATGCTCGCGAAGTTCACTGCACGTAAGGCACCGAGCAAGCCATCGATCGCAGACTCCTTTGATCCTTTCGCGAAGCTAAACGCGATCAAGTATCGACAGGACGCCAAGTTCTTTTATGTTGAATCGAATTCGATGCCTGACCATAGAATGATGGTCGGTATCACGGCTTGGCAACAGCAAGTGCCGCTCCCGCAACCCTACTTTGGTGAAAACGCTTGGCGGGTTCCGCTCGAGCCAGTTGTCGCCAAGAATCCCCTCTCGGCCAAGTCGCACTTCTTTCGCGGTGCGATCGCGCTAGCCGCCAACGGTATTCCGATCTTCAACCCGATCAAGAACGATGGCAGAACAGATACGTTGATCGCTGGCGAACTGGACGAGTTCGGAGGTCACTGCGGTCGAGCCGACGACTACCACTATCATATCGCCCCTACGCACTTGCAGGAGATCGTTGGCAAAGACAAGCCGGTTGCCTATGCACTGGATGGTTACCCGATTTATGGGTACACCGAGCCGGACGGTTCGAAAGTCGTGGGGCTCGATGCATTCAATGGCCACACCTCGTCAGAGCTTGGCTACCACTATCATGCTACCAAAACGTATCCCTATCTGAATGGCGGATTCCATGGTGAAGTCGTCGAACGTGACGGCCAAGTCGATCCACAACCGCGAGCTGAGGGTGTGCGTGGAGCGCTTTCACCACTTCGTGGGGCAAAAATAACTGGCTTTGAATCCAAAGACAACAAGAGCTTTAGTGTGAAGATTGTTGTTGGAAACGAAACGCGATACGTGAACTATGTTCTCAACGACAACGGTTCGGTCAAGTTTGATTTTGTGGACGGAAACGGCAAAGTGAAGTCCGAAACTTATTCGCCGAGGCAGCGAGGACCAGGCGGAAGAGGAGGCCCGCAAGGTGGTTCTGGAGGCGGAGATAGGCCGCCTCGCAATAATCCACCCCGCAATGATCCGGCTCGAGATAACCCGCCGCCACGACAAGAGCCACCAGCCAGAAATGATCCACCGCGTGGTAAGCAACCGCCTGAGGCGAATTCCGCCAACATGGAAAAGTCTGAATCTTCAGGCAAGAAAACAGGGTTCACGGTGTTTAGTTCGGCGATCGGTGCCGATGGAAGGATCCCAGTTGAGTTTACTTGCGATGGCAAAAGCGCTTCACCACCGATCCAGTGGAAAGACGCGCCGGCTGGAACCAAGTCGTTCGCGCTCAGTCTCTGGCACACCGCACCCGATCAGGAGAAGTCGTATTGGCTCGTTTACAACATTCCAGCAAACGTCGACCATCTCGATAAGAACGACAAGCAAACGGGAATCGTGGGCTTGAACGATAAAAAGAAAGCCGCCTACGATCCCATGTGTTCCAAAGGACCTGGTCTAAAGAAGTACCACGTCACTGTTTATGCTCTTTCGTCTGAGTTGAAGCTCGCCAAAGGAAGCGACAATCGTGCGGCATTCCTCAAGGCGGTGAAAGAGGCCAAACTTGCCGAAACAACTCTCGACTTTCAGTACGAGCGAAAGAAGTAGGTACATATGTATAAGTGATCGAGCAAGATGAATGAACATGGATAAACAAGATACGCAGGATAATTTTAAGTCGCTGAGAGATTTACTTGTGTCGTGAGAATCATTTGTATTCGAGTTTTGGATTATCCAAGCCGATCCTTGCGCCGAAATTGTCTTCAGGTAATGCACTGTAAGACGAATCGACAATCCTCCTGTAAATCCTGTTTATCCATGTTCTTTTTACTGGCTGTGTCACAGGTGCAACGCGATCCTGAAGTTGGTTTGCCGGAGGACTACTATTAATGGAAATGGGGCGACGCCCAGTTCATTGTCCTTGATCCTTTTCGCTACACAACACAGCGAGGACGAGATGGAAACAACTGGTCTTGGACGCTAGGTGAAAAGCAATATCGATGGCTAAAAGTATCGCTTGAGAGTGTCGATGCCAAGTGTCGATGCCAAGTATCGATGCCAAGTATCGATTCGTCTTCCTGCATCATCTCGTCGGTGGTTTTCCGACCAACAATCGCGGCGGGGTCGAAGTCACGATCATCTCTTTGTAAAGCAAGAGCTGGACGGAATCGTGTACCAAGAGGTACCTCAACCTGGTCATCCTCGATCTGGCAACACGAATACCGCAAAAGAGTATGGCTATTTAAGTGGTGAAACGCAAAGCAGCTCAGGTTTCATCCGAGTGTCGCCCTCCGGGTTTTCTACAATGGCTTTTCGGCTTCCAGCTGCTTTGCTCGTCGCTGGTGATACTCAGCCTTGCCTTGGAACGCTTCGTTTTCAGCGGACTTCTTCTTATAGTAGTCCGCCAAAAACACGTGAGCTTCTTTGTAGTTTGGGTCGCTCGTCAGAGCAGAGCGAATCCAAAACAACCCAAACCGTTCCGATTCGTATTTGAACAAAATCTCGCCCATGGCAAACTTGGCGACCGCGTCGTTGGGGTCTTGCTTGACTTTGTCGCGAAGGAGCGTGATCTTGTCAAACTCAGTGCGCTCGGTAGAAACTCGTTCCAATTCCTTGTTGGCTTGCTCGGTATCCCCTAGTCGTCGAATCACTAACGCGTAGGCGCTGCGCGCAGTGAAGTCGCGAGGATTGTCTGCCAGAGCCATCTCCAGGTATTTTTTTGCGTCTGGGTAATTCCCAAGGTTGGACTCTACGATGCCTAATTCGGAAGCGGCTAGAAATCTCTCGGGCCATTCATCGAGACTCAGGTATGCATCCAGACATCGTTGCTTGTCCTCCACGACAACTTCCTTGAATAACTCGCGGCTCTTCTCAAGTTCTCCCATTTGGAAATGGCAACTCGCAAGAAACGTTTTGACCGCAAGTTCCTGCGGTCCTTTGCGAATCTTCTCCAGTACTTTGACCGCATCCTCAGGCCGATTGCGACCGCAAAGCAGTCTCGCGTATCTCCAAGCCGATTTCGCGTGGTTCGGATCCTTTTTCATTGCCTCGGCATACTCTTTTTCGGCCAGCTCATTCGATTTGGTGTGTTCGTTTATCAATCCAAATCGATAGTTCACCATCGGATCATTGGGGTACTCTGCTTCGTATTGCTCAAGCACCTTGGAGGCATCGTCAAAGCGGGAGAGTGCTGCAAGACCATTGACGTACGCGTCGACAAACTCCGCTACGTCAGGTCCATCCTGGGCGATCCACTTCTTGATTTTGGATTCGTTGATTGGATCGAGTTCGCCTAAACTCGCAATCGCCAAACACTGTTCCTTGTCAAGCATTTCGCTATTGAATCCGCCTGACAACGCTGCTTGCAGGTGCTTCGACATCTTGTTGAACTCCTTCGTCAGACGAGCCGATCTCGCCAATAGGTAGTGCAACTCAGGCGTTTCTGAGCCAATGGTTTCAGCGATCTTGAGCCATGGTGACGCACGCTTGGCATCATTGACGAGCAATGCATTTTTCGCATAGGACGTCGCGATCCCCGCAAAGCCACCTCGATACAGAAAAACGCAGAACAGCAAAACGAACAAGGCGACCAAGACATAGATTCGTCTTGATCGCCCTGGGCTATGGCTGATTGCCGATTTTGGCTTTTTCTTTCGTGCCATTATTGCTTCAATCGTCTCCAAATTAGAGACTATTGATAATCTCTTCCGCTTTGGCCTTGATTCTTGCCGGGTCTTTCAACTCTCGTAATTGGGTCAATGCCTTTTCTACCGCTTCCCCTTTGGCTGCATCCTTCGCTTTTAAGTCTCTTGCCGAATTCATGAGTCCCGAGAAATTGCTCCCCGTACGACCAGAGGTCTTCACGCCTTGAAGGCCTTCTTTGATGGTCTTAGCAGCGTCATAATCCATCTCAATCACGGCATTATTGTCGGGTCCGCCACCGCCACAACCTGTGATTCCAAACACGAAAAAGCAACCCAAAACAATCGACAGCACTTTCATTTTATTTCTTTCAAAAAAAATGCCCTCCCTTGCAGAAGCGAGGGAGGGCACGGACTTACTGAACGAACTAGTTATCTAACGAGGCACTATCATTACCCTTGGCGGAACCAAGAGCTTGATAGGTCACGAGATTAGTACTTGAACTGATGAACTGAACCGATCCGTCGCCCATAGTGTGCATCGATCCACCTGTGTGATTGCTTCGCGATGGGAATACCCCGTCGTGATCTCCTTGGCAACCCATACATCCCGTATCCCAGCTAGCGGAGTTGCCTCGCCAGTTTGGTGGAGCAAGTGTATTGATCGCAGTGTTATAGTGTCCCGGTGCCATCCAGAAGTTTCCAGCTTCCGAATTCTGCCCTGCACCACTCGCCGTGGCGAGAGCGTATGTATCCAACTGGGCTTGAGTCCAATACATGAACGGAGTGCTGCCTTGCGCGACTGTGGCAAAGTCTCCTGCACGAGTGAATTTGGAACCGGTCGCGTCACCCTTGACAAACTCCGCGATCATGATCGTGTTAGACAGACCGTCCTTAATGTCGGCAAAAGCAGAGTCTTTGAATCGATCGTAGAATCCATTTCGATCTCCCGCATTACCGTTCCAGCCACCACAAGAACCGGAGGACCAACCGTAGTTGTTGTTACCTTTCCAACCCGTGTCAGCATAAGCCGAATCGGATGGGCATTGGAACGAAGGAATCCTCGTATTTCCAATTGCTCCCGTCACCATGGTAGTCCCAGGTGCCAGCTTTGTGTACCAAGGACGATAAGCGAAGTGAGGATAATCGTTTGCTCCATCGCTTTCCTTTGTGTTCAAAAAATAGATTTGGGTAAACAAGGCGCCTTGCTCAATATACGGAAGAATTCCGCAGTGTGGCGAAAAACCGTTCCAACTCGAATCCTGCCCCCAACCCGTCGCGCCGCGAGTCGCCAAACGTCCACAAGTCTTAAACGCTGACTCGTAGTTGTGAACAGCTAATCCCAGCTGTTTCATGTTGTTGCTGCACTGCATACGGCGAGCAGCTTCGCGAGCCGCCTGTACCGCTGGGAGCAGCAAACCGACCAAAATACCAATGATGGCAATGACTACCAGGAGTTCAACAAGCGTGAACCCCTTCCTCAATCGTCTCATGCGAAAATCCTTAAAAAAAAAGCTGGATGAGCAACACAGGTTTTATCCGGGAGGATGCCCGAAGGTTACCCAAAAAAGAGTTGGACCGGTAATGGAGGTTCCACTACCCCAGTCCCCAATATTAGGGGGACAGCCCACCTTTATCAAGGTTTCTCGACTGTTTGAATGATCAATCGCAACGATTGTTTAATTACTCCACACCCTCACCTAAGCCGCAAAGTTTTCTTGAACAGATCGGTCGGATCCGTCTGATCGGACAAATACGACCGATCTAAAAAAATCCGTCTGATCCGACCAATCTCATTCCTAACTGCCCGCAGTGCGGAAAAGCGATGGCGTTGCGCACTGCCAAGCAAGGGCAAAACGCGGGTCAGCAATTCTGGGGTTGCACAGGATACCCAGATTGCAAAGGCACAGTGCGATTGTGATTAGTGCGATTATGATTGGACAGATCAGTCAGATCTGTCCAATCCGACCGATCTGTCTAATCAAAAATCGGTCCGATCTGTCGGATCAGACCAATCTGTCTGATCG
Source organism: Planctomycetota bacterium (assembly GCA_026692905.1). Lineage (GTDB taxonomy): Bacteria > Planctomycetota > Planctomycetia > Pirellulales > Pirellulaceae > JBKCUI01. Next base: position 38,102 of record JAPLNL010000047.1, read on the forward strand.
ATTAATTACTTCTTGACGTTGTCCGGCAACTCCATTACCTCGACTTTTCGAATGAGAACTTTGCTGCCTGGATCGTGCTGTTGGAACGCGAAGTATCCGTCCTTGAATGTCTTAGCAAAATCGAGGTACTCGTAGAGTTCATCACCGTTGACGGTGATTTTGATGCGAGTCACTTCTTTGCCTCGCCATACATCGTCGCGAACTTCTAGCTCGTACGTGAACCAGGTGTCCGGCTCGACGACTCTTTTGTAGACGTGGCACATTCCGTAGAGTGAACCGGTTCGGATCGGATCGGTGTGAGTGCTATCGATTTGAGCTTCATAGCCATCGGTGAAGCCTGGTTTGCGCGAGCATCGAAAGTAGAGGCCTGAGTTTCCTTTGTCGTTGATTTTCACTTCGGCTCGATACTTGAAATTCTTGTAGGGGCCTTTGGTGCAAACAATCATGGAGGCGCCGCCCGAGCCGGCGATTGCCCCATCGGTTATTTCCCACTTACTGGTTTCATCTTTACCGACCTTTTCCCATCCCTCCATTGTCTTTCCATCAAAGAGTGGCGTCCATTTGGCATCTTGGGCGTAAAGTGCATTGGATGGCAAGAAAGCGATTGCGACCAAAAGGCCGGACATTAGAAACCGAATCGTACGACTCATGCGTGGAGCTCCAGGAAAGTCAGTTGAGGATGGCTGCGATCCTTAGATGCAGCGTAAAGTGTTCTTGGATCATACTTGGCAACGCGTCCAGCGGACAGCAGGGAGCAGCCCACAACAAATGGACATCAGCCCGGGTTCGACAACAAGATCAAGGGAGAGTAGCCTCTACTTTAAGGCGATAGCGCCGAATCTCGATCCTTTCCACTTCATTCCTAGGTAGCGTCCATGAGCATTCGACTTCACTATTTCCCAATAGCGTTCCTTTCTCTCTTTTTCGCTCATCTTCCGGAATGCAATGCAGGAGAACCGCAGATAGTCACCCTTTGGCCTGAAAAGGCGCCTGGCGAAACCAAGGAGTTACCACCAGAGGGGGAAGTTCCGGGTGCGACAAAATTCGTGGCTGGAAAGAGTATCTATTTGGTCACGAACGTGTCTAAGCCGGAACTTGCAATCTATAAACCAGAGCCGACAAAGAGCACAGGAGCGGCAGTCATCATTTGTCCTGGTGGCGGTCACAACTTACTGGCGTATGATCTCGAAGGAACTGAAATTACGCAGTGGTTAAACAGCATTGGCATTACTGGAATTGTCTTGAAGTATCGTGTGCCTTTTCGCAATCCGGAATTCAAATGCGAAGCAGCATTGCAGGACGCACAGCGTGCGGTAAGTGTCATCCGAGCCAGAGCCAAGGAGCTCGGCATTGAATCATCTAAAATTGGGATATTAGGATTTTCGGCAGGCGGTGAGGTGGCCGCGCGAGCTTCGCTTCAGCACGCCCAGCGAAAATACACAAGACTAGACGCTACCGACGAGATATCGTGCCGGCCAGACTTCTCGGTTCTAATCTATCCTGCATATTTGGTGAACAAAGCCAATGTGTTGCTAGATGAACTCAAGCCGACCGCGGACACCCCGCCAACTTTTCTTGTTCACGCTTGGGATGATCCCGTTACTCCTCTGAGCAGTCTCTGCCTTGCGACCGAGCTAAAGAAAGCGGGAGTATCGTGCGAGCTGCACTTGTTTGCTTTGGGTGGCCATGGATACGGCATGCGGCACGTAGATGGCTTACCTGTGACCGACTGGACTTCGCAAGCCACTGTTTGGTTGAAAAAGCGGTAGCAGAAGGCTTAAGGTAGCAGGCACTCGGCGTCTGAATGTGGTTTCACCTTCATCGCGTTCATCGGCGATAGGGATTCGAGTATATTGCAAGCATGAATAATCCTACTTGCTCTGTTGACACCACCGCCTTGGAGCGTCCTTCTCCAAGTCTTTTGACGAACTACGTCCTCACTGGGCTCTTAAGTGGTCCTGCGTGTGTCTTGGTCAGGGCGGAGGCCACGTCGAGCCCGGTGGGGCTACTATGTGAAAGTCAGCAAAACCTACAGATGCTTTCCGAAATCCGGCAGCTTATAGCAGAATTGGCCAAGCGATAAAGCAAAAGACATGCAATCTTCGGTAAACTCAGGCGGGCGTCAGCATCGCAGCCCTGTAGACGACAGCATTACCTGGGCTGGCCAATGGGATGATTGCCAGACCATTGCGAGCGCCGCAGAAAGAGCAAGTTCGGCGTTTGAGACTTGGTCACGGACGCCGCTCGAGACACGGATTGGATTTGCGAAAAATTACGCGAGCTACTTGCAAGCCAATCGGCAAGCCATAGCCAGAACGATCACGTTGGAGTCTGGTAAGCCGCTTTGGGAGAGCGATTTGGAGGTCCAATCGGCGATTGCGAAAGTGGATAACGCGACGGAAGCGATCGGCAAGAGACGATGGACGACAAGCGAGGGTGCAGGCACCTCCTTTTCGGCGATCCGATACAAACCGCTTGGGATGATGGTGGTTTTAGGGCCATACAACTTGCCTTTGCATTTGCCGGGCGCGCATATTGTCCCAGCTCTTTTGGCGGGGAACACGGTGCTTTTTAAACCGAGCGAAAAGACGCCGGCCGTCGGCGATTGGATTCTGAATGCTTGGCGATCCACAGGTGCTCCGATTGGTGTTTTGGAGGGGATTCATGGTGCCGTCGAGCAAGCGAAATGGGCAGTCGGCTCCCCTGCGACCGCCGGGGTCCTCTTCACAGGTTCCTACTCCGCTGGCAAGCAACTGCATCTGCAGCTTGCAGGAAGGCCCGAGTGCCTGCTGGCCTTAGAGATGGGGGGCAATAATCCACTTGTCGTCGACCGGGTGAAAAGCCGACAAGCCGCCATCGTCAACGTCATTCAATCCGCCTTCATCACCAGCGGCCAACGCTGTACCTGCGCGCGAAGGTTGATCGTCGTCAATCATCCAGAAAATGCGGAATTCATTGAGGAGCTGAGCCGAAGCATCAAGAGGATTCAGGTAGGCAATCCGTTGTCAGACAAACAACCGTTTATGGGCAGCTTGGTCTCCAATTCGGCAGCCGAGAGCATTTTGGCGGCACAAGCGGAATTGCGATCCCAAGGGGCGGTGGTCCTGAACGAGGCGAAGCTTCAGAACGCATCTAGGGCCGTTGTGACTCCAGGTCTAATGTTGTTGAAGGAAGCCCATGTTAAGGACGAAGAGCATTTTGGACCGTTGCTCACAGCGATGGTCGCGGACGACTTGGATCAAGCGATCTCGATTGCCAATCAAACCAAGTACGGACTTGCGGCCGGTTTGTTGTCCGACGATCCGTCGTCCTATCATCATTTCCTAAATCACATTCGGGCGGGTATCGTCAATTGGAATTCGCCCACCACAGGAGCCAGTGGCAAGCTGCCGTTCGGGGGCACAGGTGCGAGCGGAAATCACCGACCGAGCGGTTATTTTGCTGCAGACTACTGTAGTTACCCGGTCGCCTCAATTGAAAATCATACGCTCAGCACAACGACAAGCGTGCCACCTGGACTGGAGGAAATATTCTGAAGATGCCTGAAAGAAATATCGAAATCAATATCGATGGAATGATTGGCCCAACGCATCACTTCGGAGGTTTGGGGGTCGGAAATATCGCCAGTCATGCCAGCCAAAATCAAATTTCCAACCCAAGAGAAGCAGCCTTGGAGGGACTTGCCAAAATGGAACGCGTGGCTGGGCTGGGGGTAGCGCAATATTACCTACCTCCGCCGACTCGTCCAAACTGGCAATGGCTTGAGACGATCGGCTATTCAGGAGACCGGCGGGATTTATTGAGGCGATGTTACGACGAGTCTCCACGGCTGCTTTCGGCAGCGTACAGCTCGGCGTTTATGTGGACCGCCAACGCGGCCACGGTTGCCCCTGCGAGCGATACCTCGGATGGTCGATTGCATCTGGTTCCTTCGAATTTATGCAGCAATTTGCATCGCGGCCAGGAAGCGGCAGAGCGGCGAGACCAGCTTCGCCAGATGTTTCGAGAGGTCCCGAACTGCGACGTACATGAACCGCTTCCATCAGTTTGGGCATTGCGAGACGAAGGAGCAGCGAATCACATGCGTCTGTGTGGACCTGATGGTCAAAAAGCCATTCACCTATTCGTTTATGGGCAATCGGACGAATCTATGTCAGCAAAGTTTTTCTCTCGGCAATCCGAGCAAGCAGCCCGTTCCGTTGCACGCCGCATGAGCCTGAGAGACGATGATTGCGTTTTTGTGCAGCAAACGGCGCAAGCAATCGATGCCGGCGTTTTTCATAACGACGTGATCGCTATGAGCAATGGCGGTGTAATGATTTATCATGAACTCGCATTTGAAAACAGCGATTCGACAATCGAATGCATCAATCAGAAGTTTGAACGCAAAACGGGGGCAAATCTCTTTTGCCGCAGCGTCAACGATTCAGAGCTACCGATTGCAGAGGCAGTAAGGAGCTACTTGTTCAACAGCCAATTGATTTCTGTCGAAAATGAAAATGCTGGTGGAGACATGGAGCTCATTTGCCCCACCAACTGTTGTGATTCGAGTGCAGTCAGCAACCTGCTTCGTGGTTGGATCGAAGAGGCTGGCAATCCCATTCGCGGGGTTCGATACATGCCCTTGGGCCAGAGTATGAAAAACGGCGGGGGGCCAGCCTGTTTGCGACTGAGAGTGATGTTGAGTCCAACACAGCTAAAAGAGGTCGACGACCGTTTTATGGTTACAGAAGAGAGACTCATCAAACTTAGGACAGAAGTAAATAATTGGTATCCCGGTTCCATCGAACTGAGCGATCTTGCTCGTTTGGATTTCGCAGAGCATGTGGTAATGGCGGCCAAAACGATCGCATCTCTCGACTGTAGCGTTCCTTATGCAAAAAAATTCTAATTTTCGTTTTTTTTCGGGAACTTTTTTCAGGGGCGCCAAAACTTCCGGCGATGTGAGAATTTGGAGGTTTTTTTCGAGCCTGACGGCAGATATTTAACCCTAATTTCCGCAAAGAGCACTTGACGATGTGCAAAAGCGTCTTTTCGGCACCCTCCATTCGATTGACAGCACTGCCAAATATTCGTTCAATACCCGAACACACACATACCTAAATTCTCCCCCGTAACTTCCTACGGAGGGCAGTAACACTGGGGACCTTTCCCGCCCTCAGGAAAAACAGTTCGACCGATTGAATTAGCCATCGAGGTCGTGATGGACGTCTTTGACATGGTGTCTTCTATTTTTTATTTCTGTGAAAGGCTTTATTATGGTGAAGAGATTTCGGATCGACCGGAGGGGTTTTACCCTGGTTGAGCTTTTGGTCGTTATTGCGATCATTGGCATTCTAGTGGGCTTGCTTTTACCGGCTGTCCAAGCTGCAAGAGAAGCGGCGAGACGTATGCAATGCACAAACAATCTCAAGCAGCAAGTGCTTGCGTTGCACAACCACCACGACGCTTTCAAGCGATTCCCATCGGCTCTCCAAGTGGGTGTGGGCTGGTATACGACGTTGAAATACAATCCACCACCAAGCGGCATCTCCCCAACTACCGGACTTCCTAATGATGGGGCATTTTTTAGCTGGATGTATTGTATTTTGCCGTTTATTGAGGGGCAGAGTTTGTACAATTCGTTCGATCGCACTCAGTGGCCTTGGTGGCAAGGGCCAGTTGGCAATCGTTTCAATGGAAGGATCAACCAAGCCTTTGTTTGCCCATCCGACGTTCGAGGCGGGGTAACTTGGACGGATGCTGGCACGAATCCGGACAAAGCCGCACTGACCTCGTATCTTGGGGTATCGGGAACCAATCAATTTCAAGAAGCGGGTGGCCAAGACGGATGCTTCTATGTGAATTCCAAGGTCACCATGGCCAGTATCACTGATGGGACAAGCAACACAATTTGCATTGGTGAGCGTCCACCTTCGAATACTCTCGATTACGGCTGGATGTGGGCTGGTTCGGGCGACTACCCTTATTTTGGAGCTACGGACGTCGTATTAGGTGTTCACGAACGACCAGATGTAAGTGCGAAACCTGACTTCTTCAGGCCAGGAACGATCAAAGACCCGTTGGATATCCACCGTTATCACTTCTGGAGTCTACATCCAGGCGGAGGAAATTGGGCTTTAGCTGACGGAAGCGTTCGATTCATTTCGTACTCATCCGCATCTCCTCAAGTTATTCCGACATCATCGACTCAGGTAGTGATTCCGAACGTCATCCAAGCGATGGCGAGCAGAAATGATGGTAACGCCATTCAGGCTCCTGAATAGGCAGCGCAACAAAGGATCAGTAGCTGGGCTTACCAGAGCCCAGCTACTTTTTTTACTGCGTGCTAGCGCCGTGACTCACAAATAAGTCTAAACCCAAAGAAATTGCCGGAAGCTGCCACGGCTCTCACTGACGATCATTCGGAAGTTCCGAAACTTTCAAGGGATTTGGCAAAAGTACTTTCTTCGGGTTGTGTTCCGTATTTTTCAACCATCCGCACTTTTATTTTTGATTGGATTGTAATGCATAAGTATAAGCACAAGTTGTTATTGGCGTTGCCGCTGGCCTGCATTCTCGGTTGCGCCAAGGAGTACGAGCCGCAACCAGAGTCCATCCCTGACATTCCGCCGGGAAGAAGCTCTGCTAGGGCAGACGGGGATGCGTTTGCGGCCAAAACCACAACCGGAAAAAAAGCGGCTGGACCAGGAAACGCCCTCGCTAAGCCCAAGTAGAACAAGGGGGGGTGAATCGAGCTAACGCCAGCGGCGGGTTCCGATTCGCCTACTGCCATTTGCCCAGCACGACGCGCAAGCTAGTGAATCTTGTGGCACTTGCCTAGCACGACGCGCAAGCTAGTGAATCTTGTGGCACTTGCCTAGCACGACGCGCAAGGTTTGGAATTGCAAGTTATGTAGTGAGGGCCGAAGGCTCGACACATCCGGTGCCGTGAGGCACCGGACTTGCTAACCTTAGGATTTCAAGGCCCGAAGGGCCGACAGACTCAGATCATGAGTCGCCCCTTTTTGCCCTTTCGGGGCTCGTCTCTCGATTGGTCTTCGCACCGTGTCCTGTCAGCCACGGCTTGGGACATGTCGGCCTTTCAGGCCTAATTTGTGCAACTTCAAAACGCGCAAGCCAGTGAATCTTGTGGCCAATTCAATAGCTTGCGCGTCGTTCGATGCTCTCTGGCTGTGAGCGAGCCTTTTCAACAGTCTGGCAGCCCATGCCGGTAATTTGTGCAAATTTGCCGCTCACCTAAACGAAACTAATTTCAGTTTTTTTATTTTTTTTCAGGAGGGGTTTTTCGAGTACTAAGCGATGGAGACCGCCACTATCGTCAGGTATTTGAGCAAGAACGTTGGTAATAGGTCCACAAAAGAGGCATTGACAGAAAGGGTTTTCTTCTCGCGGGTGAATTTCTGCAGATTGACATTCGCATGTTCGGTGGTTTCAATATTCGATGTCGATGGTCGATGTGAATAAGCCTCGTTCACTGTGGGCCAAGACAGTTTTGCTTTTTTGAATCATGATCGAGTAGCCCGCTAAACACACCACACCATTTATTTTATTGATTTTCGATTTTACTTTGGTTGAAAGGTTCGTTATGTCAAAGCGTTTTTCCCCCCGGATGAGAGGCTTCACTCTCGTTGAATTGCTGGTGGTTATTGCGATCATTGGTATTTTGGTAGGCTTGCTACTACCGGCCGTACAAGCTGCTCGCGAAGCTGCTCGCCGTATGCAGTGCGGAAACAATCTAAAGCAACTTGGGCTAGCGATTCACAACTTTGAATCCGCTTACAAAAAACTTCCGTCGTCCCAGAATGCTCCCGAACTTAACGGTATTGCAAACTTTAACGCCGAAAACAACAGCTATGTTGGGCACCTGTGCCAGTTGCTTCCGTACATGGAGCAAAGCACCATCTACAATCCGTATAGTACTAACATTGATATGGATGCCAGGACCTACCTGTTGCCTGTTACATCCCCTCCAAATCTTCGTCGACGAGCTTGGTTCCACGACTCAGCCGGTACGGTAGTTGTTCGAGGTGGGGCAGTAACCTATCCAGATATCATGGCCGTTTCTGCATCCAAGATTCCTTCGTTCCTTTGTCCATCCGACAATGCCGACGGGGTGTATGTTGCAGGTGGCACCCAGAAAATGTATGCCATTTCGGTTACCGGGTTGAATCCAAACACCATCCAAGCCTTCACCGTCGCCGATGTTTTGGGTCGTCCAGTTGCTCGCGACCTCACACCAACGAACTACCTAGGTGTCGCAGGTCGTTTCCCTTGTTCTGCGGCCTCAATGGGTGTCACAGGAGCAAATGCGATAGCGATTGATAATTACTCGGGCATTTTTCGATTTAACAAGGACGGCAAGCTTGGCCAGATCACCGACGGCACCTCCAACACTTTGATGTTCGGTGAAGTCACAGGGGATTGGTCCGATGGCACAAAGCCGACGGGTCGAAATTGGTCTTTTGCTTGGAATATGTCCGCGCTGCCAATTCACTTTAACACCAAGAATCTTGTGAACGTTCCTTACGTCAACTCAACGAAGGCGTGGTTTCGCTTCAACAGCATGCACACTGGGTTGAATCAGTGGACGCTCGCAGACGGTTCGGTAAAGGGGCTGTCGCTGAGCACAGATGCCAACGTAATGCTTAGCTTCGGTGGTTCTGCAGACGGCGATGTGGTCAGTGGCGATGTCAATAACTAGTTTGCTTTAGGACCTGCAATATGACTTTAAAGAATTTTGCTTTTCTTCTATTGATCGGTGCGATTTGCGGATGCGGAGCTCAAAAGGCACCAGAAGCAACTTCAGGGACACCGATTAAAAAGACAAAGGAGACCATTAAGAATGACGGTGTCGTGCCCAAAGAGGCGCCCTAAAGGCGATTAGGGTTATATCTAGCACGACGCGCAAGCTAGTGAATCATCCAGCACGACGCGCAAGCTAGTGAATATATACTACGACGCGCAAGCTAGTGAACACTATATATTCGACGCGTTGCAACTTCCGGTCGCAACCAATGCCAAAATGGAACATCCAGAATCGAAAGACTCTGGATGTTTTTTTTGGTGCCGACAGTATTGCATTTCAGCGTTACCCGGCGCGGGCTGGGCTGTTAAAATTCTGTATCGACACTCGTTTTACGGTCCCAACGTTCGTTCCGATTTCGAAGCCCTGTGCGATTATTTCTCTCCCTCGCCCCATTTCGAGGGGAGGGGATCGGAGGGTGTGCTTGGGCGTCGCGCTAGGTTCACCAGCTTGCGCGTGCTAGGTTCACTAGCTTGTGCGTGCTAGGTTCACTAGCTTGTGCGTGCTAGGTTCACTAGCTTGCGCGTCGTGCTACGGGATCGGCGGACAAGTCGCGGTAGGTTCACTAGCTTGCGCGTCGTGCTACGGGATCGGCGGACAAGTCTTGCTTATGCTAAACGGAATTAATTTCGGTTTTTTTGAAATTTTTTCCCAGGGGGTTTTTGGAGTACTAATTTGCGGCAATCTTACCTTTTCCCCAGCAATTGCGGCCTATTGTTAACCCTACATTCACCAAACGGGCATTGACAGAAAAGGGATTTTTCCGGCCTAGTGAATTTCAATCGATTGACATTAGTGCTTCCAATGGTTTGAATGCAGTGTACACACACACTGCGCGCCCGGGGATGAAGCTTACCTCTAAACTTTGCTCCTAGGGGTTTTTGCCGTCGGGCCAAAACAAGTCGACCTTTTATCGAATCAGGGTTGAGTGATCGCTCAACTCATAACCAGTCGTTTTTTTTGTTTTTACTCTGTGTTGAAAGGTTCATTATGTCAAAGCGTTTTTCTAACCGGATGAGAGGTTTCACTCTCGTCGAATTGCTGGTGGTTATCGCCATCATCGGTATTTTGGTTGGGCTGCTACTCCCAGCTGTACAAGCCGCTCGCGAAGCTGCTCGGCGCATGCAGTGCTCAAACAATCTGAAGCAACTTGGTCTTGCCAATCTCAATCACGAGTCCGCTACCAAAAAGTTTCCTGCATCAAATTATAATCTCACCGGTGGTACCCCTAACATTGACGAGACCAATTTCTGTTACGTTGGTCACTTGGTCCAACTTCTTCCCTATTTGGAGCAGTCATCGGTTTATCAACCTTTCGCAGCCAACTGTGACTTGAAGGACACGACCTACCAGACTTTGCCAGCGACAACTGTTTTAAACCGAAGAGCATGGTGGTGCGATACAACAGGCACGGTGGTTGTTCGTGGTGGCGTTGTCGCCTACCCTGATATTATGGCTGTTTCCCCGGCGAGAATTCCAGCCTTTGTGTGCCCTTCCGACAGCGCAGAGTCGGTTATGGTTCCAAACGGCGCGGACTTTAGCATTATTTTCTCTATGATGGAATGGCCGGCAGGACTGTACCGCATATCGATGAACGATCAGCTGGGTCGCTGTGTCTATCGGGACACCAATGTTACAAATTATTTGGGGTGCGCTGGACGGTTCAGCAATACACAAGCAAACATCGGTCAGGCCACGCGTACGGATATCGACGCTTACGCCGGAGTGTTTCGCATCAATAAGATGTCGAAGATTGCGGATATCACAGATGGAACCACTAACACAATTGCATTTGGCGAAGTTACAGGGGGATGGACCGATGGTTTCAAGCCCGTGGGACGAACGCATTCTTTTTCTTGGACTGCGGGAGCTATGCCAATGCACCGTATGACCTTCAGTTTGGGAGGCGTTGCGTACAAAAATGCTGAAAAATCCTGGTTACGCTATTCGAGCATGCACACCGGACTCGCTAATTTTGCGATGGCTGATGGTTCCGTCAAGACGTTTCCGACCAATACAGACAACACTGTTTATCTGAACCTGGGTGGAAGAGCGGATGGAACTGTAATCGACGGTAATGTGGTTCAATAATCAAAGGAAGTAAGCTGAATGAAAACGGTAGTATATTTGGTGGTTCTTGGGATAGTTGTAGGCTGTTCGGAACCGCCCCCTCCGGTGCAGACCAAGAGCGCTCCAGTCAAAAAGAGTGGCAAGAATGCTGGTGGTATGCAAGTTGAGGAAGGGTTTTAGTTCCTGAGTTGCATCAGCAGATAATTGATAGATACCCAACCTTCGGTTGGGTATCTTCGTTTTGCGACCGCATAGTGACAACGCGTTTTTGGTCGCGACGAAAGACCTCACTCCGCCTACAGTTTAGCGGAATGCGCCGAACATTTTGATCGCACCGACGAAAGTCTCTTCGGCTTCCGCTACAATCCGTGGTTAATGAGGCAAAGTCCTAAGGCCGAGGCGAACCGCTATGTCATTTTTTCTTGCCCCCGTTAGTAACCGTCTTTTCGGGATCTGCTTGGCTTTACTAATTGAAAACCTACCGTTTCCCGGACCGGCTTTCGCTCAGGAACCCGACCAACCGGAACGCACCGAATCTGAGTCAAAGAACCCAGAGTTGGTCCCGTTGCTTCACGATTACGACGAGGCGATTGAAGTAGCTAAGAAACTCGATAGGCCCATTTTGATAGTGCTTGGAGCGGAATGGTGTGCGCCATGCAAGCAGCTTGAAAAGGAGCTGGAACTGCCAACCGCCGAAGTTCTCTTTCGGAGATGGGTTGTGGTCAAAATCGATATCGATGAGGAAGTTGCCTTGGCCAAGGAATGGCAAGTCAACTCGGTTCCTGCCTTTCGAATTCTGGGGATCGATCAGGAGGTTTATGCGAGCAATGAAGGTTTTGGCGGTCTCAAAAAACTTGTGGCATGGCTCGAGGAGAACTTCGAAGCGGTCAACCCGAAAACGCAGAGGTTTCTTCGCGAAGACAAGCCGGTCGATTCCGAAATCGTGATGGAATGGATACGCATGTTGCGAGATAAGAGACCGAGCAGTCGCAAGCTTGTGATCGAAAGGCTGTCCAAAAACAAAGACCTTTCCGCAAGGCCCGTGATTGAAACGCTAGCAGCAGGAAATCTGTCCCAAAAGTTAGGTGCATTGGAAATACTTGAGAAATGGTCCGCCCCAATCGCTGGTCTTGACCCATGGGAGCCATATACAATCAGTAAAGAGCGATTGGAGTTGCTCAGCCGTTGGCTGAGTGGCGTTGGCCAATCGTTATCGGCGGGGCCAGATTAATCTAGCACGACGCGCAAGCTAGTGAATTGCTGGTCGTTTTCACTAGCTTGCGCGTCGTGCTAAGGCAGCTCGTTTTCACTAGCTTGCGCGTCGTGCTACGGCAGCTCGTTTTCGCTAGATTGCGCGTCGTGCTAAGGCAGGAATTCGGTAAACGATGGCATTGCAAATCAAAAAAGGTCGGGCGCTCGATTCGCTCAATTTGACACCACTCATCGACGTGGTCTTTTTGCTTTTGATCTTTTTCTTGGTCGCAACCCGCTTCGCTCAGGATGATCGCGAATTGCCGGTGCTATTGCCATCAGCGGCGAGCGCGGTCCCCATGACAACGGAGCCCACGGAATTGGTTGTCAATGTCGATGCGACTGGGCAGTACATGATTTTTGGTGAACGGATGTCGCTGGACAAAGTCGAATCCATATTGCGGCGTTCGGTTGCAGACAATCCAATCAATCAAATGGTTATCATTCGCGGCGACCGCAATGTCGCATTTCAAGCGGTCGTTTCGGTTATGGACATTTGCAACAAAATTAAAGTGCCCTCCTACAAGATTTCCACGGAAGCGGGAGCTGGATCTTGAACGGAATGCGGCCAAACAAAAACTCAGGCCTTTGGGCAATGGATGCGGCGTTGTTGTTGTTTGGACTAATGGTCCTGCTGTTGGTGTTGAGACTACTGCGTTTTGACGATCCCAACCCGCTTTCCAATGCATGGTTGTATCTGCTGGGTGTTCCAACCATCCTGATCGCCACCTCGATGATCACGCGAGTTCTAGCCAACGATTGGATCGAGAAGTCAATTCAATTAGGATTTCTAGTGAGTGTTGGGCTGCACTTGCTATTCATGGTCTTTGCCGTCAATCTGGTTTTGTTTAGCAGTTATTTCCCTGCTGAAATTCAAAAAGTAGCCGTCGTGACCGCTTCGCAAAAGTCGACCATGCCGCAGTACTTTCAACCAGCCAACGCAATGATGCAGTCGCGGCCTGATTACTTGAAGCCGGTCAAAACAGAACAGAACGAAGCTCAGCCAGCGTTAGATCCAACGCAACGCGCCGAAGAGTCGGCCAAACTAAGTCTTGATGTTATCAAGGACGAGATCAAGCCGACGCTGAGCGAGAAGCCATTCAATAAACCGAGGCGAGAGGCGTCACCGAGCCAACCGTCCATTTCCTCGACGGCCGAAAGACTGGAACGGCCAGACACTACAAAGTCATTGGACCGTCAACAAAATGAAATTGACATTCCGAACTTACAGGCGTCACAGCCAACACCTTCTCTCGAAGTAAAAGCGGCCGCAGCCGAGATGAACCGCGGCGATATCCAATCTCCAAACAGTAACTCGCTAGCTGAAATGCCCAAGGCGAAAATTGAAATCGATAGCCGAGCGAATCGAGGGACAAAGGCCGGCGTCCCGCGCAGCGATGTGACTCGCGAAGAGAACCGGAGGAACCGTGAGTTGGAAAAGTCCTTGAATCGGGCAGCGAGCGACTTGCCAGAACGCCCAAGTCTATTGCAGCGTGGAACGCCAGACAAGTCGACCCTCGACAAGCCGATGGCGGCAAACGTTCCGATACCGAAACTCGGGACTCTTTCTGCCAAAACCGCGTCCGAGAACCCATCGGAACGCAATACCGACGTGCGTTCGCGTTCCAACGATTCTCGAGCATCCACACGTCAAAGTGTTGAGCTAGCGAACCTAAATGGAGTTTCTGGTTTGGAGCCAAGTTTAGGTCGAACCGCGCCAAATCTAGGTCAAGGCTCTTCGGCCAAAAGCAACACTTCGGCCATTTTATCGGACAACACGTTTCTCGCCGATCCGCGATTAGCAATGAATGATCTATCGGGTGGCCGTCGGATGGACCGTCAATCGGGTGAATCGCTAACCGCCCCCACCTCGGGCCAACCTGTGCCGAATGTAGGTGGCACGACCCCACAACCGGCTTTTAGTACAGACGGCGATCTATCGCAAGCGATGTCCTCGCGAAGTGATTTGCAGAAGTCGGATATTCGCAAGCAATCATCCGGTGGTAGGAACCTTGGCGGAAAAAGCAATCAAGAAAACTTGAGCCCAGCGGTCGGTGTTCCATCCATCGAGTTCGGTCGAGACGCTTGGGCTGCACCGCTTCTCGATGCACCTCGCAAAGGACTCGATCCGATCAAACGAGAAATCGCTATGCCTGAGATCCGAGAGGCAGATATCACGATCGATCGCTTGCGTCGTCCCGAAATAGGTGGCCCAAAGATTCCAAGCTCAGCGGTACCAATTTCCGTTCCCGCTTTTTCTCAACGGCTTAAACGCAATCGTGAACAAGAGGATTCGGCGGCGGAGCTGGGACCTCTTGGACCGCAGACGGAATTGGCCATCGAAAACGGTCTCGAGTTCTTGGCCAAATATCAGAGGGCGGATGGTTCGTGGCACTTGGAGGATTTCGGTGAGCAGGTGGATATCCGAAGCGAAACGGCAGCAACCGCTTTGGCTTTGTTGTCCTTTCAAGGAGCTGGGTACACACATCGACAGTTCAAATACGAAAAGACCTGTGGACGAGCGTTGGCGTGGATGATTCAGAATCAACGTCCCAATGGTGATTTGTATGTTCGCACCGATCCTAAATCGGATGGCAATGCGTGGCTGTATAGCCATTCGATCGCAACCTTAGCGTTGTGCGAAGCGTATGGCATGACACAGGATGAGTCCATCAAGCAGAACGCTCAGAGCGCCATCAATTTTTTGATACAGAGTCAGGACCCACAAGGTGGTGGTTGGCGTTACCAGCCGAAAATCGGATCCGACACCAGCGTGACGGGCTGGTGTATGATGGCGTTGAAAAGTGCCGAGCTATCAGGCTTGCAAGTATCCCAGGAGTCTTACCGACGCATATCAAAATGGCTGGAAGGCTCGCAAGCATCTGAGAACCAAAAGTACCTTTATCGTTACAACTGGCAGGCATCGGACACACCTGCCACGCGACACGGCCGAGTCCCGACCCCGGTCATGACCAGCGTGGGTTTGTTGATGCGTTTGTATCTCGGCTGGCGACGCGACAATCCGGATATGCAGCGAGGGACCGATTGGCTGGTCGAGCGGCTTCCGTCTGAGGGTACTGTACAAAATCCACAGCGAGACACCTACTACTGGTACTATGCAACTCAAGTCATGTTTCACATGGGAGGCGATCGCTGGAAAACTTGGTACGGCAGTCTCTATCCCATGCTGATTCGGACACAGAAAAAGAATGGGGAATACGTCGGCTCTTGGGAGCCAAACGGTCAAATTCCCGACGCATGGGGGCGTTTTGGCGGTAGACTCTATGTCACAACCCTAAATTTGTTATCCTTAGAGGTGTATTACAGGCATCTACCGATCTACGATGCGACTGCCGATTGAACTTGACAATTGTCAGTTCTGGAGAAAGATAGTGGGGCGGAGGCGAGCGGCAAGTTCCGATTTTCCTAGCACGACGCGCAAGCTAGTGAATTGGATTCATTAGCTCGCGCGTCGTGCTAGGGGTAGTTTTAAGCCGCTTGTTTTAGGACATTGATTGAGGGATTGGGCCACGGCTTGGCGGAAGCCTTTCCCTCGAAAACGAAAACACGATGCGGCTTTTCTTCCTTTGAGAAGACAAGTCGCAATTTTTTTTAGCGGTTTTGGCTACAGGAGAGCACGATGAGCGACTACGTACCGATGACTCAAGAAGGGTACAACCGTATCAAAGCAGAGGTATTACGTCTCGAAAATGAAGAGATGCCCCTAATTTCGGAAAAGATTGCCGAAGCCCGCGCGGAAGGTGACCTCAAGGAAAATGCCGAATACCACGCGCAGCGAGAAAACCAAGGGATGCTGCAATCCAAAATCAATGCATTGAAAACCAAGCTCAGTCAAGCGACCATCATCGACACATCGACGCTACCACGCGATTGCGTCGGCTTCGGTTCGACTGTGATAGTCAAGGATCCCTGGGGTGACGAGGAAGAGTACACGCTCGTGGGTGCTGGCGACGAAGACTACGAAGTGGGCCGCATTCTCTCCAGCAGTCCTTTTGGCATGGCTCTTACTGGAAAAAAAGTAGGTGACAAAGTCGAGATTCAAGCCCCGCGAGGCAATCTCAAGTTCGAAATCCTCTCGATTGAATTCAAAGATTAATGGCAAGTAAAACTGAGGCTGTTCGAGGCTCGGGTGGCGAGCAAAAAGATGTTTCGCTTGGGCCGGCTTGCCTGATCGTGGTGGTCATCTTGGCGCTATGCCTGAGCATAGGCGTGATCGCGATGGCTGCTATGATGTCCGGAAATCAAGGGAAGCGGGCGGCTTATTCCGTTCGGGAACAAATCATTCCCTGGGTTGAGCAATCGTCGCTTAGCAAAACCGATCGCCAAATCATTGTCGAACGTCTCACCAACTTGTCGGACGATATGGAACGTGAGGAACTCACGACGCGACAATTGTCACGTTTGGTTTTGAGATTGACCGACAGCCCAATCCTGCAATGGGGAATCGTTGAGCAGCTCATTCAAGCGGCATCGGGTTCTAGTATGACCGATGTCGAGAAGAGTCAGTTTCGGGCGGGATGCGATCGATGGCTGCGATCCGCTTCGGAGGGAAAGTTGTCGCTGCAAGACATGGAGTTTGCCGTGCAGAATGTTGCGACCAAGGACCAACGTTCCGGGCGACTTTCGATCAGACCAGATGTCGATGTCGAGGGCCTACGCGAATTCCAACGCCGCATGACGACCATATCCGACAAACATGAAATGACTAGTGAGCCGTTTGACAAGAGTGTTTCCCAGGTTTTCACGGCTGTGATCGAAGACGCGCTGTCCAAGAAAGATTAACGTGGGTCGCGTCTGACGGATGCGACGGCTTGAGGCGATCGGGAGTGCACATCCACCGATCGCCTCAAGCGAACCAACCCTCCTGGGGTGTCTCGCTGGCCACAAATCCATTGCGGTCTAATTCAAGAATGCTATCACAACACAAACAGTGATATTCTTTTGGTCGCGGTCGTCCGTGTATCCGAGCAGCTTCTATCGTCCATTGCATTCGAACTGACCCGGAATTCCAGGCAAAAGCGAAAATCTCATTTGATCGATAAAGTTTGCCTGTTTTACTAAGGCCATGGCCGTCGACTTGCCGAAGCGATAGAGACACGAAGTTAACTTGAAACTCGAGCGACCAATCGTTAGAAGGTACGGTATCGATCAAGATGTTCGATACATTTGATAGCAAAACTAGCTTACGCCAACGGGGGCAATGGACTGCTGTGCTGTTTCCAAAAAGAAATTCACCGAATCCAAGTTTCCACGTTTCCATCGCGCCATCGGTCGTTGTCGGGACTGGAATTTGCGTCGCATTTTATGGTGCGATCTTTGCAGGTCCATTGGACTATGCGATGTTGCGTCGCTATTGCCTGTGCCACCCGGTGGCCATTGCAACGGCGGGTCTCTTTTTCGTAGCCATCGTTGCGCTGTCCTCGAAGTGGTTTAACGCATCTTTGCAGCAGCGAAAAGTCCGGCAAGGGGGCTTAGCTCTCGAAGAGATTTCCGCATCGCAGGCTGAAACGCCGGAAACGGATTCAGGCGAAAAGAAGGCGGTTTGGTTTGATACACTTTGGCGAACTCAGAGCACCACGGTTGGCGACAGTTGGCTTGGCCAACGCGTTACCGCCGTCTTACAGCGCCAGCTCAAGCGAAAGAACACAAAACACCTAGATCAGGACATTGCCGAACTTGCCGAACGCGATGCCGACCAACAGCATGACAGCTATGGGCTCATTCGTATTGTAACTTGGGCGATGCCGATGCTTGGTTTCCTAGGAACCGTTTTAGGGATTTCGGATACCCTCGGTCAAATGGATGCCAAGGCGTTATCGAGCGGTTCACAGGATGCTATGAATAGTCTGACCGCCGGCTTGTACGTCGCGTTCGATACGACCGCCATCGGCTTGGTGCTTACCATGGTCGCGATGTTCGTTCAATTTGCCGTGAATCGGACGGAGCTCGCGTTGCTCTCTGCGATCGATGGCAAAGTCTCCGAAACGTTGCAGCTATGTTTGACCGAACAGGAGAAGCAGAACGACACTCGCAACGTCGAGTCGGCTCTCCATCACGTCACGCAGGAGCTCTTAAAATCGGTGCAGCAAATTGTTCAAACACAGAGTGAGCTCTGGGAGCAAACGATATCGGCTGCCCATTGCCACTGGCAAAATCTAACTTCAACCTCCGCAGAAACAATTCAGTCGTCCATGGCTGCTGCAATCGAGGCCGCTTTAGGAAAACACGACTCATCGCTAAACCACCACACGGAACAATTAGCCCGAGTTCAAACCGAGGGTGCAGTGCTGATCGATTCTCGTTGGCAACAATGGCAAACAACTCTGTCGGAACAAACGCGGGCTGTCTATCATCAACAGAGAGAAATGTCCGCGCAGACCGCTTTGCTCAACATGCTCATTGAAAAGCATGATGCGATTCGCGATATGGAGAAACCGCTGCAAGCCACGCTAGAGCGACTGACCGATATCGATCGATTTCATAATGCGGCTGTTTGTTTGACGGAGGCCGTGGCAGTCCTTGGGACTCAAATGGAACGATATGGCTATCTCGGCCGCCAGCCGGTGCGCCGTCGGTCCGCTGAGCCTGTTGCTGAAGTTTCTGCTAGCGAGACCGCTGAGTCGGAAGTGCCCACCATATTGCCGCTAACGAGGCAAGCAGGATGAGTAGCAAGCGACGAGGAGAGTCAACTGCTCCTGCATTGTTTCCATTCCTTGCGGTGTTGCTTTGTACCATTGGAGCGCTAGTGTTAATTCTGGTGCTCACCGTTGCCAATTCGCATGCATCGGCGAAACGGGAAGTAGAGAGCGAGATCAGCGAGGTTGCGGAAACAACGAAGGAACTGGAGATTGTGGCTGAAGAGTTGGACGTGCAGCGAGATGAACTGAAGGCCAGAGTCGAGCGCCGCCGCCGTGACTTAGCCGATATCGAGGACCACATATCGCGTCTCAATCAAACGTTGGAGAACCTAATCTCCAAAATCGAGCGCATACAGACTCAGTCCAGCCAAACCGAGGAAGAGCGTTCTGAAAAAACGGATCAAATCGTCAAATTGAAAACGGAAATCGATCAGAAGAAACGGGAACTGATCGACGAAATCGAGAAACAAAAGAAGCGAAAGCCTGCCTTTGCGGTCATCCCATATGTTGGAGCCAATGGCACGAACCGACGCCCAGTCTACCTGGAGTGCACCAAGGAAGGAGTGATCGTTCAGCCAGAGGGACTGCTTATCTCATTGAATGATTTAAGACCGCCCTTTGGACCAGGCAATCCGCTCGATGCTGCGCTGCGTGTATTGCGTCTAGCCTACCAGCAGAAGGATGCGACGTTTGGAGTTACGCTGCCACCCTATCCTTTGCTCATCGTTCGGCCTGACGGAATTCAAACCTACGCATTAGCCAGAGAAGCGATGAGTGGCTGGGATGATCAATTTGGCTACGAGCTGGTCGAAAAAGAAATGGAACTGAAATTCCCAACTAGCCCCGCCGGTCTCAAGGAACAGCTAACAAGCACCGTTGAGCTAGCCAAACGCCGCCAACAAGCGCTTATCGCGGCCTTGCCCCGTCGTATTAGCGCTCCTGACGGAGAGGACTCATGGGATGGAATCGATGCATCCAGTTCAGCGGCAAGCGGTGCAGGCAATGGTGACCATCCTGCAGGTGGCTCTAGCTTCGCCTCGAACGATAATTCTCAGCAGGAATGGAAACTCGTTCAAGGGATAGCCAACTCCCAAATAGCTGGCGCAATCCAACGAAACGGAATGGCTTCGCAAGATGCGGGCCAGGTGGGCGCGGGAACCGGAGGCCCCGTAGGTACAGGTCTTCCGCCATCCGCAGCTACCCCTAACTCGTTTAGCTCGAGCGGCAATATGCTGCCTGGCCAGTTTACCGTTTCCAACAACTCAAATGGGGCTGCGTCAGGTGCCAATATGGGTACACAAAAGGCAGCAGGAGCAGGTTCTGAAAAAGCCAACAACGAATCCATTGAAACGGGAACAGCAAACGCCAATCAAAACGTTGCCAATAACAGCGTGAATAAAACCGGGGATGTCGGCGGTGATGTGAATGGTGCGAATGCGGCCGCTGACGGTAGTGCTTCCGGAGGTAGTGCTTCCGGAGGTGGTGCTTCCGGTGGTGGTGCGGGAAGCAACTCGATGGTAAATAACGCATCAGGCTCAACCAACAGTTCCGCGACGTCAAATACTCCTGCACCTCCTGGCGCCAACGCGTTCTCGTCCGGGACAGCAACCGGCGGCGCAAGCGGCATGGCCTCAGCAGGAGGCCCACCTCAGGGGCAAGGCGACCCTAACGCTAGCCCCAATCTATCGCTTTCCATGAACCAAAAGCCAGAAAGTTCGCCAGTCAAAGCAAAACATGTGCGGCCCGAAGGAGATGTTAAACCGATCTCGGTCAGTGCTGGTCATGGTTGGGCTGCATCGCGAGCAGAGGGAAAGGCTACTCCCGTTTCACGACCAATCAACGTAGTCGCTTTGAAGGATCGCTGGCTGCTGCGTTCGGATGTGGAACCAGGCAAATTCGAAGCCAATTTAACGATGGAAGAGGGACCGCAGCAAGCGGGTGAACAGCTTGCTCTGGCGATGCGTAAGCGAGTGGACTCGTGGGGAATTGCCGTCGTTGGTGGATACTGGTCGCCATCACTAACGATCGAGGCCGCCAGCGATGCGCAGCAAAGCGTGGCGAGGTTAGAACGGCTACTTGAAGGTAGTGGTGTCGAAATCAAAGTGGTCCCGTTGACTCTCCCCAACCGTCGATAGGATTATCTGAACATGAGCAAGCGGCGAAGCGAAGATGCTGCCATCGGCGAAGATTGCTTCTTGGATACGATTGCGAACCTCGTTGGGATCCTAATCATCTTGGTCGTCATCGTCGGTTCGCGCAGCCATGCAACCGCTAAACTAGCGATCGAACAAGAGCTCCAAAAGAAAGTCGAACTACTCGAATCCCCTGCATTGAAATCCCAGCAGCTCGACCTAGATCTTCAAAAGCAAGCCGAAGAACTTCGCAATTACGATATGGAGGTCATGTATCGCGATTCCGAACGGATGGAGATTATGGACAAGGTAACCATTGCCGAACGCATTGTCGAAGAAGAACTTCAAAGTATCGACGAAGCCTCTCGCGAGAAAATCGAAGTCGAGCAGGAGATGAGCGAGCTTGAAAAGCAGCTAGCCAATCTACTCAACCAACAAGGTGAAATTCAGTCTAACGAACCATCGACCACGGTATTGCAACATCTACCGACTCCGATGGCAAAGACTGTATTTGGAAAAGAACTGCATGTCATGATGCGAGGTGGACACGTGGCAGTGATTCCATGGGATAGGCTGATCGATGCTCTAAAAAGCGAGGCGCGACGCTCGGCGGAACGCAATTCTCAGAAAGACCGCTTTGTCAATCAACTGGGCCCAATCGATGGGTTCTTGATGACCTATGGCTTAAAGAGCCAAAGCGGGATGATGACCAATGGGACATCCACTCGGCTTGCCAGGACGGTTGAATTGGAGAAGTTCGAATTGGATCCGACCAGTGATGTCACCATTGAAAGTATTGCAGAGACTCTCGGGACGGGAGGGCGTCTGCGGCTCGAACTTGCTATGTGCAAAGCCCAACACACGACGGTAACAGTGTGGGTCTATCCAGATAGTTTCAACGAGTTCCGGACGCTCAAGGAACGGCTCTTTGTGGAAGGTTTTCTTTGCGCTGCAAGGCCGTTGCCATTCCATGTTCGAATCGGTGCTTCGCCGCGCGGCTCGGCTAGCACGGCTCAATAATGGGTTCGCAGACGCCATCTGAAAATCGTGCGAAGACGAAACACTCGCAAAGCCGTGACACAGTGAATTAGCCGTTGGCTGATCGCCTTGTCATTACCCGTAACTGTTTTGATTTTCTCCCCTCTCCCCGAATCGGCAACGCTGTGAAGCATCTCAGGACGGCTGGGGCTTGCCCCTCCGTCCGCAGCTTTGGAGTTCTAGATTCACGCCGCTCGACCGCGCACCCCCGGATTGGTCGCACCGCCTTTGGCGGTGCGACCAATCCGGGGGTCATTTTCATCACGCGTACCCTTAGAACACCAAAGCGGTGTCCGGTCGGGACAAGCCCGATCCGGACAAAGCGACAAAGATAAAAAGTCCACGTCGGCAAAAGTGACTTGCCAAAATCCGCACCTCTCCGATGCGACTGTTGAAACGTAGGGAGAGAAAATCGTATTGCATTGCGACCCCTGACTGCGATCTATTTGGCGGAACTCGTCCGAGATGATCGAGCCCCAAGGTGGGGCACACTTGCTGAGAGTGACTTGTGCCCCACACCGAGTTTCTATTTTCGTGATGTCAATTCGTCTGGCGACGGTTAAAATACAATGGTCCCGTTAACCACGTTTGAGGGACAAAACGGCGATGTCGCCCCATCGCAGCCCCGCCGAGTTTCCCTCCCACCTCATTGAGAATGGTTCGCATGAACGTATCGATGGAAGACACATCGTGCTTTTTGAAGTCAACCGTTTTGTTCTTGACTTTGCAAATGGGTATTGTGGCCGGAGGTGAGCCGACGATCGATTTTCGACGCCAGATTCAGCCGATCCTATCCGAACATTGCAACCTTTGTCACGGTGAGGATCCAGGCACACGGCAAGGCGGTTTGCGATTGGATGTCGATGCGGATGCATACAAAGGTGGTGAATCTGGTTCGCCTGCTATTCAACCCGGCCATTCCGCGAAGAGTCTATTGATCGAGCGTATCCTATCTTCTGACAAGGACTCGGTCATGCCACCACCCAATGCAAACAAACCTCTCAACGAAGAGCAGAAGAAACTGTTCCGCCAATGGATCGATGAGGGAGCGAAGTACGAATCGCACTGGGCTTTTACTCCTCCAGTCCAAAAACCTCTACCGGTTGAAACGAAGAATCCGATCGACGCGTTCGTAAAGAACCGGTTACAGCAAGCGGGTTTCTCACTCACAACGCGAGCTACGCCAGCCACCCTCGCTCGCCGAATTCAACTCGATACGATCGGTGTCGTACCGTCACCTGCCGAAACAACCTCATTCGAAAAGACGCCAATCGAAACTCGCATTGACGAACTGCTCGCTAGCGAGCGGTTTGGAGAGAAATGGGCACGGCACTGGCTAGATGTGGCTCGCTATTCAGACACGAATGGCTATGAAAAAGATATGCGCCGAGACCAATGGGCATGGCGAGATTGGGTGATTGGAGCCATGAATCGCGACATGCCCTACGATCAATTTGTGATCGAACAAATCGCGGGCGATCTGCTCCCCAATGCCACCCAGGATCAAATGATTGCGACAGGATTTTTACGAAACAGCATGATCAACGAGGAGGGAGCGATTGTGCCCGAGCAGTTTCGCATGGCCGAGATGTTTGATCGAATGGACTGTATTGGCAAAGGGGTACTTGGCTTGACTACGCAATGCGTTCAGTGCCACACTCACAAATTCGATCCGATTACGCACGACGAATACTATGGCATGTTCGCCTACTTGAACAACTGCTACGAAGCGCAATCGCCAGTCTATGCACCTGAACAACTCAAAGCCGTTCAAGCAATTCGCGAATCGATTATTGTCCTTGAGAATCAACTTAAGAAAGACAATCCTGCTTGGGAGTCCGAGGTCAAGGCATTTGAAACCGACATCCTGAGCAAGCAGGCTGATTGGAAAACCGTTGCGTTTGACGATTTGAACAGCGTCAGCGGACTGAATCACCCAGCCACGCAGACCGATGGTTCGATTTTGATGACTGGCCATTCGAGCTCAGACGTTTACATGATTGGCTCGCCCGAACTTGCTGGCGTTACTGGTTTTCGAATCGAAGTTTTGAACCACGGCGATCTGCCGTTGCGTGGACCCGGTCGAAACGCAAATGGTGGGTGGCAAATACACACGATCGAAATCAAAGTCCAAAAACCAGATACCAAAGAATGGGTGAAACTCAAGATTGTGAGTTCGACCGCCGACTTCTCAACGGCGGAGTCCAAAAGCGGCGATGGTAAACTCACTTATGGACCAGTTGCCAACTTGTTCGATGACAAGCCCGAAACGTTTTGGACATCGGACCGAGGCAAGGGACGGAGGAACCAACCGTCGGTGGCAGTCGCGGTTTTTGAGCAACCGCTTGATCTGCCTCCTGGAACCCGTTTCAAAGTCGAAATGCATATGGCCGACAATGTTGGCTGCTGCCGAATGAGTCTGACGAAGACGCCACAACCTTTCGCTCCTGCCTGCGATCATGCGGGAGTACTTGCAATGCGGAAGGTCGAGTCCGATCGAAATCAGGCAGACCGAGATGCCGTCTTTGCTTGTTGGCGAAAATCGAAGCCAGAGCATCAGAGCATCAATGCGCAAATCGACGCGAGGTTTGATCAGATGCCAGATCACCAAACGACGGTATTGCATCTCGCTGAGCGAGAAAATTCTGCAGCTCGTCCGACCCGTTTGCTTGATCGCGGCGAGTGGGACAAGCCCAAGCATGATGTTTTGCCGCACGTACCAAGGGCTCTCAATCCGATGCCTGACCAGCCAGATGGTGCCGCTAGTGGAACACCTGCTCGGCTGGCGTTTGCTCGTTGGCTAGTGGATCGGCGGTCGCCGCTCGCAGCTCGTGTCGCAGTGAATCGAATCTGGCAAGCGATCTTTGGCGATGGGCTAGTCGAAACGTCGGAAGACTTTGGAACCAGGACGGCAACCCCAGAATATGCCGATTTGCTGGATTACTTAGCAGTCGATTTTATGGAACATGGCTGGAGCCAGAAACATTTGATTAAGATAATTTTGATGAGTGAAACGTATCAGCAGAGTTCCGTCTTCCGCAAAGAGCTTATGGAACTGGATCCCAAGAATCGATTGCTTGGTCGCGGGCCCCGATTTCGAGTCGAGGCCGAAGTTGTTCGCGATGTGGCTTTGGCTGCATCTGGATTGCTGTCGAACAAGCTTGGTGGTCCAAGCGTTATTCCTCCGGTTCCCCAAAATCTGCTGAACTACAACTATGTTGTTCCTACGTATTGGACGGCTGCGACTGGTCCAGACCGATATCGGCGAGCAGTCTATGTCTTTCGCAAACGTTCGATGCCGGATCCGGTCATGGCAAGTTTCGATTCGCCGAACGGTGATTTCTCCTGTGCTCGGCGAGTTCGGTCCAATACTCCGTTGGCAGCGCTTACGGGGCTCAACGAAACGATCTTTGTTGAGGCGGCTCAAGCGATGGCGTTACGGGTACTCCGAGAAGGGGGCACGGACGATACAATGCGAACCGAATACGCTTACGTGTTATGCACTAGCCGCAAACCATCGGCGGGTGAGTCGTTGGCCATTCAAGAACTTCTGAGCGAACAGCGAAAGCGAATTGCAGAGGGTTGGCTCAATCCGCGAGAGATTGCGACGAGTGACCCAGCAAAACTGCCGCAACTGCCTGACGGTGTGACACCTCAGGATGCAGCCGCGTGGACCATCGTTTCACGCGTATTGCTCAACTGCGACGAAACCCTTTCCAAGAATTAAGCAGCCATGAAATCATTACCACAACTAGAGAACATTTCGAACGAGATTGAGCGGACCAAGCGTCGGTGGTTTTTCGGTGAGTGCGGTATGGGCTTGGCCGGTATGGCTGCAACATCGCTCATGGGCCAAGAAGCTCTCTCGGCTACGGCGCGCGGAGACGCGAATCCCCTTGCACCAAAGCAGCCGCATTTCCCTGCGAAGGCCAAGCGTGTCATCTACATGTTCCAAGCGGGAGCGCCAAGTCACTTAGAGTTGTTTGACAACAAGCCTGAGTTAACCAAGAGCGATGGCAAGCTGCCGCCGAAAGAGTTGTTGGCAGGTTATCGAGCTGCGTTCATTGATCCGAATTCAGCGTTACTAGGGCCTAAGTTCAAATTTGAGAAGCATGGCCAATGCGGAATGGAGTTGAGCGAAGTGTTGCCTTATACGGCTAAGATCGCCGATGAAATCTGCTTGGTTCGCTCCATGCAAACCGAAGCGGTCAATCATGCGCCGGCACAGATCATGATGAATACGGGGTCGCAGTTGTTTGGGCGTCCTAGCTTTGGTTCATGGTCGTTGTATGGCTTGGGTAGCGAGTGCGAGGAGTTACCAGGATTTGTTGTTTTGACAAGTGCGAAAGGGACCAGCGGTGGTGCCAGCAATTACGGTTCTGGGTTCCTGCCAACACTTTATGGAGGGACTCCATTGCGAAGTGGCGGCGATGCGGTCTTGTACTTGTCTAACCCCAAAGGGATCGACGCCGCGACGCAACGGTCGTCTCTCGACGCAATCAATCGCCTCAATAGCTTGTCGAGCGATGCCGTAGGAGATCCTGATATTGCGGCTCGTATTCATAGTTATGAGATGGCATACCGATTACAAACCAGCGCGCCGGAGCTAATGGATTTGAGCAAAGAATCGAAGGAGACGATGGAGCGTTATGGGATCAAGGATCCGAATGAATCCTCGTATGCGAGGAACTGCTTGTTGGCTCGACGATTAGCAGAACGGGGCGTTCGTTTTGTGCAATTGTTTCATGAGGTTTGGGACCAGCATGGTGGCTTAACCGCGGGTGTAAAGACAAACGCAGGGGATACGGATAGACCAAGTGCGGCGTTGGTTCAAGACTTAAAAGAGCGTGGACTTCTCGATGATACGTTGGTGATTTGGGGCGGCGAGTTTGGTCGTACGCCGATGGTTCAAGGGGGCAATGACGGACGTGACCACCACAATCGGTGCTTTAGCATGTGGCTTGCGGGTGGCGGTTTTAAGCGAGGGCATGTGTACGGGCAGACGGACGACTTCGGATTCAATGTGGTCAAGGACCCTGTGCATGTCCACGATCTGCACGCAACGTTGATGCATCTATTGGGATTTGATCATACGCGATTGACGTATCGATTCCAGGGCCGGGATTTTAGGCTGACGGATATTCACGGAACGGTGCAAAAGGGGCTATTGGCTTGATGGAGTATCCACAATCTGTTCTGTTAAGGATATACTGTTGTCGTGAATATCAGCTTTGGACGATGTTGACTGGAAGTTTCCACCATGGAAAGAACTCTTAGGATTTTCGATTCTCAAGCTGATGCGGATCAAGCTGCGCGAGGGGACGATGACCGGTTGTCGTACGAAGAAAGATTCGAAAATTTCATGAAGCTGATGGCCCCATACTATGCAGTTGCCCCAGGATTTCAAAGAATTTATCGGGTTGATGATTTCCGCCAACGTACGGTTTGTGATGATTGGGGGATACGCCTACAACCTCTATCGCAACCCGAGAGCAACCGGTGACATTGATTTTTTTGTCGCCATCTCAAGCGACAATGAAACACGCGTGCGGCGAGTCCTCATTGAACTCGGTTTTGGAACCACCTTACCAGACGATTCTCAGGCTTTGCTTGTCGATGGCAAAGTACTTATGTTGGGACGAAGTCCTTTTCGCATCGACATTCTGACAAACATCGATGGCGTTACTTATGATGAAGTAGAAGCAAGTTGCGAGAAAATCTGTCTCGATGAACTTTGGGTTCCAGTGATTTCCCCGCAGATGCTTCTTCGAAACAAAGAGGCGAGTGGCAGGCCAAAAGATTTGTTAGACGCAAACGAACTTCGTATTTGGCTCGACAAACCAGCTAGTTAACTGGCCGAGAAAGTTTCAATTATTCGAAAATTTTTTAGACAAATCCAGCTTGTTGCGGATTCTAAATCCCTATGGGAGCAGTATTGACCGAAGCAGAAGTAGTTGAGAGCGTGAAGGCTTTTCATGAGCTACTTCGTCGTTTCATCGTGGCCAAGATTCCGATTTGTTTAGCATTTGGAGCTGGGACCTGCTCGGTTCATTCAATGGACTTGATTTCCGATCGGTTCGAAAGTCATGTAGCGAATCATGGAACGATCGAAAGCTATTTAGCGGATACCCAATTACCAAATGCATATCGTGTCGCACTAGAACAGTGGCTTCTTGGAGCGAACACGGAGGCGCTGGACCGATTAGTCTCCGGTGCCGAGGGACAGCGTTACTTCCGAAACGCGGTTGGTTTTGTGCTCTTGCAAGCGTCGCTCATCCTCGGATTTTTGTTTGTCGGGATGGTGGGTATATGTTTGTGGCTTCTACCAAAAATGGAGGCTATTCAGTCAGAGTCTTTCACTGAGCCAGGGATTGGCCTCACCCTTCTGGCCTCTTTGGCAAGGACATTGCCGTATTGGAGCTTCCTGATCCTTGGTTTCGCCATCGTGTCCTTTTTCTTCCGTCGAGCCATTTCGGAACACGTGTTGGCTCGTGTTGCACCTATGCGAGAAGAGTCCTATGCCCTGTCTGAATTCCAAAGCTTGTTTTCTCGCCCAGCTCGGTTCCACTGGTTGGTCAGTTGTGTGGTCGTCCTATGCGGATTTTTTGTTTTGCTACAAGCTTTGAGCGTGGTTGGAGTGACCTTTGAGCTTCTAACGCAACTGGTGGCTCCGTGATGCGTAACCCTACCAGACAACTCAGGGACATAGATCAACCACCGCTTCTCTATCTCCAGCGTATCGATCAAGCGCTAGCGTATCGCAGCGAAATCGCAGAACAGTTGAATGCTATTCGGCTGGCGCCCGAGTCGAGGGGTTTTCGGTCTGAAATCGATTCCTTTTTGTTTGCGATTCAGAGTGATTTGGATGCGAAGGATTTTGTAAAGGAGGGTGCATTTGCTGCGTGGCTTGCCGCGATCATTGAGTGGGAGCAGGGTCCCAAGCAGCGAAGCCGCCAAATCTCACACCTGGCATTATCGATCTCCCGGAACGCGGACATTCGCTGGACTCGATCCCTCACCCTTACTTACCTGGGCACGCTACTTTTCGCGGTGTTCGCAACGTTTGTATTTTTGTGCGGGACGGTGATTCCCGTTTTCGGAGAGATGTTCAAGGATTTCGGTCTGAAACTACCTCTTCCGACCCAAATCGTACTGTGGTTTGGTTCGACTATTGGCCCACATGCGAAAGAGATATTCCTGATCGCCATTGCGAGCTTCATTATGTACCGGCTTGGTAAGCGAATATCGAGACGGTTATCGCAAGATCGATTCATCGCTTCTTTTGCACAGCGATTTTCGAGGGGGAGCACATCGCGCGTCGTTGCCATGAGTCGTTGCTTGATCTCTTTGGCAACTCTTATAAAAATTGGTGCTCCGTTGCGTGAAGCATTGATCATCTCCGGCCGAGCGAGCCAAAGCGAAGTTTTGGTTCAACAAGCTGTCCGAGTTTCGAATGAATTGGAATCCCTTCCGATAGAGCAATGTCCATCCGCAAAGGCATTCCCACCGATTGTGGTCGATTCGCTTCGAGGCAATGGATTAACGCAGGGAACCCCAGAAATCACTGCCGACTTGTTGCGAGAATTAGGAGTTATCTATTGTGAACGAGCACGCCACCGTCACGAGTGGATACTAAGATTCTTGCTGCCACTTTTTCTTGTCTTGATTGGGGGCCTCGTTACATTTGTGATTTTTGCTTTGTTTCTTCCATTGACGTCCCTTATCACTTCATTGAGTTAGCGAGACAGTCAAATGCATCCTGATTCACCGAAATCAATCTCCTGGTTTTCGAGTTGGACCCTTACGCCCACGTTGATGTCGGAAGACCCAATCGCCGTTCGGCATTCTCTGATCCGGCTTTTGGCG
Organism: Planctomycetota bacterium; assembly: GCA_026692905.1. Classification (GTDB taxonomy): domain Bacteria; phylum Planctomycetota; class Planctomycetia; order Pirellulales; family Pirellulaceae; genus JBKCUI01. The sequence goes on from JAPLNL010000047.1 coordinate 67,924, forward strand.
GCAGCCGAGCGAAACTCACTCGATTCACGCAGAGCGGTTGAGCTGTTTGCGCAAGAACACTGGGGGCTCCATCGATACCGATTTCGACAGATTCTAAGTACTACAGGTGAGAAAACTCCAATAGTTGACGCGTTAGAAAAGTATCCGAGACTCCTGGGCGACCAAGCGATGTTGGCCATTCGACTTGGTAAAGCGACCGGAACGCTTCCGGCTGTTTGGGAAGAGTTAACGCAACTGGAGCGACCAATTCATACCGAGACGACCAATGTTTGGCGAAACGGAAAAGCATATTGGGTTGCGGTTGCATTTGCGTTGATGATTGTTTCGTTTTTTATAGCCTGGCTTATTCTGCCAACACTCAAACGACTTGTTTACGAATTCGAGTTGGGAAGTTATTCGATGTCGATTGAATCTCTGCATTTGGAGCAACTCGAAAGGTTTATTTATCTTGGGATATTGGGAGCTTTCGTATTGGCAACAGGCTGGATTGCTTGGCGTCTTTTTGTGTGGCATCCACAGAGTTGGCTGCGTCGCCTCGTCTCAAGAATCAGCGGCGATGTGGGTAAATCTGAAACAGGTATTTGGCAACTGATTGCGATGAATCTAGCCTCGGGAATCCCCGCAAAAACAACGATCGACAACTTAGCTCATTTGCACGAAGACAACCGAATGAAACGAAAGCTTTGTATAGCCAGCGATGCAATTTCGAAGGAGACCGAGGTTTGGCAAAGCTTGGTAAAATCCAAACTGCTGCGTTCCATAGAGCGAGATGCGATCGTCGCATGTGAGCTGCCCGATGTTCAAGCGTGGACGATGAGGCACCTTGCCTTGAGGCGGCGAGAGAAGATTCATTTTCGCTCCTTGCGGCGCAAAATGTGGTTTCAACCTACCGTCACCTTGCTATTCGGTTCGTTTGTTCTGATGATCGCTTATGCTGTGTTCACAATCTTGTCACAAATGGTACTTTTAATGGCAGAAAGTCACGGCTAATCATGCATCACCGCGGATTTACGAAGCTTGAAATGCTGGTGTCTGCATCGCTCTTGACCACGATGATTGCAATTGCAACGCCTCTTTTTTCTCAGCTCAATCAAGCTTGGCATTCGACACGGTTGTTTCAAATTGCCTCTCAAGAGCTGATGAACCAGATGGATGGGCTCATGCAACTTTCGAGCGATGAGTGCAGAACAGCCGTGAGCGATTTGAAGGTTTCTCCGGAGCTTCTCGCAGTCATCCCCGACGCACGACTCACGGGGAAAATGGAGTCGTCCTCAGATGGCCAGCGCGTCGTCCTTTTCTTTCAATTGCCGACATCCGTGAGATCGGAGCCGATTGTGTTGGTAGGATGGTTAAATGGAGGAGTGGATCAATGAAACGCAGTGGGTCCACGTTGATCGAGTTGGCGATTTCGCTTCCGATTTTTTCAATGCTGATGGTGCTGGCTATTGGAGCCGCGCAGCAAATGATGCGAATCTCGCGACTCGCCAAAGAGCGAGGACAAGCGGCCTACACCTTGGCAAAATTCGAACAGAAGGTGCGACTTGACGTCCATCAATCGAAATCCGCGATGGTGCAGCAGGATGAAAAGACAGGGCTGTTGTCGCTCCATCTAGTACAAACAGACGAAAGCTGGATCGATTACCATTGTCGGTCAAACCGAATCGACCGCCAGCAGATGGACTCGAACGGAAAATCTTACGTTGATTCCTTTGCCTTGTTCAGCGAGAACAAGGTGCTGTTTCGAGTCGATGAAAATCGAAGCGTGTCGGTTTCGATTCATCGCGTGCATCGGGACCATGCTAGTGCCGATCGATTGGAGTTATTGGTCCGATCGGTGATTGGGAGACCGCATTTGGCTGCTTCCGTGAACGGAGGAGGGGCAGATGAATAAACGAACACACAAGCGAGGCGGAACCATGGTGGTCGCTGTGCTTGCATGCTTAAGTCTAGTCTTGGCATTAACACTCGCTGCGTTGCAAACCGCATTGCGGATGCGGCGTGAGGTGCTCAAACAGCACCTGTTATCGCAGACGGCCTTGCTGTGTGAAAACGGATTAGCTCGCGCTGCCGTTCGCCATCGAAACGCAGATTATTCAGGTGAAACTTGGAAGCCATCGATGCCCGAACTCTCCGGTAAGCAAGCCGAAGTAAGTATCGTTTTCCTCGAACGCAGTCCAGCTGGCACTAAGGTACAAGTGACTGCGGTCATCGAAGATATTCAGGCAGGCCGCAATCGCGTTTGCCGTTCACTGACAACTACTCTAACTAATAAAACATCGACCGAGTTCATTCAAGGAGAAAACCCATGAAGAAGACATATATTCGCTCTCGAGCCTTTACGCTTGTCGAACTGCTAGTGGTCATAGCCATCATCGGCATTTTGGTTGGCTTGTTATTGCCAGCCGTGCAAGCTGCCCGTGAAGCCGCTCGACGTTGTCAGTGCTCAAACAATGTGAGTCAATTGATCCTGGCGGTCCACAATCATGAGTTTAGCTTCGAGCGGTTCCCGGCAGGCACAATCAACCCTACAGGCCCCATCCGAAACGAACCGATCGGGCAACATATCAGTTGGGTCGTTCAGATTCTGCCGTACATGGAACAGCGAGCGACCTTCACCGGTATCAATCAAGCGTTAGGAGCCTACGCAGTTGAAAACTCGCGAGCGAGGAGCCAGTCGATCCCTCCTTTGTATTGCCCGAGCCAATCGTTTGCCTTGATCGACAACGTAGCGCCAACAACCTACGTGGGCTGTCATCACGATGTCGAAGCACCAATCGACGCCGACAACAATGGCGTCTTTTTTTTGAACAGTCGGGTTCGGTTTGATGACATCGAAGATGGTTCGAGCAATACGATTTTCATCGGAGAAGTTGCGGATCCTGATGTGCTAGGATGGATTTCTGGAACTCGGGCCACGCTTCGAAACACCGGATCCATCCAAGGCAAATTCAGCGGTCGAAACGGAGCGATGCCGATTACGAAAGAGGAGGATATCCTTCTCGTTGGTGGATTCAGTAGCTTCCATACAGGCGGAGCCAATTTTGCGTACGGCGATGGCTCCATCCGATTTTTGTCGGCAAACATATCGCCGGTTCTGTTTCAAAAGCTCGGCCATCGACGCGACGGACAGATGTTGGATTTAGGGAATAGTGATTATTGATATTTGGTACAGAGGCTTGGATCGCGCTTGGCATGAATTGCGGAGCGGTAGTAGATCGCTTGGATGAACCGCGGAGCGGTTGGATTGAACTGCGGAGCAGTGGCAGTTGAAAGCCACGGATAAAATCCGTGGTATACGCCCCGTAAAGATACCGTGAGTCGCAAAGCGACGGCATTTCCGCTTTGGTCACGAGGCAAATCACGATCGAGATTGGATTCGTTATGCCGCTCCTTCAGAGCTCTGCATGGGGTGACGCGTTTTACCTGGGGTTTCGTTCGCTTTGCGAACTTCACCCCAGGCTTTTTACTGCCATCGCATTCGCGATTGAGTCGCAATTACTCACCTGAATCGCCTTCGCTTGAACTGCTGAGCTGTGGATCGCTTGGATTGAAACGTGTTTGGATCGAACCTCAATCGTTTTTGTTTTTTTTCATCGCTTCATCAAACAAGTGTCGTGCGGATCGGCCGCTGATCGCTTGTTGCCGTATCAATTCAGCGACGACAGCTTCGACGGCTTCCCAATGGCCAGGCTGTTCTAAGTGATGGGTGGTTTTGTCCAATAGCCTTTTTTCGAGACGTTCCACTTGTTGGTCTGTATTGACTCTAGCGAGCGTCAATCGGCGGAGCGATCGCAAGTCTTGCTGGGCTCCTCCCCAGTTGTATTGCCCGGTATGTTTGGCTTCGCTGACAACTCCTCCTAAAAGGATCATCGCTTCGATTTCAAAGAAGTCCTGCTGTCGCTGGTTGCGGCTTTTTCCCAATTGGACTGCACCGAGCCGAATTGTGTTTCGCACGATAGTACACTTTTCGATCGTGCGCCCCAGCGAGAGAGCGACGATGGCATGCCCAGCTTCATGGTACGCAGTCGCGATCATCTGTTCGTCGATAACGGGCTTTGGTGTGACGGGTTTTGGGGCATCGTCCATATTAAATCAAAGCCAACTTCAGCAGTGGCGATTCGAATGACACAACCAATTGAGTGATCGGATGAACGAATTCCAAGCGTGACGCATGCAAGCCCATCGCATTAAATTGTCGCTCGGTGTCCGGTTGTTCTCTCGCGGCACCGCCAGCGAGGTAGAGCGGGTCATTAGCGATGGGGAAACCGAGTGCAGCCAAATGCAATCGAATTTGGTGCGTTCGCCCCGTCTCTGGAACGGCCTCCACGATCGACTTGCCATTGGGTAATCGCTCAAGTACTCGGAAACGAGTCAAAGCGGATTGGCCAGCGGGGTCGATCGCACGGCTTCCTCCATGCATCGATTCCGTACCGATGGCCAAGTTGCAGTCGATGGAATTCCATTCAGGATGTCCGTCGACTGTTGCTAGATAGGTTTTCTTGACGGTGCCTGCGGCGAATTGCGTTTGCAGATGCTTCGAATAAACATGCTTCCTGGCAAGTACAACTAGTCCAGTTGTGTTGGCATCTAATCGATGAGCGGGGCGAAGATATTCAGGATGGTAGGCAACCGCAAGGATGCCTTCGAGCGTATTGCGATTGAAGCGACCCGAGGGATGAACAGGCAACGGCGCACACTTGTCGATCACCACGATCGCTTGATCTTCGTAAAGCAATTGGACGTTCGGGTTCACTGTTGGCTCGGTGTAGTCAGGAATGGTCTGCAGAAACCTTTGTCCCTCTCGTACGATCTGCTCTGCGCTGACTGGCCGGGTATCAAACTGGCGTCGCGATGCTGCGGGAAGCAATATCTCGCCAGTGTCGATTGCCAGTTGCCATTTCTCTCGGCTATAGCCCGGATAAAACTCTTGCAATGCATCCAGCAAGTTCATCCCGGCACATCTTTGCGGAATGGAAATCCAACGTTGGTTTTCGTAGGGTGTCGAGCCTCGTTGTTCTGCTGCAATTTTGAGAATTGCGGCCTTCCGTTTTTCAAATTGGATTTGTCGCTTCTCTTCGATCGATGCATAGCAACGTGGACACGACTCGCCGATGACATAGTGCTCCGATTCAAGATCAGAGGGTTGTAGCGGGCGCTTGCACGCAAAGCATTCGCTGGTGTCGGATGGTTCGAGCGACGGATCGACGGCAACGCGTTGGTCAAACACAAAACAGTCACCCTTGTAGTGAGACTGCTGGCATTTTTCAAAGTATTTGAGGATGCCACCCTCGAGTTGATAGATCTCTTCAAAGCCCAGGCCCTTCATGTAGGGACCGATCTTTTCGCATCGAATACCACCTGTGCAAAACATCACGACAGGTTGCTTTTTCACTTCGTCAGGTATCGTTGCGGTTGCCTTTGGAAACTCTCGAAAGTTCTTAATGTTCAGATCGATGGCGTTTTCAAAGGTACCTAGTTCGATTTCGTAATCGTTTCGCGTATCCAACAAAGCGATCGGACGCTTTTCATCGAGCCATTGCTTTAACAGTTCCGGAGCGATTTTGGGGGAGGCATTCGGAATAGGCTGAACCCCCTCGGCCCCAACGGGGATGATCTCGCGCTTGATACGGACGAGCATGCGATTAAACGGTTGGTAATCAGTAAGACTCTCCTTGATCTGGAAATCGACGAGCTCGGGAATGGCTCGAATGTGCGAGAGAAAGGCATCGATGGACTCTCGTGAACCGGCCAAAAAGAGATTGATCCCTTCGCCGCTAATGAGCACGGTCCCTTTCAATGCTAACCGCTTGCAGAGGCTCTTAAGTTGATCACGACGCGGTTCTAGATCGCTCCATCGAAAGAACTTGTAAGCGGCGATATTGACGATGGATTCGGTCTGCATAACACTTTCGACTGGGAAAAAAGGGCCTTGAATATTGGTTATTGTAGGCTTTTCCACGAATCGACGCGAGTCTTATCCTAGTCGTAGTCGACTCCCGCCAGCAAAGCGGGGCTGGCTTTCGCATAGGACTGAATGTCCGACTGGGACCAGATCAAGGCGAGTTTTCTTTCGGATTCCCCCACCAAGTCATCGCGAAAAACTTGGCTCATCCCAAGAGCCAGCATCAAAATCGTGTTTTCGATGGAGGAATAAGAAACTTCGTGGAACGCCATTTGAATAGCATGAACTGAGATAATGCAAAAGCTAAAAACGGCGCCGCTTCGCGCGTAGGGAGATGCTGTCGGATGGTTCCAAACCACCCAACAATTTCGAATCAAACTGATAGCCGCAATTGCATAGAGCGTTGCACCAATCAATCCCAAATCGACGAGCAAGCTTAAAAAAGTGTTGTGGTGAACATATCCACGAATGGATTCCAATCGAATATTGGTTGTCCTGTCATCAAGATAGGGTGCCGTAGAAACTTGGAATTGGTTGAACCCAAACCCTAGGATCGGTGAATCCTGGAACATCTTCATCGAAACATAGGCGAAAGCACCTCGCATACGAGTGCTCTCCAATGTTTCTGCTTCTGAATACTCGCGTTTGAACGCAAGCAAGCTGGGACCAAGCACGAGCCCTCCCACGACGACCAGTATAAAGAGCGAGCTGAGTGTCACCGTTCGAACCTTTCCCTGAAGCATCGTTACTAGCAAGATGATCACGATCGCGCACGCTCCCATCCAAATACTTCGCGTGTAGGTCAGGAGGATTGCCAGCATGAAAAGAGGGGTAAGGCTGATAGCCATCAGCCAAGCCCATCGTTCCCTTGCAAAGATCCAAATAGGAAAGGTCCAAAGCAGAGCCAAACAAAGGTTGAGACACATGCCCAATCGCACCGACTGCAACATCGGTCCGCGCGCTCGACCAAAGTGAATGCCTAATTTTGGATCGCTGATGAACTGAGGAAAAACCAAAGACCACTGCTTTGTCATTTCAAGAATTGCGGTAAGGCTGAGGTACACACCGAAAAGCAAAATAATAGACACGGCGGGCCAAATCGTTCTCGGCCTTAGATCAGAATGCCGGATCAATACGAATAGGAAAGCAGGAATCAAATAGCCATTGAGCAAATGCATGGCGGTCGACTGCTGACCTTTGATTTCGTGTCCAAGGGGCGTCGTGACTGTCCGAACGATCAGCCAGCCCAGGAACAGAAACAGCCAAACGTCGGATGCAGTCAACGAGCGAATTCGCGTCCGGCGATTCCATGCGTCGTAAAGGAATTGCCCTGCTAATGCAGACAACCAAACCCGATCCACCGTTACGGAAAACCCGGCTATTTTTGCGGAAACGAAGTCGGAAGGAAAAACGCTCGTGGCGACTAAAAAAATGGCCGTACCGGTCAGAATGTCATGATAGCGCACAACGGCAACGGCCCAAACCATTGCCGACAACACCATCAAGATAACTACTAAATCCACGGCAACTCCTTTCCAATGCACTAACACGGCCGCAAGAGCACACTCCCTCGCGATTCCTTTTTTACCCGTGGCAAATGATGCGATTTTCTCCCCTCGCCCCGTTCCGGGGGGGCCGAGGTGTGAACTCATTCTTGCGGATCTCCAGTGCTTCAGTCCATATCGTCACACGTGCGAGCGGAGCACGCAATTCCTTACGAGATTCGCAATGCAACGCGGCGACGGGCTCTTTTTCGTACGAACCAAACCAATCGCTACAATCGGCTCTTTTAGCATTCGCATCACAGTTTTCGCAATCAAACTTTCTCAACACTCAGGCACGGATTAGAAAGTCGAGCAATCTTTGCTTCGAGGCTCAGGTCGAAAGAAACGTTAACTCATCTACAAAATGTCAAGCATCCAACGCGAAATAGGTTTGTCACTCTATCGCTGGGCAACTGGGCGAATGCGATCTAAGCTTGAGGGCTCCATGGCGGATCAACAGATGTTTCCAGCATTTGTTCTTTTCTATCATCGAGTTGCAACACACTCCCTCAACGATTGGTCTATCGGGAAAAAGAACTTTGAACGCCATCTCGATTGGATATCCAAACGAATAAGTATGGTTTCTTTGGACGAAATCCGAGCATCCCAAATAGAAGGCACGCGTTCCAAGCCAATGGTGGCCATTACGATTGATGATGGGTACGGAGAGAATAGTGAGCATGCAATTCCCGCTCTCAAGGAACGCAATATTCCGTGCCACTACTTTGTTTCAACCCATTTCGTTGAAACGGGGGAACCGTTCCCTCACGATGTGTCGCGCGGTGTACCTCTCAGGCCCAATACCATTGAAGAACTGCAAAGGTATGTCGAATTGGGAGTTGAAATCGGCGCTCATTCGCATACGCACGTAAACTTCGGTAGGCCGCTAAGCGACGCAGAACTACGATGCGAAATTACGGACGTTCGCAAACGTCTTCAAGATTGGACCGGCCAATCAATTGACTATTTTGCCTTTCCCTTTGGCCTGAAGCAAAACATTTCCCAACAAGCAATCGATGTCATTTTTGAGTCTGGCTTCAAGTGTTTTCTCAGTGCAGCTGGCGGAGTGAATTGGCCTGGCAAAGAAGCCAGCCATTTGCAACGCATTCATGGCGATCCTGGGATGGCTGCATTGAAGAATTGGTTAACCTACGATCCTCGCAAAATTCATAGAGAGCCCCTATTTGAGGATGCCTTTCGGACCGCCAAGCCACCAAACGCTTTAATGCCACGGGAAGAAAGTTGCGTATGATCCTGAGTATCCAAGCAAATTCACAAACCGACACCGCTACCTCTCGCCAGGTAGTGAACACGGAACTCGTGCCCAATCCGCAAAGGCCACTGAAGACTCTTTTCATCATCACCAGCATGCCTGTGGGTGGAGCTGAAGTTCTCTTGGTAAATTTGCTTAGAGGCTTTCGTTCGTCTCATATCCTACCGTCGGTCGCTTGCCTCAAAGAGAAAGGGCCATTAGGGGAAGAGCTCTCGTCTGAATTCTCCGTGTCCGACCACTGGTTGAGCAGCAAGTATGATTTCCGGGCTGCCCCTCGACTTGCAAGGTATTTGCGAAAAGAAAAATTGGATGCAATCATAAGCGTCGGCGCTGGCGACAAGATGTTTTGGAGTCGACTTGCTGGACGTCTAGCGTCATTACCTGTTATTTGTAGCGCGCTGCATTCCACAGGCTGGCCGGATGGCGCTGGAAAA
>JAPLNL010000048.1 GCA_026692905.1 Planctomycetota bacterium
GCATGTCATTGACTGGATTGACCGTGATAGTGAAGGTTTGCGAAGCAGTCGTCAGAGCTGGTCCACCTGCCGTTGCATCGTCTGTCAACGTTACTGTCACTGTCGCTGTGCCGTTCGCGTTCGGAGCAGCGGTGAAGGTCAACTGACCGGTCGCACTGATCGATGGCTGGACGGAGAACAACGAGTTGTTGCTGTTCGTGACGGTGAAGGTCAACGTTTGAGCCACTTCTGGATCGCTGTCGCTGATTCCGGTCGCTTGAGCGGCCGCGTACGTTACATCTTCGTTTGCGTTTACGTTGCCGCCAACAGCAAACACAGGCATGTCATTGACTGGGTTGACCGTGATGGTGAAGCTTCGCGTTCCAGTATCATCTCCTCCATTGGCAATTCCGCCCGTGTCTTGAACTGTGATCGTAACGATCGCAACACCGTTGGCATCCGGATTGCTTTGGTAGGTCAAGTTTCCGTTGAGTGGATCGATGGAAGGTGGCACCAAGAACAAGGACGGATTGTTGTTCGTCACAGCGATGGTAACAGCCGAGTTGCTTTGGTTGTTATGTGGGTTACCAAATCCGCCATGGATAACATTGTCGGTTTCGTTTGCTGGTCCGACATTAATTGATGCCAGTGGCAAGAAACCAGTCAAGAGAACTGGGCCCCCATCTTCATTCACGGTTTGGTTGCTTCCAATCGTGAAAATGGGCTCATCGTTCACTGGGTTGATCGTGATGGTAAATGTCTTGACCGTCGTATCAACACCACCATTCAATGTCCCACCAGAATCCTGCAACGTGAGCGTTACGGCGGTTGTGCCAAATGCATCTGGAGCCGAAGTAAATGTCAAGGTACCTGTCGTTGGATTAACGACAGGTGACACACTGAACAACGACGCATTAAAACCGCTCGTCGTGAAAGTCAACGACTGAACAGGGAGGGGATCCCCACCAGAGGTGATTCCGGTTGCCCAGCCGACGATCGTTTGAGGCCCTGCGTCCTCGTTGATACTGGGGTTTGCCCCCATCGTGAATGTTGGAGCTATATTCCTTGGAACAGCAATGACAAAGTCATTTCCCGTCCCCGCCGCATAACTTTCCAATCCGGTAAAGGTGCTGCCGAGGAAATTCGCCAGACTTGGCAGCGTAAACGACCCTGTGATTGCGTCGGTTGAGTCATTGTCGATGAACGTAAACGAGTCCAGTAAAACCGGTACGTAGCCTGCGGCGACTGGCGTAAACGTTGCACCGGCAGTAATCGCGACAGTTCCGGTTACCGCAATCTTATCGAAGATGGTTTTGGTCGGGCCGATACGTGAAGCGAAGCCTGAGGTTGCCCCGAACGTAGTGTCCTTGCCAAAGTTGAGCGTCTTGTAATTTAGCGGGCTTATGACACCGCTAACCGAAATGGGGCCGCTGCTAGCATTTCCGATATTGACGGTAGCTGCAGCAATCACGTCGAGTTCGGCATCTGTGAGACCGAGCACTGGAGTGGCGGCCAACGTGTCAGCACCTATGTTGATCGCGACCGTGCTGGTTCTTTGGCGGAGATTCACGGTATTGGCGGTCCCAGCATTGATTGCCGACGTAGCGGCAAAATCCATTGTGTCACCAATGAGCGTAATCGATCCCGTTCCCGTGCTCTTTCGGACAATCGAAGTGCCGGCTAGCTGAATCCCGAAGGAAGAACTGGCTCCAGTAGCACCAGTCACAGTAATCGACGACGTCCCAGTTGTCTCAACGACACCCGTTCCACGAACAAGTACACCAACCCCACTCGTTGCCCCACCCTTTCCAGCGATACTCAAAGCGCCACCCGTCGTCTTGACCGTCGCGCTGTTCAAATCAACACCAACAAACGTGCCAGTTGTGGCAGTAGCCTGCTGATTGGCAGACAACGTAAGACTGCCGTTTACCGTTGAAACCCCGGCATTCACGACGATGTTTTTGGTCGTTGACGCAGAGAGCGTCGGCGTTCCAAAATCATCCACAAAATTAGTGGGGGCTGCGAAGGTGATTGAGCCCGCAGCAGCATTCGTTAGCGCAACAGTAAACGAGGCAAAGTAGTTTACGGAGGTGCCGAAGGTTACAGAAGACCCTGCTCCGCTATCGACGATTGAGACCGCATACGAAAGGTCATCAACTGCTAGCACAGTACCGCTATCAGTAAATCCACCTATTTCCGGACCGGTCCAAGTTCCCGATGAGAGCGAGAATGTGTATCCAGTTCCCAAAGTTGTTACTGTCACGGATTCATTGGCCCCGAGAGCGAGTTGAACTACCCCCGTCCCAGTGAGACCATAAGTTGCCATCACTCGTCGGTCTTCCAACCTCTCGAAACCTCGGAGAAATTGCCGTACCATCCCCCGTGAGTTGCTGCGCAACCTGCTTTTCACGCGATTCTTGTTCGACGCACCGACCTTTTGGATAACTTTCGCAAACCAGCTAAAATTCATGGGAGTCTACGCTTCACGAAAAATGGATAGGGAGGTTCAATCTCAATAGCTCAAACGCAATTGTCAAATTGATTGGTTATTTTAATTCAACCTGGAGGGGTGTTACACAAATTATCGCAAAGATACGAAAAAAAATGTCGCAATTGCGAAACTTTTTTCCGGGCAAAAAATGCGTTTTTTCCCTGCGTTTTTGGCGAAAAATTAAATTTCAATGAGTACAAATCACGCCGTGCATGAGTCTTTCGCCTTGCCCTCCGCCTCCAGTTAGCCACGCTTTTGCAACTAAGGAGGCAGGGCTCTCCAGGAGCCTCGCCCTCCCAATTCCCACAAGCGTTTTGTTGGGTCCAAAATTGAGACGGCCTCTAAGTCCCCAAGACCCAAGGGACGAATGCCAAAAACCAGAAGGAACTTCCGATTTTCAGAACTAGTGCTCGGCGTCCAACCAATCAACCATCATCCGCTCTAATTGGGCCTTTCCGATCTTCCGCATCGTCGCCACGTTCGCTTTGTAAATCCCTTCCACGTTGGGAAATTGGGCAATCGCGCGACTTACGCTCGACTCACGGAGCAGGTGAAGCGTGGGGTACGGAGAGCGATTGGTAAAGTTCGTGACATCTCCGGCCTTGGTGCCCGCAAACTGATACGCTGGATGAAAACTGGCAACCTGCACAATTCCATCCAACTCCATTTCCTCCAGCTCACTATCACAGACAGCCAGGAAGTCGTTGTATTCCAGGAATTCGGTGAGAACATTCGGATGGATGATCAGCGTCGATTCGATTTCCTCGGGATTCGTCGCCACTAAGTGAGCCAGTTCCGCCCTGAAATCCGCAAGGAGCGAATTGCAGTCGACCGCCATACTTACCGCAAATCGAATTTGCTTTTTGACGTGAATGGCTTTTGCAAATGGGCAGAGATTGAGACCAATAACCATGCTCTCAAGCCAAGCGGTCGTCGCCGCAATCACGTTTTTTTCAAAAATTTCGTCTTTCATCTTGCTCATGGCTAAAAACCCTAGATCAAAGTTTTTGCCGACCGCTCAAGGCATCTGCCAGGATTTCTTTATTGGTGAATTCGAGCACGCTGCCACTGGTCACCCCCCGAGCCAGCCGCGTCAACTGGATCGGAAACTCATCAAGCTGGTTCGAAATAAAGAGCGCAGTCCCGTCCCCTTCCACGTTTGGATTGGTTGCCATAATCGCCTCCGAAAAATTTCCGTTTCGCACTCGCTCGACCAGCGCGTCGATAGTCAGCTGATCCGGCCCTATCCCTTCTAACGGAGCGATCCTCCCCAACAACACGTGATAAAGACCGCGGAACACCCCCGACTGTTCTAACGCGATCAAATCCCGAGGCTGCTCAACAATGCACAACAATGACGAATCCCTTCGCGAATCCATGCAGATCCCACACAGCTCCCCCTCGGCCAAATTGTAACAAACGGAACAATACCGCACGTTCTCACGCACGCGGCGAATGGCATCCGAAAGAGCAAACGCCTCGGTTTCATGGACTCGCAACAAATGATAGGCCAGACGCTCTGCCGTCTTGCGACCAATGCCAGGCAAACGCCCCAACTGGTCGATCAATTCGGTTACTGATTGTGATATCTCGCTCATGTGGCCCATTGTTCTCCTTGGTATCCGTCGAGGCTGTTGATAACATATCACAAGCGGTTTTGATCGCTAAGTTGATTTCACTCGTTCCACTCGCTTTTCCCCGGTTGCTATGTCCGTCCTGTTGCAAATTAGAAACGCCTCCAAACACTATGGCGACCAAATCTTGATGGAAGATGCGGAATGCACCATCATGAGCGACACCAAAGTCGGATTCGTCGGCCGAAACGGCGCCGGCAAATCAACCTTGCTGCGCTGCATTCTCGGGGACGAAGAGCTCGACACCGGAACCATTATCAAACACCCGAAGCTCAATATTGGCTACCTTCGCCAACACGACCCGTTCCTTCCCGGCGAAACATCGCTCGAATTCATGATGCGCGACAGCGGCCAACCCGACTGGAAGTGCGGCGAAGTCGGAGGCCAGTTCGAGCTGAAAGGAAAATACCTCGATGGCCCTGTCGGCGAACTCTCCGGCGGTTGGCAAACTCGTGTCAAACTTGCAGCTTTGCTTTTGCATGAACCCAATTTGCTCCTCCTCGACGAACCGACCAACTTCCTCGACTTGCGCACGCAGATTCTGCTCGAACACTTCCTTCGCGATTTCCATGAAGCCTGCTTGATCGTCTCCCACGACCGCGCCTTCTTGACCGCCACCTGCGATGTCACGCTCGACCTGTCTCTGGGCAAGCTGACGATGTACCCAGGCAAAATCGATGACTTCTTGGTTTACCAACAAGAACTCGCCGAACACGACCAGCGAGTCAACTCCGCCAACGAGGCCAAACGAAAACAACTGCAAGAGTTCATCGACAAGAACCGAGCCCGCGCAAGCACCGCGACCCGAGCCAAGTCCAAAGAGAAAATGCTCGAAAAGATCGAGTTCAAAGAAGTCCAAGCCGAACAAGCTCGCGCGACGGTTCGCGCCCCCATGGTCGAACCTCGCAAAGGACCCGCAGTCCGTTGCAAAGATCTCACCATTGGTTACGGGGACCACGCAATCGCAAAAGGAATCGACCTCGAGATCGAACATGGCTCCCGAGCGGCCATCGTGGGGGACAACGGACAAGGCAAAACGACCTTGCTGCGAACACTCGTTCAATCTTTGCCTGCCTTGAGCGGTGATGTCAAATGGGGCTTCGGCTGCGAAATAGGAACTTATGCCCAGCACGTCTACAGCAGTTTGCCCGAACGCAAAACGGTTCTTGAATACCTCGAATACGAAGCGATCCCTGGTACCAAAAACCAAACCATTCTCGATGTTGCGGGTGCCATGCTCTTTCGCGGCAGCGCTGTCAAAAAGAAAATCCCAGTCCTCAGCGGTGGCGAGCGAGCACGACTCTGTATGGCTGCACTTCTCCTGAGCAAATGCAACATCCTGGTCTTGGACGAACCCGGTAATCACTTGGACGTCGAAACCGTCGAAGCCTTAGCCAACGCCCTGATCGAATACAAAGGAACGGTCATCTTCACGTCGCACGATCGACACTTCATGAAGCGCGTCGCCTCGAGCATTATCGAAGTGAAAGACGGCACCGTCGTCAACTACCGCGGTGACTACGATTCGTATCTCTACATGGTCAACAAAGAAATCGACAACGTCGAAAGCGAACGAAAAGGCACAAGCCCCAAAGCGAAAGCACCGCCACCTCCCAAAGACCGTGGACACACGAATCTCGCTTCCCCGCCGAAAAAAGGCAACAACAAGAATGTCATCGTCGACGATCGCTCCGTCAAAAGAGAAGTTGGCCAACTCGAAAAGACCATTGCCAAGCTAGACGCTCAGAAAAAAACGCTCAATGACCAACTGATGCAATCGACCGAAGCGATCGCGGCAATGAAACTGCACGAAGAACTCACCAAAGTCACAACCGAATTGGAAACGGCCGAAATGCGATGGGCTGAACTGCAAGAACAAATGGAAGCAGAGTAAAGCGGCTAGAGTAATTCGCAGTGGACAAGGCAACGAGCCCTGCTCGAACAGAAAATCACTCAACCAGGGAGGGTGAGGCCACCGCTGTAAACATGTTTCCAACAAGTTTACCTAAGCAATTCATTGCTCGGGAGGGTGAGGCTCCTGCCGAACCTTTGCACCGTTGGCTCGGCAGGAGCCTCGCCCTCCCTAAGGTTTTCAATGAAATTTACTTTGCAAAGATGTTTACAGCGGTGGGGTGAGGCTCCTGCCGAACCGATACATCGCTAGCTCGGCAGGAGCCTCGCTCTCCCGAAATTGTAGGCAAATAAACATTTACTTTTCAGGCCGATACAACAGTCGTCCGCAACTCGGGCACGGTGTAGCTTGCGCTTTGCGAAGACTATCCAGAATTTTCGGTGGCAAGCCGGTGTAGCAACCTCCACATGAAACATCATCCAGCGCCGCCATCGAGTCTTCTCCTCGATTGGTCACTAGACGCTTGTACTGCACCACGAAATCTGCCGGCAGCTCCTTTTCCAAGACAGCCAAGCTCCCTTCGACCCGTTCCAGATCGACGTTGAGCCCGGCCAACTTCTGAGAAATGGTAGCTTCGGTTTTCACCTTTTCCGCCTCGATCAGTTTCAGTTTTTCTTCCAGCCCTTTGGATTCAATTTGCAAGCTATCGATTTCTTCGAGAATTTCCAAAATTTCGTCCGACAGAACACTATTGGCTTGGGAATCGGCGGCTATTTGCTCCTTGATCGCTTGGAATTCGCGATTGTTCTTGGCAGCATTCATTTTGCCTTCCCATTCGTGGATTTTGGCCTCTCGCTCGCGAAGCTGCAGCTGTTTTCGGTCCGCGTCCATCTTCTTTTGCTTAATGGTATCCTTGCATTTTTGCAGGGTATCCTTGGCCGTTTCAACCTGCAATTGGGCGGCTTTAACCTGGCGAGGCCCGCGATCCATCTGGGTTTTCATGTCCGCGATTTGAACAAGATGTTGATGCAGGTTGCGGGCAATTGAGTCGCTGAGGTTCATTCGAATTCCACAAAGAGATGGTGCGCTGAAGCAGTTTTCGTTGATTAAACCACAATTGACGGGAGAAACTAGCCTGATATCTCTATTGCGATCTGATTTGCAACTAACGACAATGCGGGCTCTTGGAACCAGCCAACACCCTATTTCGATGGAAAAATCAACGATGTCGCCTACCAAAAACAGCTTCCAATGGAGCGGTCCAGTGGTGGTTATTCTCGCATTGTCAGTCTCGCCTGGAAACGCATTCTCTCAGCAATCCAGGAATCCCTCGCCCCAAATCGAGCGGGACGCCATCTCCGCCGATCTTCTGAACATCTATTCGAAAACCGAATCCGCCGCCACGATTTCGGACTATTCCTCCATCTTGGATTTCTGCCGAAATGTTTCTGGCGACGCAACTCGAAATCAAGACGACCGCCAGTATGCAAAAATGCTGATGAGCTGGGCCGCCAATCGACGCGGCGAAGCTCGCAGCGATCGAGCAGGAGCCCTGGTTCGGGAACAGAAACTCGCGCAAGCAGAAGAGATGGATCTTCTCGCCAAAAAGGATTTTGAAACCGCAATCCAATTGGACCCAACTCGCTGGCGAGCACACCACAACATGGCGATCATTCATGCGCTACAGCAAAACAACAAAGCCGCTCTTGCAAGCCTCGATATGGTGATTCAACTCAACCCAGAATTCGCGGATGCCTATTTCAATCGAGGCGAGATCCTTTTCCGAACCAACCAATTCGAACGAGCAATCGCAGATCAACGCAAAGTGATTGAACTCAAGCCAGAAGACTCAGCTGCTTTTAGCGCGCGAGCTCACTCGTTGTACGCCTTAGGCAAAAGCGAGGAAGCACTAGCGGACTACGCCAAAGCGATGGAACTATCACCTGAGTCTTCCGAGGCTGTCACTGAGTACGCAGATACATGCCAAGCGCTCGGACAATGGAAAGCAGCTGCCATTGCTTACAAACGCGCCATGGAACTGGATGGTCAAAATGTTCGCACTCTCCAAAACGCAGCTTGGATGATGGCGACATGTCCAGACGACATTTATAGGAACGGCGATTTCGCATTGGAAACAGCTCAACGCGCTGTTCAACTGGCCTCCGCTCCTTCCTCCGTTCACGTGCTGGACGTCTTAGCAGCCGCACAAGCTGCTTCGGGTGATTATGCTTCCGCTCAAAGCACGATCGCAGAAGCCCTTCGATCGACAACCGATGCCTCGTTGCGGACCGAGCTGCAAATGCGAGCGAAACAATACCAACGCAAAAAGCCCTACGTCCAACCGAGCCGCACCAAAACGGCGGAAAACAAAACCACGACGACTAGCAAACAAAAGTAGGGATAAAGATGGCAGAAAAATCGAACGCAGAAAGATGAATCACAAACATTGTTTTGCGTTCGATTTTTGAGGACTTAGAGCTGGCTGACGCTATTCGGAACATGCCTGCTCTACACTACGCTCCGTACTATAGCGAGCTCGGCGGAATCATTTCACCACGGATCAAATCCTCGAAGGTCTCTCTGGTTCGAATGCAATGCATCTTGCCGTTTTCGAGCAAAACCTCGGGCACTCGATAGCGCCCGTTGTAATTGCTGGCCATCACGAAGCCGTAAGCTCCGGCAACCTCAAGGATCAAGAAATCGCCGACGGACGCTGCGGGAAGCGAACGTTTCGCCACAAAGCCACCTTCTTCCTGCGTGAAGATATCGCCCGACTCGCACAACGGACCGCCAACAACGACATCGACCATCTGCTTCGTCGCCCGACCGTTGCGATGCGAGATCGAAATTGGATGATACGCGCCATAGAGGATCGGCCTCGCTAAATCATTAAATCCCGCGTCGAGAAGATAAAATGTATTTTCGCCCATCCCTTTAACGGCGCGAATTTCTGCGATCAAAAATCCACTCTCGGCGACCAAGTAGCGGCCAGGCTCAATCTCCAAACTCAGTGGATGACCGAACGCGTTTTCAAGGCGTTTGCGAGTCGTGTCCCAAAGCGAATAGTACTGGTCCAGATCGACATACGTCTGGCCTTCACGGTACGGAACAGGAAGCCCCCCGCCGGCACTGATCGTGGTCAGAGTTCGCCCGACTTGCAGCGCAATCGTCTCAAGTGCGCTGCACACCTGCGAAAGATGCTCCAAATCGGTACCCGATCCGATGTGCATGTGAAGCCCTGTCACCGCAACGTTGTACAGATCCGCCTTTCGCAAACAATCCACGACATCCTCATGCCAAATACCATGTTTGGACTGCGGACCACCGGTGTTGGTTTTCTGGCTATGTCCGTGTCCAAAACCAGGATTGATTCTCAACGTCACGCTCGCTCCAGGCACGGCGTTGCCTAACTGCTCGATCATGTCCGGTGACCCACAGTTGACATGGAGCCCAAGTTCCTTGACCAATGCCAATGCTTCACGGTCAAAAACATCTGCGGTGAAAACTATATTGTGTGTTTCAAAGCCAGCCGCCAATGCCCTTTTCACCTCGCCAACGCTGACGGCATCTACCACAACCCCGAGCTTATTGAGTCGATTCAAAATGCCGATGTTGGAGCATGCTTTTTGAGCGTAACGAATCACGTCAAAGGCAGCTAAATCGCGCACACGCTCTTCGATCACGGCCATGTCATAAACATAAGTAGGCGTTCCAAACTTGGCGACAATCTCACTAATTGGAATACCAGCGATCTCGCTGCGAATGGTCTCAAAGGTCTTGGATGCAATAGGCATGTTTCAAATTGGGTTGGTAGAGATTGAATTTAGAAATAGTTCCAGCAAATCAAATCGATGGCGTTCCACCGACACGCTAAAGTTGTTCTTTCCGTTCTCGGACGGCCCGCGAGTACTTCTCCAGGAACTTTTTCTCCTTCGAAGAAAGGGAATCCTGACCGGATTCGTGAATCTTTGCCAAAATTCTATCGGCCTCGTCCACCTCGCTTGTTGGGGCCCCTGTTTCCACGTTGTGAATCTTGAGCTTCGGACCCGTGATCTTGCGCCATTGTCGCCGCCAAGTGCCCTGAAGGTCTCCAAGGAATCGGAAACTTAGACCAAAATAAAAGTACGCTGCTGCGCACAAGACCCCGGTCAAGTGAACGTCCGTTGCAATGGAACTCGTCGGGCTCGACACGATATTCGTTAGAACCAAAATGATCCCGAGCACCCAGGCCGGAACAGGGAAGACAAAGAGCGTCACTCTTGCGGTTGGAAAATTGAAAACAAACAACATCGAGATGCACATCACGGCGCCCGATGCACCCAGCATGCTTCCATTGCTCTTGAACGCATACTCCTTGAGCAACCACACCACACCACAAACGACCACGGAAATCAAATAGATGCGGTAAAATTCGAGTCTGCCATAACGCTCTTCTACCGTGCGGCCCAAAAAATAGAGGCCCAACATATTCATCGCCAAGTGCATGAAACCAAAAGCGTCATGGCAAAAGCCGTAAGAGAGTGTGTGCCACCACTTAAACGGGTTCGTAGCGTCCGACCCTCTCAGCATAAGAAACTCGTTGACGGCCCCTTGATAGCCAACAACAAAGTCCTTGCTCAAAAAAACATTCGCGAGAAAGACAGCAACGTTGATAATGATCAGCGTACTTACCGCTGATCGTTGGTTCCAACTTGGGCGAAGATCGAGTTCGTTGTCTTCGCGATAATAGCTTCTGTCGTAGATTCCCATCTACACCAACTTATCCGACTTCATCAACTTTGAGAATCTGGATTTTCTAAAGTCGGCGGGCGGACAGGCATTTCCTCCTTCTGGACCTCAGCCTTGACTTCAGAAGACTGCGGTTTGGCCTGTTCAGGCTTTGTTTCTTCGACTTTTGCAGGCATTGTCTCAACCGGCTTAACAGCCGTGTTTACGGGCTGCGGAGCTGCAGGTTCCGGTTCAGAAATCGTCTCGCCTCGAAGGTCGGCATCCAACAACGCCTTGGCCCTTGCATTCATCTCGTCGGTCTTTTGGTAGATAGCCATTCCGTCAGTACCTTCGTCCTTCAACTTTCGGAATTCCAAAAACTCATGCAGAACAAACTTGTCGTTCAATTCCTCATCGATTAGCCTTCTGTAGCGTCCTACCGACTTAACGACATCATCGCCGACTTCTTCCGAAATCATCGATGGATATCTGCTGAAGAGCCTGTACCAAAGCTTCCAAGCCTTTTCGTAGGCTCCGATCGCACCGGGCACATTGGCTTCGTTAATCATTTGGTCGGCTTGGAATGTCAGACTTCGTGCTTCCAACATGTCCTCGCGCTGCTCAGCCTGAGCTCTGGTTTCCCAATAGTCGTAGTTCACTTGACTTCGATAGGAATCGATTTCGCGAACAAAGTCCTTCAAGAAAATGAGTTTCCTAGCGATCTCCAACCCCTGCAATTGCGAGCTCGGTGGCAGTTGGGCAGCTATTTGCTGCATGCTTGGAACGAGTTTTCGTTCAAGGTCGATAACAAGCGATTTGTCATCGTCCGATCGATCCTTCTCGGGAGTTTCCAACTTTTTCAAGATCTCGGCAGGAATACCCTTTCGAATGAGCTGCTCGGCTTTCGGCTTTGCTTCCATAGCCAGCCCATCAAATTGCTTCTGGAGCGTTTCCATCTCCACATAGGTTTCCTTGCGGCTCAGCAAAGTCAATTCCGCTACTTGTCGAAACTGATACAACGACTTCGTTCCGAAATTAGCCCACTCGCTCCCGCCTTGCTTCCAAGCGAAACCAGCCCTCTGATCGAGGATTCCCTCGGACTCAATTGCTTCCGCATAATACATTTGCCAAAGTGGACTGTACGACATGAGCAGATGCGGCGACTTTTTGATGGCTGCCCCCGCTTCATACAAAGCCACGGCTTGGTCAAACCAGAGTTTTCCCGTCAACCAATTATCCGGCTTCTGATTGTAATCCAATGCACTGGTCTCAATCCCAACCAACCCTTGGTCCCTAAAATACGAGTGGAATTCCTGGTCTTTACTGTAAAGAGATCGGTAGTAGACGTGCTCGTCCGCTTTGCCAAGCTTGTTGCCTAGATAATGCCCAAGATCGTATTGCAAAATTGGCTTGCGATCATTGAGCTTGGTTCCGCGAATAAGGTAATCCACTCCCTTTTTGATCCACTCATATCGCTGCCGATAGTCCTCAAATTCAGGGGCCACGTTGTAGCTCAAGTTGTGGGCTTGGTGCTGCCACACGCTGATGAAGTGCGGCTGCAGCTTGGAAATCTGGTTGAGCGTCGCAGAAAAACGATCGAAGTACTTTTCTTCCTTGTAGTAGTCGGCTCGTATCCACAAAATCGTGGCAGCGATCCCCTTCATACCCAACGTGCCTAACCGCATACTTTCACTGGTGGGATCGAGTTCACCAAGATTCGATTCGCCCATTTTATACTTGGCACGCAACTGCCCAATCATGCCACTCTTTGGACGCCCCATAGCAAACAAGGGCCCCAACAAAAGCACAATCGCAGCAACATAAGCAATTTTTCGAAACAGACTGTTCTTGTTCATGCTGCCATCTCGCGAGTCTTTAAGAAGAAGTAGCTAATAATTCCTGTCATCAGGAAGTAGCCCGCACAAACTGTTAAGTGCCTAGACAGCAAACCCCCGAACAAATTAACACCGTAAGCAACGAAATCCGCAGTGTGCAGCTGATTCAAGTTTGGAATAGCTTTAGAAAGCGTCTGCACGCAAATCAGTATCCCTTTGTCGACTACGCGAATGGTCCGCTCTAGAGGAATGTTACCCAAATCGAGCTGTGTTCCCGATCCACTTTGCAATGGAATTCGTATGAGCGAAGCAACTGGCCCAACATCGCTGTCAGCATTCTTTACGATATCATCCACAAAGAAACCAAAGAAACCCAACACGATCACGGACAAGGTCGCGATGATGGCCACTGGCCCAGAAAGGAAGGTTGAAAACATGACCCCAAAGCAGATGACGATCACCATTTGCAACCAAATGCTGATGTAGCCTTTGATAAAATTCCACCAAAACGCTTGTGGCTCAGCCCGGAAATACAAGTCGCCTGCCGCCATTCCCAAATATTGGTTTCTGTCCTGACAACGAATGACAACCTCGAATTCGCCATTCTTTGCAATGTCTTTAAAGAAATCGAGTTCCGCAGGTTGTTCATTGAGCGATCCCTTCAAACCCGTGAATGGAATGGACCTCTGATCAACTTGAAACTCTTTGACTTTGAAAGGAAACGGTTCGGTAACCGCACTGCCGTCGACGCTGCGAAATCGAACTTCGCCGCCCACCGGAGTCACGATGTCACCCTTGTAAGTTCGGAAGGCCGAAATCGTCATGTCGTAGGTCAATCCTCCTTCACTGAAGGAATCCCGACTAACCCCCTTAAATGTCCAAATAGCGCTGCATAGCGAATCACCCTCGATGTACTTGTGATACTCCGACATGTAGCCCACGTTTAATCCATCATTCGCTACTTGACCGTCGCGCCCAGTGAACCGCATCATCCCGTAAATTGGCACGCGCGCTTCCAAGTCCCCAATCGACGGACCAACTACGATCTTATCTCCGACTTTGCTGACAACGTGCTTGTGCCCCTTGGTCTCGTTGGTTACTCCATTACCGGTTTCATCCAAAACGAATTCATGCGAGTGAAACTGCTGCCGAGAGGTCTTCCCCGAAACACCATCTGAAGAAATTTCGATCGCCTCGTGCTCGTGAATTACACCTCTCACCACGAACAAGTAGCTCATCGATCCGAGCAACAAAAGAACCAATGTTCCTACCGCAGTAAAACCCAACACTCGCCCCAAGAATAGCTCGGTCGGTCGCACAGGCTTGGTGACAATCGTGTAGATGATCTTGCTTTTGATGTCGCTCGGCAAACTAAAACAACTCAAAAACAACCCCAACACGAGGACCATGTAATTTGTAAAAGTCAAAACGAAGGAGATATAGAGCCGCGCCGGGAACTGAGCCTGCTGGTCAAGATACCATCCAGCAAACATGATCGCTACCACGAAGACTGCGACCACAACCAGCACCTTTTTCCGAATGGCTTCTTTGACGGCCAAGCGTGCGATTGCCCCGACTCGACGAATCGAAGTTCCCGGAATATCAACGACAAACAACTCTCCGATCAGTTTCGATACCTGCAAAAACCCTTCAGCAGGTCCATGCTTGAGCAACGCGACTACGAACCCAATCAAGAATCCGAGAACGGCGAGCACCAATACCAGCAAGAAACCATAGAACAATGCAGAATGGACAAACAGCCACTCAAAGTATGTCCAAAATTGATCTGGTGATAAACGCATTTTTGCTAATTGTACCTTTCAACGACTGCGGTTTTTTTAATGTTCTTATACGGAGCTCATACTGAATGCTAAGCACCGCTACCGCGACGCCCTGGACGCTGATCGCTTTCGCGAACAATGTCGAGGAACAGCTCTTCCATCGTTGTTGTCGGATTGTCCATTCGAAGCATCTCTCCGGTCGAACGGGCAATCAACTCTTTGATCTCTAGCTTGGTTTTTTCATCCAAGCCCTTCGCGTGAATTTGCGTTACGTCCTGAACTTTCAGAAGGCTGTCCACGCGACCTAACTCTTTCAATTCACCCTGGTGCAAAATAGCCACTCGGTCACATACGTCTTGAACGTCCGCCAACTGGTGCGAGCACAAAAGGATCGTCTTTCCTTGCTCTCGCAGACGCAGAATCAAATCCTTCATTTCGCGTGTACCGATCGGATCCAAACCCGTGGTAGGTTCGTCCAAAACAAGGAATTCTGGCTCGTTGATCAACGCTTGCGCCAAACCGATTCGGCGAGTCATCCCCTTGGAATACTCCTTAAGCTGCCGACGTCGTGCCCGCTGAAGCCCAACCATCTGAATGAGCTGTTCGGTTCGCTCACGGCGAACATTGGCTGGCATATCAAACAATCGACCGTAAAAATCGAGCGTCTCTTCGGCATTCAAGAATTTGTAGAGATACGATTCCTCAGGCAGATAGCCGATCCGCTCGTTTTTGGCCACATCCGTCGCATCCTTGCCAAACACAAAGGCCCGGCCCGATGTTGGAAAAAGCAACCCAAGCATCAATTTAATCGTTGTGGATTTACCCGACCCGTTCGGACCAAGCAAACCAAAAATCTCCCCCCGCCTGACCTCAATATCTAACGACTTGAGAGCGTTTACTTTTTTACGCCCCCAGAAATCCCGATAGATTTTTCCGAGGTTTCTCGTCTCAACTATCACATTGGTCGGGTCCGTTACACTAACGGGTGGAGTGGTAGATGCCGTTGTCGTTGCCATAGGATAAGTTCAGTAAAGCTTACAGCGGACCAAAACTGCGGTCGCGGAGGAGCAAAAAGGTGTCTTAAGATGAAAAAAGGCTAGATTGGCGAGTTGATTCCACTAACCAATCTGCGGCTCTTACGCCAAAATGATCTCTTTGGTTCAACCAAACCCAACATTAGTCGAGTCAGAACAATGCCAACCGTAGAAACAGTCAGCACTATAAATCCGAAACAATCGCCCGACAAGCGACTCACCCCCCCCACACAACTCAGTTGCCTCCAAATAAAATAGTGGAATCCAGCCCGGCATTGACTATATTCCGAATGCAAGCACTCCCCTACCCACGAAAAAGCCCCCTGAACCGATGGATCGGCTCGACCCAAAATACATCAACGCGATCCGTTTTCTCTACGAACGCATCAACTACGAAAAAACCATCGATCGCCCCTACGATCAATGCTCCTATCGCCTGGGTAGGATGAAACACCTGCTCGAAGAACTCGGCAATCCGCATTTGGCCGCGCCCGTCGTCCACGTGGCAGGGACCAAAGGAAAGGGATCGACCTCATGGTTGATCGCTGAAACACTCCGGCGTTCCGGACTCCGAGTCGGATTGTATACCTCTCCCCATTTGATGCATCTCGAGGAACGATTCCTCGTCGATAGCTTGCCCTCTACCCCAAGCGAACTCGCACAACACATCGAAAGCTTGAAATTAGCCGAAGCCGCCACAGCCCAAACACCCCACGGGGCTCCCACCTTTTTTGAAATGACGACCGCTTTGGCGTGGACTCTCTTTGCCGCTCGAAAAACCGACGTGAACGTGATCGAAGTCGGCCTCGGCGGTCGACTCGATAGCACCAATGTTTGCCAATCCGCCCTCGCTATCATCACCTCCATCAGCTACGACCACCAGCAACAACTCGGCAACACAATCAGCTTGATCGCTTCCGAAAAAGCTGGAATCATTAAACAGAGAGTACCCGTCATCAGCGGGGCACGACACCCGGAAGCCCAGTCGGTCATCCGCTCTCGATGCCACGAAATGAACTCCGAGCTTTGGGAAATCGGAACCGACTTCGAATCCGAAATTCGGACGCAAACCCTTTGGAACTCCCCCTCGACCACCGACCTCAATGGCGTCGCAAGCCGAATGGATTTTATTCCCAAAACCTCAAAATTGCAGGCCGCAAATTTCCCTGACATTGCTCTTCGTATGGCAGGGAAACACCAAGCCGACAACGCAGCAATCGCAATCGCAGCCTGGGCAAGACTAAACGCGGACGGCTGGTCTCTGCCCCGCTCGGCAGTCCAAACGGCAATCGCAGAAACCCAACTTTGCTGCCGTATTGAATTGGTTAGCAAACAGCCCGACATCATTATCGACACGTCCCACAACGTCGCCTCGATTGGCGCACTCATCGACGCCCTAAAACATCACTTCGCCCCAGCCAAAAAAACGATCGTCTTCGCGTGCTCCAAAGACAAAGAGTACGAAAAGATGCTCGACCAAATCCTCGCCGTGGCGGATCGATTGATTATCACCCAATTCCACAATAACCCTCGCTCTGTGCCGGTCGAACGTCTTGAGGAATTGGCAAAAGAAAAAGCCATTTCTACCCGACCCATAGAAATTCTCTCCGCTCCGTCGAGTAACATTGCGGTTGAGCACGCTCTGAAAACCGCCATACCAAACGAGTTGATTTGCATCACAGGTTCCTTTTTTCTGGCAGCAGAAACCAGGCCCATGTTCCCGTCGCAAACACCGGAACCAAACGACGAAAAACCCAATGAACAGCCCAGCCATCGCCACTAAAGCCAAAAACGTCCACGTCCGAAAACCCGACGGCACATGGAGCTTCCAATTGTCTCGTGACGAATGGAGCCACCTAAAACTGACCGATTCAGCAGGCCAAGATTATTTGGACGTGGCAGTCATACCGCTCTTTCCCATCTCGGCGAGCAAACAATGGGTATCTATCGTAAGTTCTGACGGCGAAGAAATTGCTTGTATCGACTCAATGCAAGGACTCAGCGAAAGCAATATCGCTCTACTACAGGAGGAACTCTCGCTCAGAGAATTCGTTCCAATCATCCAAAAAGTCATCAGCGTTTCCGGCATCACCGAACCGTGCGAATGGTTTGTTGAAACCAACCACGGGCCAACGAGCTTCGTACTGAAAACAGAAGAAGATGTCCGCCGCATTTCAGCCAAAGCAGTCAGCATTACTGACGCTAATGGAATTCGATTCCGCATCGAAGACATGAAACAACTCGACAAACGCTCTCGAGCCTTTGTGGAATGGTATGTCTAATCGCAAGCCCCTCATGCGTCGAGTATCAAATATCCCTAGAACACTTACGCCACACCTGATAAAAATGCGGTATCGTTCCAGTCCATCAACCCAGTTCAAGAAGAAACATTACCAATGAAACGAAATAACTTCCTTCTATGCGCCGCCGCACTGTCTTTATTCAACGCAGTCGGATGCGATTCGTCGAATAACAAATCATCCCCCACCAATACAGCCAAAAGCGATCCTACCGAAGCCAAATCGGACGCCTCAGTCCCTCTCAAAAGTGACGCGAACTCTGAACCAAAGACGGCGAAAGCAGAACCCGACTACATTACCGTCCAACACTGTTTGATCGGATTCAAAGGATCCCTACCTGGCAAGCCGGTTACGCGCACCAAAGACGAAGCAAAAGAGCTCGCGACAAAACTGCTGGCAGAATTGAAAGCAGGAGCTGATTTCGATGAAATCATTCGGAAGAACACAGACGATTCGCCGCCCGGCATCTACAAGATGGCCAATCGCGGCAAGAAGGCTGACATGAGCCAAGAAGTTTACCCTCGCGAAGGGATGGTACCCGCATTCGGCGACACAGGCTTTCCATTGGAAGTCGGTGAATTTGGACTTGCCGAATACGATACACAGAAAAGCCCATTCGGTTGGCACATTGTCAAAAGAACCAAATAGACAGCCTGTCGGTCCACCTGAAACCCGCAGCCCCTGCTATATAAATTAAGCTGGGGCAAGCCAGTACCGTACAGCTTCATGCCCCTTCTCGAAACAGTCTTGATGACTTCTTAAAATGCATCGCTTAAATCAGTCGTCATAGCCCCTAGACTCTCTGGGATCGGCGAATCGACCACCGTTTCCAAATCGCGCTGCTTCTGCACAAGAGCCGCATCCTTCCTTGACTTTGGACGCGTATTCTCAGCGGTAAAGTCATCTACCAACGCCTGAATTCCAGGCTGCAGTTCCTTCAACATCTCCGACAGCGACGACATGACGGCATACGTATCGGCATCTTTGTGATGCCCGATGACCTCGATACGACCAAGCACTTTTGCTTTGGAGACAACCGGCAAACGCAGGAACCATCGCTCCGAGAATTCAGGAAGCTTGTTCTTGTGCCAGCTCGCATGAAAACCTTCGTGCAGCCAAGGCATATTCAAGTCGAGACTGATCTTGGACAATGCGTGCTTCTCGGCGAACTCAACCATAATGCTCCAAACCGTATCCCACTCTCGTGACCCTTGCAGGCGTACGGTTTCCTTGCGAATCTTGTGATCGGAAACACCCTGCCTTGCAACGATGCTCTTCGAAAAATTAAGACCACGTTTGCAAAGAAGTTCTAGCTCTGCAAAGCCAAACACTCGCGTGGCAACCAAAGACCCCAGAGCGAATATCATTGTCCCAATCGAAATAACGTCCGACTGAAAAACAACCCCGAGAACCGCCCCACCTGCTGTGACCAAACTCAAGAGCGTTATCACTCCTACCAACCATCGATTCTTGATTCCGAATCGCATCAAGTTGTGGTGCAAATGCCCGCGGTCAACAGTGAAGACACTTCGCCCTGTCAACTTGCGCCGAACAATCGCCATCCCAGAGTCGAATAACGGTATTGCCATCAGAACAACCGGCACAGCAATCGAGATCGGTGTCCCCTCGGTCAGCCAACTTCTCATCGCCAAGACACCCAGTATCAAACCCACGAGCATGCTGCCGGCATCTCCCAGAAACACTTTCGCTGGCGGTAAGTTGAAAATCAAGAAGCCAAGGAGCGAGCCAGCCATCGTAGCTGCAATCATCGATTCCATATGATTGCCGGTATACCAACCAATGGCAGCCAAAGCCGAAAACGCTATCCATCCAACCGAGGAACAAAGACCGTCTGCACCATCGATCAAATTCACCGAGTTGATCGACAAAAGCAACCAACCAAGAGTGATTGGAATCGCGAGCAACCCCAACTCTAAGGGCATACCAAAAATGGAAATCTTATCGATCGTAAATCCAAATGCGATAATCGACATGCAGATGACAACCTGCCCAGCCAGTTTCTGCCGCCCACGCAAACCAAATCGGTCATCCAACACCCCGAGCAACACGATTGCAACTGCACCGAGCGCCAACGACGTCGCTTCGTAAACATGCCCACTAAACATGTTTGCAAACTCGATGTTGGTTAGCAAACAAATCGCAACCGTCGCGATCATGCTAAAGAGGATCGCCAAACCACCACAAAGCGCAATCGGTTCGCGATGCAATTTGCGATGCGTGTCTGGGTGGTCCATCAACCCGATGAACAACGCCAGCCTTCTCGCAAGCGGAGTCACAATCAACGCAAAAAGGAAAGCAATCGTAAGCGCAACAATTGGGAAAATCGGAAAAACCGGACTATTCATTGATGTGCATGCCTCGATGAGTGTACCGCAAGAATCCAATGTCCTTGATTCTCGCGAGCGGCAAAAGTGGTGTGGACTCACGCCACAGTCGCTCTATGATCCTCAGACTCGACCTATTCGTCTAGATCCGGAATCGTGAAGTAATCATAAATGTTTCTGTCACAACCCCCCGGTCCCACAACACCGGTAAATTTCAACCCAGCCGCACAAACACCCCAACAGTTACAGTCTTCTATAGGTTAGGCGTCGACACCGCGAACGGCAGCCATCCTCCAGCCATGAGGACACAAAAAAGGTGGAACGGCAAGCCTCAAACTTGACGCACGGACGGCTTAGCCATTTTCATTTGAGCTATCATTCAGGCAACTGATGCTCATGAAAATCACTCGACTGGGTATCTCATTTAAAGTACTCACGATTCTTGCACAGACCCCAAATTTCTGATCGGAAAAAATATGGATCGCGAAAAGTACCAAGAGCTCGTATCAACGTTCTTCGAATGGAACCAGCCAGCCATTTCGCAAATTTTTTCCGAATTGCTTTCCGCCGTCGCTGCGGAACGCGATTTGAGCCCCTCGGGATTGATGAGCCAAAACTACGAAACAGCCCGCGCAAACCCCGAGATCAATGTCCTCCCTGGAAACCTAAAGAATGCTCGGGACGCAATCTTTCCTTACTTTTGGGGAACGGATAGCTGGAACAATCCGCTGCACTTGGAAAATGTAAAAGGCCCTGCAAACCACGCTTCACTGATTGGTGCGTTGGCTTGCTTGCTCAAAAACCCAAACTTGTGCACAGACCGATACAGCCAACGCTCGAATGAACTCGAAGTCAAAGCAGTAACTACGCTTGCCAATTTGATCTTCTATCATACCGACGACCCTTGGGGCGTTTTCACGATCGGCGGAACCATCTCCAATTTGTACGGTGCCAAGATTGGACTGGAACGCGTCGTGCCGGGTGCGATGCGCACCGGCCTGATGGGACACCGCGTTGTTGGCATCTGCTCGCAAGCCAGCCACTACTCCAACCAAACAGTCGCGGGATGGCTTGGAATCGGCACAGAGAACTTAATCCATATCCCCACCGACGAAAAGCTCGCCATGCGGATCGATTTGCTGGAAGCCAAACTGGACGAACTCTATCGATCGAACATCAAAGTTGCCTATGTATGCGCGACCTTTGGAACCACCGACGCCTTTGGGATCGATGACATACAAGCTATCCGCGAACTACTGGTGGCCAAAAGCAAAGCGTATTCAGTCCCCATGCCACAGCTTCACGCTGACGCCGCGGTCGGTTGGGCCATGGTCATGCTCACCGATTACGATACGGCCAAGAATCCGCTTCGAATGGAGGAAGGCTTACTCGAAATCGTGAGAGAAGTTCAAGTCAAGAACAAGGGCCTTCGCTATGCGGACAGCGTGACCATCGACTTCCACAAGCTAGGCCGAGGTCACTATCCATCGAGCGCGTTCATCGTGAATCGTCGAGAAGATTTGAAGTACCTTGCAAGAACAGTATCAGACACACCGTATTTTTCAGAAGCGGACGCCAGCCGAGACCCGGCTTTGTTCACGCTCGAATGCTCACGCCCTGGCTTAGGCCCCTATAGCGTCATCGCATCACTAAATGGAATCGGCTTAACCGGATGGCAAATGTTAACCGCAAGAGCATTGGAACTGACGCAACGACTTAAAGATCGACTCGCAAAGATCGAGTATTGCAAAGTTCTCAACGCAGACACACGAGGGGTGTCGGTAAACTGGTGGGTATTACCCAAAGGCAGAAACGCAGAAGACATTTACCAGCGTCTGATCCGCAATGAACTGACACCAGAGCAGTTGTCGCGGTACTTGCCGGAAGTAAAGCAACTCTACGACAAGCGGACCAAGATGATGGATCCAACGTTGGACGCCCGCTTAGGATTCACAACCAGTTTCGGTTACTGCCCTCACGGCATCGACATACCAGCCTGGAAAGCCGTCTTCTTCAATCCAAAGACCACAGAAGAAATCGTCGACCGAATCGCCTACGGCATCGAGGAGTTGTAGCAATCCATCGCAACAGCTTAAACTGCGGTGCAGTGGCATTTGAAAGCCACGGATGAAATCGGTGGTCAGCGTGGTGCGGATTGCCTGAGAGTGGCAAAGCGACGGCATTCCTACTTAGCTAGATTATCAACAGTCCCTTTGGGTGAGACCATGATTCACGGCCCATGCCGCGCCCTCAGAGCTCCGAATCAATTTGTACGCTTTACCTGGGGTTTCGTTCGCGAAGCGAACTCGCCCCAAGTTGAAAAATCCCATCGCGTTCGCGATTCAATCGCAGAAGGTTCGTTCGGTTTAGCTGTGACGAGTTACTTACTTGCTAATGTTGACCATCAAAAAGTTGTTTGTGTCCGACGTCATTCCACCGACCAAAGTTGCTTTTCCGATCTCCAGTAAAAGCGTTGAATTGAAAGTGACCGTCGCAATGTCCGACTGTTTCTCTTCCGGTTCGTTGTCATCCATGCGGGATGCCGTGTAGGCAACTTTCAGAAGTACCTTGCTGTCCTGTGGTGTGGCTTTCACCTGAACAAGTGTTCCTACCGACACCGATTGCCTGGACTGTTGTTGCATTCCCTGGGCAGTTCGAGTTATGCCTGAAATGACGGAAGCGTTTTTGCCAATCTGCACCATGTTTTCATGATATTCAAGTACATTGAGGCGGACCGTTTGAACTAGTTCGATTTTCCCTTCTTTGTTCAACTGGTCAAAAGACTGCACGATCTCACTCGACGTGCGATTTACGTCCGGTGATTGCTTGAATCGAAACTCGGTGAACTGAACAAGAAACGATTGCTCCGCCTTGACCGAGGGATTAGGTGCCGCAAAAACGTTTGACGGACGATCGGATTGAAATCGTGGCGGTTGCGAAAAATCAGATCGAGTGGCTGCTGGCGGTCGACCGGGTATTTCTTGAGCATCGACGATTTGCACGAACAGCACACTCACGTTCAGCAGTATGGCCAGCAGACGCATTGGTTTTCTCCCTCTTAGTCAGAACAACTTAAAAGATGGGCTCATTGTAGCGATCATGAACCCCAAGTTTGTATTCAACACGCAAATAAGGCGCAAGTTTCGTTACAAAGTATAGCGCAACGAACTGAACCTCGCTCGTACGAAGCCCTGAAGCGTAGACATTTCTGGTGATTCTTGCGATCATACGTCAACTGCCAGACGTCCTTCCACTACATTCTTTTACTTCCATCTTTAATCATGATGCAACTTGGCTTCGTAAGTGCTATCCTCCCTGACCTGACGCTTGAGCAAACGTTCGAGTTCGCTGCCTCGATCGGCTACCGATATGTCGAGGTGATGTGCTGGCCTCCAAGCAAAGCGGAGCGTCGCTATGCAGGTGTTACTCACATCGACGTATTAAGCCTAGACACCCATTCAATCGCCACGATTCAATCATTGATTCAAAGAACAGGTGTTCGCATCAGCGGACTTGGCTACTACCCAAATTGCCTCGCTCCCGATCCGGCCGAAGCTGAACAAAGCGTCGAACACCTCAAGCAAGTCATCTTGGCAGCTCCGAAACTCGGACTCACTCAAGTCAATACATTCATTGGCCGCGACTTCACCAAAAGCGTAGACGACAACTGGCCACGACTCATGGCCACCTGGAAACCAATCGTGGATTTGGCCGAAGGCAACGGTGTTCGCATCGGAATTGAAAACTGCCCGATGCTTTTCACCAAAGACGAATGGCCAGGCGGAAAAAACATCGCAACGTCTCCTGCTGTTTGGCGACGATTGTTTAGCGACCTGGGAAGCCCGAACCTAGGCCTCAATTACGATCCATCTCACATGATCTGGCAATGCATGGACTACCTAAAACCCATCCGCGAGTTCGCCGATCGATTTTTCCACGTGCATGCCAAAGATGTTCGTATCGATCGCCACTTGCTCAACGAAGTTGGCATTTTTGCGCACCCCAACCTGTACCATTCGCCAAAGCTGCCTGGTCTTGGTGAAATCAACTGGGGACAGTTCTTTTCGATCTTGAGCGACGTTGGCTACCAAGGCCCCGTCTGTGTCGAAGTCGAAGATCGAGCTTATGAAGCTACTGTCGAAAACCGAAAAGAGTCACTAGCCCAAAGCTATCGCTACTTAAGCCAGTTTGTCGGACGATAGTTTTTCAAGATGAAACTCATTCCGTCGACATCGAGACCTAGTCCAGTTTGGCCACCCTCCCCACGGGAGGGTCGAGCGAAGCGAGGAAGCGAGGGGAGGGCGAATTGCCGGTGACAATAGCGTGGCTAAGACGAAGTAAATTTCATACAATCGCCTATGGTGTTTCATCAAAGCCAGCGGATCAATTCTTCTAGGAGCTGTAATGATTAGAACTATCTTCGTTTTTGCGATTGTTTCGTTTGGCATTGCTCAGGCCCAAGACCTCCAAGAGCCTGCGGTCGCCCCTATCGCACCCCAACCCGTCATCCGAATGCAGGCAATTCAAGGGTTCGCCGTCCCTCTGCAAAAACCTGCGACACCAGCGCAGCAAGTTGTTAATCTTGGCGATGTTGTCATCAATGTGGTCATTGCGAAAGTCCAAGACGATGGGAAAGATGCAGTGCTGACAATCGCAAAATTTGGTGGCAAAGAAGCGTCTCCGACACCAAGAGTCGCCACTTCTTACACGACAGAAACAAGAACTCGAAAAGTAGTGGAGAACGGCGAGACTAAGGAGGTGACCTATACGGTACAAGTCCCGGTCACGACCGTTAGCAATACGAAAGAAAACTTCACGCCAACAGAACAAGATCGTTCGGTTCCTGTAAGTACCGTACAAGCATTTGACTTGAAGGGAAACCCTCTCAGTATGGCAGATTGGACCAAGCGACTCGCAACCCCACAACACGTCCTCTTGCTACGCGAACCAATCAATCAATCGAACAAGCTGAACCCTTTTTACGCAGCAATTCTCCGCGAAGACACGATGCTACTGTTCCTCAAAGGAGAACCTGTTGACATTCGGTTGCAAACGGAAGTTGTCGTGACTGTGTACAGCGCCAAAGACTTCCCTATATGGCAGAAGGACGAAGATCTAAATGACTTCATCGATTTGATCAAGTCGGAGGTGACGCCAAAGGCCTGGACCGATAGAGCAACACTGAGGCCATTTCCGGCGCAGCAAAGTTTAGTCGTTACAGCCACGAAAGCGACACACGAGGCCTTAGCGCAATTCCTCCGGGGTGTACGCGAGGAAATGGCTAAGCAAGCCGACAAGTAGGCCTTTTTTGTTTCAACGGTCAGCAGTATGCGTACGGTCAATAGAACTGAGTACGCCTTCAGCTGACTTCCCACTTAGGGGTAGTCACTTAGCCGGGGTCTTGACTGTATGGTTTTAAGGACTTCTTTTTTCGTGTGGTTCGAGTCTTTCGTGGTTAAATCGTTTTGACATGACGCCTGACCATTAGCACATAAGAGAAATACCAAACCCTCGGGCCGGATTAAGGTGCGACGTCAAACTTCGGCAACTCCAAGTCCGATGGGCTCTTACCCGTCTTCTCGCGAGTGAACATATCTCCGTATTTAACAAAGCCATCGACGAAACCGCCGTGACTCAAAAAGAACTCGCCATTCTCCACTCCCATGTATCGATCAAAACGATCTGCTCGGCCTGTAGGATCATGACTGAATTTGGCATTCGTCAACTCGACCCATTTGTTCTCCGGTGTGCGTATCCATTGATTGCCATAACGAGCCTTTCTCAATAGATGGCCGTTGCTGCCCCCAAAGTTCTCGCTGAAGCTGTGCACTCCTCGCAGCCAACCACCCTCCTTGGGCGCTCGCCACGATGAAATCAACATCCACTTGCGCTCGTCCGGCCGATACCAGTAGCCGGAAAAAATGGTCGTCTTTTCAACCGGCTTGGCCGTGACCAAAAACCGCTGTTTCTCGCCAGTCTTCCACATGGTCTTCAAATGGCTGTGACCGCCCGTTCCTTCGTTGCCGAAGTCCCCGGTAAATACTCCCTCGCCTTTGCCCATCAGTTTGACTCGATTTTCATCGTTCACTTTCTTGCGATCCACTTCCTCATTGCCACTGTCCCACACGCTAAAGATAATGCGGCGCTCGGTTGGGCTATTGACCTGCATGCCAAAGTAACCTCGATGCCAACCACAAGCCATATAAAAGGTTGTCGTCGGATCTTCGATGGCCGTGACCTCGCAGTAAAAAGCCTCGATATCGGTCCCTTCCGGAGTTGGATACATCAAGTGCACGGATGCGGCGTTGCGACGCTCTTTGAGATTGAAATGGACTTGGTCGGTCGCAGGACCATCCAATGACAATGCTTTGATGTCACCGATAGGGCCTTTTGACTCATTCATGGACTCAAGTTGCATTCGTTGATGCCCAACCGCTGCGATCTTGAAAACACCGAAATCAGCCGATACTGTTTTGTCGAGTCCCAGCCCAGTCACGGTCGCCTCATGCGACTCTTCGCCAATCGTTAGCTTGAACCGTGATTGTGCCCCCTCTGGCAAACATAGTTCGACCTTGAGCTTGAGCTCTCCCGACTTCGCAAACTTGCCGTACCAATTGACCGATTGAGCGGGATCGTTCCAACGTGTGATTCCCTTTTGCTCGGAGAAGCGAGCGCTTTCGGGATTAGGGAGCATATAGGCCGTGAATGCGGGAACACGCAGTTCTTCGGCGTGGCAGTACGTGGCGATGGAGATAGCGACGCAAATAGCGAAAAAGGACGCAAAAGGAGTGCAGGGGCAACGCATTAGATGTGCTTTCTTGTTGTTGTGGGCTTTTGCTGGCGTGGAAACTTTTTTCTTGCTTCAGGAACGGTTGAGGACAACCGTTCTACACTTTTTCGCTTCAGGATTCGTTGAGGACAACCGTTCTACAATTATTCACTCGCCTCGCACTGCGATTTTCCCGAACTCGATTCCCATCATGACTGAATTGAGGCCGGATCCAATACCTAACAGTGCAGATTTCGTCCCGGACTGGAACTGAGATTGCGAAAGCCCAACCCCCAACGCCGTGGGTAACGCGACCGAACCGGTATTGCCTAGTCGTTCAAACGTTGCAAAATCAGTCTCGACTGGCATCCCAAGCATCTCAAGCATCCTTCGCCGATGTGCTGATCCCACTTGATGACAAACCGTTGCACCGATGTCGCTTCGCTGCCAGTCGAGCTCGCTGAGCAGCAGATCAAAGGCGGCTTTCCCGGTTGCAACTCCTGCCTCCAACAGCAACTCCGAATCCGTGTTCATGATCGGTTGCATCCCACTGCCTGCTTGATCGGTATCGCTTTGGCACAACGCATGATGCTGAGTCCTGGCAACAGCCACCGCCCCACAAACCCTAGCCCCCAAACCTGGAGCTTTGTTCTCGAAGTAACGTCGATCACCAAGAAGCCATGCACAACTTCCCGATCCAATTGTCAGCGACGCAAACGCTGGCTTGATCGATTGCCGCGTCAAATTCGAGTCGGCGTTCAATTGATGAATGGTCGCTTCCAAAAGCCCGCGACAGTCCTCGGTCCCAACCACCAACCCCGCTCGAATCACACCGCATTCAATCAATTGCGCAATCTGCACCGCGCCGTTCATGACTCCCAAACAAGCATTGGAAACGTCGTACACCCAAGCGTTCTCGGGCAATCCTGTCAAATGATGAACACGGCAAGCGGTCGCGGGCTCGAGATATTCTCGGCATACACTCGCATGAATGAGACACTGCACATCACTGGGCTCGACACTCGCAGCACTCAATGCTCGTCGGCAACTCTCCGCGCTCATATCGCTGATGCGAGTCTTGCGTTCCCATAGCCTACGTTCGTGAATTCCACTCATTCCCTCAAGTCGACCTTGCGGTAACTTGAGACGTTGATAGACCGAATCCAATTGCGATTCGATATCTGCGGAGGTGACAACCAGCGGTGGCAACACATAACCCACCGAAAGCAACGATACGTTTTGAAAAAGCATGTGCGTCGTTTCTTTGCTCGATAAGCCTACTTGCGACGGTCGCTGAGTTCATGCACCATGTCAACGAGCGCAATCACATTGTCGACCGGTGTGCCAGGCAAGATCCCATGCCCTAAATTAAAAATATGGCCAGGACGCCCCGCGGCTTGCGAGAGAACGTAGTGCACTTGATCGCGGATCGTGCCCAAATCGGAGAACAAGACCGTAGGATCCAAATTGCCTTGCACGGCCCGATCGTTGCCAGCCATATCCCAACCGACATCCAAAGGAACTCGCCAGTCCAATCCAACCACCGTCCGCGAGTCACCTCGCAGCAGGGAAGTCAACATGGGGTTGCCCGTGGCAAAGTTGACCACAGGAACTCCAGGTACGATTGACTCCAACAACTGATGCATGTGAGGCAAAATGCGTGTTCGATACTCGTTCGGCGATAAGCAACCTGCCCACGAATCAAACAATTGCACACATTGCGCTCCAGCCGCAATCTGAGAATTCAAATACAACGCGATCGATTCCACCAGTTTGTCCATCAGGACTTTCCAAGCCGCAGGATCGGAGTACATCAACGTCTTGGTATGGACGTAATTTCGAGACCCGCTCCCCTCAATCATGTAGCTCGCCAACGTGAACGGTGAACCCGAAAAGCCAATCACCGGTATTCTCTCCGGAAGACTCGCTCGCGTCGCTGTCACCGTATCGGCGACAAACTGCAATGGCTCCATGCTTTCCAGCGCTTTAACCCGATCGACATCCTTGGCTGTTCGAATCGGGTTATGGATCACAGGGCCGTCTCCTGCCGTGAACTCCAGATGAAAGCCCATCGGTTCTAAGATTGGCAATAAGTCCGAGAAAATAATCGCCGCGTCCACGCCTAGTTTTTCGACGGCGGTAACCATGACTTCAGCGCAAAGTTTCGGATTTTTGCAGAGCTCTAGGAAAGAGACCTTTTCTCGAACAGCTCGATACTCTGCCATGTAGCGACCAGCCTGTCGCATCAACCAAACAGGCGTAACATCCGATTCTTGCCGGAAGCACGCCTTCATAAAAGGATTGTCGTGGTATGGATTCATGGTTGTTCCGGATGTTTGTTTGTCTTTGTTAGAGAGATCGTTTCTCGAAACACCGATCGGTAATCCGGTGATGCCCGTGAATCGTTTGGCCTTCAGAATGCGAGGGCTTTTTTCTGCGGACGCTTGAACAAGATGCCCCATTTTGGAATGCTCTGGCTCAACGTCAATCGGAATCTCGAGGTGCTGAAGCATTTCTGAGGTGGTCGGACCGATGGAGGCGACCACCATGCTTCTCAATGCCAACCTCAATGCCGCTTCGCAGTCGAGCTGCTGGGCGATTCGCAATAGATTGACGGCTTGATGAGCACTGGTAAACAACAAACAATCGCGTTCACCGCGAACGATCGCTTGAACATTGTCGATCAGTGGTTGGATGTCTTCTGGGAGTTCCCACTGGTAGACTTTCACGGTCGTAACCTTGGCACCGCGAGCTTCCAGGCCGGCTATCAAGGAGTGGTTGGTAATGCCGTATTCTTGCAGCCCAACTTCAACGTTGGAAATCGGTACATGGATATCGATCGTCTGGAGGACTTCACGCCAGGTGTTGGGCTCCGGAGCGCGGTGCGTGGGTTTCAATCCAAACTCACGCATCGCTGCAACAGGCTTCGGCCCTCTAGCAACGGTCGGTATATCCGATAGCGAGTCCAAAAACCGCTGCTTGTCGACATGCGGTTCGATGGCCGCAATCAATTGCTTGAAACCAACGCCAGTCAAGAAGATGACTGCTCCAATCTCAGCCGTCATGACTCGGTAAGCGAACTCAATGGCCTCTTTGTTCTTATCGATCGGGACCTCTCGCATGGAGGGGCTAACGAACGGAACGCCGCCAAAACGCTCAATCAATCGTGCGAAATCATCGCGACGACGGCTTTCCAGGGCCGCGACACGCAGCCCGCCAAACGAAGGACCAAGGGAGGCACCTAATGGAGCAGGAGATACCGGTTTTTGCGTCGAGTCTTCGGACATAGGTTCTTATTTGGTTACTTTACTCGGGAGGGTGAGGGCACCGCTACAAACATGTTTTCATAGAGTTTACTAAACCATTCATTTCTCGGGAGGGTAAGGCCACCGCCGAACCTCTGCGTCACAAGCTCGGCAGGAGCCTCGCTCTCCCATGAGTTTTCGAACTCGTTGGCTACCCAACACGAGTCCTGGATTACTTCAATACCTCGGTGGCTGCTGCCGTGTCGAGAAACCACCAGAGTCTCCCAAGTTTGGGTTCGATGAGCTGAGCAGGGTATTCGTCCGGATGACGAGGGCCATGCATGACGACGTCAACAGCCGGACGTTTCGATGGTCCGCAAACCAAGAACGCAATATTACGAGCAGCGTTGATCATGGGAGCGGTCAGTGTTAGACGGTAGGCCGAAAACTTAGGAACAAAGTTTGCAACAAAAAGATGATGCGATTCGTTGAGAGCCTCGGTCTCGGGAAACAGCGAAGCAGTGTGGGCATCGTCACCAAGTCCGAGAAGCACGATATCGATGGCAGGGATCTCAGCGTCTCGGTCATCACTGCTCTTAAGGAGCGACTCGCGAATCGTCTTTTCGTACTCTGCCGCAGCCCGTTCGGGTGCGTTGACGTCGATTACAACTGGCAACATCTGCGGAATCGATTGAGACTGCGATGGATCCAACCGATCCAACCAAGCTTCTTTTACCATTCGGAAGTTACTGTCAACGTGCTGGTGAGGAACATTGCGTTCATCCCCCATAATCAAGGTCACACACGACCAATCGACGCTCTTGGTCTCGTTCTCCGCGATGAGTTGGTAGAGACGTTTCGGAGTCGAGCCACCCGATAATGCGATACTGCACGTACCTCGCGCCGCGATACTCTCGCGAATGGTTTCGATCAGCCACTCGGTCGCTGCAATAGCAACTTCCTCGGCGTTGGGCTTAACGATCGTTTGATGATACATGGTTTTATTCTCGGAATGCTTTTTGAAGTGGGCACAGAGCCGCATTGACGGTGTGCCCTCGGCGGTAATCCTCGAGCAGTTGACGCGACTGGTCGGCCAGCATACGCCGGACTTCACGACGCTCCCCTTTAACACGCGGTATTTTAAGGTTGTCGTACGCTGTTGTTTGATGCCGCATCCATGCAATCACAGCGGACTCAGCTCTCTTCTCAATCGGTATCCGTTCCGTTCTCGCAACAGTGCCGCTGCCGACCGGCGTCGCATGCAATGTAACCGCTGTCGCAAATTTTTGAGCCAGTGCGTCATACCTCGAGTCAAAGTTCAAGAACTCGAGGACCGCAGCACCGAAGTCTTCGACGTAGTCGGCTTGTTTCTTTTCGCGTCGATTGGAGTCGGCAACTTTTCTTTTCGCATAGGCCTCGGTGGAGCGTTCTTCTTCGAGACCGGCTCGCATCGCCAGAATGGTATCCTTAGGAGCCCAGATACCTTTCGAAAAGGTTCGGCGGCCCTTCTTTTCTTGAACCGTCCAAGTTGGTCCGGCAGCTTTGACGCGACGAGTTAGACCCGCATCGCCAGGGGGCAGCAACTCCCAGCCGGCTGGAATCTGTAATATTTTTCCGTCGTCAGTCCGAACGGTCTTGTCACTTGGTCCGGGTGAAACCACCCGCGATGCTAGCGTCATTGAATTTCATAGTGGAGTGAATGCCGGCTCTGGCGAAACCCGTTTGCTACAGAGCATTCCTTTTCGGCTGAACCGAGAGATTTTAACAGGAATCGTCGAATCAATTAGTCCAGTTTAGCGCTTTCGCCCGGAAATCTCGGCTCGCTTCCTCATCAACCCCCCCACCCTCCTTAGCAGTATTCGTTCTGTTTTCGTGTTAAGGCGACCTGCAGGTTCAAATACACCATCTGGCCACCAACCTTGATCGAGCGGCCCCCAATGGAAAATCGGTTTACCGTTGAGAGTCAATTGCAAATGGCCATTGGCATCTTTCGATTTACCGAAGGCGCGAAGGGCTGTGTAAGCTTTGACTCTATCGATAATCGTCCCCTTTGAGTCGATCAGTTCTACCGTCAGGTCATAAAGATTGGGTGTCGCGGGACTCCATAGCTATAGCTGTGGGTTGTTGAGCGTCAGCTTGATCGGGCCGACGCCTTCGGCTTTGCCAGCTGGTTTTCCTTGATATGACGCAACCACGCGGACTTTCCCGCCAGCTATTGGGTCGGAAACTTTCGGAGTAACCGTAATGGCGCCCATAGCGATATCGCACTCATAATCCAAATCTGTCAAACGAAACGGGGCGAGAGGGAGAAAAACTCAGGACCGAAACCGCGACTATAGCTGTTCGGCTAATGTGGCTTCCGATCGCTTTATCTAGACTGGACACAATGCTAGAAACCAGCGAAATTGTGCACCTCGCGTTGCTTGCCGGCAAAGCGTCCTCATTTTTGGTTCGAATTTATCTTTTCAAAGGGTCACCACAACATGGCGTTGTCTACTGTAAGCGATACACAACTCATCGATTCTTACCAATGGCGATACGCGGTAAAACGGTTTGATCCGTCCAAACAAATTGATGCTGCGACTTGGTCGGCAATCGAAAAAAGCTTAGTCTTGACCCCCAGCAGTTTTGGCCTGCAGCCATGGAAATTTTTGGTAGTCCGTTCCACTGTGGTTAAAGCCAAACTGCCTGCAATCTCCTGGAATCAAACTCAACCTGGCGATTGCTCCCACATGGTGGTGCTTGCGGCAAGGAAAACCGTCGATGAAGCCTATGTCGACGCGTTTATCACCAAAGCTGCGCAAATGCGAGGAGTAACATCCGAAGCCTTAGTCGGGTACCGTAACGTGATAGTGGGATTTCTGAAGAACACGACCGGACGGCATTTTGCTTGGAGTAGCAATCAGGCGTACATTGCATTGGGACAGTTACTAGCCAGCGCCGCCATGTTAGGCGTCGACGCTTGCCCCATGGAAGGAATCGTGGCTTCGGAATACGACAAGCTTCTCGGCTTAGAGGGGAGCGACTACGCGACGGTAGTCGGTTGCGCACTCGGATATCGACATCCCGAAGATCATTACGCATCGATGGCGAAAGTCCGTTTCGATGCATCCGATGTGCTTCAGTATCTTTGATCCCATATCAGTGAGAGAACGAGTATGTCGAACTTGAATAGCCAAAGCGAAACAGACGATGAGAGCGATGACGATATCGCATCGCCTCAACTCGCAAACGCTGATCCGATTGCGATTGCGTTGATGAACGAAGTCGATGGTTGGATCAGCCATGTATGGATGGTTCGAGCTTTTCTGAAACACTCCGACGAAGCGACCGATGACGAAGAGCTAGCCGATGTCCATCGGGGCTTGTATGACTTCATGCTGGCGCTGGGACCGTCACTCGATTCAGGCGATGCAGTCCGATATCTCCGTATCGCTAGAAAAAAAATAGGGAAACTCAAAGCGGCAACGGAATCGTTTCGCGAGATCCAACCCGAAGTTTCCGGCCATATGAATTTTCGTATGGCTGCGAAATCGCTGACGTTGGCCGTACAACGCATCGATGAACTGCTCCAGGAAAACACTTAGTCCGAATGCTAGCTTTTGCTGTGGGGAGGGTGAGGCTCCTGCCGAACCTTGGCAATCAAAGCTCGGCAGGAGCCTCGCTCCACCCCTGTAAACATGTTTCCAACGAGTTTACCTAAGTCATTCATTGCTCGGGAGGGTGAGGCTCCTGCCGAACCTTTGCACCGTTGGCTCGGCAGGAGCCTCGCCCTCCCTAAGGTTTTCAATGGAATTGACTTTGCAA
>JAPLNL010000049.1 GCA_026692905.1 Planctomycetota bacterium
AAAGTAAATTTCATTGAAAACCTTAGGGAGGGCGAGGCTCCTGCCGAGCCAACGGTCCAAAGGTTCGGCAGGAGCCTCACCCTCCCGAGCAATGAATTGCTTAGGTAAACTTGTTGGAAACATGTTTACAGCGGTGGGGTGA
Source organism: Planctomycetota bacterium (assembly GCA_026692905.1). GTDB lineage: Bacteria > Planctomycetota > Planctomycetia > Pirellulales > Pirellulaceae > JBKCUI01. The sequence continues at coordinate 143 of JAPLNL010000049.1, forward strand.
AGTGCCAGCGGTAATTGTAAATGTCAGTTCACCCTCCCCGGCCTCTGGCCGACCCTCCCGGAGGGAGGGTGACGACATGAGGCCCTCGCACAACACCGCATTATTTCTTCGCGGATTCTACGTTGAGCACGATGCTCTGCGAGTGGCTGTTAAACTCTGGGGCATACATGCATTGAATGTTAGCCATACCGGTTGGGTATTGCCCGGCATGCTGGACTCGCACCGTATACTCAAAAACATAGGTCCCTTTGGGCAAGTAGTCGATGAAGAAGTGCGAGGCCGTGTCCCGAGTACTTTCATAATACGCTAGGCCATCTTGGAATCGGTAGCTGCTGAGCACATTCACGGGCTCCGTACCGCTCCCACGGTGGTCCTTCATATGGACATACTCCATTTCGCGATCGGTGCGCAAGGTGATTCGGCATACGATTTCTTCTCCAATAGATACGGTACCCGCCACCGGTTCGAGCACTGGACCGCTTTTGGTCAACGTTCGCTTGAAGAGTGCCTTCTCCAATTTCAATGGCGTACCATCATGCGGCGTGATTTTGCTGATATCCTCAAGGTATTGCCAATGGACGCTCCCCCAACTGACCCCTTTATCGGTTTTGGTTAGCGTCAATTTGCCAAACTCCGGTTTGATCTCACCGCGAACTAACTTCTGTTCGTAGAAGCCCGTGCCGGCCTCGACATTCTCAGGCTTGATCGTCTGGTCGGCCAACTTCACTTGGACCAACGCGTCCGAGCCGAGCAAATTGTCACCTCGCAACAGCAAAGCGTAGACGGCATCGGCGGTCGCCTTGGTCGTCTTCCAGTTTTGCGTTTGCTTTTGTTTGAGCAGCCAAACTTTGCAATCCTCGACAGCGACTTGGTCGTTGGCCACTTCATCGAAGGCTTCGACCATGAGAGCCTGCGTCTCGATCGGGGCACGATACCACCACCACGACAATTCGGTGTCCCGCCAGAACATCCCCATTTCTTCGTTCGAAACCGAGCGTTCGCGGAGGCTTTTCATGATCGCCTGCGGGGTTTCGAGATCGCCGAACCGTTGCAGTCCGATTGCGATGTGTGCTTCGGATTGGCGGCTGCCTACTTGGAGCCAGTGGTTTTTCGATTGGCGTTTCCAGTATTCCAGCGCGACTTGATGTTCCGCGGCAACGGGCATGTCTTTGAGAAAGAAACTGCGTCCATAGAGGTACATCGCCACGGGGGATGAAAGATGATTGTCCTCAGGATCGCGAGCATGGAGACGGATGTCGTCATAGCGTTCGTGCATCCAAGCGTCGAGTCGACCGAGTGCTTTCAAGGCAGGGGCCACATCGATAGGAACTCCCAATTGTCGCATTCGCCCAAAGCCGGTCACGATGTACAGCGATAGGTACTCGTTGTCGGGACCGCCTGGGAACCAAGGCCACATGCCATTGTCCCGTTGCATTTCCGTCAACTGGCGCATCGCTCGGTCGACTTCTGTCCTTAAGCGATTCTCGTCAAAGAGAATGCCAACGTTGCGTCGCGATTGGGATTCACGGTCTGCATCGCGCAACCAAGGTGTCTCTTCGATCATAACCGACTTGATGTCTTGGTTTTTGGACAATGGCGAAACGAGAGCGTCAGGTTGAGTGTTTCGCCAAGTGTCGAAGACGCGACGGATTTTAGGATCGCTATTGGCGATATGCTGAGCTAAGTGGTTGGCGTAAAGTCGATTGAAGGTCTGCTCGCTACATTCATGTGGAAACTCCATCAAGTAGGGGAGTGCAAGAACCGCATACCAAGCCGGCTGCGAAACCATTTGAACAGTGAGCGACTGGCTCTTCAATGTATCCGACTTGCCGGATTCAAGAAGCTTCTTGAACTCAAACTCTTTGGTGGTAATGCCTCGAATTGGGAGCGGCATCGACTCGGTAACGAGGATTCGTTTCGAAAGGACCGGCAACATGCCTTCCTCGCCATCGGACAGTTTGTCCGTTGCGCCAACTGTTTTGTAGATGATTGGATAAGCACCATCGGGTACGTTCAGTTTCCAGTGATAACTCTTGGACTCGCCTGCTGCAATCTCGAACGTTTGCTCCTTGGCAGTATTGCCATAAGCTGCATCGACAGGCTGGTTGTCGCGAGCGTCGAACAGATTCAAAGCCACGCGGCCGGTTTGAACTTGAGCGGACTGGTTGCTGACTTTGATGCTGAATTCGAGCACATCTCCCTCACGCAAAAATCGCGGCGGGTTGGGTTGGATCATGAGGTCTTTGGCCGTGATGACTTTGTCTTCGATGTAGCCGCTTCGCAATTCCGTATCATGAGCAAAGCCGAGGAATCGCCAAGTGGTCAGCGCCTCGGGCATCGTGAATTCCAATTTAACATTGCCGTCTACATCAGATAGCAAGTTGGGAAAGAAGAAGGCGGTCTCATTCAGATTTTTGCGAGCGGAGACTTGGCTAAGGTCTGCTCCGTTGCTTGGACGGGCAGCAGGTGGTTGTCCGGGGAAGCCACCGGAGCCCTCGACAGACGCGAAATCCATCGAGGATTCAGCGGCTGCGATCCTGGCCTTGGCCATGGGGGCACCAAACACCATCTCATTCTCGGCCATCGATTCCATGCGTCGGCCTGGAACTCCACCCGACATTCCCATGGCTACCCTCGGCGCACCAAACCTGTAGTCCTGCATGGTCTGAACCTTGAACTCCGCCGGGAAATCTCGGTAACTCAAGTCGATGCCGATTCGATTCCAGGACCACTGGCCTCGGACGTGGTTGAGCCCCTGAGGATTGTTTTCAAAGGAGCTGCTCAAGCGGGAGTAGTCTTGGCGAAACATGCTAAATCGCTGCATCCAACGGTGCGGCAGATACGCGTCGAGCGAGGCGTCGTACATGGCTGCCACCATCTCGGCGGTCGCCTTCGAAGCGTTCGGACCACGGACGGTCAGCGTGTACGTTTCTTTGCGACCAGGTTCTAGTTTTGACACAAAGCGATCCCATTTGAGCGTGAGCTCTTTATTGGACCATGGAACGTCAACATGTCGCGATTCTAGATACGCTCGGTTCTCTCGCACAAACGTGGTGCGGACGGTGAAGCCCCCTCGCATGCCTTCGTTGATATCTTGAGCGATGGCAAACTGCGTTGCGCCGGCTTTGGTCCAGAAACTCTGCAACAGCTTGCCGCGATGTTCTACTTCGATGAACGCCCGGCCGGAGTCATAACCTGTCCCCCAGATAGCAGCCAGTTTCTCGCCAGGTTGCAATTCCCATTTCGGTGCCGCGAGCAAATTGGCTAACTTGAGCCCTAGGTTTTTCGCAGTTGGATCGACGACCCGAATATTCAATTCGGATTTGACGGGCTTACCGTATTTATCCTGGGACTCGAGAACGGCGCGATAGAGACCTCGCTCGAGTTTCATAGTGATGTTTTGCTTGCCATCCGCCGCGGTTGCAAAGTCGTTTGTGGATGCGACATCTGCGAGCGCCCACGAGCTTTGGTTCGCAAGGTCGGCGAGAATCATTGGAGTGGCTTGACGTCCTTGAACACGTCCCCGTCCACGAGGCGCAGTTGGGTTGCGTTGGCCGAGGATATCTGGCCTCAAGACCGAGGCTGGTTCCTTTAATCGATAGACCTTGAGTGTTCCTTTGGCTGACTGTCCAACTCCATCGAGTGTTGTGGTTGCGATGGCGAATTTGATATCGCTATTGGCTGCTAGCCATTCGTTGGCCGTGACGTTGGCTTGAAGAGCCGTGTAGCCGACGGTCACCGAACTTGTTCCGGTACGCGTTTCGCCCGTTGTGTCGGTTACGTCTGCGGTAATCTGGTAATTGAAATTCGGCTCGTCTTTTTCTGGGACGCTAGCGTCTGGCTTGGCTGTGAAGTTCACTTTGAAAGAACCGTCGGCTTCCGTTGTGGTCCAGCCGTGTGTGATTTCTTGAGCGTTGCCCATCATCGGTGGGATTCGCCAAGAATAGCAGGACATGAACCACATTGGCCATCGAACTTGTCGTGTGATACGGTACCGCACTTTAGCACCGTTGATGGCGGAGCCGGTGTAGCTGGTCGCTTTGCCCAGGATAGTCACCTCGTCATTGAGCTTGGTCGCTTCTTTGGGGGCTTCGAGAGCGACAAGAAACTTCGGTCGCTTGTATTCTTCCACGCTGACGTTGGTCATGCCAGTGCGACCGTCATCAACCACAATTTGCATGCTGCCCGTACCTCGATCTCGCGGAGCGGTGAAGCTGCCTGTGAACGAGCCAAACGCATTGGTTCGCAATTTCAGTTGCTCGATTTCCTTGCCGTTGATGTCTCGGAACTGGACCGTCACATCGCGATTAGGAGTCGTAACGTATTTGTCCGTTTTGGTGTCGGCGGTCAAGCGAACGCCTTTGAACTGAATAGTCTGACCCGGGCGATAAATGGATCGGTCTGTGAAGAGAACGAATTGAACAAAGTCTTGCGTCGGTTCTGATTGAAAGTAGGTCCGCTGTTCGTTTTGAACCGCTAGCGCCTGGCCGTTGGCGGATGCCAAAAGGAAGATGCCTTTGTCCTTGGTGGTCACGGAGAAGAGACCGTTCGCATCGGTTGTGACTGTAGTGGCTTCTTTGACACTATTGTTTTGATCTTGCCTCTCGAACGTTCGCACTTTGGCATTTGGCATCGGTTCGCCCGTTTTGGCATTGAGCACAAAGCCTTCGAGTTTCCCATTACCCCAAGATTGCCGAAGAACGACGGCGAGGTTGCTAACCCAAACATCGCAGGCCGAGATCGTATTGTCGTTGTCCGAAAAGTCCGCATTAACACTAGCCAGAACAAAATAGTATCCCGGCTTGAGTTCTTTCGGTGCTGGAACGTCGTGGGTTGCGTCGCGATAGTCTTCGGTCGGCGGCAAGTCGGCAGACCAGGCCAGCGCGGGAACTTGGCGAACAAACTGGTCACGGTCTGCTTGATTGAGCGTGTTTGGACTCCACCGATCTTGAGTAAAGCGGGTTGCCCACTCGACTTTCACGGCGCGAAAGTAGACTTTGGTTATATTGCGATAGGAAACTCGCAAGGCTGGGGACGGATCATTCCAGACGCGTTCCGTTGTGACCGAGAGGTTCTTGGCTTCAATGTCTGCGATCAGGTTGGTGCAGAGTTTGCCACCGACACTATCGGAAAAGGCGTTCTTGCCTTGAATGGCTATTTCGCGAGCTTCTACCAGTTCGTTTTCGCTTTGAAGGACAACAGCCCAGCGATGACGAGCAGTGGCTGAAAGTTCGTGTTTCGCGTTGGAGTCCGCAAATGCCTTGAGGGCTGCTTTATAGCGACTTCCTTTTTCCTCACCGACCGCATTGGCATGAGCGAATTGCAGACGGCCCAAGTCTGCATCGAGGAAAGCGCTTCGGTCCTTGTCGTCTAAATGGATAGTCAGCAATCGCTGGTAGAGCTGAATGGCTTTGAGTTTTGGCGAGTTTACATCGGTGCTGTTCGGCTTCCATGCAATGAAGTCTGCGGTTGAACCTAGCGAGGGGCTTCCTGCATCTATTTCGAAAGCGTCTTCGGCTTTGACACCCGCTTGTTCGCCTGCCGAGTAAAAGTTGATGACGGAAAATGCGATGAAGTCATAAAGAGTTGGGCGGTAGCTATCAGGCACGGTCCCTTTTTGGAACAAGATATCATACGTTGCGATCGGAATAGCTCGCAGTTGAGCTTCGTCGGCCAGTGCCTTGGTGTAGTGCGAGTCAATTTCTTTGAAAAGTCTGGGTAGGTCCCAGGTTGTGAAATTGTCGCTTGGTGGGGCCGTTGTTGCAGTGCGTTGGCCAAATCGCCATCGGTTTTGCTCGAAATAGCTCCAATAGAATTGGGCTTGGATAGCGTGCATGATCGGAAGCATTTCCGGGGTGGCTTTAGCGATTTCCGCTTGCATCCGCGCGATGTGTTCTTCGGGTTTTGCACCTTCGATTTGGCCTTCGAGGAGTACCCGTTTGGCGATGGCTTTGATCGCTTCCGGATAAGCTTTCTCGGCCAAAGCCGCTTCGACTATCGGGCCGAGTGCTTCGATGGCGGATTTAGGGAGTCCTTTTTGGACTGCGTCGTCAACTTTTTTCCACATGACGTCACGTTGAAGCTTTGGTTGTTGGGAGAGAAGTGAGCCAGACAAGCCCAGAATGACCAGCAGCAAGATTGCGATACCAGTGCGAATTGCGCTTGCTTTTGCAACAAATACGGTGTGAATTGGTTTACGAAACATATTCTGTTATCCCAAGGAGCCTTTCAAGGCAACGAAATGTGAGGTCGAAACGAATTCGGTGGTGCGTCATCCTAGCGGATCATGAGTTATACCGAAACGGAGTGCCTGCTGTGTAGACGGAAGTGAGTGATCGCCAGTTCCCCAAAGTTTCAATCAAATGTTTTCCGTGATGACTCGTAGCTGGATTCGTTAGAATTCAGCCGGTTCTAAATTCTTGCGAATTCAGCTACGCTAGATTTCATTCCGCGGCTCGCCTTATACTCTCGTACCGCGTATCAACTTTAAAATTCCTCCACAACTTGCATTGGGTTCAACTCTTGAAGTACTTTTCTTTTTTGTTTGCGCTATCGTGTTCGATAGCAATCGCTGCCGACCCCGCGAAATCCTTGCCGCGAAGTAGTCCAGAGGCACAAGGAGTGGCGTCCAAGTCGGTCCTAGACTTTATTCAAACTGCGGACAAAAACATCGACTCGCTGCACAGTTTCATGCTCGTTCGACATGGCAATGTCGTTACCGAAGGTTGGTGGGGCCCCTACAACGCGGCAACCAAGCATGAGCTGTATTCGTTGAGCAAGAGTTTTACTTCAACAGCCGTAGGGCTCGCGATTGCCGATGGAAAGTTTCAGCTCGACGATCCCGTAGTCAAGTTCTTCCCTGACGATGTGCCTGCGGATGCGAGCCCACAGCTCAAAGCCATGCAAGTTCGTGATTTGCTCACCATGTCGACGGGCCATGAGTCCGAACCCAAAGTCGGACTAAAGGAAGCTTGGACAAAAACATTCTTGTCGCATCCCGTATCCAAGGAACCTGGCAAGCACTTTCTCTACAATACTCCGTCTACCTACATGCAGTCTGCTATTGTGCAAAAGCAAACAGGCATGACAACCTACGACTATTTGAAGCCGAGACTTTTCGAACCCCTTGGGATCGAGGGGGCGACTTGGGGAATGAGCCCGCAGGGCGTATCGCTCGGAGGCTATGGCTTGAGCGTTCGAACGGAAGACATTGCCAAGTTCGGACAGTTGCTTTTGCAAAAGGGAGCGTGGAACGGCCAGCAATTGGTCCCCGAAGAATGGGTCAAGGCTGCTACTTCCAATCAAGTCTCCACAGGTCGCGATACGAAAGGTGATTGGGGGCAAGGTTACGGTTACCAGTTTTGGCAGTGTCAGGGAGGCAATTATCGTGGCGACGGTGCCTTTGGCCAGTATTGCATCGTTCTCCCTAAGCACGATGCAGTGATTGCAATCACAAGCGGCGTCAAGGATATGCAATCGGTACTAACTTTGGTTTGGGAAAAGATTGTCCCTGCGTTTCATGCGGAAGCTTTGGCTGCAGATGTGGTTTCCGAAAGACAACTCAAGGACCGATTGACGTCCCTCACGCTGGCAACACCAACAGGAACGGACGGGACCAACCAATGGAGCTCCATCGACAAAAAGCAGTTTGGCTTTGAAAAGAATCCTCAGGAGTTAGAAGGCGTTTCCTTGGAACGCAGCGGTCCCGGAGCAACGACGTTGGTGCTCAAGTACAACGGCGAAGAACAGCGATTGCCATGTGGGTTCAAAGAGTGGAAACCGGCCAAGCTGAAGCTGGGCTCGATGCCAGAGCAACCCGTTTTTGTCTGCGGCGCTTGGAAATCCGGCTCAGAATTTCATGCCAAATTATGTCTCGTTGAAACGCCCTTTGTGATTTCGTTGAAGCTAGCATTCCAGGGGGACGAGTTGGTTTACGACTCGGAATCCCATGTTGGCTTTGCTCAGACCAAGCAGCACTTGGTCGGGCGGGCATCAACGTCGAAATAGGTTCCGAATTTGGTTTGAGTTATACGAACCTTTAGTGAGTTGGCTTGTCCCTGCTCACCATGAACGAAATTGTCGAACCCAACAACGCAACTGCTGAAAACCAAATCGGGGAGCTCGATCCGTCGGGCTTCATTCGCATCACAGGTGAAGCGACTGGGCAAATCGAGATTGGCAAAAGCCGATCGCCGATCGCTGTCGTCGGAACGCCCGCGATCCGTGAATCTTTTGGAACCAGCTGTCTTGTGCAAGCCATTGCGGCTGCGAGCGCGCCGGGCGTAAGTCGGTTTTTCCTGAACCCCGACGCTCATTGGGGATATGGAGTCCCGATCGGGAGTGTGCTCGTTTCGCCAACACACATTTACCCCAGTCCAGTCGGTGTCGACATCAAATGTTCGATGAGCTTGTTGCAAACCGACGTCCCTGAGGAAGCGGTCGCAGATCCGACGGTTCGTCGACACCTGATTCGCGAGATCGAGGCGAGACTGGCCACCAAGCGTCGTGCAGCCCGCGGTCTACCCATCAACAAAGAATCCGGATTTGAGGCCGCCGTGCATGGCGGATCCAAGAAAGTTCTCAAGCACTTCGGAATTCCGGCGAACTGGCTTGAACGCTGCGAAGACACTCAACACACCTCCAATGACGGTGACCACGACCGCTTGGCCCATCGGTTGCATAAGCTCATTCGGCAAAATGTGATCAAGGATTTTGAAGACAAGAGCAAGCAACTCGGTTCGTACGGCGGCGGGAATCATTTTGGTGAATGCGAAGTCGTTCGAGTCGCAGCCACCGACGAGGCTAAGACAGTTGCTAATGCATTCGGATTGCGCGATGGTCATGTTGCGTTCTTATCGCATTGCGGTTCGCGTGGGCTGGGTCATGCGTTAGCGACCAACCAATTCTTGTCCCTCAAGACCAAGTTCCGCAAACGAGGCTTAGATTATCCGAACGGCGACGCACAACTGGTATACACTGAGTTTGGCACACCCGAAGCGGACGAGTATCTGATGGACATGGCGCTGGGTGCCAATTTCGCAACGGTGAATCACCTCATTCTCAATTCCATCGTACTGGAAGCGTTCAACAAAGTCTTGCCAGGAACTCGAGGCGAGCTGATCTATTACATCAGCCATAATATCGTAAGGCGTGAACGGTTGGATGGTGAACTGAATTGGGTCCACCGCAAGGGAGCAACGCGAGCCTTTCCTGCCCATCACGAAGAGTTAAAGAGCACTCCCTATTTTGAAACGGGCCATCCCATTTTGCTCCCAGGAAATCCGAGGGATGGTTCTTCGGTGATGGTTGCAAAGCCCGGCGCAAATTTGACGGCGTTCAGTGTGAACCACGGTTCAGGCCGTCGAATGAGTCGAACACAAGCCAAGGCGACATTGGACGGTCGCAAAGTAAAGAACTCCCTTGAGGAAGCGGATGTGATCAGCAACAACCGAAATTATCCGATCGATGAAGCGCCGGATGCTTATAAGGACTTCGCCGAAGTACTCAAAAGCGTCGAGCAAGCGGGCTTGGCAACAGAAGTTGCAAAGCTGCAAGCTCGCTTTGTGATCAAAGAATCGGGCGGAGAAGGGTAAGGGGGAAAGTTGGAATTGGGCTAAGCGAAACGGCAACGCTGTGAAGCATTTCAGGACGGCTGGGGCTTGCCCCTCCGCCCGCAGCTTTGGAGTTCTAGATTCACACCGCCCCACCGCGCGCTTCCGGATTCGGCGCACAGTGTAGAGCGATTGTCTCAATCGCTCGGCCGGCACTTTAGGCCCCATCCCGCAGAACAAAGAAGCAATGACTTGAAGGTGTAATTGGAATGCAATTGTGGTCTGCTCTTCCGAAACGATTGAGGACAATCGTTTTACACTCGCCTTTGGCGGTGCGACGAATCCGGAGTGTCATTTTCATCACGCGGCCCATGAGAACGCCAAAGCAGTGGCCATTCGGGACAAGCCCGAACCGGACAAAGCGACAAATATCAAAAGTCCATGTCGGCAAGAGTGACTTGCCAAATTCGCACCTCTCCGACGCGACTATTGAAACGTTGCCAGTACCTGTTACAATCAGCCCATTGAGATCGGCTTTGAATGAAGCTCTCTGGATGCCGATCGTTTTACGGCTCATTCTAACGTCAAAGCTTTGAATGAAGCTTTCTGGATGCCGATCGTTTTACGGCTCATTCTAACGTCAAAACAACCATGCCCATTCTATCGCCCGATTCGAATTGCTCTGAGCAATCCTCTATGCCCGATAGCGAGGCTCAGCGCACCGCTTCAAACATCTTTGCGATGCCAAGTCAAGTTAAGACGTTGGGGAAAGCGAGGCAGGCGAGGCTCCTGCCGAGCCAGCGGTGCATAGGTTCGGCAGGAGCCTCACCCTCCCGATTATCGCATTGTTTGGTGAACTCGGTGAAAACATGTTTACGGCGGATGGCCCAGCCTCACAACGCATATCGCAAGATTTTGACAACGGCGATTTTCTTTTCGACGTTGCTAACACTCACCCATTCGTCATCGGCCCAGTTAGATGAAGCGGATGCTCCCGTTATCCAACTGCGAGGCAAAGTAATCGTACCCGAGGGGATAGACCCACGCGAACTCACGTGCGAACTAGTCGAAAGAACCAAACGGCAATTTGATTTCGAGGTCACTTCAATAAAACTCAAGGACGACTTGACCTTTGTGACTCAAACCAAGGGGTTAACTTATCGTTCGGTTATTGTGGTCCGTAGCCTAGATCGGAAATGGCGAGGCGCTTGGTCTTGCTCGCGATTCGAACTGCACTCGAAATCGAAGGAAGAGATTGAATTGACGTTAGAGCCTGTCAATCTTCGGCCCATCCAAGTCACTTATGATTCAAAGCCTCAGGCTGGTGCCACTGTGTTTATCGAGGATGCGCTGTGCGTTGAACCAATGACGACGGACCGGGATGGGATTGTATGGGTCGATACTCTCGATAGTGGCAAAAATGTTTCGGCGGTCGCTACCGACCATGATCGGTTGGTTTCAATCCTCTGGTACGGCGATTTTCCGAGCGACGGTTCTCCCTTTCTCGTTACCCTCAAACGATGGGAACAAGGCGCAGTTCAAGTCGTCGGAGTGGATGGCAAGCCTGTAGCGGATCTTCAATTTGCTTGCTGTAGCATTGGAAGCGACAAACAAAATACTAGTGACTTGCGGCGATCATTCTGCGCTCGAAGCGGTCCTGATGGCATAACCGCACCGATCTTGTTCTCAGAGGAGCGAATGCATTTTGAAGTGTTTACGCCGAATATGCGTTTCGTTTCCTTCGACAAGTCTACGACTCCGCATAAGGTCATCGTTGCCCCAGTGCAGCCGAATGTCGAGGTTCGGGGCAAGCTCCGTTTACCAGACGGCATTGGAAGCGGCTTATTGCTGTCAGGCCTCAGTTTTCAAAACGAAGCACCGAATCATTCGTCGTCTTTTGATTGCCGAGTGAACGCGGACGGGACTTTTGTTGCGTCGGTTCATCCTGAATATACGTATTGTGTTTACATCCAAGATGCAAAATGGGTGACTGCTCCTTGGACGGGAATCATGTCTTCGGCTAAGTCAGACATTGCAAAGCCAGTTGAGCTGGACATTGTCGAAGGGGAAAAGGTCGAGGTGTTGGTAACGCGAGGCAAGGACTTCGCCCCCTACGCAGGCGTTTGGGTCAGTTTTACTCAATACCATTCCTTTTCCTGGATGGAAGATGGAGTCGAGCAGCTCGGAACGGGAGGACCGGATTGGCCTGTTTGCACCGATGAGGAGGGATTCGCTTCTGTCTGCCTTGGTCCCGGTGCAATGGAGATTTTCGTCAGCGACGATAATTGGAGTTACAAGAAGGGAACCAATGTACTTTCAGGAACGCCGACCGTCCTAACCGTACATCGGGACGAACCGGAATCGATCGCATTCAGCGGACAGGTCAAGATTGCGGATGCTGTAGAAACAAACATAGCGTTGTCACAGATCAGCATCGATTTGTACTTGCACGATGTGTACAAACCGACCGCAAAGCTGATAGTTGACAACGATGGCCGTTTCAAGGGAATCGCCGCCAAGCCACGCATTGCCCTCTTGGCTCGAACCAAGGACGCACAGTACAGTGGCGTTCTCGTTGTCGATCTTGAGTCCAACAAGGCAACACCTCTGAACTTAGAATTGCATCGATCTGTATCGCTTTTCGGTAGGGTGGTCGACCCAGATGGTTTTGCATTGGCAGATGCCAGACTGGAGTTTGGAACCCAACCTGCCATTCATTGGCCAGTCAAGGAGCCTTTTGGTTCCAATATTTTTCACACGGAGAATCTTTTCGTAACCACGGATAGGCAGGGAAAGTACCGCTTCGAAAATGTTTGCAGCGGCGTGCCATCCGCGATGTTTGCTAACTATCGAGATGGCGATGCCAAAACGGTTCTCTACGAACAGATGTTGGAACCACCGACGGCTTTGGTTCCGACCATCGTCATGCCTGAGGTGAACATGAATTCTCGTTCGATCGAGGCTCGAATCAAGAACCGAGTGGATAGCTCTAGGCTGATCAATTCGAATACTCTTCTTGTCTTCCATGGCTCCGACAAAGCAGCCGTTGAAATGGCAAAGGGGCTCCTTGCGCGAAGCACAGTCAAGTCGACGCGTGACTTAAGCCCCTTGGTGATTTCGGACTCAACCGTTGCCGAGAACCCTTCGAATTCGGCTTGGCTCAAAGAACAAGGATGGATTCTTTCCAACACGCAAGAACTATTGCTGGTCCTCTTCGACCAAACTGGTAAACCGATTTTCAACAAACGTATTCAAGCATCGGACGACATCCTTTCGATTGGCGACGTCATCGAGTCGACGCAATTGCAATTGGCTGAACAGTCTTGGGATGCACAGACCCGTTTCGATAAGGCGTTGAAATTGGCTCGTCGAACCAATCGCGATGTTTGGATTAGCTTCGTTTCGACTCGCCACCCAGCGTCAATCGCACTTCTCCGCTGGCAGAATGAGAATCGCAAAGAACTTGAAAAACACTTTGTGCTGATGCCGATCGATTGGTTTCGCGACAAAGATGCAAAGGTCATTGCTGAGCGATACAGCATTCCTTTAGATCAAGATACTGGTTTGTTCAGCGTTTTGGTCAACAAAGAAGGAGTGTTGCTCGAAGACACTTCTGGCGAATCTCCCTACGGGCAAATGCGGCCTTCTGAGTTCATCGACCGGGAGCGAATGGGGAAGCTGATGAAGGCTGCGAGCTTGCCCATGGATGAAGTGCAACGGAAGGAACTGGTTGATTCGATGTAAAGGTATCGAAAGACGGCTCGCAATGTTGCGTTTTATGTCACCCTCCCTCTGGGAGGGATCGTCCGGTTTAGTCACCCTCCCTCTGGGAGGGTCGAGCGAAGCGAGGGGAGGGTGAAGTGCGAGGGCGAACTGCACCGACACTTCACCCTCCCCGGGCCGAAGGCCCGACCCTCCCAGAGGGAGGGTGACTACCTATTTGCCTTTGGCAATACTATTGCCAACTATACGTTTGCCCACTGGCGATTCTTGGCGCTCGATAGCACCGCGTCGCATACCTTTTGCGTCTCCAATGCATCACGGAACGACGGATGAGCTTGCTCGCCGGTTTCCAGGCTCTTAAGGAAGTCAGCGACTTGGTGGATGAACGAGTGTTCGTATCCAATCTGCAAACCAGGTACCCACCAATTGCCCATGTACGGCTGGTTGCCATCCGATACGTGAATGTTTCGCCAGCCACGCACGGTCGACTCGTCTGCGTAATCGAAGTACTTGAGTCGGTGCAAGTCGTGTAGATCCCAAGCGATACTCGCATTTTCGCCGTTGATCTCTAGCGTGTACAACGCCTTGTGACCTCGAGCGTAACGGGTCGACTCGAATAGCCCTAGCGAACCGTTGTCGAAGTGACAGAAGAACGAACAGGCATCGTCGATACCAACCGGTTGCTTTGTGCCCGTCTCGGAGTGCATTCGCTCTTTTACAAACGTTTCAGTAACTGCTGATACGTCTTTGATGGAGCCGTTGAGCCACAATGCGGTATCGATACAGTGGGCCAACAAGTCGCCAGTGACTCCGCTACCTGCGGCTTCGACGTCCAACCGCCAAGTTCCTGCGCCACCTTGGGGTACGTCCGCGTTGATGGTCCAGTCCTGAAGGAAATTGGCACGATAATGGAAGATTCGTCCGAGTTTGCCGGAGTCGATAATTTGCTTGGCAAGCGTGACTGCTGGGACACGGCGGTAGTTGTACCAAACCATGTTGGCTACTCCGGCCTTTTCGACCGCTTCACACATTTCTTCCCCTTCAGCCGTATTCATGGCAAGGGGTTTTTCGCAAAGAATCATCTTGCCCGCTTTCGCAGCGGCGATCGCGATTTCTTTGTGGATATTGTTCGGCGTACAAATATCGACGGCATCGATATCTGATCGTTCCAACAGCTTTCGCCAATCGGTTTCGATCGATTCATAGCCCCAAGTCGCTGCGAAGGTCTTTGCTTTGTCCGCGTTGCGAGCGCACAAGGCCTTCATGACCGGTTTGTATTCCGAGGGAAAAAAGTGATTCGCTTGAGCGTAAGCATTCGAGTGTGCTTTGCCCATGAACCCATAACCGATCATGCCAATGCGTAGTTCTTTCATCTGCTTCTATTCTGGTTTGAGAGTGAGTGATTGAGTTAGTGCTGATTTCGCGGGCCTTGGATTGATTACCAACCGTGTGCATCCCGGACGCGAATCATGGCGTCCAAAATGGAATTCCATGTTGCTGGCTTTTCGAGCGTCGCATTGGGGAACATGCATCCGTCCCAGCAGATATGCTTGATGCCACGCGACTGAGCATCTTTGAGCCAGTATCCTGCGCATCGAACAATGTCCAGCTTGCCATTCGGATCATCGGCTGGGCAGTGTTTGCCGGTCTTGTCGTGCGAGCCGGCACCGTGAACGTTGCCGTCGTTCTGGGCCACGTGGAAATCGATGGTCCAAGGTCGAAGCTTGTCGGTCATCGTTTCGTAAGCGGCATAGAACTCAGCCTCCGTGTATTCGCTCTTGAGCAACGCGTGTTCCGGCGCGTTGTAACCCATTAAGTAGAGATACGTGTGAGCCAAGTCGGCTTGGAAGCCCAAGGCCTCTGGCATTCCAACTCCTTCGAGTACGTCGAGCATGTCCTTCCAGCTATGCATACCAGCCCAACAAATCTCCCCTTCCGCAGCCAATCGTTGGCCGTGATCTTTGGCGATTTGGGCGGCTTCCTTAAAGGTATCAACGATCTTTTGTGTGTTGGCCTTCTTATCTTGTCGCCATTTCTCGATCCCAAACTCAGCGCTGTCGATTCGAATGACTCCGTACTTGCGAACACCATGTTTTTCGAAAATGCCTGCGATGCGGCAAGCCATTCGAACTGCCGAAAGGAATTTTTCTTTGGCTGCGGCGTCACCCATTGCGGAGTCACCAACAGTGCCTGGCCAAACCGGTGCCACGAGCGAACCAACGCTAAAGCCATGGCTTGCGATCAAGTCCGCAATCCGATTCAGTTCCGCATCGCTAGCGTTGGGGTCTGTATGCGGAAAGAACAGGAAGTAATCGATGCCATCGAATTTCTGGCCGTTCACGGAAGCGGCGGCGGTCAGCTCAAGCATATGCTCAAGGCTGATCGGTGGCTCCTGGCCTTCTCCGTCCCCCTTTCCAACCAAACCCGGCCACATAGCGTTGTGAATTTTTGGAGAGGACTTAGTAGGCATACAAACTCCGGTGTCTCTTAAAGTTAGTTAAGGGGGGATTGGTAGTTAGGTGGGGGGAGTGATTGGCCTGGGGTATCGGTTTTGATTCGTAGCGAAAGTCGTCAAGACTTTCGGCGAATTACGAACGATCCGAAACTCTTGACGAGTTTCGCTGCCCCAAAATCAATTTGTGTTGAAGCAAAATCAAATGGTGTTGATTCGCTACGATTGTGTTTTCCATGCCCCGTTGAGCGGCATATTTGCATGAGCGTCTGGACCGAAGTAACGCAGACCCACGAGTGGTTCGCTACCGGTGTTTTCGATCTCGACACCTCTCGATGCAGCATCGTGGCTGATAAACACTTCGTCTTCGGTGTTTTGTCCGAATCGAATCATGGCTGGGGTTTGCAACGCCAGCTTGCCCATTCGGCCCTTGCCCTGCACCGTGATCCAGCCGCTGGCCGCATTTTCTTTGAGGATGCAGCGGGCGCCTGGCTCAACGGTCAGCTCTTTCGCGCTGAACAATTGCTCTTTGTCGATGTGCCCGTAGACAATCCACTTGTCGGTGTAGCCATCGCCACTCATTTGCTTGTCCGTCACAGGCTCAATGTAGTTACTGTCCTTGAAGTGGGTGTCGACATTCTTTTCCCAATCCAATTGGCCGATGATGAAGTCGAGGTCTTGGTGCTTTTCTGGTGGCATATCTTTGACCAAAAGCGACCATGGAACATAGCGTCCCTCAACAATCGACTGGTACATACCGAAGACGTCGCTACCCCATTGAGGCTCGTACGTGCAGAGGGAGCCTGGAGCATGTAAAACGCCAGGCGGTATCAGCCAACCGGTTCCTCGTTTTAGGCGATAAGCTCGCGAGAGATCGAGGATGCCGTTATCCCCCTTGTTCCAGTTCTCCAAGCAACGGCGAAGGTCTTGTTTGGTTGTGCCGGGTTCTAGTCCCATGAAGGTATAGGAGAAATTGTTGTCGACGTTGTTGTATTGTGGTGGGAAGTAATAGCTTTCAGGCTTACCTTCTTGACCAACCAACTTGGCATCCTTTTGCGATTGATGCATGTGGTGAGGGATGGGGCCCATGTTGTCGAAGAATTTCGAGTAGACCGGCCATCGCGAGTACTTCTTGAAAATCGAATCGCCGACCAGCTTGTTTCCTTGTTCTGCAACGGCATCCTTGAGAAGAAACTTCTTGCCTTCGAACAAGCAGAAACTGAGTCCTTCGTGCCAAACGCGGCCTTCGTTGGCAGCTTCGGTGGTGCTTGAGAACCAGCGTTCATCGATCCCGCCGCGGTTCGCACCGAAGGCATACAGATCGCCAGGAAACAATTTGATACGACGACCTGGGTGCAAGAAGCTTCGCGGGACCCAAGTCGGGGTCAGTCGCAGCAAACCATCGCCAGCATCCAACGCTTGGCCGAGGATTTTCGCCACATTGTCCGCGGAGACCAAACCGTCATCCAAACCTGTTCCAGCCATGAAAACACTCTTATTTCATTATTCGGGAAATTGATGTTGTGCGAGGAAAGTAGGCGAGTTCCACCGTTTGGGGGACGACAGCACCGCAATCCGAGATTTAAGGCCCTGTTGTATTCCGAAAAGTCCGCATTTTCAAGATCCCATCTGGTAGAGTAAAGAGATTGTCCCAATCGCTTGGCGGGCCCTTTTGGCTATTGGCCGTTTTTGAAGGATCGGGCATGAAGCGGATTGTGCGTTTGCTAATGTGGAAGCAGATTCTCAGTTCAGAAACGATTGAGGACAATCGTTTTACACTCTTACTTGGAAACCGCGGAAAACCATGACAAACGTCGATCTGGAACAATTGCTAGACTCGCTCCGCCAGAATCTTGCGGACAATCCGGCAATTGACAAGCAAGTTGCTGAAAAAATGCAATTGCTGGTGGAGGATATCCAAAATAGGCTCACGCGACCTGCTGCTGCATCGCAGCCCGAGTCCGCCCATCCGTTACTGGCGGGTCGAGTTCAGGAGTTGATCGACGACTTCCAAGCCCACCATCCGCGGCTTACGTCCAACCTGTCGATGATCGCTGAACGATTGGCAGACATGGGGATCTAGAGTAAAGCGATTGTCTCAATCGCTTGGCGGGCACTTTAGGCGGTTATTGGAATTAACGCCATGAATCGCCATGAGGCGGATTTGCGTTAACTAATTTGGATGCGCCGATTCTCGGTTCAGAAACGATTGAGGACAATCGTTTTACACTCACACTTTGAGCAGGTCGACCGCTTCTTGGTAGCCTGCGGCTTGCTTGCCGTATTCGCTGGCTGTGACCCGGGCCAACGAGATCACGAATTCCCAGCGTTGTTCTACGGCCGCGGCCTCAAACTCCTCTCGAACCGTTCGGTAGTATTTCTCTGCATGCAACGCTCCGTCTTCGCTGACCGCGTACTTGAGCAAGCAGTCGAAGGCACCCTTCGGATCGTGACCGAGTTGTCCATACCTGGCAACTAGAGACGCGGACTGCGATTGGAGATTGTTCTTGATGGCATCATCAAGCTGTTGCAATAATGCTACAGGCTCTTTTTCCGAAATTCTATCGAGCGACTGACTCAGCGGCATCGCGTCCCAATGCAGGAAATCTCCGCCGCGAGATACGCGATCGTAGGCAACTTGGTACGCTCCCAAGATCAAGCATGCGACTCGGTTTTTTGCATCCGATTGCTTGGCTAGATTCCGCCAAGCGTTGGCAGAGTCGGTTGCATGGACTCCGATCGAGTCGCCGTGGACGCTGCCAATGGGCTTGCCGATCTGCTCTTCACGAGGGGATCGACCGCGATCTTTCAGTACGAGTTGATTGGCTGCCAAAGTAATGGCCCGACCAATCGAATCGGAGTCAACTCCATCAGCAATCGCGGCTGCTGTAGCTTCGGCTGCTTGGCTGGCTGTCGACTTAAAAATCGTTTCCGAAAATTGGCGTATCCATGCGCTGTCAACTTTTTTGTTCGCCTTGCTTTCGCTTTCCAAATGGAACTGATCGTACAAACGGGGCAGAATGGTTGACGGGGATTCGTTGTCGGCTCCGTGCGACATTTGCCCTGCCTTGACGCAATAGCGAATCGACTGGCGCAGCATCGTGTGGGCATGTTCGATTCCTACAATACTGAGTAGATCCCAAGCTCGATAAGGCAACGCGACTCGATGGACCTCGGTTTCATCTTCAACGCATACCAATGCATTGTTGAGAGCCAACGAGGTTGGGTCTGCTCCTTGAACTAGAGAAGCGAAAAGTCGCTCCGCCTTGGCCACATCGCGATTTCGGACGGCTTCGCGGAGTGCTTCCGAGCTGACGATCCCATTGCCACTTGCTGATGAGACATCTTGGGTCGGGATTGAGCGCAGAACTTCCCGCTCGCGGCCACCGAATTCTTGGATGCGATTGGTGTTGCGATACAGCACCTTCAAGACCGGTAGAGCTTGACGTTGCGATGGAAGTTCGGAGGACATACGAAAGGCAGGTGCGAGCGCCATCATGGTATGAAACCCGATGTAGTCTTCGCCTCCAAAAGTTCGAGCATTGGCAAGAGCGGCAGCTGACACAAGCGACTTGAGCGGCAGCCCAGCCTGCAATCGGGTTACCAATTCTCGAATGAGTTTCGATGGTTCTGTCTCTTGCAGAAGCAACACTAGCGGCTCGAGGGGACCGAAATGGAGCCGGGTCTCGGTCAGGTCGTTCGGGGCAGCAAAGCCCATCTCATCCATCAAGCTTGCGCCGACGCTTGCCGCCAACATGCCATAACCGACGTCACCAATAAAGCGTCGACGTGTTTTTCGATTCTGAATTGTGTCGTGTTGCATCGTTGATCTCCCTCGCATTGGAACTCGAACGTGTCACCAGTTTTTAACATAGCATGCTTGCGATGTTGGCGGTAACGCCGGAAATTTGAAAACGGAAGAAATTTCGCTCCTTATCTCGGCAGGGCCGATAAGTAGCAGGCACGCTCCGTCGTGCCGTCCGCTGGAGTGAGCTGACAACGATTCCTGGTGAACAGCACATGGAATGTGCCTACTACTTTGGCATTTGTAGGCTGTGTCTATCTCGCGACCTTTTTCCTTGTTACTATAGTGTCCTATTCTAATCCACTGAACGGTGAACTGCCGACAATAGTTATGACATGACTCGATTTAAGGCAGCGTAGGCTTCTGGTTGTATGTCGAAAATCATTGAAGTGAAAGTGAAACCCAACTCGAAGCAGTCCAAAGTCGAGACCAACGAGGAAGGGACATTGATCGCATTCGTCAAGGCTCAGCCGATCGACGGAAAAGCCAATGCGGAGCTCATCTCTTTGATTGCAAGTCACTTTGGGCTTCACAAGCGCCAAGTCTCGATCAAAACGGGAGCTGCGGCGCGAATGAAGAGAATTGAGTTGGATATCGACTGATACTTACTCTGTGCTTCAAGCTCCGCGAGTCGGGCGTCCCATGTTTGATTTTCTTGCTCAATCGACATTCGCAAATGATGGCCACCTTGAACCAAATTGAATTGGAACTTAGATGAACTCGTTTCCTGTTAACGAAAAGATTCAAGAGTGGTTGGACTCGTTGCCAAAAACCCTCCCGATCCGAGCGGTCCATTCCGGAGTGACATCGGCAGAAGGGAAACGATTGTCTGGTTTGATTGCAGACAGTGGATTGGCTACGGATTCGTTAGTTTCGGCGATGCTTTGGCTGCGGGTTGGGATCATCGAACCGGCGCATGATATTGTTCAGGATGGAGCGACGCAGCTAGCGAGTTACTTGCATGGAGTGGTGCATCGGTTGGAAGGGGACTATTGGAATGCGAAATATTGGTTTCGGCAGGTCCATGACAAGCGGTTAGCTCAATCGATTTCCATGGCAATGTTTGAGAGAATTGAGAAGGAAGGGTTATTAGCTATCGCGAAGAGTCTGAATTTTGTTCAGGGGAGTCAGTTTTCGTCCGCAGAATTTGTCACAGCGCACGAGCAGATGAACCATCAAGCGAAGACAACGGAGGAGCAAAGGGTCGCGATGGAGAGTATGGCATGGTTCGAATGGGAATGTCTTTGGCAAGTTGTCACGAACATGACGTTGCTTCCGCCCGGATAAACCGCGGACGACCAAAGTGGCAGAGCCCTGGAACGAGAATGGTTCACTAGCTTGCGCGTCGTGCTAAGACAATCGGACCCGGCGCACTATTCGGCCAGCCAGCAGTGGCCGAGAACGGCTGCCGTTGAGGCTGCTGTTTCTACGCGTTGGATGCGCTGGCCAAGGGACAGGATGCGAGCTCCTTGTTGCACAGCCTCGATCACTTCCACGTCCGTGAAGCCACCTTCGGGGCCAATCAAAAAGAGCAGGCTCTGGTCCGGGGCAGCTATCGCGTTAGCGGCATGAATGCTGTACGCCGCCTGGCCATCGATCTCGGGATGCAAAATCCAAATCTGGATAGGTGCGGAGGTGTCCTGCGGAGCCAGCGAGTTAGCATACTCTTTGATGTCAACAATGCGCAGGGTCGGACGAATGGACATGAGCCGATTGCGACCACATTGTTTGCATGCTTCCTCTACATAGCGAACGAGACGCTCCGAGTTGGCATCATTCACAACGGCAACGGATCGAGCCGTCTCGAGTGGGATCAGAGTGTCGACACCGAGCTCGACGAGCTTTTCTATTGTGTTGCGTTGCCGATCCCCCTTGGGCATGGCGACAGCAAAATGCAATCGACCTGAGTGGTCTCTGGGGGCAAAAACAAAGGAGCCGATCGTGGCCGTGACCGATCGCTTGTCCAGCGAAAGAATAGTAGCCATGGCCTCATTGCCAATGCCATCGAAAAGGACGATGGAGTCTCCTTGGGAGCAGCGGAGGACGCGACTAGCGTGATGAGCTTCATCGGCAGGTAATTCGACGGAGCCTTGGTTGGGAAGTTGTGGGACTAAGAATCTGGGGGTGGACATTTCGCCATTTGCGCAAGTCGGGTACGATCGAGCAGGATTTTCGCTTGACCTCATGTCGTAAACGATACACTCACTCCAACGATGCCACAAACCGACAAGCCAAATTACTTGGGTGTGTTCATCACCTTTGCCCGGAACAGCCTCATTAGGGACATGACCTTTCGCAGCAATTTCTTGCTCGATTGTGTTTCCAGTCTTTCGTGGTTGCTCATGAATTTAGGGTTTTATTTGATTGTCTTTCATTACGTCAAATCGATTGGCGTGGCAACTGGTTGGGGGCAAAATGAGTTCTATGTATTTCTCGCAACGACGTGGCTGATCAATTCACTGGTGCAAGCATTCTTGATGCCCAACGCTCAGGAGTTTAGCGAACTGATCCGTACGGGCGGATTGGATTTTGCGTTGCTCAAGCCGATCGACACTCAGTTTTTAATCTCGTTTCGCAAAGTGGAATGGTCTTCGCTTAGCAATTTCTTTCTAGGCCTAATCATTTTGGCTTATGCAGTATTCCAGCTGAGCTATCGTGCCGACCCGGCGTGGAGCATCGGTCCTGGGATCGTCCTTTTGTATTTTGCTTACATCGCTTGCGGGATTGTGTTGCTCTATTGCTTGATGATCTGTTTGGCGGCGACCAGTATTTGGTTGGGGCGAAATCAGAGCCTTTATGACTTCTGGTTTTATATCACCAACTTCTCACGTTATCCGATGGACATTTACGAAGCGGGTTGGGGGATTCCGCTTTGGTATGCGTTTACGTTCGCGTTGCCAGTACTTGTCGTGGTCAATGTCCCGGCGCGAATGATGGCACAGCCGCTTGTACCCAAGCAGCCTTGGGAATGGGGCTTAATGGTATTCACCCCCATTGCCACTGTCGTTTGGCTTATTTTGAGTCGATGGGTTTTTCAGCGGGCGTTGAAGAGCTACACGAGCGCCAGCAGCTAGGGTACCCGCATAGACTTCCAGCCACGGGACGTTATCTTGTAGAAGTTTCGACGCAGACCATCCCAAGCGACCATCCAAGATAGACATCCAATATGCCAAAACTCTTTGTGAGCGAAATCCAACCGCAAATGCAGGTCGACTCTGCTTTCCGAATTGCGGACAGACAATTGAGGGCAAATCGTCAGGGAAATTTGTATTTGCTGATGCAATTGCAAGATCGCACCGGAATCATCTCTGGTATGCGATGGAATGCGGATGAAAAATTAGCGGAGCGATTCGTCAAGGGCTCATATGTCCAAGTGCAAGGTGCATCGCAGCTGCACAATGGAATTCTGCAGTTGATCGTCAATCAGATCAACTTGGTTGATGAGAAGGTATTGGATCCGGCGGACTTTGATTCCGGGAATCGTGTCGATGTCGAGCTGCTTTGGACGAGACTAGGTGAACTCATTGCGACGATTTCGAACGAAACGGTTCGCAAGATTGCCGAGTGTTTTTACAACGACCCAGCGATCGCAAAATCATTTTGTCTTGCACCCGCGGGAATTAAGACTCACCATGCGTACCCAGGGGGATTGCTAGAGCATGTTGTATCCTTGATGGGTTTGGCGGATCGCATTTCGTCGCATTACTCCGTGCTCAATCGCGATCTCATGTTGGCTGGAGCGATGTTGCATGACATTGGAAAACTGGAGGAGTTGCTGTTCGAAGGCGAGTTGAGCTATAGCGATGCTGGTCAGTTGTTAGGGCACCTTGTTCAAGGTGTTCAGATGTTGGACTCAAAGGTCCGAGAACTGAGTGCCGCTGGGTTTGCGGTCGATCCAGCGCTCGTGTTGCGTCTGCAGCATATTATTGTGAGTCATCACGGTTACTTGGAGCATGGCAGCCCGAAGGTACCCATGACCGTTGAGGCTTTGGCGTTTCATTATCTAGACGAAATGGACGCGAAGTTGAACGCGGCCTTGGCTCTCGTCGAAAGCGATCGGACTCGGGACGCTTGGACTACCTACAATCCGACGCTTGGGCGAAAAATCCTCAAGCCTTGAGCTGATCGCCTTGTGTTTTCACGGTCTATTAGCCGTTAGCGCGTTAGCCCCGGTTTACTGGTGTCTCGACATCCGTCGAGATACCCATGTCTTTTTGGCTTCTTTCGTGCTCGTGCTCAATGAAATAGTGCTCGTGCTCGTAATCGAATCGTTTTTTGCGATCGAGCACGAGCACCATCATACGACTGAGCACGAGCACGAAATCACGGACTACGCTACGGGTTTGCCCCGAGCATTTGCAGTCCGGCTCGGGCTGGTTCCCAGTCGGGGTAGATCCGAGCTGCCTCGCTGTAGCATTCGCGAGCTGCTAAATCTCGGCCTAAATGCCATAAGCATTGGCCTAAAGCCACGCAGGCTTGGTAGGAAAAAGGATCGATCGCCAACGTTCGTTTGCAATCTTCGGCTGCTTGCTCGATATCGCCGTCGCTGAATCGAACCCAGGCTCGCAACATGTAAACATCGGACCGCGATTCGACTTCGTCTACCAAATGACTAGCAAGATCGGTCGCGGACTTGAATAGACCGTCGGCGAGGAGCTGTTCGACTCTGGCGACGGTCTGTCGCTGCCATGGGCTCTGACTTCGCTGAGCGATTGCTCTACGGGCCTCGTCCGCACAGGTCCTGACCATTCTCGCGGAGTCTCGCAATAACATACCCAAGGGGCAGGAATGGGACTCGTCGCCAAGATAGCTTAGTGCCCAAGCTGCTGCGCGGCGCACGTCATCTTGCTGAGACGCCAGCATTCGCTTGAGCGTATGCGGTGCGTACTGTTCGCAAACGAGCGTTATCCATTTCGACGAATCACCGCAATTCACACCTTTGTCGGTTTCGCAGTCTGCTAGGTAATTTTCGAAGTATTGGAGGAGCTTGGCCATGTGGGCTCAACGATGTTGAGACGGAGGGGAAAAAAGTAATGTATACTGAAAGGGCTCGTCCGCTTGAGTTGGACTCGGAACGAAAGGAACCTACTCAATGAACTCATCTCGTCTCACTTTACTTACTCTGAACTCACTTCGCAATCAGTTGATTCGCCAAGAATACAAACTTGCAAAAGCGGATTGTTCACACTTGACATTGAACCGTTCGGTAACTCTTGCTCTGTTCGCATGGCTCGTGCTGTCATCAATGCCAATGCAAGCATTCAGTCAAAACGAATCGAGTCATCCATGCTTGAGCGCGTCCGCGATTCCGATCCAGCAAGTGCTTCAAGCTCCTTGCGAGCAGTCGTTTGAGAGTCAATCGCTTGAGCTGATGCTGGACAACATTGGAGCTGCCTACAGCGTTCCGATTTGGTGCGATCGGCGTATTGCTCGCGATACGGCAATCAGTATGGACCGACGGGATGAAACGTTGGAAAGCTTCTTGAGTCGAGCGATCGATAAGGTGGATGCTGTTTTGATACCTATCGACGGTGTCATCATGGTTGTGCCCTCTGCGAAACGCGATGAAATTGATGCGAATTATTGGCGGTTGTCGGTCTCTCCCGCCGCAAAGAAGATGCGGCCTACGGGGGCGAAACCCTTTGGCTGGTCGGATGGGTCCGTCGCCTTAAATATCATTCAAGATTTTTCGGTGCGATGTGCTCCAGATGCCAACTTGGAATTCAAGATCGAGCACGATATCTGGAGGAAATTCGAGTTTCGAAAGACCTCTTCCCCAGCTTCGATCAGTGTTTGTTTGTTGAGTGGGTTCGATCTAGGTCTTGCGGATCAAAAAGGTGTTCTAGTGGTTGCGCCGATCGAACCTGTCGATTCAAGCGTCGTTTGGACTTACTCGAACGAAGAGATTGAAAAGAAGATTGGGCCAATGGCTTGGAAAGAGTGGCGAGCACAATGGCCGAGCGCTTCAATCTCGAAGTCGGCTAAGCCTGCGGGTTGGCGGGTGACGGCCACAGTCGCGGGACATCGGGATTTGATACGCCCATTGATCCCCAAAAAGAAATGGGAACAGCCAAAGCTGGAACAAAAAGGTTTTACTGGTCCGATGGAGGGAGAGTTGGAATACGTGATTCGCTCACTTGCCGTGAATGCGAAACTTGAGTTTTTTCCGTTGCCTCTACCAGCGGATCAAAAATCGATTCAAGTCAAGCTGATTCTGAAGAACACTCCGATAGACGAAATCTTGAAGGAGATTACCAAGCAATCGGGGGTCCAGTTCAAGCGGCAGGGCAACCGTGTTGAGGTCCTACCTTAATGGGAGGGTGAGGCCACCGCTGTAAACATGTTTGCAAAGTCAATTCCATTAAAAACCTGAGGGAGGGCGAGGCTCCTGCCGAGCCAACGGTGCAAAGGTTCGGCAGGAGCCTCACCCTCCCGAGCAATGAATGACTTAGGTAAATTCGGGGGAACGGGAGTATTACGTTCGGAAATAGGACGCAAGCTCGGCAGGAGCCTCGCTCTCCCGAATAGTCGCAATCTCACTCATTATCAAACTTGTCGTTTAGCTGTTGGTGGATAGCTTCGATGGCTCGTTTGAGTTGATGCCATTGGACGAAGGCCATGTGCGTATCCATGACTTCGCAGTCATCGCGGTTGAAGCCCCGTTCGCTGATTCGAATGGAGTCGTCTAAAGCAAACATGCCGACGTCGGCATTATCCTCACCGACGTATATGGCCTCGTCGCTTATCGGTGCGAGTTGGTTCATGACTCGATTCACAATCCAGACAGCTGCGCATTCGGAATCATAGCAATCCACAACTCCACGAATTGAACCACTTTGAACATAGAATTTGGCCATTTTACTTCCCTTGTTGAACGGCGAGCTGGACTGTCACAAAAGTCGGCAGCCAATTCGCAAGCCTGATATCGTATCGAGGGGTGCTGTGGCTTAGACATTCGTTTTATCGCCGATGCGTTTGACACGACCGGTCACGCTGAACCTGTTTTTTGGCTAGTAGGGGGAATATTTCTGGGAAAAGCGGAGTTCCTTTGACTTGAAATCGGTTCGATTCTTGAGTTTGACCGCCCCTTGCCTCTATACTGGTACTGAACAAAATTCAATCGGATCGATCTAACCATGGCAGGCAGTTTTTGCGGAACGGCAAGAACTGGGGAAATCGCGATATTGGATTTTAGATCAAGTCACATTGGTTGCCAAAAGGAGTCCGATTCCATAATGAGCATTTCCGAGACGAAGAACCGTATCGCAATTCCCACCACGCTGGTCGCGCAGCTGTCCGAGTTTCGGAAGCGTGTTTGGACGATCAAGATGCTGGAGGCGACCGGTATCGCCCTGTTCTCGATTTTCTTTGGTGTCCTCAGTGTCTTCGCATTGGATCGACTCTTTGATTCGCCCGCATGGATTCGCGGGACCGTGTTGCTTTGTGCAACGGTTGGAGTTGCATCGATTCCGTTTTGGTTCCAACGATGGGTTGTTCGTGTTCGATCCGCCGAGTCCGTAGCCAAGCTGTTGGGCAAACGGTTGCCTGCAGTTGGCGATGCGTTGTTGGGGGCCATCGAATTGTCGAACAGCGACTCCGAGCAGAGAAGGTCACCAGCGCTCTGTAAGGCCGCCTTGAATCAAGTTGCTCAGGATTCCGCCAAACGAAACTTCCTGACTGCCACGCCTGCCTCTCGCCATCGTGCCTGGGGTTCGCTCGCCGCATCGGGCTTGGCGATCGTTGCGGTTCTGTGGATCCTTTTCCCTGCGGCAGTCTCCAATGCTTGGGCACGATTTGCGGCGCCGCTTGGCGATATCCAACGATACACGTTTGCCGCGATTGAGCCGCTACCGAAAAAAGTGATCGTACCGCATGGCGAGGCTTTTCCTATTTCGGTCAAGCTGGCTTCTGGTTCCGAATGGAGCCCTGCCAAAGCAAAAGCGAATATCGGCGGTCAAGCAGAACTTGAAACAACTTTGCAAGATCGTGAGTATGCTTTCGAATTGCCACCGCAAATTGAATCGGGAACGCTGTCGCTCTCGATTGGTGATGCGACTCCAAGTGTTCAAATCGAGCCCAAGCTTCGGCCTGAGCTGGAACGTATTCAAGCGTCCATTGAGTTACCCAAATACTTGCAGCGTGAACAGCTGTTATCCAAGGACGTTCGCGGTGGTGGGCTTTCTGTCGTCTTGGGCTCTAGCGTTGCGTTCAATGCAACGGCATCCCGTGCGTTGGTATCGGCTAAATTTAACGGCAGCGAAATTGGGGTCGAGGATCAGTCGTTTCATCCCAAGAGCGAAGTCATGGACGAGTCCTGCAAGGTGGAATTTGATTGGACGGATACTTATGGCTTAACGTCAAAGTCTCCCTTCTCGGTCAATATTACGGTTCGCAATGACGAATCCCCAGCCGTCTTTTCAGATGGCTTGCCCCGATCGCGTGTCGTGTTGGATTCGGAGCAGCTTCAGTTTACTGTTCGCTCGGTGGATGACTTTGGTGTCAAGCATATCGGTATGGAATGGCGAACCGCCGAAGGATTCAAAGGCGCGGCACCTACTCAAGGTGAGCTTATGCTTTCGGCCGGGAGCCCAAATGCCGAGACGTTGGATGCGATGGCAACCTTTCAAGCGACGGCACTCAAGATTCCCGCCCAGCCTCTTGAGCTGCGAATGTTTGTTGAGGACTATCTGCCTGACCGAGGGCGCGTCTATTCGACACCGCACTTGCTGTACGTGCTGACACCAGGCGACCACGCTATCTGGGTTCTTGAGCAATTGAGCAAGTGGCAACGCGAATCGCTTGAAGTTCGGGATCGTGAGTTGCAACTGCTCGACGCGAACAAAAAGATTCGTGACCTGTCGGAAGATGATCTTAACAAGGAAGAAACGAAGCGAAAGATTGAGCAGCAAGCGTCTGCGGAACAAGCAAACGGTCGCCGGCTAAAGAACTTGACGGGACGCGGCGAAGAATTGCTTCGACAAGCGGCACGAAATTCTGAGATTGGAGTAGGCCACTTGGAAAAGTGGGCCGAGATGCATCAAATTCTCAAGGATATCGCTGCCAATCGCATGCCATCCGTGGCTGACCTTTTGAAGCAGGCGAAAGACGAAAAGAAGATCGCGAAATCGGCAGGCCAAAAATCCAAGTCGGGGCCGGTGGTTGGCCAAAGCAAAGACTCAGCGAGCAATCCGGCCGGTCCTCCAAAGGAAGATCCAAAGCCCGCTCAACCACAAAACCCATCTATTGCTGACCGCGAGTCTTCGCAACAGCCAGCCATTCCTGCCGAGGATCCGAGCCAGGCGGCCAAAAAAGCTGGCGGTCCATCGCCGTTGCGATTGCCTAACACCACGGTCATGGGCAAACCTCAGCCAAAAAAGCCAGGCGAAGAAGAAGAGGCGCCCGCCGAGGAAAACAAAGTCGAAGAAGCGGTCCGCAAGCAAGAAGAGTTGCTAGCTGAATTCGATAAAGTTGCTGAAGAGCTCAATAACTTGATGGCCAATCTCGAAGGAAGCACGCTTGTAAAACGGCTCAAGGCGGCTTCTCGAGAACAAATGCAAATCGCGGATGCGACATCGAGTGAAGTAGACGATGCGTTTGGTTCTAGCTTGAAACGACTTAAGAATGATCAACAAGTGCGAATCAAGCAGTTAAAGACGAGGGAAGAAAACGCGTTGAACAACGTCGGCTTGATTATCGATGACTTAGAGGCCTTCCATGAACGTCGACCGCTGGTCAAATTCCAAAGTGTTCTCGAGGAAATGAAAAAGGAAGACGTGCTTGGCGGTATTCGGGTGCTTTCGAACCGAGTTCTTGAGTCACAAGGGATCGCCATTGCTGAAGCCGAGTACTGGTCGGATACGATGGATCGTTGGGCAGAAGACTTGGTCGATCCAGCGTGCAAAGGCGAGTGCAAAGGAAGCAAGTCCAAAAGCTCTCTTCCTCCTTCGATCATCCTGGAAGTCATGAAGATTCTGGAGGAAGAGATCAATCTTCGAGAGAGGACACGAGTTGCCGAACAAGCAAAGCCGGTTTCTGAGAATGACAAGTACTTGGACTTGGTTGATGAACTAGCGACGACTCAGATTAGTCTTCAAGAGCGAATCGTAGCTGTTCGCGCCAAGATTGAGGAATTGCCAGATGCTCAAGAAGAGTTCGGTAAAGAGCTTGCGTTGATGAATGAGGTGGACCGCGCGATGGTCGATGCGGCAGAAATCCTGGATCGGCCAGACACATCCAAGCTTGCGATTGCCGCTGAGACCGAAGTGATTGAGTTGTTGCTCAAGAGCAAGCGGATCAATCCCAAGAGCGGTGGCGGCGGTGGTTCGGACCCAGGCGGAGGTGGTGGCGGCGAAACGCAAGATGCAGCTATTGCATTGTTAGGTGCTGGGATCAATGAAAAGGAAACGCGTGAGGACCATGGAGTGCAGCAGTCGACTGGGACGTCCGGTTCCTCGTTTCCCGAAGAGTATCGGCAAGGGCTTGATGAGTATTTTCAAAGACTTGAGCGCAAGGCCCTGCCGTGAATTTTGCCCGTCGCCCAGTAGCCTACATTGCAAGACTTCGATACGTAGTGGGTGTGATTCTTGCGATTCTGGGCTCGAACGATCTCTTTGCGCAAAAGCAAGAGAAGTTGGAGCCCGTTGTGGTGGATATTGTGCTTGCTGACGATCCAGCCGTCCCCGAGTTGGGGTTCATGTTACGAGGAGTAGAGATTCAGCAAGTCAATTCAAAGCCGCAGTTGCTTAAGCAAATGCGTGGCTTGATTCAAAACGAACTCTCGATTATCAGCGATATCTGCGGCTTGGAACTCAAACAGCAGCAGGCATTGGCTGATCTCGCTGAATTGGAGTGGAAATCAAAGACGAATGCGTACATCGTGAAACGAACGCAAGAGCATGTTTATGGAACGATTGATTTAGATGGCTTGGCGGAGAGAATTGTTCGGCTTTGGCTCGAATCCGTTTCGACGCAGGAGCAGCTTGAGAAGTACGACTTGGAACTTGCGGACCGAATGAAATGGCGGCAGAGGGCGGTCGTCAGTAAAGTTTTAGACACGCTTCAGGCAAAACTGAACCTGAGCGGTGTTCAGATGGATCAAATTGAAATCATTCTCAATGAAAAGTGGAAGGACCGTTGGTATCGCTCGTTGGAGGCAACCTTTGACAACGTGTCGCTTCTGCCTGAGATTCGCCCAAGCTGGATAATGCCCGTCCTTTCGGAGTCGCAACGGGCGGCATTGTCGACGCGAGACCAGCAACAGCGTTTTGGGGCACAACAAGCCTCGGCCGATTCCCCTTCTTTAGCACTGGAAGAAAGATTTCGTGTCGGAGCCGCAGTGAGTTCGGATCCTACGGATGTCGAGACCGCGAAAGACAGTTCCAAACCGGTTGACAAAGAAATCGAAAAGCCAAAAACCGCCAAGGAAAGGTCTTTCGATGAAAAGAAACCGTGATGGACTCGCCAGCGCTCATCCCGTTGCTCCCCCCAAGGGGAGCAAAGTTAAAAAGCTTGGCGCACCAAGATGGGTTTTCGTCCTCGCAACTAGTTTGATTGCGTTTGGGCTCATTTCAAACACATCCTTTGCTCAAGAAATTCCACAGTTGGACATTGAGGACGATGAGGAGCAACTGTTAGGGGGCAATGGCTTTGCTGGTGGAGTTCTTCCCAGAATGAATCGTCAGCAAATGGAAGAGTACATGTACGGATCGTTGGGAGGTTCGAAGGCTGCATTTCAGAAGTTGAAGCGTGAGAGTATTCGTCGCGAGCTGGATCGCATCCACAGTATTTGCAACCTCACAGACGAACAATGGAATAAATTGAACGAAGCCATCGACGTCGATGTCCAGCACATCGAGAATAGAATCACATCCATCTTGAGCCCTTACGATGGGAAAATGACACCGCAGCTTTTGCAAGAGATGCAGCAAAAAGTTTGGCAATTTGCTTCTTCGGTCCAGTCAGACAAAGTGGATAAGAAAGCTGTTTGGTATAAAGTTTTGATGTCCCAGTTAACCAAAGAGCAAACGGAAAAGATCAAAGGAGATGAAAGTCGGAAACTTGCCAACCTAAAACGAACAAACCATTTGAGAAACCTGCTCAGCCTGCAGCGAAAGTTGGGCTTGAATTCTACCCAGAGGGTGAAAATCGAGGAATGGGCAAAGGAATTGGGCGATCGTGAATTAGACTTTCATAGCATTTGCGAAGAGCTACAAAAGGCGCCCATCGCGAAAGAAATCCTAAGCGAGAAACAGTTGTCCGCCCTGAAGGAACCCGCTCCGCCGGTCCCCATGAATCGATTATTGCCCGCGATGCAAGATGTCATACTACCTGCGATGAAAGATGTCATCCGATGAGCGTTTCCCGTTTCTTTATCCATTTCAGTGAGTTCCAGTTGCGATCTCTTGCATTTTTTTCTTGGTTCGTATTGGTTCTCATTCCAGTCGGTCTGGCTCAACCGCCGCGTCGAGACGGAAACGCCGTCCAGGGGCAAGGGGTCTCGCGAGATGTACGAGAAATTTATGATCGTGGTCTAAGTTGGCTGACCAACAACCAAGATGACAATGGGACATGGAAGGCAACAGGGGGTGAAGGCGGCGGTGCCGGTGGCACTGGCCTATCTCTTATGGCCTATCTCGCTTCCGGCGAAGACCCCAATTTTGGTCAATACAGTGTCCCGGTACGTAAAGCGATTCAATCCTTGATCCGTGAACAAAGTGCAACGACCGGTTACTTTGGTGGGAGTATGTATCACCATGGGTTTGCGACTCTTGCGATGGCCGAGGCTTACGGTGCCGTCGACGAACGCAACTTTTGGCCAGAAGGGACAGACAAAAAACGAGTGCGTTCGATTGGGCAGTCGCTTGAGTTGGCGGTTAGAACCTCCGTGACCAGTCAGAATAAGAATCGAGATGGTGCTTGGCGGTATTCTCCTGACGGAACGGATTCCGATACGTCGGTGGCTGGGGCTGTGCTCATGTCGCTATTGGCTGCTCGCAATGCGGGCATCGAGGTTCCGGACAAAAACATTGATCTTGCCATTAAGTACTTTACGAGCATGACGTCCGACAATGGCCAAGTTGCGTATGCAGGCGGCATGGGTGGCATGGGCGATTCGCCAGCAAGAACCGCCATCGCATGCTTGGTGTTCTCAATCGCCGGCCGAAAAGACCTGAAACAATACAAAGGCACGGCGAATCTTTTGAAGGCCAGCGACTCCAACTTAGTTGGTGATCATTATGGGGAGTACACTGCCTATTACAAAGCTCAAGCATTGTTTCAAGCGGACATCGCGGCTTGGGAAAAGTGGAACAAGAACCTCATCATTGAACTCAAGCAAAAGCAAAAGTCGGATGGCCATTTTGACGGGAATTTTGGGCCAGCGGTGGCCACGTCTATGTCTTTGTTAGCACTTGCTTTGAATTTCCGATTCCTACCGATTTATGAACGTTAAAACAGCGAACCGATTTGTTATGCAACCGACAAAAATTGCTTTGGCTACCATCTCGGCGTTGCTGTTCGCAACGGTCTGCATGGCCGCTGATCCGGTTGAAAACAAAAACACGAAAGCCGAAAGTCTGCTTGGAAAACTCCAACTCGTCGGCGGGGACGTTTATCGTGGCGAGTTTGGGAAAGCAAGCGATGCGAACGGGGACTTGGTTTGGAAATGTCCCGCGTTTGTGTCGGACATGGTCGTCCCTTGGAGCTTTGTCGAAAGCCTAGTTCAGCCCGTCCAAACTCAAAAGCCAAGCGAAGAGAGGCGTCCAACCCAATTCATCGTCGAATTGCAGAATGGGGAGGCGCTCACTGGAAAGGTAACTTCAATCAGCGAAGAATTTGTGGATGTAGAAAATGAGTTGATTGGGAAGCAACATATACCGGCCGCAACGGTGCGAAGTATTCTTCGGACTCCCTCGATGTCGGCATCCGAATCGGGAGAGCTGAAATTCACTGATTGGAAACAGATAACTCCAGATACCAAAAAAGGAAAACGTTGGTTTGATGGTCTTGGTTCCTACGATACGGAAACCGCAGGAACCATCATTTCGCAATCCGTGACGATGCCAGATTTGGCCGCGATCGATCTCAGTGTCTCTTGGCAAACCTCAAGCCCGAATTTCGTGCTCCAAATTGGGGATACTGAGCAGCGAAAGCTGGAACTTCATGTTCGAAAGCCTGAAAACAAAAATACGCTTTCAGTCTCCGTGCTCGTTGAGGACGATGTCACTGCTGACATCGCAACAATCTATCAACCGCTGGACGGCTCCAACGGCATTTCGTTGCGATTGCTTTGCGATTCGGTGCGTGGGCGATTGGTTGTCACGCAAAACGGAGTAGCGATTGCTCAGCTTCCATTGAGCAAAAACATGCGTTTGACAGGCAAGCAAACGGTATTGTTCAGTAACAACGTGGCAGGGCGACTTTCACTGAGATCGCTCAAAATCTATCGCTCCATCTTTTCGACCCCCGTCTTTTTGAGCAAGGGAAAAGAACTGGAAAACGGCCAAATCAAGTCGCCTGAAACTCTCCTTCAGAATGGACAAACGTTTATCGGGCAACCGGTTGGATTCGAACCAAATGACCGCTCTTTTGGGTTTGCAAAGTCTGAAAATCTTGGACGCGTTTCGCTAGATCAAGTTGATCGGATTGAGTACCCCTACGCCCCAATCGACGCAACCAAAATGGCCGAGCAAAAACTTTTCTCCGTACAACTTTGGTCAGGAGCCCGCTTCGTTGGCCAGGCAGTTTCGATCCAATCGGAACATCTCGTCATCTCACTTGAGCAGTCCAAAACAGAGGTTCGCGTTCCCTTGTCTGACATCATGTCCATCGGTCAAAGCGGCAAGTTAAAATCGGAACCGGCGAATGACGATATCAAAAACGCCGATGCGGCTCCGCTGAGGCTAAATTCACCGTGGGCTATTTCATGTGGCAGAATCGTCCCGATGGATTCAGCGAATGCGGGCAATGCCCCCAAGATCGATTTTCAGACTTTGAATTGGAAACCGTCGAATGCACTTTTCCCGATCGCAATCGCTTCTGGCGTGACAGGAACGATTGAGCCGATCGCGAACGTGTCCAAGGTCGACAAACCAGCTAAACCAAAGGTTACAGCGGACTTTGGACGGTCGCTCGACAAGGATGAGCCGTCTCTGTTTCTCAAGAGCGGCGATTGCTTTGCCGCTGACATCCAAAGTGTGAGCGAGGGAGAAATGTTCTTTCAGTCGTCGTTATTCAGCACGAACAAAATTGATGTCGATATGGTCCGTGGTGTTCGCAAACTGGTTTATACAGGAACCGACAACATGGAAAAAGCCGGACGAAAACGGTTGCTAACGTTACCTCGCTCACAGCGCAACAATCCACCAACTCATTTGGTTGTATCGCGAGAAGGGGATGCTATTCGAGGTCAGTTATTGAGCATGGACGTGGACAATCTTACGCTCCAGGTTCGAGGTGAGGAACGAAAGATTCAGATGAAAAACGTAGCGGAAATCATCTGGCTCCAAGATGCACCTGAAATCGTGCCGCCAGGCAAGAAGCCGGAATTGGTTCCGCCCGCGGAAGCCAATGTTGTTGTTGAGAAAAAGAACAAGAGCGACTTAGTCTGCCAAGCCTTAGACAGCTCTGGAACGCGAGTCAGCATTGCACCGGAGAGAGTGGAAGGAGACATTTTGTATGGCCAGCATCCACAATTGGGAGATTGCCATATCGACCTCTCCAAGATTTCGAAGCTGGTGCTTGGGGACGCAATCGCAGATGAAGCCAAAAAGAATCGATTTGGAAAGTGGACTCTAGAAAATGCAGCCGATCCCAAGTTTGTCAACGATTTGGATTCGCCTGACGGAGAGGGCGGCAGCGCACCCGATTCGGCACATTCAAAGATGATTGGAAATGCTGCTCCAGATTTTGAATTGAAGAAGCTGGATGGTACGCTTTTGAAACTCTCGGATCTTCGGGGGCGAGTTGTTGTGTTGGACTTTTGGGCAACGTGGTGCGGTCCATGTGTCGCATCCTTGCCAAAAATTACCGACTTGGGCCTAGAGTACAAAGGTGCGGAGGTCGACGTCATCGCAGTCAACATCGAGCAAACTTCAGCGGAAGTGCGAGCGTTGTTGGATCGTTTGAAGATAAGTCCGGTCGTCGTGTTGGATTCGGATGGGGCTGTTGCGCGTGCGTATCATGCGGAAGCGATCCCGCAGACCGTCATCATTGATCGCGACGGTAAAGTAAAGCAAGTTATCGTTGGTGGTGGCGGCACGTCGGAAGCCAAGATTCGAGAGTCCCTTGACGGGATGCTCAACTTAAAGCTTTAAAGCGAGCGGCGGGTCAATGCCGATAGCTACGAAAGAGTTTTGGGGCCAGTCGACGCCACAACTTGGATTCGTGTTTCTGAAAACGAATCGAAGCCTGAGTTATTGCTCGAGATTGTGAACGTGGAGCCACGAACCATTCCGAACATTGTCAGACGGGTGCGTCGGCTTTTTGATCTGGATGCTGACTTATCCGCGGTCTATTCGGTCTTTGCGGAGGAGCCCCTGCTGGCCAGAGGCATAGAGCGACATCCCGGTATAAGAGTGCCTGGCGGCTGGGACGGATTTGAAGTCGCAGTGCGTGCGGTGCTTGGTCAACAAATTAGCGTTGCCGGGGCGACAACTCTGGCGCAACGTCTTGTTCGCAGTTATGGTGGGCAACGAATTGACGGACCGGCCGGATTAGATCGATGCTTTCCGAATCCTGAATCGCTGGTCGACGCCTCGTTAGAGAAGCTAGGATTGCCGAGAGCACGCGCAGCTACGCTCCGTAGTTTGGCAAGTGCGGTTTTGGATGGACGAGTCGGCTTTCATTCTGGCCAGCGACTGGATGATTTTGTTGCCAATTTTATCGCACTTCCCGGCATAGGAGCCTGGACGGCGCAGTATGTCGCCATGCGTGCACTGAGCCATCCCGATGCCTTTCCCGCCGGCGATTTGGTTTTGCAGCAAGTTCTAGGTCAAGGCAAGCGATTGGGCATTCGGGAAACGGAATCGCGTTCCCAAGTCTGGCGACCGTGGCGTGCCTACGCCGTTTTACATCTTTGGCACCTATCTGGCGAGACAACGAAAGAGTGAGTCATGTGGTTTGATCGATTTAAGACGCCCATCGGGTTATTAACCGTCGCGGTTGATGCGTCTGGCTTAAGGTATGTCCTGTTTGAAAACAACAAGCATGAGCCAACTCAGGTAGGCTGGCGTTGCGATAGCAATGCTACGCGCGAGCCTCGCGAGCAATTGCTCGAGTATCTAGCTGGAGTCCGTAAAGTGTTCGACTTGCAACTAAGTCTCGCGGGGACGGACTTTCAACAACGAACATGGCGAATGCTCGGCCAAATTCCGTATGGGGACACGTGGAGTTACGCGGAACTGGCGACACGCGTTGGTTCGCCAAAAGCGGTTCGTGCGGTCGGTGCCGCCAATGGACGCAACCCGCTTCCCATCGTGCTTCCGTGCCATCGAGTAATCGGCAGCAACGGAAGCTTGACCGGTTTTGGTGGTGGACTTCCTACAAAGAAGTGGCTACTCGAGCTTGAAAAAGTGGGATAGGCTTCCAGCCTGTCGCCTTGGGGTTGAGTCTTTTGAAAGACAAACCTTTGTTTTGATATTCTTTAAGCTTCAGTGACAGGCTGGAGAAAGTGCGAGCGACAGGCTGGAAGCCTATCCCACTCAGCCTGTTTCGCTTCGCAAGAACACACTCATTCCGAAGACTTCTTCGAACAAATCGCCGGACTGACGAACGGTCAGTTGCTCAAGCGAAACGTCTTCGATTCCATGCGTTGTGATGGTGAGTCGGTCGCCATCGCGACGGCAACGGATGTTGCTGATGCGTTGCGAACGCGATTCGTCCAATGCAATCGCTAGCCTTAGAATGGCCGCTAGCTTGGCGACTGCAACTCGGTCATTGCGATCCAAAGTCGCATAGCCTTCGTGGTCCGGCTGAGGCGATGAACGTCGATGGTATCGAACAATCAATGCCACCAGCAGTACGTCTCGAACCGAAAGCCCAAACAACTCGCTGTTGCGAATAATGTACATCGCATGCTTGTGATGGCTTCGCGCGTTGATGAAAGTGCCGATTTCATGAAGCAGTGCCGACAAGTAAAGGATCAACTCCATTCGCTGGTCAAGCTGGTGCTCTTCGACCAAATCGGAGAACAACTTTCGAGACAAAGTTGCCACGTGACGCGCATGCGTCTCGTCAAATCCAAGCTTCCGTCCTAAATTGATTGCGGAGCGAATGATCTGATTGCGGAACTCAGCGGTCCAGGCGTCCCTCACCGCCAGATCACTTAAGAGCCCATCCCGTAAGTTCGTGTCGGCGATATGAATCTGATCGCAATGGAACTCCTTTGCGAGCAATACATAGCTCATCAAGGCCGGCCATACGGTGTCGGCATCGGCATAGGTTAATCCAAAGCGTGCAACGAGTTCTTCTTCCTTGAGCACACTGACCAGTTTGGCAAATTCCATGAGGCCATCGACCGGCACACTGCAGATCTGTTTATTGAACTCAGAGCCAGGCACATTGGCTGCTGCCAGCCGAACGTCGCCGCCGATCGCGACCATTTGAATTTGTTTGTCCGAGTCCACATGCTCATAGATTTGATGCACGAGGCGATGGATTTGGCTTTCAATAATCGAACGTTGTTTGGCGTGCGAGGTGTTGAGCCGGTCGACTTGCTCCAACAATCGAAGTGAACCAAGACGATAGGTATTGGAAAACAGGACGTTTCCACCTCGAACCACCAAAATCTCGGTGCTACCGCTGCCGACTTCGACAACGATCGTCTTAACTGAGGCGAGGGCCGGATTGGCTTGCAAAAGGGGTTGGATCCCCATGTACGTGATTCGGTTGACTTCGGCCTCGTCGAGCGATTCGACTTCGAGGCCGGTCGCAATGTACATCCGATCGATGAATGCCAAACGGTTACTGGCTTCACGCACCGCGCTGGTAGCAACCACACGCACTTGATCGGGGCGAGAAATCCCGAATTCCTGCATCAGCCGGCGGTAACTCTTGAGAACAACGGCGCATTCCTCAATGCTTTGACGGCGAATGCGTTGGATGGCAAAGGTGTCTTTTCCCAGTGAAACCGCTTGAGAAACTTCCTCCAATATACGAACATTGCCACGAGGATCAATTTCGGCAATTGCCATCCGTACGCTGGTTGCCCCGATGTCCACGACAGCGACAGGACGGGCAGCAGGGGAAACGGCGGGAGCAGAGGTCCGATTTAAGGGGACTGACGACATAGGTTTTGGGTACGGAAGATTCGATTTCAGAGCAAATTAATAAGGAATCGATGATAGCCGGGATCGGCTCCGGTTTGTAGACTGTTCTGCGAATCAATTCCGTTTCCATTTCGATCTTTAATCTTTTTCCGGAATTGGCTAAAGTTTGTCAATCGAGCGGGAGCACATTGCTAATCCCGACAACAACCCTTAAGTCAATCGACTTTTTCGGAGATGCGAGCATGGACGCAGCGTCAAAATTCAAAGCATTTATCGTTGCTTTGGTAGCCAGTTTCGGAACAATTTCAGTCGCGTATGGTGACGATTCGGATCCAAAATCTCCTTGTATCGCCAAGGAGTCTTGTACCGCCAAGGAATATCGAACAGGGGTCGTACCCAAAAGCCCCTGCACAGACGGGGTCTGTTGCGATGGCCAAGTTTGCGAAGTTGGCAAATGTGCCGATGGCAAATGCATCCATGGTAATTGCAATGTTGCTGGCAATTGCGATGTGGATTTGCAGCTGGTTCCTTCCAAAACCGGGATTGCAGCTTTTGTCAGCGAATGGCTGTCCAAAAGCCCAAGGTTTTCCTTAGGATTTGCTGTCCATTACGGGGATTCCGAACAGGCTGCAAATGACCTGCCTCGCGTCGAGCTTCAAAAACTTGATCCTAGGGCAGGCAAAACTCAGGTCTCCTCTTCCATCGCCAGACCGATGCGGTTTACTCAGCAAGTCCCGAAAGTCCAGCTAGGCGAACTCGTTAGCGATGTCATCATTTGCGGGCATCGGATCTGTTCAGGCAACAAATGCTACGACGTCAAGGACGAGCCAGTTACCGGTAAGGCTTGCGACAAATCAGAAGAAGCGAATGTTGTTGCCGATGAAGAGTTGGAGCAAATCCTTGTTCTCCCACTGGCTCCACCGCCACCGCCGGGCGTAGATATTGCACTCGATGGTGACGGAAACGCAGAAACCGAAGCCGCATCGATTCTTCGAAATAGCGGTTTAGGAAACGTGAGTATTTCGCTTCCTGTGACCACGGTTGTCGACTTGTTGGTCGCCAATACGGAACTCTCGACTCGCTTAGAAATGACTAGTCAGTTGATGGACGAACGCCAAGCTTCGATGGACAAGCTCCAGTCGCTGGCCCATCGAAATGCCACCCTTGCCACCCAACTCGCTGTCGCTGAAGCACGCAACCAAATGTCGGACGCTCTCACAGCAAGCGTGATGGAACGAGCCGAGTTGGTTGTGAAACTTGCCGCTCTCGATTCGACATCGTCCAAGGCACCAAGCACGAATGCGGTGAAGACCATCCAAGAAGACCTTTCGAATATTCGACGACAGATCGCTCTCTTGAGACGTTCTCCCGTACCGTTTGCACAAAGCTACGTCGGTATTCAACCCTACGTGCCAACGGCACAACTGCCCAAGACCGAGCTCACTTGCGAGGGCGACGAAACCTCCAACATTGCGAAGTAAACTTCGCTAAAATAGTGGCAGCGGAAATTTTGCCGCCCAATCACAAAACACCCGCTGGTCCATCCGGCGGGTGTTTGTCTTTTTACCAACATTCGCATGCAATCCCTCCCCCAGATAGATCTCATCTCCGCCAAGATGGATCAGCTAAAATCACACTTGCAAGTTGTCGGCGTGGAACAGCTTGCGGCCATTCAGTCCTCCGGGCGTGTCGTCGCTCAAAACGTTCGAGCTTTTCGCGATAGTCCTGCTACCGATGTCTCCGCCATGGATGGATACGCTGTGCGATGGGCGGACATCGATGGCAA
This sequence comes from Planctomycetota bacterium, assembly GCA_026692905.1. GTDB lineage: Bacteria > Planctomycetota > Planctomycetia > Pirellulales > Pirellulaceae > JBKCUI01. The sequence continues at coordinate 40,725 of JAPLNL010000049.1, forward strand.
CCCTCTCCCGGTGTTCGCCACCATTACGGCTGGCTCTGCCCCTCAGCAACTGGCGCCGAAGTCAGCCGTTCGAGTCTTTACCGGTGGACCAGTACCCTCGCAAGCAGACTGCGTCATTCGCCGCGAAGACTGTAGCGAGTCCGCTGCTCAGGTAATCTTCCAGGTGCCTAAAGAATCCATTTCACAAGGGCTCAACATCCGGCGCAAAGGTGAGAACGCACAACGAGGAGATAGCGTTATTCCAAGCGGTTCCTTGCTGACGGCGAGCAGGTTTGCAGGGGCCATGACTTTCTTGGAGGAAAACACGATTGAAGTGCTCAAGAAAGTCCGCGTCCACATTATCAACACGGGTGATGAGCTGATCGAATTCGGACAAAAAATCGAACCTTGGCAAATCCGCGATTCCAACGGTCCGTTTCTCGAATCCATGCTCGCGAACCAAGAATGGCTCCAAACTCAGCGATCTAAGGTTTCGGACCAACGAGCAGAAACCGAACGGGCCATCCATGACTCGCTTGCCCAGTGCGATGTGGTATTGCTGACAGGGGGCGTATCGATGGGTGATACGGATTATGTCCCCGATTCGATACGTTCGGTTGGAGGCCAAGTTGTGTTTCATCGAATTCCGATAAGACCAGGCCGACCAATGCTAGGTGCTTATGGGCCAAAAGGGCAATTGATTCTTGGGCTACCCGGCAACCCGCTAAGCGTCGCGGTCACGTTTCGACGCTATGCAATGGAATTGATTCGGTATATGGGCGGTTTTTCAAGGCCTGCGCCAGTGCCATTGATGCCGCTTGAGTCCAGCGATGCCAAGACCATAGACTTGACCTGGTTTCGTCTCGTATCGTTGAGCCAAGAGGGGCGATTATCGTTGGTAACCAGCCAAGGCTCCGGCGATATCGCGTCGCTCATCCAATCCGATGGGTTCGTCGAAATACCACCCAACAACCAAGCCGCTGGAATGCGTAAGTTCTACGCATGGTAAGTGTAGCAGGCACATTCCATGTGCCGTCCGCCAAGATTCAGCTACAGCACACGGAGTGTGCATGCTACTTCAGTCTCAACTTGGCCAACCCACTGGATATTGCGCAATTACCGAAACAAGTTCTGCGTTTTGCGGATGTCGAAACTCGATTTTTCTTGCATGCAAAGCAATCGGTGACTCTCGTTCGCCTGGGACCGCCCCCATCCACTGGATGGAGCTACCATAAAGAATATCTCCCAGGATCGGGTAGCCATGTGAGGCAAATTGAAGACGAATCTGATGCATCCGCCCTGTTTCCAATTCAATTTCGACCAAGCTGACCGGCAAATCGCCCAATACATGCTGCCCCACCACGTGGAATCGCAAAATCGCTTGTTTGGCATCTGGATCGGATGCGTTTACCAACTCTGCACGCGCTTCATCTGGAACCTTTCGCATCCAATCCGTCCATCTCGTCTCCGCAGGTTCATTCATTTCAGGAACGATTGCATGATAGATTTTGTTCACTTTTCGAGATGCAAACTGGTCGCTCAACCGTTTTAAAGCGCGTTGATTTCTTGCGACTACCATCGCTCCTGAAGTGACACGGTCGAGCCGATGCGGTATTCCGATGAACGGTGTGGGTGAGGCCGGATCGCGAGCTTGCAGTTGTTTGACAAGCGTTGTCTGCACACTGTCGATACCGGGAACGGCTTGCGTGAGAATGCCACAAGGTTTGTTGATGACCAAGAACCAAGCGTTCTCGTGTAGAATTTCGATCATAATCGACGATGCAGTCAGGGCAAAAAAAAACGAGAAGCACCGGCCACGAATTCGAGTCATCATGACTACGAGCTCATTGGGCTTCTCGTTATGTTTATGTTCTAGTATTTGTAGGGCACGGGTCAAGTGGTAAAACGGCTTCACCCCCAAAAGTTATTCTAACATGATCCAAGAAAAGCGCGCATGAGTTCGGACCAGTACCCAGAGTCGATTCACTTCGTAACAGGTAAGCTTGCTGAACCTGCGCTGCGCGAGATTGTTGCTTCGATTGCGATCAAGCAAGGATTCGAATACACCATCGACGTGTTGCCTATCACGGTTGCAGCGCTTATGACACCTCAGTGGTTGCTTAAGCATATGCGCATACCCGAGCATGCAACGCGAGTGGTTCTTCCCGGTTATCTTCAAACAGGTATCGATGAGATTCGATCTGCTGTTTCAACGCCGATTGAATGTGGTCCGAAGGATGTCCGTGACCTACCCATCCTGTTCGGTCGAAAGCGATTCAAAGGAGATGACTATGGTCAATTTTCGATCGAAATAATTGCGGAAATTAACTATGCGCCGAGACTTTCGATCGAAGCCCTCATTGCTCAAGCGAGGCGGCTCGTCAGCGATGGGGCCGATCGAGTTGATCTGGGTTGTGAGCCAGGCTTTCGATGGTCGCAAGTCGCCGATGCGGTTAAGACGCTCAGAGACTTAGGGATCGCGCTTTCCATTGATACCTTTGACACATGGGAAGCATCCGCTGCAATTGCTGCTGGCGCCACATTGGTCCTGTCGGTCAACAAAACCAACCGTCATGCTGCAATCGATTGGGGATGCGAAGTGGTCGTGGTGCCCGACGAAACAGCTGAGTTTGAACCGAGCTTGCTTGAGACAGTTGATTTCCTGGCCAATAAAAATATCCCTTTTCGTCTCGATCCCATTTTGGAACCGATTGGTTGTGGTTTTGCAGCATCGCTGGGCCGCTATCTCAAGACGCGAGCCATGTTTCCAGAAGCCGCCATGATGATGGGGATTGGGAATTTGACTGAGCTGACCGATTGTGATTCGGCTGGCTTGAACACCTTACTCCTAGGCTTTTGCGAAGAGCAACAAATTGGAAGTGTGCTGACCACACAAGTGATATCATGGGCTCAGTCTAGCGTTAAGGAATGCGACCTTGCTCGGCGGCTCGTCAACTATGCGGTTCGTCACAAGATACCACCGAAGCATTTTGAGGAGCGATTGGTGATGCTGCGAGATCCGTCTCGAGCGAACTTCTCTGCCGATTCGATTGAGAGCTTGGTTTCGAACATCAAGGACAATAACTATCGAATCCTCATCGACGACCAGCAATTGCATTTGATCAGCGCGGGTGTTCACATTCGTGGAACCGATCCATTTGACATGATGGAAGAACTCATGAGCTTGCCTGAGTCGAGAAACGTAGACCAGTCGCATGCGTTCTACTTGGGCTTTGAACTGGCCAAGGCACTGACGGCCTTAACGCTTGGCAAACGGTACGAACAAGACGAATCGTTGCGATGGGGGATGCACACGCGGGAAGAAAGACATCATCGATTGGCTCGGAAGTCCAAGTCGCGAAAGAAGGAGTAGTGGTTGAGGCGCTAGCACGACGCGCAAGCTA
>JAPLNL010000050.1 GCA_026692905.1 Planctomycetota bacterium
CCCTCCCGAGTAACGAATTGGTCGAGTTCACTCAACCAATTCGTTACTCGGGAGGGTGAGGCTCATGCCGAACCGTTGCGTCCTAAGCTCGGCAGGAGCCTCGCTCTCCCATAGGTTTTCAAGGTGTTCGCTACCAAAAGATGTTTACAGGGGGTGGCCTCGCCCTCCCACTCGTCTTTACGTGACCTAGTAAAGCAACGATGCTGCAACCAGTGGGTTCTAAGCCTATCGCACATTTTGTTGGTCGTTATTTGGACTTCAACTGTTCATTGATACGGCGATAGTACTCAGAAACGCGTTGCCGGTATTGGGTTGGTACGTTTAGTTGTGACTGGCCGGATGCTTCACTGGATTGCGATTCCGATGTTCCGCTTTGACCTGTTCCTTGCATAGAAATCGCGGATTGCGTCGCCGCGCCTTGGCTGACTTTATCCGAGCGGCCTTGACTTGACGGCGAAGGAGTCGGCATCGATCCATACATACCCGTATTTTGTTGCCTTGGTGATCGAGCGGAAAATCCGTTGTTGCGACCACCTGGTTCGCCCGGCTTGCCCCCCCCTTGTCCCTGGCCCGGCTTTTGTCCTTTTGGATTCATCCGCTGCTTAAGCTGGTCCAGCGTCTTGCCAAGCTTGGATCCCCCACCTTTCCCAGGCTTTGGAAAAGCACCTTTGAGACTATTCTCCGCTTCGTTGCCCATCGTGTTGTTTTCGGGCTGCAACGCATCCAAGGACTCTGCCGCGGCCTTTGCATTTTCGGTCGCCTGTTTGAATTTGGACTTCAGCAGCGACTTTTGGGCGTCGTTCATCAGCTCCGGCGCACCACTTTGTTTAATGTCTTGTGCCAACTTCATTGCCGATTCCTTGAGCGGAGAAAACTCGTCCGTTTCCGGTAACTGTTCTGCGTTCTCAGCCATGTCTTCCGCGAGTTCGTTGAGCTCTTGACGAAGAGCATCTTGAGCGGCTTCCATCTCCATCATTCTGCGTTCATTCGATGGGTCGTTGGCATCTGCATCGGCAAGCGATTGCATGCGTTGTGCTAATTCCTTTTGTCGTTCTACGAGCTCTTCAAAACGTTCCTTGTCCTCCATCAATGGCAACGTCTTGCTTAACTCATTCAAAGGATCGATCGCTTCTTCTTGCAATTGGTCGCGGTCTGCTTTGGTCTTTTCACGCAGCTCTTTCAGCTTTTCCTGCTCGGATTCCGTCAGTGGCTTCTTGCCAGATTGTGACTTGGCCATTTCAGAGAACTGGTCAGCTGTCTCGCGAGTCTCTCTGGCTATTTCGCTAAGCATTTCCGAAAGCTCACGGTCGATGTCGATATCGAGTGGGTTTTGGGCCAGTTTGTCGATCGCCTTCGCAGCAGATTGTGCAGCTTGCTCAGCTGCTTTGAGTTTCTCGTGAAGTTCTTGTTGAAGTGCTTCATTGGTTGGGTCCGCGGCAGCGCGGTCTGCAGCTTCCTGAGCTTCAGCCATCGCGGTCGAGACATTTTCGAGTTGACGCTGGGCTGCCTCGTATTTCGCAGAAAGAGCCTCGGCGCCGCGTTGCTCGAGCATGCGTTCCTGAAACTCTTCGATTGAAATGATTCGGATCGTGGTCTTTGGAGACTCGGCTCCTTTGGGACCTGCAGGGTCGTTGTCTTCTGTTCGAGCAAATAAATCGATTTCATCACCAGGTACGAGACCGAACCGATTGAGCGGCAGCGGCACAACTACATTGGCACGAGCGGCTGGTTCAAAAGGAAGATCGATCGGTCTGGCAGGGGAGCCGTTGAGGCTGCGGTAAAGACGAAGCTGGGTAATGCCAAAATCATCTTCGGCAGAAATGGAGACAGGCAGATCGATGTCTGGTGTTGCGAGCGAAACTGGCCTGGGTTCCAAGATGCGAACGATCGGGCGTTGGTCCGTCAGGATAACTATTTTGCCTTGCACGGATTCTGCTGATTGAAGGCCATCAATGTCGGTCACTTTGATTGAAAAGTTGCCGTCGCGTTCAAGAGTGAGGCTGCATGAGACGGAATTGGATTGATTTGTCGAATTCGCCTCCGCTGAGTTGACCGATAATTCGACAGGCGATTCGCTTTTGTCGTCGTAGGTTAACTGCATGCGTCCGTGCTTGAGCGGTCGATTGCTCGTCAGGTAAAACTCGACTTGTGTGCCAGCCAGTCCAGTGATACCTGAGTCCGGGATTTTTCCTTCGTAGACCGCTTGGCGAGTGTACGCGAGCGGTGTTATTCGAACCACCGCTTCTGTTATTTTCGGTGTCAATTGGACATCGAGCATACCCATTTCAGATTGCGTTCTACCTGATCGGGCAAAGAATTGGGCCGGCTCCTTAACGTCTGTCAAAAGAGCTTGCCATTTCGATTCGCCGCGGGGCAACATCGGTAGTACAAGTTCTTTTCCATCTTTGGATACTGTGACCAGTTCCAATCGATGGGTGGCTTTTTTCGATACCGTTGCAATGATTTTGACATCGTCGCCATATCGCAAGCTGTGTTTCGTGTTATCTAAGCTAATTGTGACTCCGGTGAAGGGAGTTGTTTCGATCGACGGGTAAGCAAATCGCTTGAACTGGATCCAAGCCAGAGGTGGTGAAACGAGTGCGATGAGTGCAATGAACGCGATGAGTCCGAGCACGGAATAGGCTGGCCATTGAATCGCTTTGAGTGGGATAACGGCTGATGGCGAGATGGTCGATAGGCGCTGAACGGATTGCAAAATGGCTTGTTTAGCGAATTTTGCAGTCAGAGGAGCGTCATAGGCTTTCCGATTGCGAAGCAAGTCCCATCCGGTCATGATTTGGCCGCCGGTTCCCTGCGATGAATCGATATCGTAAGCCAGACGACCCTTCGATGTTTTGCGAACGGTTCGAATGCAGCAAACCGCGCCCACGACGATAGTGACCAACAAACTGCCTCGCCCGCAGAGCCGTCGCGAGGTTGCGGACATTTCAGAGAATGAGTCCACTGTCATGGCGAGCAACAGGAACCCGAGCCAAGCAGCACTTCCGATCAAAACAATCTTAGCCGCTGCAACGAGATTGGAGCGAAGTACAAAGCGACCAAGTCGCCCCATCAGGTCTGCGTTATCGATTTCGTTTTGGGCTGCGATATTGGAAACGGACACGGGATGAATCGGTTAAGTTAGGTAGGGCGAGCTAGCTGGCCTCAAGTCACCCTCTCTCAGGGGGCGGCGTTAGTCGCGGTCCTCGACGAATGTCGAGCGGTCTTGGAAACCAGGCTAACGCCCAATGGCTAATTAACAGGAAAAATAGACGCGACGTGCTTAGGGAGGGTGAGGCCACCGCTGTAAACATGTTTCCAACAAGTTTACCTAAGCAATTCATTGCTCGGGAGGGTGAGGCTCCTGCCGAACCTTTGCACCGTTGGCTCGGCAGGAGCCTCGCCCTCCCTAAGGTTTTCAACGGAATTGACTTTGCAAAGATGTTTACAGCGGTGGCCTCGCTCTCCCATTGGTTTCGACCCTCCGAACGGAGGGTCGACTAGCGTGGTTCACTATAACAGGAACGGTCTACAAAATTACGATGGCAGCGCAGCCAACGCTTTCTTGGCGGTAGCAACGCACTGTCGAATGTCTTCGAACGGGTTGTCTGGGTTCTCTTCGTATTCGAGGGAGAGCGCGCCATCGGCTGGGAATTTTGCTTGGACCAACGCATCAAAGACGGCGTCGCATTGCAAATGTCCTTGTCCGAGCAACACGCCTTTCGTCTTGTCTTCCATCGTTGCGAAATCCTTTAAATGGATTCCGTACAAGCGGCCCTTCAATGCTCGAATCACGTCGACTGGCTTCTCACCCGAGCGAATGTAGTGCCCTAAGTCAGCGCAAGCCCCGATGCGTTCATCGCGTCCCTCAATGGCCTTGAGCAAGTCCGTGACTTTGTTGAATCGATCCTTTGGGCCGTGGTTATGGATAGCGATTCGAATGTTGTACTCTTTTACCAAATCGTTCAGGTTGTCCATCGATTTTGGATCTGGGCCAGCGGTAATGGTTTTCATGCCGACTTTTTTCGCGAATTCGAAAACACGACGATTCGCCTTTACATCTTCTGAAAATCCGTTTACCCCGTGCGACGAAATCGTCAGGCCAAGAGCTTTTACTTTACCGACGATTTCAGCGATCTTCTCGTCGCTCGAGTCCAGCGGAAACATCCCGCTATAGAATTCCACTTGTTCGAAGCCAAGGTCTTTGGCGTGTTTCAACGCGACGTCCAACGGGAAATTTCGAAGCGAGTAAAGTTGGAGTCCAAGTTTAAGATTGCTTGCAATCGGGTTAGCTGAAACGCGATTGAGCATGGAAAAACCGCCGCAGGCCAGTGCGCCAGCGAGGATTCCGCCGTTTCGCAAAACGGCTCTGCGGTTCAAACGGGAGGTTGGGGTCGGCTTAGAAGCGTCGTTTTTGGTCAAAGTTCGTGAAATCATTGGGAATTGTTCTCTTAGAGGATGTTTTTCGGGTACCACCGGAAAGCTCCTATTATTACACTCGCAACGTTCGACGTATGCGGCAGCACTGACAAAATTGGCCCGATGTCGAATCTTTGTCAAAAAAGATGGTATTTCCATTCGCAAAAACCCTCCCTGTTTCGCTGCAGATTCGTGTTTCAAAATGGCCAGTAAAGACCTCGATATCGATCAATTAGCCCTTTATTTGCACATAACCCCCGCGGAAGTGAGCAAGATGGCGGTGCGCGGCAAAATCCCAGGCCGGCGAGTGAACAACGAATGGCGATTTTCGGAATCTGAAATTCACCACTGGCTTGAGGATCGGATTGGAGTTGGAGACGCAACCGAATTGGAGCGAGTCGAGAAAGTCCTCGTTCGAAACATTGACATCACCTCGGACGAACGAGCCATGTTGTCCGATTTCCTATCACCTCTCGCTGTAGCTGTTCCGATCGATGCAAGGACGCGCGGTTCCGTGATTCGCGAAATGTGCAATCTGGCTGGTCAAACGGGACTGCTATGGGATCCTGCGGAGATGGCCGAAGCGGTCGCAGCTCGCGAAGCTCTTCATCCAACTGCCTTAGAAAATGGTGTGGCACTTCTTCACCCACGCAGACCACAGTCCTCGATCCTTTCCGAACCGTTGGTGGCTCTAGGCATTTCGACCCAGCCGATTCCCTTTGGCAATGTGTCTGGTCACATGACAGACGTCTTTTTTCTCATTTGTTCGACGGACGACTGTGTTCACCTTCGGATTTTAGCTCGTTTGGCGAGACTAGTCACCGACGAGGTCTTCTTGACCATGCTGCGGTCAAGTACTTCCGCCAATGAAGCCATCGAAATCATTCGAACGGCAGAAATCGAACTTCTTGAGTCTAGCGTACGTGGATGAGTGATTCCATTTCGATAGGCTGGTACGGACCAAGCAACGACTATTGGGGCTGGATACTCGGCCACTTTCGCGACGTAACCTTGTTGACAGACCGCAATGTTGAGGATTGGATCGCCTTTCAATCTCAGGCGTCGGACCATCCTATCCACGCGTCAGCGCTTTTCATTGCCATTGATTCTCGAGTCGATCCTGGGATCGGTCTCATTAAGCAACTTGAACAAAATATTGCGATCGGGAGTGGCGAGGTACGAGTTGTGCCGACAGGAGTTTTGCTCGGCAATGATTGGGTTGGGCATCGTCGCACGAGTCCACTTCCGGAGACACTGCTGACATTTTACTGGTACGAGTTATACGATAGGTTGTTGCCTTGGCTGGGCGATTTTTCGAATAGAAGCCTTGAGGCGCTGGCGATGGAAACGCAAGCTGCTGGCAGCAAGCGAAAAGTCAGTCCTCGCGTCCAGCGAGTGATCGAAACGAGTCTTTCGATCGAATCGAGACTTGGCTGTTTCGCTCGCGCGGGGCAACTCGCATTGGTGATTGCGGAAACGGCCGCGACGAGGCAGCTTTGGTGTGAAACACTTGCCCGTCACGAAATTAGATCGGTTGCGACCTCTCCGCAAAATCTGAGTCTGTGGACAAAGCCTGATTTCATTGTTGTCGATCTTGAGTCGGATCCGTTGGAGGTTCGCAATCAACACTTTCATTCCCAAGACGGTAGCCCAGAAGAAAGGCTGATCGGGAAACTAGCGAGGCAATTTCCAGATTCAACACTGTTGGTCGCCGACGCATTTCCTCGCTGGGAGAATTGGGTAAGCCTCAATCGAGCAGGAGCAGACATTCTCGTCGCCAAGCCCTATCAACTGACAGGAATCTTGGACACACTGGTTCGGTTCGGAAGAATAGTGGAACACTAATTGTCGCTAAGCGACACTAATGGATACTCCATGAATACGTTCGTTCTGCTCTGAATCGAACTGGTTTAGCAAAGCGAACGCGGGCCTTGTGCCCCAGTTCGCAATATGTTTGGTGTGCTAACCGTTGTAGCAGCGACAAGCAACCCATGCGGGGCTAGTCTCCCCCCCGGGCGTTGCCGAAACGGGACGACGGGGAGAAAATCGGATCGTTTTCGGCCCTTGGCAATCGCAGAGTCCCAAGCGTGCGCATGGCACAGGATAAATTGCTCAACAATCGAGGCACTTGTCGACGTGCGATGGGTTCGAGAAACTCACTGACGAACAAGCTCAAGGCAACGATCACCAAGAGCACTATCGACAGATTCACCGGGGCGCTCAGAGACGTAGCCAAAAAGTTCATGCCGATGAAACCCATGTGTTGGTGGAGCAGGTAAAGGGGATAGGTCGCAGTGCCAGCTACGATCCAAAATCGAGGCCAGGGTGGTTCCATTCGCAAAATCACCAAAACAAACGCAAGGAAAAAACATGCATCAATCAGGATCGTGATCCGATAGTCAAAGTCTTGTTCGTAGAACGTAGATAAGTTATGTGCTTTGACTCTTGTCCAAGCGATTGTGGCGCAAAAGGATGCGAAAAGAGTGAGCAGTCGTGCATAAGTAACTTTTTGGGCGTAGCAAAAGTAAAAAGTGGCACCCGCGCTGAACAGTGGAGCGTATTCGCTCAATGCGATCCGATTGATGCCGCGTATGTGGTAGCAATAGAGCAAAATCGAAGCCATCAGCCAGAGGCGGATGCAGCTTTCTAAATGCTTGCTGCCGTTCATCCATAAAATCACGCCCACCATCGCATAAAAATGGATTTCGATGCCTAGCGACCAGTACGAGCCATCGACATAGGGAATGCCAAAATACCCACTGACCATCGTCAAATTGAGTAGATAAGTCCAAAGACTTACCGCCATTCGCCCATCGTCCAGGAGAAGAATTGTCAGGTAGGTCAATGTACAGCATATTAGAAATCCGGGTAAAAGCCGAATCACACGTGAGTAAAAAAACTTTCCTGCATTCCCTTGGGCTGCCGAAAATGAAATGACAAATCCGCTAATCATGAAGAAGAAATCGACTCCAAGATAGCTATATTTGAACAGCTCTCCAAAGTCACCAAATCCGACGTCGCAGTACTCTCCCCGTAGCGTGCCGCGATACGCAAGATGGAACATCACGACAGCTATGGCTGCAATGACTCGATAAACATCCAGGAGGATGATGCGTTTGCTCTCGTGCTTGACGGGCTCTCTATCCATTTTTCGACGACTGCTCGATTTCCCGGTACGCAATGCACACAACGTGGTCTGATCACTAACTATTAAAGTGGGTCAAGAAAAACGGAGGGGACGGTCGTCCCGAACTTGAGTTGCGGTTTCCGACAAATTCGAGTGGGATTGTTCGGGATAGAACGATTGCATGGGATGCTGCTGGACATGGCGATTGTGTATACTGATGGGACAGCTATTTCCAATAAGACTCATTCAGTCAGCTTGTCGGCTCCGCAATCATGTCAACACCCATTCCAATGCAGCTTTCTCGTATCATTATTAGCGAGATCAGCGATAACCAAGTCATCTACTTGAAGGAAGTCGATGGCGAACGCCAATTCCCAATTTTGATTGGTATTTTTGAAGCGACGAGCATCGACAGACGCGTCAAAGCAAACGCCGCGCCTCCGCGGCCACTGACGCATGACCTCATTGTCAACATTGCAGATGCTCTCGGTGCACAAGTCGAAAGCGTTGTCATTTCGGACCTGCAGGACCAAACTTATTTTGCGCATTTGCGTCTCCGACGCGGAGAGGACGTCATCGAAATCGATTCTCGGCCATCCGACGCAATTGCCGTAGCTGTAACCTTTCAACCTCCACTGCCCATCTACGTCACCGAAGAGGTTTTGGAAAAGGTTACGGGACTGTAAAGATGGAACCGGATTCTAATTCGCCTCGCAAAACAAAACGCATCCCATTCAAAGTCGACATCGCTGGCGTCATCGAGATCATGGGGACGTCTCTGTATAGCCACCCGAATACGCCAGTTCGCGAACTTTTGCAAAACGCGCACGACGCCATCATGCGAAGACGGGCTCGCGATCTCTCTTATCAGGGACGAATCGATGTTTTGCAGGACGCTGCGACACGAACGATAACCTTTATCGACGACGGCATTGGTCTGTCCCAGAAAGAGGCGGAGGATTACTTAGGCACTCTGGGGATTGGCATCACGGGCTTAATCAAGAAGGGGGCAACGGATGCGTTTGATGTTTCCATGCACTCGAACAAACGGGACGGCAGCAATCTCATCGGGCAATTTGGGATTGGGCTCTTCTCGGCTTTCATGCTCGCTGACAAACTCGTCGTGGAGAGTCTGCGATTCGAAGGAGAAGAGGCTGTTCGCTGGGAAGCCGGTGCGGGCACGGACATCGAGCTTTCAACCTCGGATCGAACCACGGTTGGAACCTCGGTTACTCTTTACCTTAAGGCTAACTACGCCGTCTTCGCGGACGATGCAGAATTACTAGAATCCGGCATTAAGCAGTACGCTGATTTCCTCCCAATCCCAATTCACCTTAACCACTCAAGCGCCCGTTCGAATTTAATTCAAGCGTCCTGGTTGGAGCCCACACCGGATAGCGATGCGGTCGAGGAGCAAATCGCTTCGTATTTTGGTGAGACTCCGCTTGATGTCATTCTCATTGCGGTTGAAGCTCCCGTGGCCATCAAAGGGGCGTTGTATGTTTCGCCCCAACGCACACCTGGCTTTGCGGATGATGCGACGATTGCAGTCAGTGTCCGTCGCATGGTCATTTCTCGCCATATTCGTGAGATTGTACCTGTCTGGGCACCGTTCTTGCGAGGAGTGCTTGAGCTACCCAATTGCTCGCCCACCTCCAATCGTGAGGACCTGGTTCGCGACGCGATTTTCGACTCCGTATGCGATGCAATATCGGACGAAATCTATGTTCACTTCGATGCATTGACTCGCAATCACCCGCATCGATGGCAATCAATCCTTCATTGGCATCGCTATACTTTTGCGGGAATGGCAATCCATGACGAAAAGCTTCGCGTCCTCCTTCAGTCAACCTACAAATTCATTACGTCGCATGGTGAGCTGACGGTGGAGCAGATACTTAATCGAAGCCGCGCGGATGCTTTGGTCGAGGATGAAGCCGACTACGTCGTATGGTACAACGCCGACAGACGCCAGGAAGCTTGGCTCAACGAGTTTTTCGCCAATGGATCGACCCCTTGTGTTCACACTCTTCGAAGTTTCGAGGAGACATTGCTCGCGTCAATGTTGGGAGAAATGACATTGGAACAAGTCGACTTGCGAGCGGCCAGTCCTTCGTCGACGAATTTTTGCGAGTCGATCCTGGGGATGGAGGAGCGTGTCGAAGCGTCTGCGGAATGGCATGGATTTTTCGATTCGTTGGATTCCAACATCTTCGTGGCTTCAACGGAGAACAGGCAGCCCGTGATGGCCTTTGTGAACGAACGCTACGAGCTTTCCAAAACATTCGATGAGCTGCGGGAAAATGGGGAATTGCCGAGAGGCTTTCAGCGTCTGATCGATCAGCACTTTCAACGAAGTCCCGCCGGCAAAAACGAAATCGTGTTGAATACCCAGCATCGACTCGTCCGGCGGGCTCTTGAGCAAGGAGCATCGAGCCCATTGGCGAACGTCTTAAGGATCCTTGTCATCGCAGCGCTCAGCAAAGCCGGGGCGCGAATTCAAATGGCCGCGCAGGAAATGCAAGCGGAGGATCTTGAAGCGATTGCCGACGCGCTCTAGCCTCTTACCCGCACGCTGCAACTACTTCTTCAACGGCTTGTCAGGAGAATTGGTTTCTTTCCGATAGTCCCACGGTGCCTTCGGCGACTCCTTTGCCCAAAGACCTTTTTTCGCTTCTTTTGCTTCGGTCTCAGCCTTGGCAAGCGATTCGTCTTTATTGTACCGTTTGAAATGCCATGCCATTCCTGTCTTGATCATTTCCATATTGACGTGTTTGTCGCCATCGTACACCTGGGCTAGCAAGCGATCGAAATTATCTTTGCTTTTCCAAGTCAGCCGGACGGATTTGTCTTTGAGTAACTTAGTCAATCCCTCCATTGATTCCTTGCCGAAGTCTTGTTTCAATTCAGGCGCATCGATCCCTTCCAACTGAACTTGATATTCGACCGATTTTGCATCGGTTACCAAGATCGAGTCGCCATCGATAATGCGGGTCACTTTACCCTCAACCGTTTCGTCGGCATTTGCTAGCGTCAACATGGGAAAGGCCAACAAAAAAAGAACGGAGCACAAAACTTTCATGTCGAAGTTCTCATCGCTAAGAGGAAATCAAAACAAAACCTGCCCGCTGAATCTATGCAAGGGCGAATAGCGTTGATAATAGCGATTCTAACTTGCGTGTGTGGTGGTCAATTGTTAAGACTTGCCTCTTTTGGTCGGCCTGGGAGATCAGATTTGCAGCAGATTTCCTTGAATTATTTGCCCGGCGAACGTTTGGGACCTACGTTTAAATGCCTGCTTAACTCACTGGAAAAACAACTTTAATTGACCGAGGTCATCGCCGTGGAATCACAAAAATACCGTCTAATTACTCGAAGCGACTTTGACGGACTAGTTTGTGCCATGCTACTCAAAGAAATGGATATCTTGGGCGAAATCAAATTCGTGCACCCGAAAGACGTTCAAGACGGCAAAATCGAAGTGAATGAATTCGATATCTTGACGAACTTGCCCTACGTTGCTGGTTGCCACCTCTGCTTCGACCACCACACCAGCGAAGGAGAACGTGCTGGCGGCGAGAAACGACGCAATCACGTACTCGAGCCGGAAGCCGACTCGGCTGCCCGTGTCGTCTACAATTACTACGGCGGCAAAAAGCGATTTCCTGCAATCAAAGACGAGATGATGCTGGCTGTCGACAAGGCTGATGCCGCTCGTTTCTCACTCGACGATGTCTTGAATCCTCAAGGCTGGGAACTGCTTTCGTTTTTGATGGACGCACGCACAGGCTTAGGCCGATTCCGGAATTTTCGCGTGTCTAACTACCAATTGATGATGGCGCTCGTCGACTACTGTCGCGACCACACCATCGAAAATATTTTGGCATTGCCTGACGTGGTCGAACGAGTCGAGCTCTATCGTGAGCACAACGAAGCCTTCGTACAACAAGTCAATCGTTGTGCAAAGACTTACGGTAATCTCGTTTCGCTTGACCTCAGAAACGAAGAAACGATCTACGCAGGCAATCGCTTTGTCATCTATGCAATGCACCCAGAGTGCACCGTTTCGATGCACGTCTTGTGGGGACTAAAGCAACAAAACACCGTCTTTACAATCGGCAAATCGATCTTCAATCGTTCTTCACGACTCGACATCGGCAGCCTGTGCTTGGAATACGGAGGAGGTGGACACGAGAACGCGGGCACTTGCCAGGTCGCAAACGAAGTCTCCGAAATTGCTGAGCAAGAACTTATCGAACGGATTACGGAGTTCGATGTGGCAACGCTAGTTTGCTAGCGTATCGGCCGCATTGCTTAAACCAGCGAAACTCTTGACGAGTTTCGCGACAGAATGCTCCCAGTGACGTTCCTGGCAGATGTTTAACCTCAAAGCCTATTCAACATGCGAAAACGCGTGTGCAGGAGTTGGGGTTAAACGAAATGACCAAAACCTATGCGGCTTCAAGCATTTCTCGGACGTGAATCTGCCAGGATACCGTCAACCTGGTTCGGTGATCAAAAATCGTAATCTCACAGCTACGGCCAGCTGCAACCAATTTTTCTAGGTCCATAACATTTGAAATCGCAATGCCATCAATCGCGACAATTCGGTCGCCACATTCAACCAAGCCTTGCATAGCGAAACTTCCAAGTGGACGTAATCGTCGGAGCGGGCTCTCTGGGGCGACCTTCAGAACCTGAAGCCCGCGACCACCAGCCTGAACCTCCACATTGAGAATTTCGACATGCCCGATGCCGCTTGAAAAAAATGGTATCGCCACACACTTAGGCATTGCCATGCTGGAGAAACCCGACGCATCGAAAACTTTGCTATCCCAAATTTGCATTTTCTGCCTCGTTGGGGACACCTTGGCTTCTCGGAAAGCGAGTAAGCAAATTCCCCTACCTGAATAACGTAAGCTGCAGCTCGAATAAGACATTTTTCTAATTTTTTTCCCGTCTTTACCAAATCAACAAATCCTGCTTCGTTAATTTGATTCAAAATTAAACAAGCTTGCGGTTACTCATGATAACTGCGTCTTATTGTGGTGCGTTCAAAGGCTTCTCCAACTCCGACAGATACCCAGCCATCGCTCGTCATGCGCACGATACCCATTCCAGCCAGATCGCGCAAAGCATCCTCAACGTCAAAGTCAATTTCTATGCCCGTTATGGCATGCAAAATACTTTCCGCCTCGCGATCCACTTGCTCCGAGGACATCTTTTCCGCAGTTGAGTTGTTCAGTACAAAGTAAGCCAAGATGGCTTCACACGATTCCTGCTGTTCCGATTCCTCCACGATCCGCAGCAATGCCCCCAGATTGTTGTCCAAGTTTTGATAGTAAAGGTTCCTTGCAACGTTCAGCTGATAACGTCGCTTGGTTGTCGTGTAGGAAAAGACGGACTTGACGCCATAAAAAAGCGATGCGATGACAATCGCAATGACAAAAACGAAGGAACCAAAGAATTTTACGGCACCAAGAAACGCCAGAAGACCAATACTCTTTGCTATCTTGGAGGCCAACATCATCAGCCCCCAAAGCGTCGGTACTCCGATCTTCCCTGTATCCATCCACGTCATCTTGATCTGCGACCCCGGAAGCATCATGTCGACGTCGAGCTTGGGAATGTTTTTAAACATCCTTACGTGAACACAATCGGGATCCAGCAACTCGGGCAAATTCTGAAGCTCCTTCGTTCGAAAGATAACTACGAGTCGCTGGTAGATTGGCACGTCAACTTCAATTACCCGAAAAAGTCGATACCAATCTCGCTTTGTTCGCTTAGCGACAATGTCCCCGCGACCATAGACCTCAAGCCTCCGAAAGGAAGAAAAGCGAATCTTGAGTCGAACTCCCCAGTAGCTTGCTAAGTTCAATGCTTGTTGAATCTCACGAGGCTTGAGCCGTCGATAATTGGCATATTCCAACGAATCAGCCACTTCCGAAAAGAGCTTTCGACAAGCCAGATCGCGTTCTTGGTTTGAACCGAAAATCGGCACATCGATCTGCGATGGGGTCACGTCGGCATCCGGATCGAAATCATGATACAACAAAACCAACTGTTCATGATGTTTGCGATATTGCTGATGAATAAGCGAAACAAACTGTCGGAAGAGTCTTTCCAACGCCTCGGAATCACTCCGCTTTCCTCGCTGCTTATGAACGAGATACTCAATCAATTCCTGCGTCTTGAGCGGAATATAGTGCTCGCGTCCCCATGACTGAAGCGGGGATGACATTCTCCCAATCGCCGATCGACTCCAAGGCCAGTACTCTCTAATCATCTGTCTTTTTCGATTGCCTTCTCTCAGAAGTCCGGTCCTGCTGTCCGTCGGAATGATTACACTCTACCATGATATTGCATAACCAAATCCTCCCTCTCGTAACCCGAACTTCAAAATGATAGCTAATTGAGATGAGCGAGGTTCCAGACAAAGCACCCCGCCGCCATCGCTACCCCGGCCGCAATCCCAGAAGCTTCGTCGACAAATACAAAGAACATCAGCCCGAAACCTATCCCGACGACATCGCAAAAATTCTGAGCAGTGGAAAGACCCCTGCGGGCATGCACCGCCCAATCATGGTCAGCGAAGTGCTGGCGGCTCTCCGTTTGCTGCCAGGAGATGTGGTGGTCGATTGCACTTTGGGGTATGGAGGACACGCTTGTGAATTGCTCGCGGCTGTTCAGCCTGGCGGTCGTCTCCTCGGAGTCGATTCGGACCCAATCGAACTTCCCAAGACCGAAGCGCGACTGAGAGCACTGGGGACTCCCGACGATTCTATTGTCCTACGCCGAATGAACTTCTCGGGCGTATCCCAATTCCTGGCCGTAGAATCGCCGGGCGGGGTCGATGCCCTAATGGCGGACCTTGGCGTTTCTTCGATGCAATACGACGACCCAGGTCGTGGTTTTAGCTTCAAAGTCGATGGGCCTCTCGATATGCGAATGAACCCCCAACGCGGACTCTCTGCAGCCGCTTTGCTCTCGACCCTAGACAAGAATCAGTTGCAAACCATCCTGACCGACAACTCAGACGAACCCAATGCGCTCCTGATCGCCAAAGCAATTCTGATCGCTCACGCAAGAGTTCCGCTCGAATCCACACTTGCACTCGTCCACGTCGTTCGAGCTGCAATGCTGGGGCAAACAGCAAACCAATCCGATTTGACGATTCGCAGGGTCTTTCAAGCCATCCGCATCGCGGTCAATGAAGAATTTCGCTCGCTGGATATGTTCCTAAAACAGCTTCCCTTTTACATAAAAAAGGGAGGCCGAATTTCAATCCTGACCTTCCATTCTGGAGAAGATAGGCGGGTCAAAGACGCGTTCAAGCAAGGCTTTCAAAACGGACTCTACCGCAGCATTAGCAAGGATGTTGTTCGGGCATCACCATTAGAACTTAAGGCCAACTCAAGAGCCAGTTCAGCCAAACTGCGTTCTGCCATCCGAAGCTAACTACAACGTCCCGAAAAATAGAGCGTGTGCTTGGCCCTGGAGTTGCCAATGAATGACGGAGCCGGTCTAGGTTTGACGCTTTAGCAGAATTTCCCCATGAACTCGATTGCGTTTTGGTTGCTCGCCGCAATATCCTAAAGCGGGTGACCGACATCGCCAATGAGCTGATTACAACGGCTTTGCGAGTCAACGAGGGGGGATTGTTTCTATCGTTGCCGAGTGAGCTACGGCCTCAGCAGTATTTCCGTTCCCATTCTAGCCGTTCCGCTTGCAACGCTTCGTTTTGGGCCATGCCACCCGTTTTCTGTTTGGACTCAAACAAGGTTTCAAATGCCTGGATTTGGTCCGCGATGGGTCGCCGGATCTCATCTGTTAAGCGATCGATAAACAATACGCCATCCAGATGGTCGATTTCGTGTTGAACGATTCGTCCCATGAATCCATCGACTTCGGCATTGATCTCGTTGCCATTGAGGTCGTAGGCGTTGACGACCAGCGATTTGTTTCGCCTAACGTGGGCATTGACCCCCGGGAGTGAAAGGCAGCCTTCCTCGGCTTCCGCAGTCCCTTTGGCTCGATTGATGACAGGGTTGATAAAAACCAGCTCTGGCCCCTCTTCTTTGTCGCCGCTGGGATTGGCGATAAACAATCGAATCGGCAAGTTTACTTGGTTGGCGGCGAGTCCCACCCCTCGAAATTCGTACATGATTTCGAACATCTCATCGACAATCTCCTTGAGACGCGCGTCCACTCGAACAATGGGTTTGGACCGATGCCGAAGGGTCGGATGCGGATAAGTGATCAGTTGAAGCGATGCCATGCTGCCTATCGAAAATGAAGAACGCGTGTTATTTTGAGTAGTGCCGGAGACTGTCAGTATTGTTGTCGAGAATACGCTTGTCGTAAACCTACCAATCTCCACGATTCGATTGTCTGTATTTATCTATGCAACGACTCGTCCAAATATGCTTATTCCTGCAGGTTGTTGCCCCGTTTTCCAACGAAATCGCTCAAGCGCAGCCGACATACGAGCAGTACGCTGAAAAGGTAGGCAAAGAAAGCCGGCTTTGGATTGCGGAGCCTGGGGACACTGGGCTAAATCGCTGGGATCCTCGCGAGCTTTTCGAGGATAGCGGCATCCTGTTGGACTGGGATTCCAAACGCGTATTGCTCTTTCGTTCGACCGGCAAAGCGGAGACGACCATTCCGGGTGACACAATCGTTCGGATCGAACCTGCATGGACGAATGAGTCGGGCGAGGAAATCCATCGCCTGTTCATGGAACGCCAATTCAAATTGGTGATTACCAAGGGACAGGAAGTAGTCAATAAATTCGAAAAAAGCGGTCTGCCTGTCTGGCAACGTCGACTCATCCTCGCCGAAATGATCGAATCTTGTTCGGCACTGGGGAAACCGCAAATTGCGGGAACCCTCTTTGTGGTTTTAGCAAAAGGAGCTCCACCGCCTGCCCTTCTCTTTTCGACGATCCCGCTTCCTTGGGGGGAAACGGCTTTCGCGGATGTGGACATGACGAAAATCCAAACTTCGGCGGTCGAATGGATCGCACAAGAGTCCGAGTCCTCAAAACTATTAGGTGCCGCATGGCTTCTTACTGGCACGAAACGAACGCTTGCCATCGAAACGCTTGAGCAATTGGCCAACAATTCCAAGTCACCCATGATTGTTGCTTATGCGAAAGCTCAACTCTGGCGGACGGTACCTCCCTCCGAAATTTTATCGGATCGATACCCTCGATGGCTTGCGGAGCGGGACAAGCTTTTACTTCCCGCCCAAGCTGGTCCGACCATGCTTTTGGCCGAAAGACTGCAACAAGCAGGGCAGACGAACCTGGCCATTCCCGAATGGCTACGCATTGCGACCATGCATGGGGATCGATACCATCTGGTGACCAAGGCGATTCCGAAGGCAGCCGAAGCCCTTCGTGCCAGTGGCCGAGCGGTGGAAGCAGATCGAGTGCAATCGCTCCTCGATCGATACAAGATAGAAAAAAACGGCAAGAAATAGCAAGCGAGCATGATGGCAGATATCAACCCAAGTCAAACATCCATCATGATCCAACGATTCAATCGAGCGATCATTGTCGTTGCAATTGCATTTTGCTTGTGTTTGCCGAGTATCCTGAGCAAGACCGTGGTTGCGCAGGGAAACACACCAGCGGCCGGGACTCCTGCGACTCCAACCTCGACTGCACCGTCAGCGCAAGGGAAAGGCAAAGCGGCTGCTGAAGAATCTCTCTTGGCGGTCATCTTTAGCGGCGGGATCATGGGGATCGGAATCATGATCGTTCTGATCCTGTTATCGATTTTCTCGGTGTACTTAGTGGTCGACCAAGCCATGGCGTTGCGAAAGAAGGAGTTGGTTCCCGCCGATCTTGTCGAAACCGTTCGGCAACTCTTGGCACAAGGTAAGCTTCAGGACGCGGATCAGGCATGCAGAAAAAGGCCGTGTCCGCTTTCCTTCGTTTTGGTGAGCGGTATGTCCGAAATCGAATACGGTTGGCCCGCTGTTGAAAAGGCGCTCGAAGATTCAACCGCAGAACAAGCGGCCCGACTTTACCGTCGACTCGAGTATTTGTCCGTTATCGGGAATATCGCTCCGATGATCGGGTTGCTTGGAACGGTGACAGGGATGATTTTGGCGTTTCGCGAAGTGGCTTTATCGCAGGGGACAGCAGGGGCTGGCGATCTGGCAAGCGGCATTTACTCAGCCCTGGTTACGACCGTTTGCGGCCTCGTTATCGCGATTCCATCGTTAGCGGCCTTCGCCATTTTTCGCAACAAGATTGACGAGATCATTTCGGATACGGCGTACTCTGCTCAGCACGTCTTCAGCTCCGTGCGAAGAAGACTCCCCGGGGGCACAGTTGCTCGGCCAAACGTTGCGGCGCCTCCACGCAGCTAAGCAAATAGTCGCAAGGTTTCGGGGTAAACCAATGCGATTTCCTCCCCCTCTCCCCTAAGAGGTAACGCTGTGAAGCATTACAGGACGGCTGGTGCTTGCCCCAGGGTAAACCCGATCCGGACAGGCAGCAAATGGCCAAATAGCACCGGTGGTCGTTTCAAGGTAGGATAGACCAAAAATCGGAGCGACATCTAATGGTGATCGCTATTTTCCAATCGCCATTCCAATTGCTTCAACGACGGAACGAAAATGATTCGAATGAATATATGCAGGTTCATCAAGTCCTGCATTCTCGTCTTTGCCTTACTTTCGCCGTTCAGTACTCAGACGATTTCGTATTCCGTCGAGCCCCCAAGGCCCAATATTATCTTTATCCTTGCGGATGATTTTGGGATCGGCAACGTCGGTTGCTATGGTTCAGACCATTACAAGACGCCAAACATCGATATGCTTGCGAGCAATGGCACTCGATTCAATCGAGCATTTACGGCCGCGCTTTGCGGTCCGTCTCGTGCCATGATCATGTCGGGCCGTTATGCGTTTCGCAACGGTGCCACCAATCAAGATGCATGCACACGCATGGACCATTCCGAGATTGTACTTCCGAAAGTATTCAAATCGGCTGGATATGCGACGGCCTCGATCGGAAAGTGGGGGCAGTTGCCAGGCTCGCCGGGTGACCATGGTTTCGATCATTCCTTGCGATTTAACGGTAGTGGCGTCTATTGGAATCAAGCGGACGAGAAACCTGTTTCGTATTTCATCAATGGCGTTGCAAAAAAGCTTGCTGCCAAAGAGTACATGCCGGACCTAATGCATGCTCAGGCCATGGCCTTTATCAAGCAGAATCCGACCAAGCCGTTCTTTTTGTACTATTCGATGTCGCATGTTCATGGCGAAATTCAGCCAACACCAGATAGCGCACCGGGCAGCCGAAACCTCTTTGCTGACAATGTGCTTTACATGGATAAGCTGGTCGGTAAGCTCGTTTCAGAACTCGAATCGTTGCAGTTGAGAGAGAACACACTAATCGTTTTTATGGGAGACAATGGCACTGCCAAAGGGCAGGACAAATTGTCAACGATAGGTGGCAGAAATCTCTCGGGGATGAAAGGCAGCATGCTAGAGTGCGGCGGAATGGTTCCCTTGATTGCCAACTGGCCCGGCAAAACGCCGTCGGGGAAGGTATGTGCCGACATGATCGACTCGACCGATTTCGTAATGACATTTGCCGAGCTTACAGGAGGCGTGTTACCGGAGAAGATTGTATTTGATGGACAGAGCATTGCTCCGCATTTGCTAGGGCAATCCGGAAAGTCTCGGGATTGGGTTTACAATCAACTTGCAGCCATGTGGTATGTTCGGGATGCTCACTGGAAGCTCAATCACCTTGGCGAACTTTTCGACATGAGCGACGCACCCTTTGCAGAGAAAAGAATCGAGGCAGACAGCCACGACTCCAATGCTGTTGCAGCCCGTCAACGCTTGACGGCAGTCCTTTCCAAGCTTGATCCAGCAGGAGGAATTCCGGATTCGGGGGACGGAACAGGACGTCACGCGAGCAAAGCCAAGAAGAAAGCGAAGGAGTAATCGCGTTTCCTGCGATCGATGGTGTGCATACTCTACCGGCTCTTCTTGAAATGCGCGAAGGACTCTGGCGAGGCCGCATTGCAGGCTCGTTCATAAGCCAACGGGAGCGGTTCGCGAAGCAGTTCGCCATCCGCGAGGAAATCGTAAAGTTCGCCGTAATGTTTTGTGTCGGTCTGAGAGACTCGATGCATGATGTGCCACGGGCGAAGGTCGCTTGGGCTTGCGAGGCCGATCGCCCCAAGCATCTCGCACAAACTCTTGATCGTTTCACGGTGGAAATTGGAAACGCGAATGCTCTTTTCGGTCGGGTCCAATCCAGCGTTCAGCCATGGGTTCTGTGTGGCAACGCCGACAGGACAGTGATTGCTATTGCACTGCAATGCTTGAATGCAGCCAAGCGAGAGCATCATCCCGCGAGCGGAGTAGCATGCGTCAGCTCCCAGCGCCAGTCGTTTCATCAGTGAAAATCCGGACGCAACTTTTCCGCTTGCTAGCACACGGATTTTGGATCGGAGCGAGTATCCCACCAAAGCGTTGTGAACGAAGATCAGTCCTTCGATTAGCGGAGCGCCGACATGATTTGAAAACTCGAGGGGGGCTGCCCCTGTTCCTCCCTCACCTCCATCGACTGCAATATAGTCAGGCGCAATCCCCGTTTTCACCATCGCTTTGCAAACGGCCAAGAACTCGCGACGTTTACCGACACAGAGTTTGATGCCGATAGGTTTGTCGTTGCCAAGCCTGCGTAGCTTTTCGATGAACTCCAACAATTCGATTGGATTAGAAAAGGCGGAGTGGCCGGGAGGAGACAGCACATCTTTGCCCATCGGCACCTTGCGGATGGCGGCTATTTCCGGTGTTAGTTTGGCGGCTGGCAATATTCCGCCATGCCCAGGTTTTGCCCCTTGAGATAACTTGAGCTCGATCATTTTGATATGCGGATGAGCAGCTTGTTCTGCGAAGAGTTCTTTAGAAAAAGTGCCGTCGTCATTTCTGCAGCCGAAATACCCCGTGCCTATTTGCCAAATGATATCGGCACCACCCTCGAAGTGATATGGACTGATGCCCCCCTCGCCGGTGTTGTGGGCGAAACCACCGATTTTAGCCCCTTTGCTGAGAGCTAAGATCGCATTTTTGCTCAAGGAGCCGTAGCTCATGGCTGAAATGTTGAGCAAGCTGGCGGAGTAGGGTTGCTTGCAATCTGGTCCACCAATCGTAATTCGCATGTCCTCAGGTTTATGGTGGAGAGGTGCCATTGAATGATTGATCCATTCATAGCCTGCTGCATAGACATCTTCTTTGGTTCCAAATGGAATTGTATCGCGGACTTTTTTCGCACGTTGATACACCAACGAACGTTGATCGCGATCGAACGGAACACCTTCGGTATCATTCTCAACAAAGTACTGATAAATTTCGGGTCGAATCAGCTCAAATAAATATCGCATACGACCAAGAACAGGGAAGTTGCGTGGGATCGAGTGTTTGACTTGAACAAAATCATAAATACCCAATGCTAAAACTGGGCCCAGGACAATCCAACTCCACAACAGAGAAGGCATTAGAAAAAGGGCTACGAAACTTAAGAAAAGGATAATCGAAATAAGAACGATGAATAACTTGCGCATCGGAAACTCGCTGCGGATTGGAATCTTCAGGGATTGAGGGGCAGTGATGTAGGTGTGTTTTATCAGACGACTACATCACTGACGACACCCTGACAGCACAACACTTTCGAAAAAGTTGTTCGCAACCTCAATCCTCGCTCTCCAAATTGCCTCTGTGGCGAAGTGCGATCCTGATTGCAAGATTTAGCAAGAATTGGGGGGGCGAGAGTAACGACTTGGTTGACATTAACGGCTACGACCAGCGCGGTGCCGTACTTCACGGCTTACAACCTGAATTCCTGTTGCAATCCTTAATTGGCCTGACGCTTTATGCCGAGAATCACAGCAAGTCGACCACCGGTGCATTGTTACCGGTCTACCCCTAGGTCGACTTTTAATACACTTTTCAAAAGCAGGTGGCAGGATGTCACTCATGAACGCAAGGATGTCCCAAAGAACCCAATTCCATACCTTCTTAGCAAGGTCAAGTTTTTTTGCTGGCATTGGTGTCGCGTTCTCCAATTGTTGTTTGCAAGGCCAGGAGAACGTATTTCGTCCTGCATCCATTCAACTGCCCGCTGTAACTACAGTCCCTGTTCCCGGATCGACGAAAACCAGTGTGGACGAGGCTGCAGCAACCAAATTGCAAGAGGACCCTGCGAAGACGTTGGATTTCGGAAAAGCCAACAAAAACAATGAGGAACCGGTGATGGCGAGTGAGCCAAAACCTAAGAACCGCGAGCCAATTTTACTACCAAATCTTTCTGTCCCAAACACGTCCATCCAAGGTGTAGGGACGGGAGCAACTCCGGAAGATGTCGTAGGGGGGCGATTACCGCCCAGAATTCCCATGCCTTATGGTGCCGATCGCTACGGCTTTTGGGCGTTGGAAAGCAAGACCTGGACTGCGCCGGTTTTTTGCCACCAGCCGCTTTACTTCGAAGATGCAATGTTAGAGCGTCATGGCCACGAACGCTTCCCATATGCTCAACCGCTCGTGTCAGGGGCAAGGTTTTTTGGTAGTGTCGCGTTGCTACCGTACAAGTCCTATTTGCAACGCCCTCTCGAAGATCGATATAGCACCGGCTACTCTCGTCCAGGCTCTGCTGCAGCTTGTGTGCGACAAAGAGTACCGTACGACGCTGGTGCGATGCGGTTCCAACTGCTCACGACAGGAACGGCTGTCTTGGCTGGCCAACCGTAAGGCGAGCGGGAGAGGACTTAATGTTCATGGTGCCTTCCGTTCGCAGAACATTGGAATTCGGCATCAATACTCCCTGCAGTCTTAATTCGCATACCATTGCAATCAAGAGAATTGGCAAGATCGGAATAGGTAAGAACTGCTGGAGTTCGCCTGCAACCGTGACTCCAATTGCAAGCAGGCCATAGTAGGCAAATGCTCGTTGGCTTGCGGTGGTGGCTAGGCAGAGGATAGGCAACAGCAGGATACAAAGATCGTAGTGGTAGGTATGCGGACTGAGCAAAAGGGTTGAACCGAGAATCAGCAGTCCCTTCTCAGGTGAGTCGATGGCAAAGTGGCGGTCTTCGAAGACGCAGTAAAGCAAGTAGAGCGAAAGTGGGAGACATATGGCCCATTTGCACCATTGCGTTAGTTCCGTAGGCAGACTGTATGCCATCGTCATTAGATTGCATGACCATTCCAGACGGTACCCAATGTTCTCCGCATAGTTCCCAGTAGTGCCCACTACCTTGGCAAACGCCATCCACGTATCCATGGGAACAAGGCAAGCGGTCGTTCCCCAAATCGCACAAACGCTGACGCTTGCCCCGACAAAGAAACGCCAGTTTCCGTTGCGAAGCATCACCAATGGTAGCAAGAAGAACAAAGTTGGCTTGATCGAAAGGATGCCGAATACCATTCCAGACGCATAGTCGCGGTGGCACTGCAACAGTCTCCAGCTTAGGCAAATCAAGAGCAACCAACAAACACTTTTCTGGCCAAGTGTTATCGAAAACAAAAGGGACGGAAAAAGGATCAAGCCCAACCACAAGTAACGGGTTTTGATTGCAACTTCGCTCGTCGAATTGCCGTTCTCGCTCCGCTGTTTATGGTTGGCGATATCGGCGATAAGCCTAGCCGAAAACCAAGCGGCTCCGATCAACAGCAACAGCCAGACCACGACGGCCTTTCGATAGCTCAGCATGGCCAAAGGAGTAAACAGGACGTAATGCGAGGGCGGATAAACGGGAGGAAAATACTGGTCTGTTTTCCAAGCAAAACCGACAATCTTGGGATCGTATTGCCAGGCGCGAAAGACCTCAACGTTGTAGAGCTCGGAAACATGTCCGGTCAGAACCATGCGAGCCCCGACCCATTCCTGTAGGAAGTCTGCTCCATACGCTGTTCCTGTTTCTTCGGTATTCCACGCGTAGTTTGGCGCGAAAAGCAAATAGCTACACGCGATGCCTACGAAGACCAACAGCTGCAGCCAGCCCAATCGAGCATGAACAGTGGATGAGTGAGCGACTGGTTCTGTAATACGGATTGTGCTCATCTCTCGACGCGGTCATTTCTTAGCAGGCTCGAGGACTTGATGCTTCGCAGGTACGCTCGTTGAATCATCAGGCAGAGTTCGATCAGGTCCTGGAGTATTGGCAGCAAGGAATCCCAGTCGGCGACTGCTTTGCGATCGGCTTCGCCGGCAAGCTCGTCAATGATCGCTGCAATTTCCGGCCTATCGATGGTCTTGGCGATGTCATACAGCGTTTGTAACCTTGACTTGAGCACCAAGGGATTGCGTGAATCGAAACCGTGAATCACTCGCTCCAGTTGATAGCCGATCATGATGGCGTGTTCGTCATTCATGTCCGGATCAGGCTGTAGATTAGTTGGCCGCCAACCCATTGGGGAGCCCATGAACTTTTCCACGAGCGTTGGATCGTAGAGTGATCCTGCGTGCTTACGCAATTCCTGCAAGGCCTCTTCGTGGCTGTATGGCGAAGAGGTTAAATCCGAGGTCATTGAGTCATAAGCGTTAATGATTGCAATAACCCTAGAACCAAGCGGTATGTCTTCGCCGGAGACGCTTCCGTCACCACCTGCATAAGATGCATTCTGGTACCTTAAAATGTCGATCAGATCCGTCGAATGAAAAGCCGTTCGTGCAATTTCAGTCCCGATTCGCACGTGATTGGCCATGACCGATCGATGCTCTGAGTTCCGCGTGTGCAGTAGGGCGATGGACTCGTTGTCCGCAGTTCCGACGATACCGATATCGTGGAGTATCGCGGCAATTTCAAGCGAGTAAAGTTGACCAACAGTCATTAATCCACGTGCGAGTCCGACCGACATTTCTGCGACGCGGTGCGAGTGCGCTGCGATTTCGGGGACTCGATGCGACATTGCAGAGTTGAGGGCAACAACCGAGTGATAGGAGATCGGGTGTTCCTCGATATCGATGGACGAGATGGCGGTAGCCTTTTTTCGTTCCGCTTCGATAGCATCCAATTCCATTTGCAAACTCCAGCAGCACACCGCATTTCGCCCCCCGTGTTTGGCCGCGTACAGTCCTCTGTCCGATTGCTCAATCTGGGTTTGAAGGTTTGGTGCACCGAAGATGCTGCTTGAAACGCCGATACTAGCCGTTACCTTGTAAGGGTCCGCTAAGTGTTCTTGAATGCCGGCGCGAATTCGTTCTGCCATGGCGACTCCTTCGTCTACTGTCGCCGAATCCATGGTGACGCAAAACTCTTCCCCGCCATATCGCGCGAGAGTTGCGATGTTGCCGATCAGCATTTGAACCGTCTTAACCAAGTCCTTCAATACCGAATCGCCAGCAGCGTGCCCGTGTTGATCATTCAATTTTTTGAAATGGTCTACGTCCATCATAATGGTAATGATGCCGCGGTCACCTTGGTTGCGGTTCGGCCAAAGAGCTTCCGTTTTCTCAAAAAGGGCTCGACGATTTAATGCACCAGTCAAACCATCCCTAGAAGCAAGCTCATGCAATACTTCGTTTTGGCGGCGAATCTGCTCTTTTGACACCTCAAGGTCCGTCAACGCTTGCAGCAGGTCCTTCCGCTGCGACTCCATGACGGTAATGTCTTCAAAACTAATCAAAGCTCCAGAAACCCGCTCAGCCCCATCAAGTACCGGGGTTGCATTCACTACAAAGCTAAGCTCTTTTTCCTCACCAATTTTAAGGTGGACTTTGACGGCTGTCTTTTGAGAGTGTTCCCTTAGCGCGAAATCCCAAGGCCATTCTTCATTGGAATCTCTTCGCCACGGCAATTCGCTCAAACACTCTCCGAGCAAGTCGTCGGTTCGACGATCCACGCTTTTCGAAAAAGAATCATTAACGAGCAACATCTTGCCGGACGAATCCAGGATCACAACCCCACCGACAATAGTATCGAGGGTATTACGGACCCGTTTGGGTACGGCACTTTTGGGATCGAGCACACTCAACGCTCGCGATAAGAAAAAGGAGAAGCTGCCAAAGTTCAGAACAAAACCAACGATCAACAGCAGGAACCACTTTACTAAAGCCGAACCGAAGGTCGCTTTCGTTGGTTCAAACGCTATTTCAAGTTCTGCGAAGGTTTTGTTTCCGCGGTCCAGTGGAACACGCACTTGATTGATGTTTGACGGTTCTTCCGGTTTTAACGTCCAATGCCGGTTGTGGTCTGGACTAGCATAAAGAACCATCCCGTCATGCCGGATGATGCTGAGACTCTGTAGTTCTGCATTTTGGATCAATGCCGCGCGACAGGACTTTTGAAGACCATTGTTGTCTTTGTTGGATAGATAAGTCGAGCAACTCACCGCCAGTGCTCGACTCACTTCCTGTCTCTCCCGCTGAGTTTGATTGTTCTCAAAAGGGATCATTCCAGAGATTCCTCCAGCCAGCATCGGTCCAAACGACATCGTCGCAAGGATAATCGCCATTTTATAGGTGATCTTCAGCCGAGGCATGAAAAGGATTCCGGAGGGTAATGGGACAATGCATGCACCTCGAGAGTACAAGCCACGTTACTGTTGCTTAATTACTGTGGTGAGAGGCCGTAGAATGCACTCTTGCACAAATTAAATGTTCTAAGTGCGTAGTCGAAATCGGTTGTAGCGATTCCACGGGTATTACAGAGTTCTCCGTTACCCTGGTAGCCTTGGTAAGCTGTACTAAGGCAAAATGGCGGTTTCGACCGAAATGCCGAATGTATCGATTCTTCCACTGGCATCAGCTTTGACTGCTAAAACGACAATACACTTGATGGTTCGTACTTGTGAGTTTCGATCGTCTATCCGCTAATCAAGGCTGGACCTCGAATTCGATAGAGGAGTAAGACATACTTCTGCAATAGGGATTCAAGGACGAGTTTACCTGCAGTGGCTTTTCACGGAGGATCGACGTGTCGGATTTGGGGCGTTATCTGAAATTGCATGGAAAGGCGTTTGCCGCATGGCTTGCGTTTTCCCATGGCATTTTGCTAGCGCAGTCTTTGCCAATCCAATCTCCCGTGCCCTCGCAAATACCGCACGCCAGCTACGATCTACCTCAGCCTCTGCCAACATCCTCTGTTTCCAGCGAAGAGTTTGAGCGGCTCATTGGACTTCATTCTTTGCCAACTCCCGATGGACCAAACAGGAGAGTTCCTGAACGAGCAGCCGGAGTCGTCAACTCGAAACAACGAGAGCCAATTGTTCAAGTGCAAGAAATGCTACAGCTGGAGACGGAAACGGTGGGTGGCCCAAACCCTGTCCAGCCTCAGTCTGAGGTACCTACGTACTATGCAAACACAATACCATGGTGGCAGCAGCGCTGTTTGCAACCTATTTTGACCGCGGAACCAAACAAAGTTTGTGCAGTCCAATTGGAAGAACTTGTTTGGCAATCCATGCAGCACTCGCCAAAAGTGCAAAGCATACTCATTACACCCAAGATTCTACGCACGGATATTCAAATCGCTCAAGGGGAGTTAGATCGAAGAAGATTTGCCCAGACCAACTACCACGACACGTCGTCCCCTGTTGGCAACACGCTAACCACTGGGGGCCCATCCCGTCTAAACGAACAGTTCTGGGAGAATTCGGTTGGGATTCGCGACAAGAATCGCTTAGGTGGTAAGACAGAACTATCGCAAATGTTCAACGCACGCGACAACAATTCACTGTTCTTCAAACCCAACAATCAAGCGGATACAAAATTGAGCCTAAATTACACGCAACCTTTGCTGCGTGGGGCAGGCATGTACTACAACACCTCTTCGATTCGGATCGCTGGGTTGAAAACCGATCAGCGAGTTGCGAGCGCAAATCGGGAGCTTCAGGACCATACCCGAGAAGTGATTTCGACCTACTGGGAACTTGTTTTACAAAGATACTTATTGGAGCAAGCGCGTAACGGTCAACTTCGACTAAAAGCCATCAAAGAACACTTGCAAAATCGAAGCAGTACCGATCTGATTTCGACGCAAATATACCGTGCTACGGCATCCATCGCGAACCAGCAGGGGCAAATTGAGACAGCCAAAGCGAGTATCTTTGGATTGCAGGAATCGCTGCGCAGGCTCGTCAACTCCCCAGAGCTTTTCGAAGAAAATTGCATTGAGATTTTGCCTTTAACCATGCCGGCAGTTGAGTTGCCTGATTTCCCGCTTGAGGGCGAACTGATCGCAGCACTTACCAATCGCGGTGACATTCTCGCAATCCAAGAAGACATCCAAATCGCTGTCGTGCAAAAGAACCTCGCGATCAATGAACTGAAGCGGCAACTCGACTTTGAGACGACAAGCTTTGTCCAAGGTTTGCGTGGACAAAATCAATTTGCCGAGTCGTTCGGAGACCAATTTAGTAAGGGAAGACCGAGTATTGCAACTGGATTGACAGGGTCATTTCCTGTTGGAAACCGGTCCGCCAAGGCTAACAAGTTTAGCCGCGATTTGGAGATCGCCAAACTCCAAAAAGATTACGAAGATAAACTCAACAAAGCCCGAACCGATATCAAGACAGCGATCTTTAACGCTCAAGCAACGTACGCGACAACCGAAGCCGCGATCGCACAAACCATTGCCCAAAAAGAAGAGGTCGATGGCCATAAAGTTAAGTTCGAGGACTTTATGGGCGAAAATCCATCGACAAGCAATATTCTCACAGACTTAATTTATGCGGAAAATCAACTCATCATCGCTGAAAATTCCTGGGCGAACAAACAGGTTCAGCACATGCTTGCTCTCATCAATATCAAATATGAGTCGGGGACACTGATGACCATTAGCGCGGACCCCTAAGACACGTGTTTACTTTCCGCCAATTGCACTGACCAACATGGAGGTCAATCCAGACGTGTAGTCGTTTTGCCCGTCAAATGCCCACATGTTGCGCATGAGGTCTGAGACCAGTAATCCGCCC
Organism: Planctomycetota bacterium; assembly: GCA_026692905.1. Taxonomy (GTDB): domain Bacteria; phylum Planctomycetota; class Planctomycetia; order Pirellulales; family Pirellulaceae; genus JBKCUI01. The sequence goes on from JAPLNL010000050.1 coordinate 28,493, forward strand.
ATCCCCATCAACAACAGAATCCCCATGAGCAAGAGGACATCGAGTGTTCCGTAAGGTGTTTCAGGGACTCCACGCATGGCAGCGCCGGCTGCCATTGCACCGCCCGCGATCCCAGCTTCGTCACCAAACCCACCGTCTCCACCAAAACCACCTTGTTCATCGATAGGGTCAAAACCACCTACACCACCCGCAGGAAGGGCTCCAAACTCACTTGAGTCCTCGAGTTCAATGACTTGAGAACCACTATCATCATCCACTTCAATGCCACCGCTCGAAGGGGTCAACTGGAACTCGTCGCCTTGTTGAAAATCGACAAGGGCTCCACTACCAAGACCGCTGATACCGCTGGCCGAACCAACGCCTGATCCCGAACCACCGGAGACTTCGGCCCCGAGATCCAGTCCGGAGATGCCGGTCCCTGCAAGATCGAGAGGTTCATCCTCGAGTGAGAGGCCACTGTCGGATGGGCTCATCAAGTTAATACCGCTCTCCGAGGCCAAACCGACTCCGGAGTCGGAACCTAACACAAGATCATCTTCGTCATCGTTTGCCAATTCAAGGTCGGCGCCGAGTCCAAGGCTGCCGCTCCCCATCCCTGAACCAGAGATTTTGGAGTCTTGACTCATCAAGTCCAATCCGCTCTCGTTTGCCGAGTCATCCCCCATCAATTTCAAATCGCTGCCGAGTTCCACTTCGCTTCCGGAACCACCCTCCTTCTCAAGCTTCGGATCGGACAGAGCGTTCTTGTTCTCGCCATTCAAATGAAGACTGCTGCCCTCGCCCTTTCCTAGCGAGCGATTGACGAGTCGAACTCCGCTTCCGCTCTTTGGGTCGGGAACCAAAGCGACATCGCTGCCTATTCTCTGATCGTCATCGTCGGCCAAATTGAGGTCACTGCCTAGCGATAAATCGCTTTCGCCGGCTTTCCCTATGGTCGAGCCGCTTTTGCTGCCAGATGGGCCAACTTGTCGTTCCGAAATTAGGATCGAGGAGCCGCCGGCTTCTTCATCCATTGCGTCGCCGTCTAATTCGGATTGAACGCGTTCGATTTCTTCGGTCTTGAATTTCCAGGACTTGCCATCCCGGTATCCAAATATTTCACCTCGGGAACGCATCTCAACGAGTTCGTCAGCAGATATGCCGAGGATCTTTGCGGCTTCATCGAGCGATACGTAGTTTGCCATGCCGGTCGTCACTTGGAAGAAGAGAGAACAAACGAGGGAAATGCCTGAACTACTACACTACTCTATGCAACGACCGGATTCCAGTCACATGCCAAGAAATCGTAATCCGCCCACATTGTTGCAATACTCAGCCGTTTCCAGAGTTGCGGAAGAAACGGTTTTTAGCGGTTGCCCCCCTCGATTATTCCGTCGGCGCAGGCTTCGGACATCCCGCGGCATCCAAAATAACGGTTTTGATTTCTAAGTTCACCATGCCAGCTGCGGAAATTTCCAGGATAGCAATCCAGCCAGTCCATTCCAACGGGTCGACGGGATAGTAGTCGAAAACAAAATTCCCCAAACTATAAACGATCGGAGCTCCCCGATACGTTTCGACGGTTTGAGCAACGTGCGGATGGGCTCCAATGATGGCGGTCGCACCGGCATCAATCCAAGCCTTTGCCGATTTCGCTTGGTCTTGGCGCGGCATTGGCATCATTTCTTCGCCCCAATGAAGAAATGGAATCACCACGTTGCAACCTAGCGTTTCTCTCGCGTTTTTGATGGCTTGGGTAACACCTGGTTCTAATAGGGGTGCGTTTCCAGCAACGGATTCCGTGGCTGCATACTCTTGGGCATGGAATTCGTTAAAACCAAAAATTGCAATTTTATGACCTTTGATTTCTGTCACAAAGGGTGCCATGGCCTGCTTGAGATTTAGCCCTCCACCGAAGTTGGGGATTTTTTCACGTTCAAGAACGGCCAGCATTTCGACCATTCCGCCAGGACCATAGTCGAGGGAGTGATTATTGGCTAAGCTGAGCGCGTGGAAATATTTCTTGAGAAAGCGAGGCGAATCCGCAGCTCCTCGAAATACATACGGCTTGAGTTTCATTTCCCCGCCTCGCCCCAAAACGCACTCGAGATTCCCAATTCTCAGGTCAATTCCCTCGAATAATAAGGATGCGCAGGCTTCGAAGGGATCCTTGCCGTTGGAAACCAAATTTCCGGGCCCGTTGTCCAGCATGATGTCGCCGGCAAAGAGAATCCGTAAAGACTCCTTTGGCTTGGCCGACTCCTGTGCATTCAGCGGAAAGAGAGGAATAAGACAATATGCCAGTAGTAAGGCGGCAAAAAGACGGAGACTTCGACTGGAAACAAGAAATTGCAGGGGAATTGACGGTTGCATGACTTGGTTCCTGTTTGGTTTTTGGTTGCATTAACAACCGTACAAGCTAGTCCACTCAACACTCAAATGAAAACGGAAAACGCGGGTTCTCGCGATTATGCGTCCACTTCTAGATCGCTTTCCGGTACACAAACACATGGTAAAATCTCGTTCGTTTGAGTTTGGAATTGTGGTTCGCGTGTATATCGCACCTTGCCGCCAAGAAGTCTGACTGCGCAGCTTCCGCATGCACCCGTTCGGCAGCCACTTTCCAAGGAGACGCTATTTTGACCAGCGCATGCCAGGAGACTGTTGTGAATGGATTCAAATTTCGCAATCGATCCGGATTGTTTGAAGTGAATATGGTGCGACGCAAATTTGCTGCTAGGAGTCGCCAGTGCGGGCTTTTCCGATTGCTGAAATAGTTCGTGGTGAATGAAATCGGGCCGGACGCCGGCATCAACCAAATCTGCACAAATTCTCTCCTGCCACTCTTCGGGACCACATATGTAGTATTCGCTGTTGTGCTGCACCCCTTCATGACTCAGCATTTCCTTTGCTTGAAACTTACCTTCCCGGAAGAGGCTTTCAGCCGACCTTCGCACTCCCTTCGGAAAGCGACTAATCCATATCTCCATTTCAACCTGAGCATAGTGCGCCGCAATGCTCGAAAGCGTGTCGATAAAGGGCATGTGCGCCACATCTCGAAACTGCGCGAAGCAAAGTACGGATCTGCAAGGTTTGCGAATGGCTTCAAAAAGCATGGGTAGTATAGGGGTAATCCCAATGCCAGCGCTGACCAAGACGATTTTTCGGTCTACTGACGTTTGTAGGTGAAAAGCCCCGGATGGCCCTCGGACTCTGAGCACGTCCCCTGCAGCGACCTCTTCGTGTAGCCAACGGCTGACACTCTCTGCATTGGATGAATTTTTCTTCACAGAAATTCGCCAGTGCCCCGCGCTACAGTCGTCAGAAAGGGAATAACAACGGCAGACTCCTGATGAATTTGCTCCTCTCGCTCGTTCAACCAGGATATGCTGCCCGGGCAGCCCAGATGGTAAAGGGTCTTGACCTCTATCCACCAAATAAAAGGATCGGACATCCTCAGATTCTTGCACCACCTTAACAACCATAACTTCACGCCACCGCGTCTGCCTACGACTCATCGAAAGATCAACGTAGGTTTGCCTCAGTCTCCCCGCGAGCTCAATTCGGGCCGTATTCTCGGCTACGAGCTGATTTTTGATTGTGTTGTGGCGTTGAAGTGTATCTGAGAGAAAACCGAATCCAACTCTTGCGAAAACCAATATCAGCAAGATTAATAAGGCGATTTCGACGATGAGAATTGACTGATTCATTCACAATGGTTTGGAGGGATCAATGCTCTCGGTGTGGATGAACATTCATCCAACGAATGATGCCATTATTTAATCCCAGGTAGATACCCCTTCCCAACGATGGAATCGGCTCTGCTTCCACAGATGCTCCATTTGGAACTGGCTCTTTTGTTTGATTTCATTGCACGGGCTAGTCGTAAGTGCGACAACCTGCGATAACTGATCGTCCCAATTTCCAAACAGATACGATCTGGATTCTGTATTACGGCTATGAATGACCTGACACCACCCGATGACACACTCACCGCGGAACAAAAGGTTGAGCATTGCCAAAATATCATCAAGTATCGGTTTCGCGATTGTTCAATACTTTTGTCTGCATTGACGCATTCGAGCGTCGCCACTTCGCGGACGGAATCGAACGAAAGAATGGAGTTTCTCGGAGATTCAATCTTGGGAATGATTGTCTGTGAGCGGCTCTTTCGTTCGTACCCAGAATACTTGGAGGGTGAACTTACCAAAATCAAATCCGTCGTCGTTTCACGCCGCGTTTGTGCGAAGATCTCCCGACAATTAGGATTGGATAGCTGCCTAATTGTTGGCCGGGGAATGCTTCGAACCGGAATGCCGAGATCGCTTTTGAGCGACGTGTTTGAATCCATTGTGGCCGCCATTTTCTTGGATGGAGGTGTCGAAAATGTTGGTAAGTTTATCCTTGAGCACATGGAGCCAGAGATTCGATTGGCTGCAGATGGGCACGGCGGGGGTAACTACAAATCGCTTTTGCAACAACTTGCGCAGCGCGACCTCAAGGGCACACCCGTGTATCGACTTGTTGACGAACGCGGCCCCGACCACAGCAAACACTTTCAAATTGCGGCGGAAATTACAGGCAGGCGGTTTGCGCCGGCGTGGGGACGTAACAAGAAGGAAGCAGAGCAACGCGCTGCTGGAAACGCACTTTCGCAGTTACGCGGTGAAGAAGCCCCGTACACCACGATGTGAGACGAACCAAAGATGGTTACAAGCCGTTGCGACTCATCGTTTGGGAGAGTGAGGCCACCGCTGTAAACATGTTTCCAACGAGTTTACCTAAGTCATTCATTGCTCGGGAGGGTGAGGCTCCTGCCGAACCTTTGCACCGTTGGCTCGGCAGGAGCCTCGCCCTCCCTAAGGTTTTCAATGGAATTGACTTTGCAA
>JAPLNL010000051.1 GCA_026692905.1 Planctomycetota bacterium
ATTGCTTAGGTAAACTTGTTGGAAACATGTTTACAGCGGTGGGGCGAGGCTGCTGCCGAGCCAACGGTCCAAAGGTTCGGCAGGAGCCTCACCCTCCCGAGCAATGAATTGCTTAGGTAAACTTGTTGGAAACATATTTACAGCGGTGGGGTGAGGCTCCTGCCGAACCGCGGCGGCGCCAGCTCGGCAGGAGCCTCGCTCTCCCGAATGCTTTTACGGGACTTGCAGTTCATAGATGTTTAAAGGGGGTGGCCCTGCTCTCCAATTGAAACCTTGAAAGGTAGTTTTCAGCCCTTAGCTCGCCTAAGCACGTATATTGCAAACAAAAGGCCGTTTTCTTAGTTATGCAAGGTCGTACTCGGCAAGAGATCGCCAATCTCAGCGGCATTCAATGAAGGCCGCCGAGGCACCGAAAAGTTGACAGTCGATACGGAAACGACTAGAGTCTACAGTCTGCTTAGAACCATTGTTTTGATGGAATTGTGTTGATATTGTAGGTGATTCGTGTTGTTGATCCGGAAACTCAAATTGCATCTCGGATCAATCGTATTAGCCGTCGCGATGATTGCGGCCGGAGCATTTTGGCAGGCCTGGCATTCCCATCAAGCAGATCGCTCCCCGACCGGAAGTTCATGGCCTGGCATTGTTATTGGAAGTGTGGCAGCCGGAATTATTCTATTCGAATTGTTGCTTTGGCCGAGAAAGTGGCTCAGGCGATTTCGACTTTTCCCGACCAAGTACTGGATGGTTGCGCACATTTGGCTTGGATTGGCGACTGGTCCGTTGGCATTCATCCATTCCGGTTACCGCTTGGGGGGGACATTTAGTACGACCTTAATGGTCTTGCTGCTTTTCGTTTTGTTGAGCGGGATTTATGGCTGGGTCATTCAGATGGTTTTGCCCAGATGGATGCTTGGTAATCTACCCTACGAAACCATTACTGGTCAGATCGACGATGTTTCCATACAAGCTGCATTGAACGCGCGGCGAATGCTAACGGTTGCATATGGTCCAAAGCCCGAGGGTTTGCAAAAGTTGCCGAACTTAGATGGTTTCGTTTCGGATATGAGTGGAGTGGTCACAGTCAGGCAAGGTCGGCAGGAGGTCAGAGCGATTGTGATTGGGGCTGTTCAACGCCGTGATACCAAAGGTTTGCATATCGAAATAGACTCGGGAAACGAATTCAACGAAGAGGATGGTCGCGAACTTTGGGGACAATATGCCACGGTGATAGAGCCTTTTATGCTGAGAGGGATCCCGCTTTCCTATGGAGAAGCAACTAGCCCCCAAGCTCAAAAGGAAACGAGTCCCAAGTCACCCATTAGTACGCGTCAAAAAATGATCGATTGGTTTTCCATGTTAAGGGATTCATGTTCCTCCTCGACTCGAACCATTGTGAATCATTTGGAGAAATTGACCGAACAACGACTTCAGTACGATGCGCAACGTCGAGCACAATCGTGGTTGCATGGATGGATTGCTTTTCATGCTAGTGCTTCCGTTGTGTTGGGGGTGCTTTTGGTGGCCCATATCGTCCTGGCATTGAAATACATGTAATTAGATTTGGTACAAGGACTCAAATGCAAGAAAACGGAAGCCAACGTGCAGTGAAGATCGAAAGGTTTTATCATCAAGCCTTCGATCGTTTCATTTATCGCAAACGCTGGATGAGTTTTCTCGGTTTTCTCGTCGGCATCGGCTATTCCATTTGGCTTTTGCTTTCAAGCAACGGAGCTCTTCAGGTTTCGACTGGTGTACTGTCTCAACCCCACTTTGCTTGGAACAAGACGGGCTGTGAGAAATGCCATCTGCCCAACGTACCCATAAGAAAAGATGCGTGGGGCGGAGATCGAATCGAGCATATCCGCGATAACAACAAAAACTGCAATGGCGAATGCCATGCAGTAACTGGGCACTTTGAGGCGAAGACCAAGACCGGCGTTTTGGAAACGGAAAGCTGCAGCACTTGTCACCGCGAACATCTAGGATTCGACCGAAATCTCGTCGAAGTCTACGACTCCGAATGTTCCCGTTGCCATGCTGATATAGCCTCTGTTGCGAACCATCCCGTAGCACCCGATTCGAATGCTCAACAGCCCATCAGCAATTTTTCCGCGGAGAATGGGCACCCAAACTTTGCTTCGCTAAAGCACGATCCAGGAACTATTCACTTTAGTCACGCTCAACACATGCGTCCTGGTCAGCCCAAGAGCCCTAACGGGGCTGACGCAAAAAAACTGGACATGATTCCTGAAAAATTCCGAGGGCTTTACCAAGATCGAGTGGATGCCAACCAACTGATCCAGTTGACCTGTAGCAATTGCCACGCGCGGGACGTTGAACTGAAAGGCTACGAAGGATTGGAGTTGGCAGATTCGACGCCAACAGCTTCCATCCAATCGACTGACCACATGCTTTACAAGCCAGTGGAATTCGACAAGCATTGCGCAGCCTGCCATGATTTGGATGGTTTAGCTCATGGACTAGATCGTAAGCAAATGAACGAAGCCATCAAGGAGCTAACCCCACGTAAGATACTCGAGTATCTTAAAAAGCGGTTCACGGAGGCTGAACCGGATTCCCTCGTGGAAGGCAAAATGTTAAAGGAAATCGCGGAAGAGATCGATGGTCGAAAGACAAGACTCGATGCCATTCTCATGCAGAGCGAAAAAACCTGTGCGAAATGCCATGAGCCATCCAAGGAGCCTAATGCGATCGTTGCACCGAGTCATCTGAAACGAAAATGGTTGCGAGACGCATCCTTCACGCACGGAGCGCATTTGATGGTATCATGCAAAGACTGCCACGCCGAAGCCTACAAGTCGCCCAGCGAGGTCTATGATAATGCAATCGCGGGTAACACAAAGTCTAAAGAAGAATCCAGTATTGTCATGATCGCTGGGATTACAAAGTGCCGCGAGTGTCATATTCAGGATGCCCATCTGCGTTCGCAAAAGTTTGCGACTTTAAAGCATGTTGCCACAGCCGATTGCGTGGACTGCCATCGCTACCATAGCGATCCGCCGAAGAACTCGGCCTCGGTCGGTATCGTTGATCCCGTTGCCGTAAACTTGGGGGATTTTCAGCGATTCTTGGCAAGCGAGAAAGCACCGTGATGGCTCCGCCGGTTCATGCTTTCGCACTCGTTGCGTTGCTTTCTTCGATGCGAATTGCATTTGGTGGCGATCCCGACGTGAATGCTCATCCCGACATGCAGTCCCCAAGCATTACGGGTTGCATGACCACTGCGTGTCATGGCTCCAACGTGCCAGATGCCAAAAATTGGCAGCGAGCCGGCAAAATCTGGTTTGACACGGATCCTCATGCCAGAGCCTACACCAGCTTGCTCACGGACACGTCGGCGAAAATTGTTTCTCGGTTGGTGAATAAGGAGTTGAAGCGAACGACGCCAATTTCTGACGAATATCGCCAAGTATTGGATGCAAAGTGTATTTCCTGTCATTCCAATGAAAACGTCTCCGAGTCACAACGGGTTCTCGGTGCCGATTGTCAGGTTTGCCATGGCAGTGCAGACGCTTGGGGTAGCGAGCATTATTCGAGCGAATGGAAATCACTCGGGAAAAATCGATTCGAGGGTACTCAGAGGATCAACGTGGAATCTATTGCTGGCCGTGCTAAAGTGTGCGCGTCATGCCATGTTGGGGAATTGGATAGGAAGATGGGACAAAACAAAGGCCTTGATCGTGAAGTGGACCATCGTCTGATGGCAGCAGGTCATCCACCGATGTATTTTGAATTTGAAAGTTTTTTGCGTCGCTATCCAATTCACTGGGACACCCAGGACGAATCGATCGAATTAGGTTCCAAACTCGGCATGGAACGCTGGCGAGTCGGAAAAATAACGACGGCAATCGCTAAATTGAAACTGCTGGCGGCGCGGGCGGAGCGTTCAGCCAGCAAGAGTGCCCAAACGGCCGATTGGCCTGAGTTAACCGAATATAGTTGTACGGACTGTCATCATTCGCTGGTGCAACCGAGTTGGCGTAGTACTAGCGGTTCGAATAAGAGTACGATTGCAAACTGGGACGATTGGACTGTATCGCAATTGGATTGTGCCGTTCGCAATCAGTCGATGGATGAACTGAATTCTCAGCTTACCCGATTGAAGAAGAGTGTCGAGCATACGATGCCTGAGCCCACTCAAGTCGCATCAATCGCAACTTCGCTAAAAGAATGGCTTGAGATGGAGCTAAACCATGTTTCCTCGCCGTCCGAAAATTCGGCTGAGGTAATGGTGCTGAAGTTGAAGTCTAGGATGGCAGGTGTCGACTCTCTGCAGAACTGGGAATCGGCGACGCAGTGGTATCTTGCGACACGTGTACTTTCCGAAGGGATCGGTATTCTTGGCTCCAAAGCTCCGGTTTCGTTCGTCAAGGAGGATCCTTTTGTGAACACAGGGACTTGGCTGCCGAAAGCAAGTAACGAATTTGATTCCCCAAGGAACTTTGCTCCAAACATGCTGAACGACTACAGTACCGACCTCAAGCGACAGTTACAGACAAGACCATGAGATCTCTCACCGAACGGCAAGTTGGGACCCGTATCGCCAAGATGCTGCAAGACTCGCAGCACGAACATGGTTTTATTCAGACTTCGGAAATACAGCGCATTTCTGATCAAGTCGGTGAACCGATCCGAGTCATCCAAGACGTGATTAGTTTCTTTCCTCATTTTCGAAAGGATGCACCGCCCAAGTGTCACGCTTACGTTTGCCGCGACATGAGTTGCCGATTGCGAGGCTCCGTCGCAATGTCGGAGCAGCTTCGCAGTCTGCAGACCGAAGTTGGCAAAGCAGCATTGGAAATCACCGAGGCATCTTGCTTAGGGCGCTGTGATCGCGCACCTGCCGTCTTCGTAAACGAAGACTTGTACGTGAATCGAACAGCGGAAGAAATGGTCGAGATCGTACGGGCGACCTTGCAGGGAAGGTCTCCTGAGCCAGATAGGGACGTGGACACCGCGACCATTGCATTTGCCAATGCCGAAATCGACTATTACGCGAAAACAGGCACGCCTCTTTACACGGCGGTGAAACAGTATGTGCTTGATCCGGAGCCCGCTCGAGTGGTAAAGGCGTTAGAAACGTCTGGTCTGCAAGGTATGGGAGGTGCAGGTATGCCTGCGTTTAGCAAATGGGAAGAGACAAAAAATGCACCTGGCGAGGTCAAGTATGTTGTCTGCAACGCAGATGAGAGCGAGCCTGGAACGTTCAAGGATAGAGATATTCTACTTGCTTCGCCACATCTCGTTATCGAAGGAATGATCATTGCAGGTTTGGTAACCGGAGCGAAGCGAGGGTTTATCTATATCCGCCACGAGTACTTCGAACAAATCGCGAGACTTAACGAAGCGATCGACGAAGCAATTCAGCTGAAGGCATGCGGCACCAACATTTTTGGCAGCACCCTTGAATTCCGTTTGGAAGTTTTTGTCAGTCCCGGAGGTTACGTCTGTGGAGAGCAGACAGCGCTGATAGAGGCCCTTGAGGGAAAACGCTCTGAACCACGAAATCGCCCACCCGAGCTTCAGACGAATGGACTTTACAATCAACCAACAGTCCTCAACAACGTCGAAACCTTTGCTTGGGTCCCCGCCATTTTGCTCTACGAACCGTTGGAAAAAACCACTCCAGATGGAAAGACCAACCCTGAAGAAAAGTCCGTAGGCAAACCTTCCACTCAAGGTGTTTGGTACAGGAAGGCAGGTCGAAATGGAATGAAAGGAAAGCGATTTTTCTCCATCAGCGGTGACTTGAATCGACCGGGGGCCTATGAAGTTCCATGCGGTCTAACGTTAGGCGAATTGATCGACGACTATGCGGGTGGGATGAAGGACGGGTGCGCCCTACAAGCCGTAGCATTGAGCGGTCCGTCTGGCGGCTTTTTGCCTGCTTGGTTGCCAAAGGGTTCCATTCGCTCACCCAAGAAGATGGACAAGGAAGGGAAACCGACACAAGAACTCAAGTATCCAAATCTAGTCGGAGATCCAATCGATGTGCGTTGTTTGCCGCTCGACTTGAACGCAGGGCGTGAGATCGGCTTCATGCTTGGGGCTGGATTAGTCGTTTACGGCGAGCATGCGGAGATGCTCGATCAAGCGATCGCATGCAGCCGTTTTTACCAACGGGAATCGTGTGGTAAGTGCGTTCCCTGCCGGCTCGGTTCACGAAAAATGGTTGACATTGCAGAAGAGCTCTTGCAAGCCCGTTCAGACAGCGATCCAGCCGAATTGAAAAACATGGTTGATACGCTGAGCGGCATCATGGAGACGACAAGTATCTGCGGCTTGGGACAAGTTGCTAGCAACCCGCTAAAGAGCTACCTAAAGTACTTTTACAAACCCCGCGTAGCACGGTCCTCCGAGCCGTGATTCTAGTAACCCGATGCGTGAGCGAGGGATTTCTACTTGTCCCTCGCTTACGCGTCGGTTTGTGAAGCCGCAAATGCATCAACTCCCATAATCTGCCCGTCCACGAACCACGACTAGGTCGACCCCATGGCCAATGAACAAGAGAGTTTCGAGTCAACACCGTATGTAAGTGCGAGCGAAGAAGCACTATTCGCGCGCGACGTCGACGGTCAGCTCATTCGTTTTACCGAAGCGACTTTGAGCGATCTTAGCGAGGAAATCAAACTCACGATTGACGGCGAGCCGATAACGGTAAAGAAAGCGGTTCCACTTCGCAATTCGCAAGGGACCGTAGTGACGAACGAAAAGGGGGAGCTCATACCAAGACCGACTACGATCTACGACGCGGTCTCACAAGTGTACGTCAAAAAACTTGGCGACGTAAATCCCGTACCGGTCTTGTGCCATCGCGAGCATCTTAATCCTGTTGGAGTTTGTCGTGTTTGTTTGGTCGAGGTTTCGGAAATAAGACCGAGTGGTCGCCCAAGGAAAGCCCTGGTGTCATCATGCACGTACCATGTAAAGAACGGAATGGTTATTGCGACTCTGGCAAGCAAGAAGACGGAGGACGAAGCCGCTGTCAAAACAATTAAGAGTTCGGTCGGAGTCATTCTTGATCTGTTGGCCTCGGAACACTTGACTTCGGAAGAGTCAGCACAGCTCAATAAAGATGAACCGCCGCGCGGTCCCAATGAGCTAAAGCGACTTGTTTCCTTGTACGCGAACGACCCTAAGATATCCAGGTATGCGCCAAGCCATCTTGCAGGCAAGCGAGGGAAGGATCCCTCCTCCGAAATCATTTCGGTTAATCACGACGCATGCATTATGTGTCAACGTTGTACGCGAGCCTGCAATGACATCAAACAAAACGATGTGATGGCTCGCGATGGCAAAGGTTACGACACGCGGATAGCCTTCGATAACAATCTAACTATGTTGGAAAGTTCGTGCGTGTCATGTGGCGAGTGCGTTATTTCATGCCCCACCGATGCCTTGACCTTCAAGCCGGAGGTCGTTGCGAATCAAGTAAAAAGACTTCAAAAAAGCTCGCGACGGGAATCAGCGAAAAGCCAGGGAATGACCGCGGATGAGTTGCTAGAAATCCCGATCTTTTCGGGCATCCCGTACAAGTTTTTGCAGTTTAACGGCGCTGGTTGTGTTCGAAGGGTTTTGAAACCGGGCGAAACGCTTTGCTCACAGGGGGAATATGGTTCCACCGCTTTTTTGATCCAGGGTGGTAAATTTGAAATACAACTTGGCAAAAAGGCTGCGCAACGTCCACTGGCAAAGAGCTCCAGCATATTTGGTTTTTTGAAACGTGGCCTCGGTTCGAGTTCATCCCGGGCTTTGCCGAGTTTAGCGACAGGTGCCGACACGAAGTCCGCTGCTGACGACGGTCCAAAACTTTACCGCGGTGCGGAAGACGTCATTCTCGGCGAAATGGCATGCCTGAATCGTTATCCAAGAACTGCGACCGTAGTTGCCGTAGAAGAGTCCGAGGTTATTGAAATTGGCAGCAATGTATTGTACATGTTGCAACGTAATACAAGCAGCCGCAAAATCCTCAACGACGCTTACAAGCGGCATGCATTGAACTCCGATTTGGAACGACTTCCAATCTTTGAGAAACTTTCCCAAGAAGGTCGCAAGCAGGCTGCTCGCATCATTTCCGAAGACGTCGATCTGATCAGTGTGGAGCCAGGCATGCCTATCTTCAAGCAAGGAGCTGAAGAAGGCGATCTCTTCTTGATTCGCCTTGGATATATCAAGGTGAGTCGCCAAGTTGGAACACGCGAGAATGTCGTAGGATACCAAGGACCGGGAAACTTGAGCGGGGAAGCTGGTTCTATCGGGGAAATCGCTGCTCTGTCGTCGATTTACAAGGAGGAGTTGGCTGACGAGCTGAATCGGCTTGGCTACCGCGCTGGCGTTCGAACCACAACATGTATTGCGCTTGACCACGTTGAACTGGTTCGTATCAAGAGTTCCCAACTCAAGAAGATCACGGAAGCCAATCCGGAGTTTAAGGACGGCTTAATGAAGCGAGCCCGAGCGTTGCTTGCCAAAGACGCGAATCGGTTAAGTGAAATGGATCGGGAGATTTCCAACTTCATTAGTCAAGGATTGTACAATGCCCAAAGCCTGTTGGTTTTGGATCTCGAATCATGCACACGATGCGATGAATGTACAAAAGCCTGTGCAGATGCGCATGGTGGCGAGACTCGATTGGTGCGGGAAGGGTTGCGGTTCGAAAACTTCTTGGTCGCGACCAGTTGCCGTTCCTGTACCGATCCGTACTGTTTGGTCGGCTGCCCAGTCAATTCGATATTTCGGGAAGGTTCCAAAGAAATTGTCATCGAGGACCACTGCATCGGCTGTGGTCAATGCGCGAGCAACTGTCCCTATGGCAACATTACGATGTATGGCAAGGAAGCGGGTTTCCAAACAGACGGGGAGCTCAAGATTCCGATCATTCAACAAAAGGCTACGACCTGCGATCAGTGCAAGAGCATCGGCGGGACCCCGCGATGCGTCCATTCCTGCCCCCACGACGCCGCCTTCCGCATGTCCGGAGAAGAGTTAAGGAAAACGGTACAGGCAAAATCGAAGAGTTAAGAGAACCCATCGGCCTTGGAGGCCGTCTCGCTTTCTTTTTGGAATTGCTTTTTGGACTTGCTAGCAATTTCAAAGGAAGTGCGAGGCCACCGCTGTAAACATCTTTGCAAAGTCAATTCCAGTGAAAACCTTAGGGAGGGCGAGGCTCCTGCCGAGCCAACGGTGCAAAGGTTCGGCAGGAGCCTCACCCTCCCGAGCAATGAATGACTTAGGTAAACTCGTTGGAAACATGTTTACAGCGGTGGTGCGAGGCTCCTGCCGAGCAAAAG
>JAPLNL010000052.1:0-18829 GCA_026692905.1 Planctomycetota bacterium
TACATCTCAAATCGATTAAAAACTTCCGGAGGCATCGCAAAACTCAAACAATGGCTACATAATACTTCACCAAGGGAATACCGGATGGCTGCATAGAACACTGCAAAAAGTGTGCAACTTCAAAACGCGCAAGCTAGTGAATCCACTATCTACCGCCCTAGCACGACGCGCAAGCTAGTGAATCCACTATCTGCCACCCTAGCAAAACGCGCAAGCTAGTGAATCCACTATCTACTTCCAACTTGCGTGCGCGTCGTACTAGGCAATTTGGCACCCACCGCTCGCCTTAGGCTACGCGACATCGAGTCGACCTGTTGAGTCTCCAAAGCTATCTAGCTGGACACCCATTCGGTGGATTAGGTCGAGATGGAGATTGGCCATCGGTGTCTTGTCCACGACCTTGTGAAGGATACCGCCCTTGAGGCCGGCTGCCTTGCCACCCGCGACAACAATGGGTAGGTCATCGTGATTGTGGCGGTCGCCATCGCAAATGCCGCTTCCAAAGACGACCATGGTGCTATCGAGGAGCGATTGGCCATTTGCATCTTTGCGGTTCTTTAACGCACCTAAAAAATAGGCAAACTGCTCACAGTAAAATTTATCGATCTTCGCGATCTTCTCGAGTCGCTCTGGGTCTTTCTTGTGGTGCGATAGATCATGGTGTCCATCACCCACGTTGATTTCCTTGAAGGCTCGGTTACTACCGTCGTGGGCAAACATGTATGTGGCAACTCGCGTTGAGTCGGTTTCGAATGCGAGCGCCAATACGTCTGCGTTCAAACGAATGTGTTCGCCATAACTGCTTGGAATGCCGGCTGGAGTTGTAAAGTCTGGGTCTTGAGGTAGACCAAATTGTTCAGCCTTTTCGATGCGGGATTCGATATCGCGGATACCTGCAAAGTACTCTTCTAGCTTTGCTCGATCCTCGCGTCCAACTTGTCGATTGACTTGCTTGACCTCGTCTTTCAGGAAATCAAGCATAGACAGCTGACTTGCTTGTCGTCGAGCAAAGTTGTCTCGGCGTTCTCCATGAGTGCCGCTTCCGAACAATCGCTCGAAGATCAAACGGGGATTGGACTCAGGAGCAACCGGTGTCTTTTCATCGGCCCAAGCAATGTTGAATTGATAGGCGCACGCGTAACCGGAATCGCATCCACCCGATTGTCGAACTCCATCACAAGATAGTTCAAGCGATCGAAGGCGAGTCAAGTTGTTGTACTTTTGGGCTACAATTTGGTCAGCGGAGACACCCAAATGGATATCTGCGCCTGCAGTCTTATAAGCACGGGCTCCAGTCAAAAACGAAGCGTTAGCGCGAGCATGATCGCCACCTCCGTCCTTGCCGGCAAAGGCGTGTTGGTGCGTAAGACCAGATACAAATCGCAAGTCTTGCAGATAGGGTTCCAAGGAAGCGGTTGAGCGATTCAGTTTCAGAGAGCCGTTTTCACTTCCCGGCCGCCAGTGCTCCATATTGACCCCATTGGGTATGTAGAGGTAGCACAATCGCAACGGGCTTGCGGCCTCGCCTACGGTGCCAGCTTGGGCTACAGGGGCCGTTCGCAGCATGCTGGGCAGGGCTGGAAGCGCAAGCGACAATCCCGTGGATCGGAGGAAGTGGCGTCGTAGTAGGGATGGGTTTTTCATTGAGAATGGTCGTTGGTTGTGCGCTGAAGAATCAATTAGTTGCTGGTAGGCTTTGCATTCGCATCCGGTGTGCGGCAATGCGTAAACGGAACGCTGGTGACAATCGCTTTATATAACGCTCTCAAGCTACCATTGTCTTTCTTCACTTGTTCGACCACAAGGTCGATTGCGGTTGAATCACGATAAGTAATGCCGCGTCCCAAAGCGAAGGTAACTATTTTTTCCGTGAGACATCGATAGAAGTCCTCTTTCCGCGTGTCGGCTAGAATTCCGGCCAACTCGTCAACACTTGCGAATGTTTCGCCAGTCATGAGTTTTCCAGCCGGATCAATCGGCTGATCTGGTTCTTCTTCGCGATTTCCAAACGCCGGTCGTCCTTTTTCGACATCTCTCCATTGCCCGATTGCATTAAAATTTTCCATCGCTAGCCCCAAAGGGTCCATACGCTGATGGCAAGCAGCGCAAGCGGCGTCACGGCGATGAAATTCTAGTACTTGTCGCAACGAAGCGCTCTTAAGGGCTCCTGACTTGGAGGCTTCCAGCGTTGGAACATTTGGGGGGGCTGGTGGTGCTGGTGTTCCGAGCAAGTTGTCGAGGAGAAAAAGGCCTCGCTTTACAGGACTCGTTCGTGTGGGATTACTGGTGACGAGCAATACCGATCCATGTGAGAGAAGACCACGACGATGGGTCTCTGGCGGCAAATCAATTCTTCGCATCTCATCGCCTTGAATCCCTTCGATACCATAAAACTTCGCTAGAGATTCGTTCAAGAAGGTGTATCTGGCACTGATGAGTTCCTCTGCAGGGCGATTCTCTGTCAGTAAGTACTGATATAAACGGTACGTTTCTTTGGCCATCGAATCGCGAACTTTCCAATTGAACAAGCGATCGGCTTCATCGTCTCTTCGCAGCCGCAATATCTGCTTCACATCCACCTGCGTTTCCTGAACATCTCTCGTTCGCAGCCACTGTCCAACAAAGTTTTCGATCCCCCGTTGCAGTCGCCATTCCTGGGCGGTCATGCGGTCAAATTGCTCTAAGATTCTGTCGTGCAATGTTCCAGCAGCCGCAATCTTCATCAATTCCTCGTCAGGAGGTGCACCCCAAAGAAGATAGCTAAGTCGACTTGCGAGGGCATAGTCGTCGATTCGTGAGACGACTGCGGAATCGACATGTTCGCTCTTTGCGATAGAAGAACTAGGAAGCTCCACACGATAGAGGAATCGCGGCGAGGCCAAAACCAATTGCAATGCTGCGGCAGCCCCATTCTCATACCGCTTGCCTGGTTCATTGGCGAGTCGCATGCCAATGTCGCACAGACGATCTAACGACGGTTCATCGATGGGCCGTCGGAATGCTTGATCGGCAAAGCGACGAACGATCACCTTCATGTGTTCCCGAACCGAGGCGGCGAATTCCGGACTAGCGGCCGTTACCATTTCTGTTGCAATGGGTGGGGGACCATTGAAGAAGATCTTCCTAGCTGGCTCCCGATACTCCAGCTTCGCACCTTCCAATGGCCCGACCAGCGCGGTACGTCGAAGCGAGAAATCGTAGCGCAGATTCTTTGGGTCGTCCACGTTTGTTTTGGTGTCTGCATTGAGCGATTGAAAGTCGAGGACGAGATAGAGATCCTCGGACGACAGTTCCACTTCTCCGGTGAGCGTCCCGTCTGGTCCTGCTGCGAAATTGGCTTGTTGCTGGTCCAGGGTTTTGGATTCTCCGTTGGCATCTACGATGGATAGTTTAATCTTGGCATCCTGCGACGTGGTCGTCCAAGCGTTTTCGAGGTGCCATTGAACCGTCAGCTTATAACGACCAGGCTTGGAGACTTTTTTCTTCAAGTGAAGGCTTACGGTCTCGTCAAACTTAATTTTTTGCGAGGGAGTACCATCGATGGCGTTACGTTTCCAGTGATCCGACCAAAAAGAAACTTCAGGTGGCGTTGGTCCTTCGAGCGGTGTGAACTTGGAAACGATGTCTCCTGCAGCGGCTAGGTATTTTTCGAGCAACACGGGCGATAGAGTCAAAGACTCGCCAACCGTATCAAATCCGTAACCTGTATCATCCGCGGGGAACTCTTCGTTTACTTTGAAGTCGACATCGGTCAGAGCTTTGATGGTTTCCCTATACTCGCTTCGGTTGAGACGTCTCAGGACAATATGACCGGGGTCGATTTTTTGGGAATCGAGTTGAAAAACGTCTTGTTGGATCCAATGGATCCAAGCCGTGCGTTCCTCTATCGATGGCGCCTCGGCTTCGGCGGGTGGCATGGTTTGGGCTCGAATGTTTTTCCAAACGGTTTCCCATTTGGCTTGCGTATCAGCCCCATATTCGCCGGATGCCAACTTCTCGAAATCAAAGCCTCCCTCAGCGGAACCGCGTGCATGGCAGTCAAAGCAATGTTTTTCGAAGCGAGTTTGAGTTGCCTTTGCTAGCTCGTCTGCTCGGCATGGGATTGGGAGTGACAACGAAAATTGGATTGTCCAAGTGACAATCGCAATCCATTGAAGGGTGCTGGGTATAGTTTTGGTCAAGGAAGATACGTTTGGTCTGATCGAGTTTTTGGAATGAGTGTGGACAATGTCATTCGCGTAACCGGGTGTAGGAAGGAAAAGTATTAGATTGAGTCTCATAACTCACGCCCTTTCCAAGCCCCGCCCCGCCTAAAGATGACGAATTCATTATACTTGGTCTTTCAAGCTTGTGAAAAGCCATTCGGAAATGGGGAACACACGCATCTCGCGTGAGGAAAGAACAGGTAATATGCCCGAAAGCGAATTACCGAACAAAGAACTGTTCGACGTAACCTCGGACGCTGTGTTCGTCATCGAAATCGAGGAGCCGAATCAAGGTCGGATCCTCGACGCCAACAATGCAGCGGCGATCATGCATGGTTACACGCGTGAGGAACTGCTCACGATGCGAATTGGGGAACTCGACACACCAGAGGGTGCGTCGCATGTTTCCGAGCGCTTAAATCGTTTGAGGAGCGAGAAGTCGCTTCGCTTTGAAGTGGAGCATTTGCGGAAAGATGGAACGCAGTTTTGGGTTGAGGTGACAGCAGGACTTGTCAATTTCCATGGTCGCCAATGTGTCGTTGCGTTTAATCGCGATATCTCCGAACGCATTATGACCCAAACGGCACTGCAAGAAAGCGAGGAACGCTGGAAGTTTGCCATTGAGGGTTCGGGTGTAGGGCTGTGGGACTGTGATATACCAGCCGGCGTCTCGTACTTTTCAAGTCGATGGAAAGAAATTTTGGGCTATGACGAAACCGAGTTGAGTAACGATGTTTCCGAGTGGGAGAAACGCGTCCACCCTGAAGACTGGCCCCGCGTTATTGCATCCGTTCACAGGCACTTAGAAGGTGCGAGCAAGTACTATCAGAGCGAGCACCGGGTCTACTGCAAAGATCGAAATATCAAATGGGTGCTCGATCGAGGACTCGTCGTTCGACGTGACAGCAACGGCAAACCGCTGAGAATGATTGGGACGTTCTCGGACATCACAGAACGAAAACTGGCAGAAAGAAGACTGATCGAAAGCGAAGAGCGTTATCGAACTCTCGTCGAATGGACTTCCGAGGCTGTGTTGGTGCACCGCGGAGCAGAAGTGCTCTTTGCAAATCCTGCAGCTGTCAGATTGTTCGGTGCCTCGCGACTTGAAGAACTGGTCGGATACCCCATAGACCAATTGATTCATCCCGACTTCCGAAGTCTGACACTCCAGCGACAAGCGAACATCTTCAATGGGATGGAAGAACCGATGATCGAAGAGCGATTGCTTAGGCTCGATGGTGCGCCAATCGACGTGGAGATACGGAGTTCCAAGATCGGTTTCGATGGATTGCCTGCAATTTACACCTCCATTCGAGACATTTCGGCACGGATTGAAAACGAACGTGCCCTGCGAGAAAGCGAAACACAATTGAAGAATGCGTTGGAGGCAACTCGCGACGGTCTATGGGACTGGGACCTCGCGACCGACTCGCTCCATTTGAGTCCACAATGGGCTCGGCTTCTCGGGTACAACCTCAATGAATTTCCGCATGACATTAGCTTCTTCTTTCATGTGCTGCACCCGGACGACCATCAAAAAGTAAAGCACGCCCTCGAGGACCACTTTGCGGGACGAACGCCTGTCAAGCAAAATGAGGTAAGACTCCGCACGAAGACAGGCGAATATCGCTGGTTCTTGGACCGTGGTAAAGTGGTTGCACGCGATAGCGATGGAAGACCAAATCGCATGATTGGAACGATTACGGACATCACTGAGCTCCGTGAATCTCAACTAAGAGCAGAAGCGGCGAGTCGGAGCAAAAGCGAATTTCTAGCTAACATGAGCCATGAGATCCGAACTCCCTTGACGGCGATATTAGGCTTTGCAGATCTGCTGCTCGACGAAAAAAGTGGCGAGTTTGCAATGGAGCAGAGAATTGCGACTGTCGAAACCATTAAGAACGCAGGTTCCCATCTCTTGACGATTATTAACGATATCTTGGACTTGTCCAAAATCGAAGCCGATAAGATGGCGATCGAATGCATCGAAACGCCTTTGGTCGAAATCGTACGCGAGGTCGTTAGCTTGATGCGCCCACGAGCCATTGGAAAAGGGCTGATCGTCGAAGCGCATCTGACAACTCCTACTCCAGAACGAGCACTTACCGATCCAACACGCTTTCGCCAAGTCCTGATGAACTTAATTGGAAACGCGATCAAGTTCACCGAAGCTGGTTCTATTGTTGTCGCGACCGGTGCGCAACTTGGTGGCTCCCAGTCTTGGCTTACGGTCGATATAGAGGATACCGGCATCGGCATGTCGCAGGACCATGCCGAGAGACTCTTCTTGCCTTTCGGGCAAGCTGATGCTTCGGTGACGCGTAGCCATGGAGGCACTGGACTCGGACTCACCATCAGTCGCCGATTGGCTAACTTGATGGGCGGTGACGTAGAGTTGGTCCGAACCGAAGTTGGCAAAGGTTCTCGCTTTCGACTAAGAATTCCCATTGTCGCAGTCGGTGGGGCGAGGATAATTCATCAGATTGATGAAACGCTAAAGTGGCCACCTAGTTCTCCGAGCGGTGTTCCTGTTTCACTTTTCGGGCGTATTCTTCTCGCTGAAGACGGAATTGATAACCAACGTCTCATTGCTTTTCATTTGAACAAGGCTGGGGCCAAAGTTGATATTGCAGAGAATGGTCGTATCGCATTGGAAATGATTGAGAAATTGCAGGCGACTGGCGAGAAGTATGACCTGCTCGTAACGGACGTGCAAATGCCTGAAATGGATGGGCATGCGCTCGCTCGCGAGCTGCGCCAACGAGGAAGCCGAATTCCAATCATCGCCCTTACGGCCCACGCTATGACCGACGACCGGCAGCGTTGCCTAGATGCTGGTTGCAATGCTTATCAAAGCAAACCAATCGACAAATTGCAGTTACTCTCGACCTGTGCGGAATGGCTCCGAGGGACTGGCTAGATTCTATTTTGGAGCCAAAGCATGGTCGTGACCAAAGACTTCCAAACCGCAGTACGTAGATACCTCGAGCAGTTAGAGCTAGAACTAAAGAAACTCGCAGGGGTCGTGCCTGAAGACGCCTTATGCGATGCTTGGGAGTTTCTCATCGAGAATGCCGAGGCCCTTGCACGTTCCGTTGAGCCGCCATCGGAGATGGTGCATTTTCAATGGATCATAGAAAACTATGGTGCACCTGAGGTTGTTGCACAACAATATGCAATATGCGGATCATGCACCCAATTTTTCTGCCAAAAAGCGAGTCTGCTCTCGTCGAATGTCGAGCACTTTAGGAAACCTGGGTTAGCGCCAAACGGCTAATTGAATATGCCCCACGGCGGTTTGATTAATCGCTACAGAAGGCTATCCAATAGCAACCGAAGCTTTCGTAGCTCTTGACGCATGTCCATGCCTTCCATTGGGGTCATGTCCACGCTGAGGGCTTGGTCGTATCCGACGCCTTGCAAGAGAGTGATAATGCGTCCGTATTCGATTTCTCCTTGGCCGACACGCACTTGCAATTGGTCCTTTTTCGAGTCTCTCAATTGCACGTGATACACGTACTTAAGCAGCTTTTCGTAGTTTTTGTTTCGATTGTTGCTGCACAAATAATGGCTTGGGTCCAAGGTCAATCCGATGCCTGGCACGTAATCGCAAAGATTTTTCACGGTGTCCGGATCTTCGCTCAAACGACCGATTTGGCTCTTGAGGCCAATTCGAACGCCTCGGTCGCCAGCAATTCCAACCAATTTTTGCAGGTGCTCGACCTCTTGGTTAAACGGAGTACCGTGCTCACCACTTGGAATCGTTAACGAAACCACCTTGGTGGCTTTGGCGAGATCGCATATTTTCGCAAATCGTTCGTAGTAGACGTCCCCCTCTGCGGCGATCCTGACGGTATAACTGCAAATATCCAGACGATGCGTGTCGCGCACTAAGCGCAAGCATTCCTCGTAATCCTCCACGATTCTGGCGGGAGGCATTTGTGTTCCAAGGTCGTCAAATACGATTTCGACGCAAGTGAATTCCAGGTCGCTAAGTACCTCAATCACATCGGGGAACGGTAGATTTGGAAAACAATCAGTTGATGCGGCAACAAACACGACGTAAAGCACTCCTTTGGATTAGTTAACTTTTGGAATAGTCAACTTTGAGCTCCCATTATCCGTGGGAATGGCAACCTGACAACCTCGCTTTCAAAACATGTCATCAATTGATCCAATTCAAACCGCTTTAAGCCGACTGGGAGCCAACGCTCAGACGCCTGCTGCAAAAGAAAAAGCCTCGCCTCAAAGTGCTGCACCCTTGGAAGTTGGGACCCCTTTGCAGTTTATTCCTGGGATTGGGCCACAAAGGGTCGAGCTTTTTCACAAATTAGGCGTTCGACGGGCGATCGATTTGCTCTTTTTGTTCCCGCGTAGCTATCAGGATATTGCCCCTTTTCAGTCCATTACCGAGCTCGAACCGGGGATTCGCGCAAGTGTCGTCGGCCAAATCGTGGACATGGATCAGCGCGTCAGCTTTGAAGGGAGAAGCAGTGTTGGCGTGCTATTGGCGGTCGATGGCGGCGGTTATGTGCGCTGCGTTTGGTACAATCAGCCCTTTCGAAGACAGCAATTCCTAATGGGAATGCGAGTCATCGCCACCGGAATTGCTAAGTCGACGGGAATCTCGTTTGAAATGCGGCATCCCGAAACGACGATTTTGGCTGCCGACCAACCGCTGCCTGAGGCCAAACCCATTCCGGTCTATCCGCTGACCGAGGGGCTCCAGCAGCGTCACGTCGCCAGCGCTGTCGCCGCCGTTTTAGAACACCTCACGGATGCCATCGATGAGGCCTTGCCGGAATCCATTCGTAAATCGGCCAATTTGCCCGTGGATTTTGTGGCTAGCGAAACGCTCGGAGGCCCTGAGGCTAAATCCTTTCCGCCACTTCTCGGTATCGCTCCCGCCCTTCGATCCATCCATCAACCCAAAACGGTCGAAGAAGCAAATGAAGCGAGGCATCGCTTCATTTTTCAGGAGCTCTTCGTCTATCAGCTAGCCCTGGCCATGCGCCGCCATCGATTGCAACACGACAAGCCGGCTCCGAAGATCGCGGCCACCCCGATGATCCATGCTCGCATCCTGAAGCGATTTGGATTTGAGCTGACCCGCGATCAACTGCAGGCGATTGAAGACGTCCGAACGGACATGGCTCAAGACGTTCCGATGAACAGGCTTATTCAAGGTGACGTCGGCAGCGGAAAAACCGTCATCGCGCAATACGCCATGCTCAATGCCGTCGCGAGCAAACAACAAGCGGCTTTGATGGCACCGACCGAACTGTTGGCTCGGCAACACTTCACGCGGCTTCGACAGCAATTGGCTGGTAGCCAAGTCATGATCGAATTGCTGGTTGGCTCTATCACTCAGCGCGAACGGACCGAGTTGTTGCAACGCATCGCCATCGGAACAGTCGACCTCGTCGTTGGCACCCAAGCGTTGCTGAGTGAACAAGTTCAATTCGAATCGCTTGGGCTAGTGGTCATTGACGAACAACATAAATTTGGCGTGCAGCAGCGTGCCAATTTACGAGAGTCTCGAATGGTGCCTCACTACTTGGTGCTGTCCGCAACTCCGATTCCTCGAACGATCGCCATGACTGTTTTTGGAGACCTGGACGTTTCCGTTTTGCGAGACAAGCCACCTGGTCGAGCGACCGTGCATACGTATCTGGGTAGCACCGCTCAGCAAGCCAAGTGGTGGGAGTTCGTGGTCAAGCAGATTCAAAGCGGTCGCCAAGCTTATGTCGTCACTCCCAGAGTCGAATCCGATGCAGAAGCCGAGATCGTCGGGGCCGAGCAAGTCTACCAGCAATTGATGACCGGACCACTTGCGGGACTTCGAATCGAGTTGCTTCATGGTCGGATGGATGGAAGCGAGAAGCAGGCCAAGCTCGATGCGTTTACCTCCGGAAAAACGCAAGTGCTCGTCGCTACTACCGTGATCGAAGTCGGTATCGACGTGCCCAATGCGACCGTCATGACGATCTTGGACGCTGACCGTATGGGCCTGGCGCAACTGCATCAGTTACGTGGTCGAATTTCACGAGGTAGTTTTCCGGGCTACGTTTGTGTTTTCGCGAAACCAGGTGTTGCCCCGGAGGAGAACGCGAGACTCAGCGTATTGGCCTCGACCGACGACGGCTTTCGATTGGCGGAGCAAGATTTGCAAATGCGTGGGCCAGGTGACTTGCTCGGTACAAAACAGATCGGGCTGCCACCTTTGAGAATTGCCGATCTGGTAAGGGACTCGGAAGTCCTCATTTGCGCAAGAAAAATCGCGCAAAAAATCGTCGAGCAGGATCCCAATCTTGATCTAGCCGAACACGCCAAGCTTAAACGGCAAGTGACACTTAAACACGGTGCAGTGGTGTCGCTGGGTGACGTGGGCTAAGTAGGAAAACGACCTAGCACGACGCGCAAGCTAGTGAATCATTAACCATACCACGACTAAGTAGGAAAACGACCTAGCACGACGCGCAAGCTAGTGAAACATCAACCATACCACGACTAAGTAGGAAAACGACCTAGCACGACGCGCAAGCTAGTGAAACATTCCCCCACGCAAAGGAAATGTCGACTATCAGGCCAAGTAGCTTCAGTGCGAATGCCGTCGAGTGCCCGTTCAAAAGCGTTAACTTGGTATACTAGTGACCGTTTCATGATCTCCAGAGCAAATCAGATTCGAATCGAATTCGGTAATGAATTTCCAGTGTGCGTTACTTGATGTCCGCCAGATGGGCGAAGCTGACCGGCTGTCGCTTGCGACGGGGAAAACCGTCTTCGAGCTGATGGAGAATGCTGGTTCGGCTGTCTGTGTCGAGATAGAGAAGCGCTGGACACCCCGACATGTCACCGTGCTTTGTGGTCCTGGCAACAATGGTGGCGACGGTTTCGCGGTTGCGCAGCGTCTGGCCAATGCTGGCTGGCCAGTTCGTGTGGCCATTGCTGGTTTGCGGGAGACAATGACAGGTGCAGCACGGTATCATGCGGATTTGTGGCAAGGAGCCATTGAACCGATGTGCCCCGATGTGCTTGTCGGCGCAGAACTGGTCGTGGATGCAATCTTCGGCGCGGGCCTCAGTCGACCACTTGATGGACCAGCAAAAGAAACACTGGCCGCTGCAGCGGAACGGAAACTGCCGATTGTTGCAATTGATGTTCCAAGTGGACTGATGGGCGATACCGGCGAAGCTTTAGGGGCCGTTGCATCCGAACTGACCGTAACTTTTTTTCGAAAGAAGCCTGGCCATCTCTTGTTGCCCGGGCGGCAATTGTGCGGAAAGACCATCGTCGCAGACATCGGTATCCCGGTGACTGTGCTAGAGGAGATCGCTCCGAATACCTTTGAGAACGATCCTTGCTTATGGAAAGCAGCGTTACCAACTTTGCTCCATGGCGGTAACAAATACACACGAGGACATGCACTGATCAGTGGAGGCTACCCGATGACAGGTGCCGCACGGCTGTCCGCTCGAGCTGCTGCTCGAATGGGGGCAGGGTTAACGACCATTGCCGTCCCACAAATCGCCTTTCCTATTTATGCTGCAGCGCTGACCAGCGTTATGGTTCATCCCCTTGATGGGCCGCAGGACTTGCTGCGATTGCTTGATGATCGGCGTTACACAGCATTGCTTATCGGTCCTGGCGCTGGAGTTGGTGTTGAGACTCGCGATCGTGTCCTAGCCATGCTCAAGACAGGACGCCCCACCGTGCTCGACGCGGATGCGATCACGGTCTTCGCAGACGAGCCGCTGACTCTGGATAAAGCGATTGCAGGTCCGTGTGTGTTGACGCCGCACGATGGCGAGTTTCGTCGGCTTTTCGATC
The DNA here is from genome assembly GCA_026692905.1 of Planctomycetota bacterium. Classification (GTDB taxonomy): domain Bacteria; phylum Planctomycetota; class Planctomycetia; order Pirellulales; family Pirellulaceae; genus JBKCUI01. The sequence goes on from JAPLNL010000052.1 coordinate 12,036, forward strand.
CGAGCGGCGACAAGCTGACTCGCGTTCGCACCGCAGCCCGCCGCTGTGGAGCTGTAGTCATACTCAAGGGGAGCGACACCGTGATTGCGGCCCCGGATGGTCGCGCCGTCATCAACAACAACGCTCCGCCAACGTTGGCCACTGCAGGTTCAGGTGATGTGTTGAGTGGATTTGTGCTTGGGCTATTGGCCCAAGGAATGGAACCGTTTCTCGCTGCTTGTGCCGCAGTCTGGCTTCATGGCGCAGCGGCCGCTGAATTTGGTCCCGGTCTCATTGCAGACGATTTGCCAGAATTGTTGCCAATCGTCTTGTCTAGCGGTGCGATTCTTAGTTAACGTGGGATAGGCTTCCAGCCTGTCGGTACTGCGGTTGACAGGCTGGAAGCCTATCCCACATCCTTCAACTCAAGTTTTTTAATCAACGTTAATTGGTGAAACCGGCACTAGTTTTTAACTATGTCGAAGTGCTTCGATTGGATCGAGCTTGGCGGCTTGCCTCGCAGGGTAAATGCCCGATGCGATCCCTACGAAGAGCGATACGGCAGAGGCGATGATGAGCGACCATGGCGATACGATGGTTGTCATTCCGGAAAAGTAAGACACCAACGGCGGCGAGAGTACTCCCACGCCGAGACCGATCAATGTGCCGACCGAGGAAAGAAAAGCGGTCTCGATCAAGAACTGCAAAACAATATCCGATTGACGCGCGCCAAGAGCTCGGCGGATTCCGATCTCGCGAGTTCGCTCGCTCACACTAGCCAGCATTATATTCATGATTCCAATGCCACCGACCAAAAGCGAAATGGCTGCAGTGGCACCTAATACAAAATTGAAAATGCGCTGAGTCGCTTGGGCTTGTTCGATCAAATCCAGAGGGACCGTGATCGTCAGGCGGTTTGGGAGCGCAATCCAAATTGGCGGGAAGCCCTAATCGGGATTGCTGCACCGGTTCAACGGTCCGAGTTGGAAGCGTCCACCGCGGGTCAACAAGTCTGCTAGCAATTAACGAGTAGGACTTTTTGTCTGCGGAAGCCCGATATTGAGAGCGAGAGCAACCCAAAGGATAAACAATTCCAGCAACGAATAGCAAGCAAAGAAGGTTAAATGCATATCCCTTGTTGAGCCTAGCGGACGGAAATGAAGGAGTGCACTTCTTCATTTTCGTTGGTTATCCAAGAGTTGAGTCATGCATGGCGAATGCTTGCAATAGGAACAATGCCCTCGCGCATTTACCGAATCGGGCTCATTACGATTGTTACTATCGGAAGAATCGGTTGAAGAGGTTGATTCTTTTGCGATGCAATGATTCGCTCGCGCTGCCCCCTAAGAAACGCGTGGGAGGGCGAGTCTCCTGCCGAGCCAACGGTGCAAAGGTTCGGCAGGAGCCTCACCCCACCGCTGTAAACATCTTTGCAAAGTAAATTTCATTGAAAACCTTAGGGAGGGCGAGTCTCCTGCCGAGCCAGCGGTGCAAAGGTTCGGCAGGAGCCTCACCCTCCCGAGCAATGAATTGCTTAGGTAAACTTGTTGGAAACATGTTTACAGCAGGAGCCTCACCCTCCCGAGTAACAAATTGCTTGTTTTACAATTCAGGAGGCAAGAGCCTCCTCGCATTGCGTCCCCAGGCGGATCCCAGGGAGGAGAGCCAAAAACCGGAAGGAACTTCCTTTTTTGGCACTAGAGCGTTGGTCCGATTGACCAGGGAACGAACTCGTCGTCGCCGTAGCCTAGTAGCTCGCTTTTGGTTTTTTTGCCTCTCGCCGTTGCTAGGATTTCGTCGAAGAGTCGATCGCCAGCTTCTTCGATGGTCTCGTCGACTAATACCGTTCCCATGTCCAAATCCATATCGTCTGACATGCGACGAAACAGAGCCGTATTGGTTGCGACCTTGATGCTCGGTACAGGTTTGCAACCAAAGCAGCTGCCTCGGCCTGTTGTAAACACAATAACGTTCGCACCGCTAGCCACCATACCGGTCACGCATGCTGGATCGAAGCCGGGCGCATCCATGATGACAAGGCCTTTGGTGTGAATGGGTTCTGCATATTGATAGACGGCTTGCAAAGCGGTGGAGCCTCCCTTGCTTGCCGCACCGAGTGACTTTTCGACGATTGTGGTTAGCCCACCTGCCTTGTTTCCAATCGACGGGTTGTTATCTATTTCTTCTCCATAGCCAGCAGAGTAGTTTTTCCACCATTCGATGCGATCCAACAACTTCGTCGCGATGTCGGCAGATTGAGCTCGGCGGGTAAACAGTTGCTCGGCCCCGTAGAGTTCGGTTGTCTCGGACAGGATTGCCGTTCCTCCGCAGGCGACCGTTCGATCCGCGGCGATCCCAAGCGCGGGATTGGCTGTGATGCCCGAGTAACCATCCGAACCTCCGCACTTGGTCGCCAAGATCAGATGCTCGGCCGAGACTTGTGTACGGCGCATTTGGTTTACGATTGGCAGTAATTCTTGGACCATCTCGATGCCGCGTTTGACAGTTGCTCGCGTGCCGCCGCTATCTTGGATCGACAGCACGGGGACTTCTCGGGCCGCTTCGACGAGTGAACGCTTGTCTTGATTGGCGCTCGTGTCCATGCCGGCTAACGTCAGTGGTACAAGCTTTTGTGATTTGAGCAAATGGCCAAGCGTATTTTGTTCGCATCCCAGGCCGATGAGAACATACGCGGCAATGTTTGGATGGCGAGCGACTCCGCCGAGCACTCGACTCAGTGTTTGATGTCGGATCCCTTCATAGGCCATGCCGCAACCACTGTCGTGTTTAAACGCAACCACACCATCAACGCCAGGGAAGGCTCGGAGCACATCCTCGGTGAAATGATTGGCAACGTAACGCGAAACGGACGCGGAGCAATTGACCGTAGAAATGACGGCGATGTAATTGCGTGTCCCCACCGATCCATTGGCCCGAACGTAACCATCGAAAGCCCTGCCCGAAATTTTCGCTAGAGGCGCAGGCGTGTCGGTTGCAAGATTCGTGAAGTCGATAACATGTTCGCAACGCAAATTGTGATCATGGACATGAACTCCAGCCTCAATGTGTTGGGTCGCAACACCGATAGGCCATCCGTACTTGATGACCGCTGCCCCATTTTCGATCGTAGTAATCGAGACTTTATGACCAGCCTGAATGTTGGATTGGAGCGAAACGGTTTTTCCTGCTACGTCGATTTGCAGTCCCTGCGACAGCGTTTGCAAGGCTACAATGCAGTTGTCGTCAGCGTGGAGTTGAATCCAGGCTTTGGTACCGGTTTCCATCTAAGTCCTTCATTCTTTCTAGGTGCAATATGCAGCAAGTTAAAATTTTCAAAAGTGTCGATACGGAATTGGGGGACATGGAAAGCCAAATCAACCAATGGATCGCCGAAACAAAAGCGAAAATCATTTCCATAAACGGTAACATCTCTCCCCAAGCAGGGAAACATGGAGTCCAAGGCTCTTTTAGTACCTCGGATGTCTTCGTGATTGTACTGTACGAAGTCTAGGTTTTCAGGACCTAGGCAAGGGCGAGGTCACTCTAGGCAAGAGTGACCCACCGTGGGGCCCAGGGACCCTCTCACTTTTTGGAATTACTTCGGGAGGGCGAGGCTCCTGCCGAGCCACAGACGCAATGGTTCGGCAGGAGCCTCACCCTGCCGAGCAATGAATTGCTTGGGTAAATTCGATTGTTTTTTCGCCAAGCTTCATGCCCAACCTTCGAATGGGCGACTAAACTAGCGAACTTTCCAATGAAATATCCAGACATCTGCCTGCTAACCCGAAGCCACTCCACGTGTCCAACGTCATTGAGATTACCGATTTAACAAAACGGTATGCAGGCAACTTTGCCCTAAAAAAGGTGGAGCTAGTTGTCCCCGTGGGGGTGACTGGACTTCTTGGGCCGAATGGTTCTGGCAAAAGCACTTTTATCAAGGCCATGCTGGGATTGGTCAAGGTGGACACTGGCTCAGGCTGTGTGCTTGGACGTACCTGGCCAGCGCAAGTCAAATCGATTCGAGATCGAATCGGATACTTGCCCGAGGACGATTGCTACATCCTCGGCCTTCAAGGTATCGAATCGGTCCAGATGATGGCCCGCTTATCTGGATTGCCAACCACCGAGGCTTTGCGGCGGGCCCATGAGGTTCTTGATTTTTGTGATGTCGGACAGGAACGTTATCGCAACGTCGAAACGTATTCGACAGGCATGCGGCAAAAACTAAAGTTCGCTCAAGCATTGGTGCACGACCCGCAATTGATTATTCTGGACGAGCCAACGACGGGACTCGATCCAACCCAACGCGAGGAGTTTCTCGACCGGATTCACGCGTTAGCCATTCGATTCGAAAAATCGGTCTTGCTGTCAACGCATATTTTGCACGATGTTCAGCAAGTTTGCGATCAAGTCATCATCTTGGTGCGAGGCGAAGTTCGGTTGGCTGACTCGCTCGAGAACATGCAGCGCCCTCTCCAGGCTGGCATCCAAGTTCGGGTGGTTCGCGATGCCATCCGCTTTGCAGACTCGCTCCGGCGACGTGGACTTGGTGTCCAATGCGAAAACGATACTGAGCTTTTGGTCCAAGGAGATGCATCTTTGATTCGGAAAACTGTTTGGGCCTCCAGCAAAGAGGAGCAAGTTTTGGTGGAACGGATGGATGCCGCGAGAAACTCCCTCGAACATTCGTTTATGGAAATTGTGAGCGAGAAGAACTATGCCCATCCTTGATCTCGGTTATCGCAATTGGAACGGGGATCGCTCTTCGGAATTGCTTCGATGGACGGTTGTCGCAACGACAGGTATCTCGCTCGTATGGCGTGGGACCTGGCTGAAACGGTTCATGCTATTTGCGACATTTCCAGCACTCGTCACGATGTTTGGAGTCGGGCTCTTTGAACAAGCTGCTCGCGATGATACTTATCGCAAAATGTTCAATGGCTTTCTGGCGTCGCGCATCGAGCCGATGGGGCCAAGGAATCGAATGCGAAGTCGCGTAGCTAATCGCCCTCAAATCATATCCGAGACGACAGATATTGCCACGCAACGCCATTTGGCTTGGTCCCATATGTTGCTGTGGTACTTTCGATATCCACAAGCCCTTTGGATCGTGGTCGTCATCGGGTTGGTTGCACCACGACTGATCAGTTATGATTTGCGGAGTCGCGGGTATCTGCTGTATCTTTCGAGGCCCCTTTCGCCGACGAGTTATGTCTTTGGCAAGGCTTGCATCCTGTTTTTCTTGCTCGCGATGATAACTACTTTTCCGGCGATCGCGGTGTACCTGTTCGGGTTGCTTTTGTCAAATGATCCGTCTGCGTTTCTGCAGACTTGGGACATTCCGTTTCGTATTCTATTGGCGACTGTAGTTTTGGTCTTGCCCACGTCTGCGATTGCTTTGGCGTTTTCCTCGCTAACGCAGGAGAGTCGCTTTGCTGCGTTTGCATGGTTCGCTGTCTGGATCGTGGGCTGGGTCACCTACTTAGTTTTGACCGGATCAGCGATGTTCAATGCAGAAGATGCCATCCAACTCCAAAAGCGATGGTTAATGATTTCGCCCTACCATGTATTGGGTCAATTGCAGGAAGAAATCTTCGGGGTACTGCCTGCCGACCAGCATCTCGCGGGACCCTGGATTTTGTGCGCTGCTGTCAGTATTGTCGGCTTTGGTATTGCCAGATGGCGTGTTGCTAGGATGCTCAAGGTCTAATCGATGAATCTCGCGAATCCAGAAACTACGAACCACATCGATGTACCGCTGATTGAATTGGTCCACGCGACACGTTTGTATGGAAATGTGATTGGGGTCAACGATCTCAATGTCGCTTTGCCAAAAGGCGCCTTCGGCTTGGTTGGCCCAAATGGAGCAGGTAAATCCACCTTGATCGGTTTGATCACCGGAGCATTGCGTCCTACGCTTGGATCGGTACGTGTCTTCGGCGAAAATCCATACGCGAACCCAAGAGTCCTGAAGAACGTAGGATTGTGTCCCGCCAGTGACATCTTGCTACCCGGCGTGACCGCGCGCCGATGGGTAGAACAAATGCTTTCACTGAGTGGCTGGAGTCCTGGCGATGCACGTGCCCGAACTTGCGAAGTGCTCGAGCAAGTTGGCATCAAAGAAGCGATGAATCGTCCGATCCATACCTACTCACTTGGGATGCGGCAACGCTGTAAACTCGCGCAAGCGATCGCGACGGAACCGCAGTTGCTAATCCTTGACGAACCGTTCAACGGATTGGACCCGGTCGGTCGACATCAAATGACCGACTTGCTCATCGAATGGGCAGAGGCGGGCCGCAGTCTGTTGCTGGCGAGTCACGTCTTGCACGAGGTTGAGCAAGTCACCGACTCGTTCCTTTTGATTTACGGTGGTCGATTGCTCGCGTCCGGCACGGCAGGTGAGTTGCGTGGGATGCTTGCCGATTTGCCTCAAGAGCTTTCGATTGTAAGCCCTCAGATGCGAGAGTTGGTTGCTAGACTCGCCAATCAAGATTGGGTGGAGTCGGTGCGGGTGGAACATGAGGCTTGCCGTGTCATCGTTTCTGTCCACAAACCACTCGAGCTCTATTCTGCGTTGGCAGAATGGTCGGAAGTTGGAATTCAAGTCGAGCAGTTGTTAGGAACTGACGGCGATATGCAATCGCTGTTCAAGCTTCTGGTTTCACGACACCGAGGTAGTCGAGCGAAACTTCGCAGTTAGACTCCGCCTCGCCGACACCGAGGAGGCGACACCGAGGAGGCGACACCGAGGAGGCGACACCGAGGAGGCGACACCGAGGAGGCGACACCGAGGCGGCGACACCGAGGAGGCG
>JAPLNL010000052.1:18847-28896 GCA_026692905.1 Planctomycetota bacterium
CCGAGGAGGCGACACCGAGGAGGCGACACCGAGGAGGCGACACCGAGGAGGCGACACCGAGGAGGCGACACCGAGGAGGCGACACCGATCGCCGTGTGTCCACCCAATGGATGATTGGGGGATGTAACTATTCGTGTTGCCCTGCCCAGCTCTTTGATCCGACGTGATAATTGTGGCACTGCGTGCATGATTCGCCTGCTGCATTTTCTTGATGGCAGCTCGAACATTGATTCTTTTGAATCGGAAGGAAATCGGTTTTTCCTAATGGATGGCAGGATTGACAGTCGTTTAGCTTTGGCAACGTCAAGTGCGGGCCATGGTCGAACTTAGTAATCGGCCGAAGATTGGCGGCTCGCCTATTTGACTTCCAGCACTCATTCGAAAAACTATCTGACTTGAGCATGTCTTGTCCTCCTTGATTGGCTTTGCGGAAAGAGACACTCCAATTCAAGCTGGGCGAAGGCTGGTTCGGATCGCTTGAATGCAGCGAGTGACATTGTCGGCACTGGTGGGCCAGAGCAAGCGTTTGCTGTGCCCGCTGGCCACCCGGTAATGTCTTGGAACCGCGCAGCATTGCCTCCAACTCAATCCACTTTGACAACCACGGGTCAGCGTGTCCAGTTGGAACGTAGACAATCGACATTCTTTGGCGGTCGATCATCCAACCCCCAAATGCAAGTTGATCCCACGCTCGCGAATCTTTGAAACCAGTGGACGCTGGATTCGGCTTGCCAGGTACATTGAGGAGATCGGCGGTTCCCTTGTTTAGAAGGTCGTCATCAGCTGCGTTCAAGAGTGATTTACCACCTCCCAGTAAAAGATCGTCGTCTTGCGATCGATTGCTCGAAGCTTCTCGAAACGTACGAATGCCTCGCGGGGATGACTGCCCCGTTTTTGCTCTCAAGTTCCCCTCTTCGAACCATTCGTCGTAGGCGGCTCGAAACAGATCCGGAGGAATCCCGCTTGCAAATCGATCCAGCCATGGTTTTCGGCTGGCGAGTTGCTCTGCTGGCGCAGCTTCCAGCAACTTCTCAACGGCCAATCGAAAGCCTGGTTGCCCTTCGTTCGCCATTTTTTGCATGATCTGCTTGGTCATCAGCGAGAGTTTCAGCAACGTGTCACAGTCTTTCTTGGTGGTGATATCCAATTCTGCCAATCGTCCTGACGCGGGCAATTGGTCCAATAGGGCTAACCCACCTGGCTCGGACTCAATCAGAAGCCGCATGATCGTTGGAATGACGCCGTCCGTCAGCTGACTCGCTTGTGTCGGCCAGGGCCCGATCTCCGTACCTGCTGCCGTCATTGCATTGATATTGATGCTCGGTACTTGTAAAACGATCAATCCGTCTTGCAATGCAGATTTGACAGGTTCCAAATGGCAGGATGAACAAGCGCGTTCGAAGGAAACGCTTCGGAAAACTTGGCCTACCACTCCCACTTGATCAACCTGCACATGACACGCTTTGCAGTCGAAGCCCGCCCCCTTTTTGGTGAAATGCAGATCGCGGTGTTTGATATGATCAAAAGCAATGTTGGTGTCACCTCGATAGGGGTAGTCTTTGAATTCGGGGTGATCGGTGGAAAACGAATGAAACGCGTCGCGATGGCAAGCTTGGCAACGAGCCGTCGTCATGTTTTGTAGCTCATGCTTGGAGCCTTGATGCTCGCGGTGGCATTGACTGCACTCAGTTTGATTTTCCTGCCAATGGATCGGCGACCGGCTGACCAGGTTGCTCAAAAATGTTTTCGTATTGGGGCGATCACCATTTCTAACTAGTTCAGCCAACTCCGCGCCCTGTAGATCGTGGGGTGATCCATGCACTGCGTCGGGCATATCTTGCATGTGGCATTTCAAGCAAAGTGTCGACTGCTTTGCACTGGCGGTCGCTGCCGCGGTTTCGTTGCCAGGGTGACAGGATGCGCAGCGGTTTTCCGAATCGATACTCAGTGGCCCGCTGGCGCCATTTTGAGCAAGAACGAGAAGTTGAGCATGGGCTCGAGTGAGCGGCCCAGGCGCAATGGATTGTTGACCAACGAGATTGCTCCAAGCAAGACTAACTCCAATCAGTGCTACCAGAGTTGCAGTCATTTGAATCGAACGACTCCACCATACCAGTGTTCGAAGCGGCCGACATGCATTGATGCCTGAATCCGATTGAATCTGTGAGCAGCGATTGCCGCGTGGACCTGCTGGGCATGGCAAGCCTGACGGCGAATTGCCGCATTTGTAGGATTGTTTTGGATGCCGATATTGATTCATTCGGGCGTCACCAGCTACTCGTGAATCGATGGGCAATGATCACATGCGCAATCGAGAGGACCACAAAACAGCCAAGTACCCACGTGTGGGAAGCAGCCCAAAATCGGATACGGTTTTGGATTGCCGATTGAAAGTCAAGATCGTCTTTGGCGCGTACAAGAACACTCATGACTCGACGCTGCGTCCGTCCCTCGTCACTAAGGTAGCGATCAATGTTGTCAAGATCGTCTAACATCTTGCGCCGCTTGCCACCACTTGGGCGGATCTGGTAGCCCCATCCTCTGGGTGCACTAAAAAAGGTACTTAAACTCGCTTGATAGTGATCCGCTAGAGCTGCGGTATCATTCTTTCCCGCAGCCGTGAGGGCCAGTGAGTAAGCTTCCTTTGCGATGAGCTTCGACTTTTCCGGAATGTCTTGCCGCAGGATCTGACCACCGGCCGCAGCAAGCAGCTTCGGTGATGTTCGGTTTACATACCATCCGATTAGACCCGTCAGCGCAATTGCCCAAAAACTCAACGCCAGCATTGACTCCAACCAGCCCGTTGTCAGCACGCCAGCATGAAGAGCATATGCACCTACGCTCAACAGCCCGAGATAATGGTGTGTCCGTTGCCAAACTGCCAGTCTACCGATTTGAGTAGTTATGACTCGTTTGCGAACACCAAGCAGCATCAAGAAGACGCAAATCGCTGCCAAAGAGTAGCCCGAGACAAAGGCCTCATTATCAAGGTTCTCAGCCGACCGATCTCGAAATACCCTCAACGTCAAACACCCCACGATAACCATCGCGATTGAAACCAGTCTGCGTCCAACTCGAATGCTCGTGGCTGAAAAGGTGGGAAGTGTTTCCAAATGGGAACGAGGTTGTACCTGTGTTTTGGTATTCACTAAACAATCCTCTTATTGAGCCATCGTTCGATGGAGCCAGTATCGCTCGTATCAATTCGAAAGAGTGCATGATGCGGACATGCATTTTGGCAGGAAGGACCGGACTTTAGTTCGTGGCAAAGATCGCACTTCGATGCCTGTAGGATCGGCAGTTGCGTTTTTCGATCGACTGCGGCTCGGCCTTTTTCGTCCCTCACTTGGACCATTACGATGTTGTCATACGGGCAGCTTTCCGAACACGTTTTGCAACCGATGCATGTTTGTGAATTAATCGAGATAACCCCAGAATCTTGATCGCGAGCAATTGCACCGGTCGGGCATCCGATCATGCAAACGGGATCGGCGCAATGCATGCAAGCGTGCGCAAAGAGAAGTGGGCCATACTGCGGCCCGTTCCGAACAAAGCGAGGCGTTCCGTTATGTGTGGTCGCACAAGCCTTAACACATTCGTCGCAACCTGTGCAACGATCGAGATCAATCATCATGGTTTGCTTGCCATTGATCAGACGCTCGTCGACTAGAAACTCAACAAGCGACGTTTCAAGTTTCGTGAGCGTACTCTCGACTTGATACGAATTCCCAAGATGAGATTGTGGCAAAACATCCGAGACCACAAGTCCGCCATCATCGTAACGAGGGTTCGTGATCGGTTTCGGAAGTTCGGAACTGCGGATCTTGGGTAGGATGTGGGAAAGTACCAACTCGGCAGGGATTCTCAGAATGTCGACAAACCCAAGGGCTCGAAGGGATTCTTGGTATGGCAAAGGCTTACTGACTGGAGACCGAAAACCATGCGCTAGCTCCGACAGACCGAAGACGTGACCGCGACCTAGATAAGCAATGGTTTGGTGCCCGCGACCTTGCTCAAAACTCAGTCTCGCAAAACCCGCACGGATCAGGATGAGGTCCTTTACGGGATGCCCTTCGGCGGCGATTACCGGTTCTCGCAAAATCTGAGTTTGCACGTCCAGTTTTTGAGTGTCGCGATATTCGGCAAACCATTCTCGATCACCCACGGATTCTATGCTGGTGCCCGCAATGACTTTTGCCATCGAGGTGTCGTCAAGGAAACGTAAAAGTGGCGTCTCTCGCAAATGCGTTTGCAAGCTGGTTTCGCGAAAACGAGCATCCAGATACTCACGAAAGGATTTGTCTCTCCGCAATATCCGAAGTCCCTGCCATCGTATTTCCAGGAGGATCGCTGGAGCGTTGGCGACCACCGTATAGCGATGTTGGCTTCTAGTAATGGCGGCCATCTCACCAAAGATTTCCCCTATGCCAAGTGGTTCGGATTGAAAGCCATCGATTACCGCATTGATATCTTGAAGAAAGATCCTGCTCTTACCCTCAACGGTCTCAACTTGTTGAACTGGAGTCGGTCGAAGTTTATCCGCACTTGCCGTTTGGGGACCGCTGCGACTTCCCTCTCGCCGATTGTTGGCTGCCTGTGAATGGCTAAAGGAATTTATCTTGAATTGCTGTTTGAGCCACTCCATCCAAGTCGACGGTTGGGAAAGATCCGATGGCTTCCCACGCGGTTGCCAAAGTGATTCGAGAAAAGCCCGAACGGAGCCTCGCAGCACGAGATACGCGCTTCCGCCGTAGTCTCCCTCACGAACAATGATATCCCCAGGTTCGTACCTGAGGATGCGACAATCATGCCGAATGACATCCTCCAACGAACTGTGTGAAGGAAAGACGTCCGGGTTCATTTCCGAGAACGGGGGCTGGTCTAGCATCCAGCTGATATCGCGGGTGAGCATCTCAGGATCAAGTGGATGGTCCCATCGGACAGGCCGATCGATCGCTATCTGATCGCTAGATTGTGTTCTCATAAGCCTCGATGTCCTCGGTACGCTCCTCCGATATTGGCCAACGCTTGTCGAAGTATGGAAAAACTTAGATGGCAGTTTCCACGAAAAGCCAGTGCCGGTTCAAGACCATTTTGGCGGCATTCCCGACCCGAACAAGGCAGCGCTGTACAGCATTCTGTAGCGAAACTCGTCAAGAGTTTCGGACGTTTAGGCGATGCAGCCGAAAGTTTTGGCGACTTTCACTGCAGAAAAGCCGGTTTTTAGCAGCGCAAAAAAAATGGGCCCTAGTTTCCCAGGGCCCATTTTAATTTTAGCGGTGCGTCTGCGCACCTTTCCTGATTCGCAGCAACTATTGAGTTACTGTTTTGGTTTCGGCTTTCGCAGCTGGTGCCATTGCTAACAAGGCTGCTTTGTACTTAGCCCGTGCCAAATTCAAACGTGCTGTTTGCTCGCATTCCGTTTCCTCTTTGTCAACGACAAAAAGAGTTTTGACTTTCTTTGCTTCGGCCAATGCTTTGGCTTCGACTGGGCAGCTACAGTTTTTTTCGCCAACTTTGTAGGAGATCGCCACGCTGTCCATCGCCTTTTTGACTTTCGCTGCGACTTCACCTGCGGCAACCGAACAGGTCAAAGACTCACCTGCGATAGAAGTCTTACCGGAAACGTTACATGTGCTTGGTGTTGCATAAGCACTAACGAACTTTTCCGTTTGGGACACAAGGCTTGCAAAAGCTTTTTCGGAGCAGTCAAATTTTTCGGTACCGACTACATACTCCAATTTGCTGGAGGTTTCCGCAGCGGTTGCTTTGGCTGATTCCTCGCAGCAGAGCGACTTCGTACCAACCATGAAGGTTATCTTAGGCAGCTTGGCCATTCCAGCAGTTACTGGACACACGCCACCGCCTGCCGAACACGCAGCATCACACTTCTTGGTGTCGTCAGCGTGCAAGCTTGTACCAGCAGAAACCAACGCCAACGCCATTAGGCCGAGTTTAAAGGACTTCATACGAAAGTAATCTCCAGAAAGAAGGTTTGAAAAGAGGCCGGTCGCATCGTAACTCGCAAATCCTGTAAAATCTGCGGAAGTTGCACTGTCTACGAATCCCCGCCCTTTTAGGTTCGAATTACGTCATTTGCGCAATTTGTGCCGGCATTGTACAGGTGCGTCAATCGATAATCAAGTTTTTGCGTACTTCTGTGGTACATAGAATGTGTCTGAGACCATAAAATCAGAAACTGTCGGTGATAGCTAACGTAAGCAAACCGATTTCGCCCCTCAATTGGTGGAAATAGTGACGAAACTACAACGAATTTTGGTAACCGGTGGTGCTGGCTTTCTTGGTTCGCACATGTGCGAGCGGTTGGTCGACGAGGGACACGACGTCATCTGCCTCGATAACTTTTTCACTGCCCAGAAGTCCAACGTCGCGCATTTGTTGCCCAGGTCCAATTTCGAACTCATTCGCCACGACGTGACGCTGCCGATTTTCCTCGAGGTCGATCAGATTTATCACATGGCCTGTCCGGCAGCACCTGGGCATTACCAATTTAATCCGATCAAGACCATCAAGACGTCGGTACTCGGATCCATCAACATGCTTGGAATCGCCAAGCGTTGCGGCGCCCGAATCCTGCTGGCAAGTACCAGTGAGATCTACGGCGATCCACTCATTCATCCGCAACCTGAGTCGTATTGGGGGAATGTCAACACCATCGGTGTACGCTCTTGTTATGACGAGGGCAAGCGGGTCGCTGAGACGCTCTTCATGGACTACCATCGGACGAACAAAGTCGATATTCGCATCGTCCGGATTTTCAACACGTACGGCCCTCGTATGCATCCCTACGATGGACGCGTCGTCTCCAATTTCATTCGTCAAGCTATTCAAGGGCAGCCGATAACGATTTTTGGTGAAGGCGAACAGACTCGATCCTTCTGTTATCGCAATGACTTGGTCGAAGGTATTTTCCGGTTGATGAACAACAAAGACAATTTCATCGGCCCAGTCAATATCGGAAACCCGGGCGAATTCACGATTCGAGAGTTGGCCGAGTTGGTGATGGAAATTTCCGGTTGCAAAGTTGCATTGGAAAAACGCCCGCTGCCGCCTGACGATCCAGCACGCCGCCGTCCAGATATCACCCTGGCTAAGAAGCATCTAAACTGGGAGCCCCAAGTACCGCTTCGGGATGGCCTCAAAAAGACCATCGATTGGTTCCGATCCATCGACATGGATCACTACAGGCCTCCTACGCCAAACTACGTCTAGTCACCATGAATATGCCTCCCCAACCAACCGAACGATCACTTCTTTGGAAATTGCGCACGCGCGAGTTGCACTTTGGAGCAATCCCCAAAGTCATGGGGATTCTAAACTTAACACCAGATAGCTTTTCCGATGGCGGACGATTCTTTACCGTTCAGTCAGCCGTCGATCAGGCCAAACGCCTTGAAGACGAGGGTGCGGACATCCTCGATATCGGCGGAGAGAGTACGCGGCCCTACAGTCAAATTGTCACAGCCGAAGATGAACTCAGTCGTGTGGTGCCAGTCCTGGAAAAGCTGCAAGGGAAAGTTCGAATTCCCATTTCCATCGATACCACCAAATCAAAAGTCGCGGCGGCCGCATTGGACCTCGGCGCAGAAATCCTCAACGATGTTTCCGGACTTGAGGCCGACGCTGAGATGGTTGAACTGGCCAGATCGAGTCAAGTTGGCATTTGCGCGATGCACATGCAGGGAACGCCGCAAACCATGCAAGACAACCCGGTTTATGCGGATGTGGTCGCCGATATCCTCGGCTACCTAAAGGCTCGCGACCGATGGCTAGTGAATCAAGGTGTTGCACCCGAGCGCATCTGCTTGGACCCGGGCATTGGATTTGGCAAAACGCACGAACACAATTTAGAACTGCTCCACCGAGCAAGCACATTCCATGAAACCCAACGTCCCATATTAATCGGTCACTCTCGCAAGGGCTTCATCGCCAAAGTGCTTGGAAACAAGGCTCTGGACCGTTGTTATGGAACCGTCGGCGTTTCCCTTGCTCTCGCCCTACATCGCATTCAAATTTTGCGGGTGCACGATGTTGCGGCCAATGTCCAAGCGCTAAAACTTTTCTTCGCAAGTCTTGGACACGCACCAGATTGAAAAGAAATCGCGGATCTCTACGTCGATGAGACAAAAACCAATCGACTCAGCCATGATTGATGTCCGAATCTCCTACGCGTTGACGATGTCTCGCATCTTCGGCTCTAGGTAGGAAACCGTACTACCCATGCTGGCTAGGTTGCCGTACTCTCCCTCAGGAATCTGGACTCGATGCCGCTTTCGCAACTCCATAACGATGTCCAGAAAGTCCATGCTGTCCATTTCAAGCTGCTCACGAAACGACTTGCTATCGTCGATCGATGAAAGATCCTCATCCGGTGCGATCTCACTAAGAATGTCCAAAATTTCTTCACGGATTTCCGCGGGTGTCATGGAATCCAAAACTCCTGGCCAACTTCGGTGCCTCTCAAACATTTGAAAGGTGATGGAAGGTAGCCGAAAAAAGGGTGGGGAAATAATGTGTTTTTAATTTGAGCCGCGCTAAAACCGTCGAACGATGACGACAGAATTAATACCCAGCATGCCAAACGAATTGTTGAGAATGTAGTCGACTCGGGGCAGTTCCTGCGGTTGATTAATCACCAAGCCTGGCAACGCACACTCTGGGTCTAGATTGTCCACATTTATCGTGGCATGGCAAACCCTGTCCTGAAAAGCAGGCAAGTTTCCGGCGAGTTCCAAGGCTCCAGCAGCCCCCATCGCATGGCCGATAAAACTCTTGGTATTGTTGAACCGAAGGGTGTCGCAACCTTGGAAAACATTGCGAAGTGCAATGCATTCCTGACTGTCCCCGGAACTAGTACCAGTGGCGTGGGTACTCACAATATTGATTCGGTCGGGCGTCAATCCGCCGCGGTCCAGGGCCATCTGGAGACACTGAGCCTGGCGCTCGGGATTGGGCAGCACAAAGTCTGTGGCATCCGTATTGATGGCGTAGGAGACGATTTCAGCGATGATGTTTGCCGAACGAGCCTTCGCGTCGGAAAGCCTTTCCAACGTGTAAAGACACGCTCCTTCGGCGACCACGATGCCATTTCTAGCCGTATCGAACGGGCGAGAAGCTTTGGTAGGATCCTCGTGCGACGCCAGAGCTCCCTGTGATTTGAACGACGCAAAGATGCCGAAGGTGTGGATGCTCTCGGAAACACCCCCCGCAATCGCTAAATCACACTCCCTTAATCGGAGCATTTGGACGCCCTGAATAATCCCCGCGTTTCCAGCCGCGCAAGCCGCTCCAATGGTGTAATGAGGGCCGGTAATCCCCATATTGAGAGCGATCTCACCGGCAGGGTTATTGGCTACCGTGCGAGGATTGTGGTGATGCGACCAATAAGTCGTATCGTAGTCATATGCCTTGATTGAATAAATCTCGTTCTCGGTCTCGACATTTCCATGTTCGGTGACACCGATATAGATGCCAACCCTGGATTTGTCCACGTTGGGCCAATCCAGCCCGCTTCGCTGAATCGCTTCTGAGGCAGCCCAAATACCAACGGTTCCAGCCCGCGTACCCCGTCGCATATCCCGTTTACTCTGGTATTTCGTGGTCTCAAACTCACAAACGCCAGCCAGAGTATCGCCCACATAACGAATATTGTAATTTCGAACGCCACTTTTCCCCTCAAGCAACGATTCGCGGAACATCTCGAGGTTATACCCGTTGGGGGACGTCAAGCCGATTCCGGTAATCACTACTCGCTGATCGTCTGGCAATTGACTGGTTCGATCTACAGCAATCATTCAGCAACTCAAAATGGAGGAATTCTCAAACGACAAATTCTTTCACCGAAACTATCCTCAACAGCGAATATTTGCAAGCGCTGCCTAAGGCGTGCGGCAGCATGAAAATTACCGTAGCACGACGCGCAAGCTAGTGAAATTAGGGTGGATTCACTAGCTTGCGCGTCGTGCTAGTGAAATTAGGGTGGATTCACTAGCTTGCGCGTCGTGCTAGTGAAATTAGGGTGGATTCAC
>JAPLNL010000053.1 GCA_026692905.1 Planctomycetota bacterium
CATGACTAGCACGACGCGCAAGCTAGTGAAACTACTATCCAATTCACTAGCTTGCGCGTCGTGCTAAGGCGGTCTTCATTCTGCCGCTCGCCTAAACGACAAAATCAATAGGCCATCGCTTTACCCTTTGCCCACGAGAGTTGCCGTCTCCTCGATCGCATCCGCCCAGTCCGAATCCAGGTCATCCAAGACCTCATCATCGACGACAACCAAGACTCGCTTGGAGCCCAAGAGACCTTGTGGGTTCAAGCTGTAGTAGCGGTCCAAGTAGTTTGGATGCTCATAACACGTTGCCAGCAACTGCTCGACGCACTGGCTAGTTACATTGGTTGGATCTCCAGAGGGCTCCAAGATGACTTGCATCGATGAGTGCGGGCAATCTTTTAGCACTTGAGTAATCGTTTGCTTGATCGTCTCGACATGACGATCAAACTGGTCCGCTTGAAACCACAACGTGAGCGCCTGGGCCCGTTTCCCCGCAGGCGGCAGCGGTTGCAATCCAATGTCCAAGTCCATTTTCACGCATTCGACGATATCCGACGATTCCTCAAAGTGCAATTTTGGATCGGAAAACGGATCCCATTCGGTATCGAATACATCTTGTGCATCCGCCATCAGTTCATAGAGATCGCTGGACTGAAGCGTAGGTGTTTCCAGCACATAGTAGGGTGGCCTAGACTGGAATCTTAGCCCCAATTGCTCGGCCTCTGACCGGAACGCAGTCCCGGGCAAGATCGCAAGATTAAAGACTTGTGTCGACGTGAACAACTTGTTGGACGCGAGGTATTCAAAACCTCTTCGCACAGAGGCTACCGTGTCACCTGGCAACCCAATAATCAAATCCACCTTGACTCGGATCCCTGCGTCCATCAACGCCGATACGCCTCGCTCAAACGCTTTCAGATTGTTTCGTCGATCCATCAAGTCCTGTGTGGCTGGATCGATCGATTGCAATCCAATTTCGACCTCGGTGAAGTTGGCTTCGCGGAGTAGTTTGGCCGTTTCCGGCTTGATCCCCTCGGCCCTTAGTTCGCCGAAGTAAGTGAATTGCTGATGATGATTCTCTCGGGCCAGCAACCTTAGAAATCCGTCGAAGTCCTTGCGCTGATTCAACGTCGGATCGAGCAAAATCACTTCGGTTGCTCCTGCCTCACGTGCATGCTTCAGATTGGCGATGATCTTTTCTTCGCTAACAAAGTAGAGAGAGTCGTAGCTCTTTGGGTAGTAACAAAACTTGCACTTGAAAACACAGCCTCGAATCGTCTCCAACAACAGCATTCGTTCATCGGCTGCGTTCAAGATGCCTTGCAAATAGGGAGACGATACATCGTCCAAGTTTGCGATGGGCTTCCGAAAGAGAGGCACTTGAGGATTGGTCGCTCGCCAAAGGCCGGGAATCAGCTTTTGACCTTCCTCGCCCACCAACATCGCTTCGAGTAGCTCGCTAAAAGTTTGCTCCCCTTCCCCGACGGCAGCATAATCAATGACACCTGAAGCAAAAACCCAAGCGTTATCGTTGGTGATTTCGGGACCGCCCAAGACGATGATGATTTCTGGCCGCAAACGCTTGAGATGAGACGCGATCCAAAGAGTTCGGTCGATGTTCCAGAGGTAACACGAAAAACCGACAATGCCCGGTTCTCGAGCCAAGATCTCTTCGACGAGTCCGATATCCGAGTGGTAGTTGCAGATCTTGGGAGGGAGTATTTCGAACTGAAAGTGCTGATCGAGTCCTCGCGTGCGGGCATGCAAGATTAAATAGCCAGCGGCCAGCGGGACATTTCCATGGATCGGAGCCGGGCCAGCTGGCGGGATAGGCAACTGCACGAACAGGACGTTTCGGGCAGCGGATTTTACGCGTTGGTTCACGGAATTGGTTGCTTTGCGTTAGCTAAGGCAGATTGGTCTGAATGGCGGCCAAGTAGGATTGTCGACATCCCTCCCATTAAACCTTATCGCCATCGATAAAGCGATAGTGTAGTTCGGCGCTCCTCACGGCGTTAGCCGAGATTTTCGACGGTGCATCCTTGCGATTCAATCGCGAATGCGATGGCATTTTCAATGCCTGGGGTAAAGTTCGCACTGCGAACGAAACCAGGTAGTATGGCCCGAATGATCCCGAGCTCTGAAGGAGCGGCATGGGCCGTGAACCAAGGCCACAATCCACTTCGTGCCGACGTGTTTGGATCATTGATGATGGATGAGATCGCAGCATAAAAACAGTTCCAAAAAATCGCTCCTCCCACAAAGAGAACAATCAAAACTGGTAGTAAATCCCAGCGGGTCATGCTCCCAGGCAACACGAATCCATACCCAGCGAGCCATGCAATCCCATAGGTTGCCAGTCCGGTAACCAAGATCGAAGAGGTCGACGCAAACGACGCCGCCGTCAGGCCGATCAGTTTGCCATCGATCCAGGCTTGGGGTGAGATAGCGCTAACGATTTGCTCCGTAATGCGTTGCTGCTTTTCGCCCGTGATACCTGTCATGAAAAATGAAAGGCCAAGGAAACTGACGAGAACCATGGCACTCATCATTCCAATCGCCACCAGCCGATCTGGATTCGAAACGGAAGCTCCAAATCGCGAATGCTACCGATCACAGCTAAGTCGACGCGGTTGCTGCTTTGCGCGAACTTGACGGCCCCAAAGCCAATAGCCGCCCCGATGAGTAGACTGGCAACTCCGACGAGTTGATCGTGTTGCGATGAGAAACACCTGAAATACGCCAAGCATTGGCCATAGAGAGTTAGCCTATATCAGCCGAGAAATAGGGCGCGAGATTTTGAACCGGAGATCAAACCCAGCCAAATCAGGACTTTTTTCTATCGATTTGGCGGAACATAAGGTTCGTTCCCGCCATTTTTCTGCGTTCGATCTTTCTGCCAGCCATGGAGCTGCGTTGACTTCTTCTCTGTCGGCTCTACTCGGCGAAAACGCTAGAATAGCAGGAAGTGTTTTGCTCCGCGTACAGCCTCCATGATAAATCCCTGGACATTAACATGAAAAAATCTTGTTTGCTATTCCTCTCGCTCGGCCTACTTTCCAATCAGGTCAAGGCTGACGACTGGCGTCCGTTTCGCTGGCCAAACAGCAACGGCGTCGTACAGAATATGAAACTTCCTGAGGAATGGGGAACAGACTCCAACATCAAATGGAAAGTAGCAGTTCCTGGCGAAGGCTGGTCTGCGCCGATCGTAGTCGGGCAAAAGGTATTCGTCACGACTGCCATTTCTTCTGGGCAAAAAAACAAGGATTCCGACCATACTTGGAAAGTCATTTGTCTCGACGCAGCTACTGGAAAGACTCTTTGGTCCAAGGAAGCGATTAAGAGTAAGCCTCGGCTGGGAACGCATCGAGATAACACGTTTGCGTCGGAGACGCCTGTAACCGACGGGAAGCATTTGGTGGTTTACTTCGGCATGATGGGTTTGTTCTGCTACGACTTAGACGGAAAAGAGCTTTGGAAAAAAGACCTAGGAAACTTCCCCATGCAGAACGAATGGGGAACATCGAGCTCGCCAATCATTCACGACGGTTTGCTCATTTTGCAAATCGACAACGAGCAAAAATCTTTCCTTGTTGCTTTTGAGGTAGCGACAGGCGAAGAAAAATGGCGCAAAGATCGGGAGGAGGCCTCCAATTGGGGATCACCGATCGTTTGGACCAATGCAACACGAACGGAATTAATCACAGCAGGAAGAACCATTCGATCTTATAACCCAGCGGACGGCACACTTCTTTGGCAAGCATCGCTTAATGCCGGCGGTGTAAGTTCCACGCCATCTGGCAACAACGAATTGCTCATTGTCGGAAATCAAGGACGGCAAGGAGCTGGGATGATGGCCATTCGAGCTGGAGCAAAAGGTGATATCAGCCTCAAGGACGGCGAGACATCCAACTCAAGCATCCTTTGGAGCACTAAGGAGTTTGGCCCTCAAAGAGCATCACCAATCGTCATCGACGGCCAAGTCTTTCTACCAGGTGGACGGGACGGACAATTGACTTGCGTCGAAGCAAAGACGGGGAGCAAACTCTACCAATCACGACTTCCAGATGCAGGTGCCTTTTGGGCGTCACCGTGGTCGTACAAAGGTTTGGTGTATTGTCCTGATGAGAAAGGGAACACGTTCGTTCTCAAGCCTGGAGCAAAGCTAGACATCGTCCGAGTGAATAAGCTCCCTGAACCAGATGCCCGCTATTGGGCAACATCAGGAGCTAGCGACGGAACTCTGTTCATCCGATCCACAAACACCGTATATGCGGTTTCAGCAAAGTAGGGTGTCCGTCGAAGCACATCCGCATTTGTTTTTCGTAGTAATTAGCCGATGGGCGCTAGCCCCGGTTCTCGACGAATGTCGAGTGGAAAACCGGGGCTAGCGCCCGATACTTCAGGCAGTGCGATCCCTCCTACTTTTTCGCTTTGAGCAACTTTAAGTGAACTTTCGCGACATCAGCCATATAGCCTTCCTCTCCCTGGTCGATGCACTTCTCAAGCCATTGTTGTGTCTTGTCTTTATCTTGCAGCGCGTCGTAGTACAAACCAAGGTAAAGGTATCCGTAAAAGCGAGCCGACTTCTTACCCTCTGCGCCAGCACCTCCCTTTTCGCAGGCCGTCAATACATCTTCAGGCGTGAGCTTGCCCTGGATCAGTTTTTGTACTTGCATGAGAGGTACGCGGTTGTCAAAACCTGCCAAAAGAACATCTTTTTGCGATGCTTCCAATCCGTTGAGCCTCACATTGCACAAGAAATGCCAGAATGCATTTTCGACATCGTTAGGGTTTACTTCACGGTGGACGGCAAACTGCTCAAGGCCATCCTTTAACCGTTCCGCATAATAGAGAGCAATACCGCGTTGCCATAGATATGGCTTGGTCTCTGGGCTCAGTTCAATGCACTTGTCAAAGTCCTCGAGGGACTCAGCGATCTTGCCGCTTCGGAACTTCAGCGAGCCACGTATGCTCATCAATTGCGAGTTATCTGGAAAGCGTTTGATGACGGAATCCATTTCGCGAATCGCTTCCTCCGCTTTTCCCTCCTTCAAAGCTTTTTCGACGCGATCATACCAACTGGCAACGGAAACGGGCGCCGACTTGTCCTTCGCAGAATCTTGAGCTAGGCACGCACTCGAGAAAGTGAAAAGGGGGGCCAAACAAGCGAGGAATGCGGATTTCCAGGATGGCAGAGGCCTGCCTTTGGGCACTCGGTAGGTAGTCAATGAACTGGACATAAGTCTGCCCCATCTGTTGCGGGAATGGATTCTGGTTAAATTGAAGTCTCTTTGATTATACGTTCCCGGTCAAAACCCTGCATACCCAATCATGGCGCACACGACACTCATCAAAAATGCAACCGTTATTCTCCCAACAGGTCGTGCCCTGACGAATCTATTCCTAGATGACGGGAAAATTGCAAGTGTCGACGCGGCCTCGACGACATCTGCGAAAGAGGTCCTCGACGCGACGGGGCTCGTATTATTTCCCGGCCTAATCGATGACCAGGTGCATTTTCGTGAGCCTGGACTGACTCACAAGGAAGATTTGCTTACTGCTTCACGAGCCTGCGCAGCAGGAGGCGTCACTTCGTTCTTGGAAATGCCCAATACAAAACCGGCAGCCATCAACCAAGGTCTCATCGAAAACAAATACCAGCTGGCGGCCTCGAAATCGATCGTCAACTTCGGTTTTTACATCGGCGCGACAACAACCAATATCGATTCGCTGACCAAGGCGACCGGGGTGCCTGGAATCAAAATCTTTATCGGCTCAAGCACCGGCGACTTACTGGTCGATGAACAAGATGCGCTGGAACGGATTTTTGCTGAAACGAAGCTACCTATCTGCGCCCACTGTGAAGATGAAACGACTGTCCGGCAAAATCAAGCGAGGCTTGGCCCCAATCTTACCCTTGCCGACCATTCCAGAATTCGCGATGAAATGGCTGCCGTGATCGCGACGCGCAGAGTAATTGATCTGGCAAAACGACACAATCACCGCTTCCATGTTTTACACGTGAGCACAGCCGCGGAGATTCCCATTATTACCGATCACGCAAACCTGATTACTGCGGAACTCTGCCCACACCATTGGCACTTCAACATCGACGACTACCCTCGCCTGGGCTCTCTCATTCAAATGAATCCGTCGATCAAAACAAAGGCGGACAACCAGAAACTATGGCAAGCATTGCTGGATGGCCACATCCAAGTTGTAGCGACGGACCACGCCCCTCACACCTTAGAAGAAAAATCCCAATCGTACCCAGCCTCCCCGAGCGGTTTGCCTGCGGTCGAAAACTATTTCTCATTGCTATTGGACCGAGCGTCGCGAGGCGAATGCAGCTGGGAACAGATTGCCAGTTGGACTAGCGACGCACCAGCTCGAGTTTGGGGCATCGTTGGCAAAGGACGCATCGAGG
Organism: Planctomycetota bacterium; assembly: GCA_026692905.1. GTDB lineage: Bacteria > Planctomycetota > Planctomycetia > Pirellulales > Pirellulaceae > JBKCUI01. The sequence continues at coordinate 6,419 of JAPLNL010000053.1, forward strand.
TTGGTTACGATGCCGATTTGGTCCTGGTTAATCCTAATGAGACTCGCACCATCGAAAACGCGAAGCAACATACCAAAAGCAAGTGGTCTCCATGGGCTGGTGAAACACTTCGCGGCTGGGCAACCCAAGTTTTTGTAGGCGGTAGAACCGTTTATCGCGACGGCAAGATCGAAACGCAAGTCCCGGCCAAGCGATTGCAGTTCGACCATTCATTAGGCGGATTTTGGAAAACGCCAAACGGAGTTGGACCAGCCTAGTTTCGCTGCCAGGTATTTACTGGTCAGTGAGCCGCAGGCTCGATTCGGTAACCCAAAGCGTGAGCGAGGAAATACGATCACATTGCTCGCACGGTTGTCGCGGCGAGCGCTCGCGGCCCTATTTGAGCAGCGCTGAGCTACCTAGAATTAGTGTTTGAAGTGCCTTTGGCCCGTGAAGATCATCGGTATGCGATGTTCGTTGCATGCCGCGATGACTTCATTGTCTTTCTTGGAACCGCCTGGTTGAATGATCGCGATGATTCCAGCTTCGGCTGCACGTTGGATTGAGTCTGCAAACGGGAAAAATGCATCCGAAGCGAGAATGCTACCCTGAGATCGATCACCCGCTTTCTCAATTGCGATCTCAACACTGTCCACCCGGCTCATCTGGCCAGCTCCGACACCAACGAGCGCTGCGTCGCGAGCCAGGATAATCGCGTTGCTCTTTACGTGCCGAACCATCTCCCAACCAAATGCGATGTCATCCCACAGCTCTTCCGCGACAACGACATCGGTAACCGTCTTCCAATTCAGACTGGTCGGCGGTTGATTGTCCGATTGCTGGACTAATACGCCACCACTGATGAACCGATAATTCAATTCGAGCGGTTGGTTCCCTAAAGCACCAGTCTCCATCAACCGAACATTGTCTCGCCACTTGGGCTTGGTCTGCAAAAGCGAAACCGCTTCGGCTGTAAACTCCGGTGCGACGATGGCTTCGATAAACAAGCCGGGTTGGCAAAGCACTTCAGCAGTCTCAAGGTCGACCACGGTATTGAAACCAATAACGCCACCAAATGCACTTTGGGGGTCGCCAGCCAATGCCTTGCGACATGCAAACGAAAGCTTGTGAGCCGAAGCACCACCGCATGGGTTGTTGTGTTTGATAACAACCGCAGACGGCTTGGCAAAACAACGCGCGATGGATAGTGCGTTGTCCAAGTCCAATAGGTTGTTGTACGAAAGTTCTTTGCCATTCAGCTGTTTGGCCGATGTCAGCGTCGCTGTCGAGTCACCAGGCAGTTTGTACAGCGCCGCGCTCTGGTGTGGGTTTTCGCCATACCTCAACCCACTCTGGAGCGTCATCGGAATCGTAATGTTGGGTGGCAATGAGACTTCCTGCTGATTGCCATGTCCCATGGACGCTTTCGCCAAATAGTCCGCAATGCTAGCATCGTAACGAGCCGTGTCCGCAAAGCACTCTGCTGCCAACCTCAATCGCAACGCATCGCTGGTTCCCGCGTTGCTCTGTAGCTCGTCTGCAATCGCACCATATTGGCTCGGGTTGGTCGCAACGGTGACGAACGCGTGGTTCTTTGCTGCAGCTCGAATCAAGCTTGGGCCGCCAATATCAATTTGTTCGATGGCTTCGGGTAACGTCACATTCGGGATTTTGATGGTCGATTCGAATGGGTACAAATTGACCACAACCAGATCGAACTCCAAAATCGAATGCGTTTGAAGCGATTCTTTATCCTCGGCTACATTCCGACGCGCCAAAATCCCACCGAAAATCTTGGGATGTAGCGTCTTCACGCGACCGTCCATCACCTCAGGAAATCCAGTATACGAAGCGACTTCAACTGCCTCGATGCCGTTTTCGATCAGGTGTTTTCGAGTTCCGCCGGTGCTGTAAATCTCAATACCGCGGCTCGTCAAAGCCTTGGCAAAAGCAACCAAACCCGTTTTGTCGCTGACACTGATCAACGCTCGTTTAATTGACGAAAAGCTGCTCACGGATGGAGACTTCGGAACTGTTAGAGGCTCGAAATGGGTAAATCGACCCATTGGGTCACCTGTCATATAATCTCCGAATGAGCCCAAAATCGCAAGCCTGGATTCTTTTTGGACGTCGATCAGGATAGCCCATATCTTAACGAATCGGCTAGCAGCTCCAGCTCCTCAAACGTCGAAGTCAGCGGCGGAATGATAGGAATTACATTGCCAATCGGTCGAAGCCAAACCCCTTTCTCCAGAACACGGCGGCAAACTTGCCCGGCTCGTTGGTTCTGCCAAGGCAGAGGAGTCTTCATGGCTTTATCGGAAACCAACTCGATCGCGGCCATCATCCCGCACTGACGCACATCTCCTACCTCGGAGCACTCACGCAAAGCGTCCAAACAATTCCTTAACAACTCGGCCTTCGCTGGCAGTTTCTGCAGCGTCTCATCTCGCTCGAAAATATCTAAGGTTGCTTGTGCCGCGGCAGCAGACAGCGCGTTGCCGCCATAGGTGTGACCATGAAGAAAACTCTTCGAATCTTCATACTTCCCCAAGAACGCCTGCCATATACGATGCGTTGTGAGAGCCGCGCTCATTGGCAAATAACCTCCCGTTAGCCCTTTGCCTATGCACAAAAAATCCGGCTCAACGGACTCATGCTCACACGCAAACATCTTACCTGTTCGCCCCATGCCAACTGCAATCTCGTCCGCAATCAACAAACATCCGAACTCTTTGCACAACTCAGCTAGGCCACGCAAGAAACCGGCAGGTTGCACTACCATGCCGGCAGCCCCTTGAACCAATGGCTCGACAATCACGGCAATGATTTGATCTGCATTGTGTTCAAAAATCTTGCGATACTCCATCAAGTAATGTTCGGTCGCTCGCTCAGGGCCAACCCCATTCGGCAATCGATAGCTGTCTGGGCACGGCCCTCGCAAAACAGGAAACAAAAGTGGTTCAAACATCGAATGAAATCGCGAGACACCGCCAACACTAACCGTGCCGAGTGTATCACCATGATAGGCGCTGCCCAGCGCCAAAAAAGTGGTTCGCTTCGGCTCTGGAATCTCGCACTGCCGCCAATATTGAAACGCCAACTTCATCGCGACCTCAACCGACGAAGCCCCATCGCTTGAGAAGAAGACATGTCCCAAACTCCCGGGCGCCAAGTCCACCAAACGCTTCGCCAACCGAATCGTCGTTGGATGACTCATGCCCAAGTTGGTCACGTGTGCAACCCGATCTAATTGGTCGCGAATGGCTTGATCGATATGCGGATGCCGGTGGCCATGAATGTTGCACCAAAGCGAACTCGCTCCATCCAAATAACGTTTGCCATCAATGTCTGTAAGCCAACAGCCCTCCGCGGAATCGATGATCAAGCCATCGTAGTCCGCCATCTGCGAAAAGGCATGCCACACCACATTGCGATCGAGATGCCGAAGTTCATTCGCGTCGAATTCTCTACTCATCCGGAATCTCGACTTGAATCTCATCTTCCACTACGAATACCTGAAAGATGTCCGCTTTGATCTTGGGATTGTCCAGCCAGCAACCATCCGCAAGCGAAAATCGCCATGCATGCCACGGACAAGCGACCGTTCCGTCCTCAATCCATCCGCCCGCAAGCGACGCGCCCATATGGGGACAAAAGTCGTCCATGGCGTGAAAGACGCCCGCCTGATTAAAGATGGCGACCATGCGATCTCCAACGGGAAACGCCCGAGCTTCGTTGAGCGGGATCTCGGAGGTCTTGGCTACCGTGATCCTCTTAGTCATGCTGCAACAGTTCCAATCGCAAAAAATTGAGCCCTGCCTTGGCAAGCCGATGATAAAGTACATCCGGATGTGCACCCAAGGATACCGTGGTGCATTTCGTCTCTTTGCCTCGGCGAGCTAAAGCAAAAGAAAAATCCGAGCTGGGCAAAGTGGCTGATGTCGAGACCGCGTTCCATGTCGGGTAAGTCCCCGCAGCCAAACATAAGTCCAAATCATGCTCCTTGCGGAATTGCTCGGCGGCCATCGATAGCGCAATTGCCACACTGTCCGTGTCTTCACATTTCACACCGGGACCCATTGCTTCCATCGAGGGAAACCAATGCGATGCTTGAAGACCAATCGCTCCCGGTTGCGACAGCTTTGCTAGACCATGCTGAATCCAAACTCCCGCACCCACTTCCAAAACCCCTAACGACACACCTCGCTCGATCAACATACGATGCACCGCCTCGTCGATATCGATTTCTCCCTCACCAAATACCAACAAGCCCAACTGACTGTGAATCTCACGTAACGTCGGCTGAATTTTTTCCTGAAACTCACTTTCGCTCGAACAGAGGGCTGCGATTCGCAAAGTAATCGTGGCCTTGGAAACCGTAATACCAACAATTGGATCGCGATCTCGATGGATCAAATCAGGAAGCTTTTTTTCGACATCGCTTTCACCAATCCCAAAGACCTTGAGGCTGTGAAAGAACCATCTCTGTGCCCCAATTCCCATCTCGTTCATCAGCCGCGGCTCAACCGTGGCCTTGAACATCTGCATCATCTCAGCCGGCACACCAGGCAATGCAAACATTCGGCACGGGCTCGTCCCATCCGACTTCAGCTCTGGAGCAACGAGATCAACGCCTGGAGCCGTACCGTGCGGGTTGTCGATAATGCGAGCCCCAACCGGAAACATGGCTTGGCTGCGGTTTCGCTCCGGCATAGGACGCTTGCGACGGGCAAACAACGATTCAATGTGCTCAAGTGCTTCCGGACGAATCTCCAGTTGCAAGCGAAACGCCTCGGCCATGGCTTCGCGAGTCAAATCGTCAGCGGTTGGTCCGAGCCCGCCTGTCGCTACAACAATATCCGCTCTCCGAGCGGCCGTCCGAAAGGCATCCACATTGTCCGACATGGAATCACCGACCGTCGTATGAAATACGGTCTTGATACCGAGATTGCCAAGCTGTTCACTGAGCCACTGGCTATTCGTATCGAGCCGTTGACCACTCGTCAGTTCGTCCCCGATAGAAAGAATCTCTGCTCGCAATACCATTCCCTAATGCTCAATCTTTCTGTGTCTCGCGTAAACTCGTAGCACCGTCAGTCGTATGCGTACAATAACGCTGTCGAGCATGCCTCCGACTAACCGCTAAACAAATACTTGAACGGCATTGGGATTAATCGTCAATTGACGGATTGGGAGATCGAGCAAAATTCATCGGAAAATAGACGGGAATCAACCACCTAGCACGACGTGCAAGCTATTGAATCTACTACCCGTTTCACGAGCTTGCGCGTCGTGCTAGGGGCAGGCGAGGCCTCGCTCTCCCATTTTTTCAAACCGTTACCGACAAGATAGCCACTGGACTCGAAATCAAAGCGGTACTGCGTAGTCATTGCGTTGTCATCGTCACCAAGATGACGACGCCAATTTCAGTCGAAATGAATATTCGCGACAGAAATGCTGAGTGTTGTACGAATTGTCCCCAATGGCATGACGCGTGCAATTCAAGAATCTTCGTTAGGTTCAGCCCCCTCTTTCTGGAGATTCAATTTATGTCGTTTCGCATGTTGCAAGTAGGATGTTTTGCCATTGCTGTTTCCTTTGGCTTGATAACAACGAAATCAGTTCAGGCCCAGTATCCGTTTCCATCGGGCCCGTCGTGTTCGGGCGGATACAACCAATCGTATTATGGCCAACAAGGCTTCGGATCGGGATATGGGCAACCTGGAGGATTTTCAAGTCCGGGCGGCAACTATGTTTCCAATTACTACGGAGGACCACCAAGCTATGCTACGCAACCACCACTGGGCTACGGCGCAATGGGCAACGGCGCAATGGGCAACGGCGCAATGGGCTACGGTGCAATGGGCTACGGAGGTGGCTACGCTCAACCAGCAGTCAATCTCAATCAAAGTTTTTATCCTGGTAGCTACAACAATAGCCCCTCGCAACAATATGAGCAACGGCCATCGCATCACCCACATCATTCCCATCACGGATGGCACCTTGGGCATTACCTGCTGGGAATTTAATTGATTATTCGATCGCTTTTTAGCACACCAAGCATTTGCGAACATTGGGCACGAGGCCCAGGTTCGCTGCGTTGTTTGGTAACCTGAAACGCAACAAATCTGACACGCATCCTAGGCTCTCCGCCCCCCGGCTTCGCTAGATTGCCCTGTTCCTCTTGTTCTTGCGACCTCGAACCACTACACCACCATAATTGTTTGAGAAAAGGATGGAAGGACGAGGCCATCCCTGTAAACATTATTCACTAATCCAATAATTCGAAACTCTCAGGGAGAGCGAGGCTCCTGCCGAGCTGGTGATGCCATGGCTCGGCGGGAGCCTCGCCCTCCCGAGTAACGAATGGGTTGATTAAACTCCAAGAAAACAGTTTACAGCGATACCTTTCCCTTCCAACTAACGTTCGGTTGGCTAACGTCAATGGCAATGCGTTAATGCGCTAGGCAGGAGGCCTAAAATGGTTCAAAAGGCGCGCTACTCGGTAGCCATGGGTCTTTGTTGCTTATTGTTAACAACTACACTTCTCGGAGCGGATCCGACTAAAGCCAAAAACTGGATTGATCAACTTCGACACCCAATTCCCGCCGTTCGAGTCCAGGCCGCTACCAAACTCGCGGAGCTGGGTAGGTTGGGCGAGTTGGCGGAAACCGCACTCGAACCTCTGGCGAAATGCTTGCAAGACACCGATGCAAATCTGCGATTGTATGCTTCCCTCGCCCTTGGGAGAATCGAAGCGGATACCGAGCGGAGCCTCATTCTGCTCATTCCGCTTCTCGCTGACCGCGACGATCACGTTCGCTACTCTGCGGAGTGGTCAATCGCAGAAATTGCAAAGAGAGTTTCCGTTCGCGAGAGTATCGACGAAGACGCACGTCACCTCCTCCCCGTATTTGAGTCCGCCGAATACGAACTCGCCAAAGGTTCTGTCCAGGAGCGTAACCTCCAAGCGGTCAAGCTTGCACGCACACGACTCCAGAACCACTCGAAACAAATAGTTGCCCCTAAAGTTGCGCCAATTTCGCAACCAAGTTTGCCTGACCCTCTGCCAGCGCCCTCAGTGGCTGAGCCAAAGCAGCCAATAGCACCTATTGATCCAGCGATGATGGACAAGGCGCCCATTGATAACTTGGACGCGACCCTTTCTCTGTACAAAGCTAACGATTTCGTCGGACGGCTTCAGATAGTAGAGCGGATGGCCAACGGTTCCGAATTTGACAACTCCTTGCGACTGGCCATTCTCAAATACGAACTGCAAAGCGAGTCTGACTCCAGCGTTGCAACGTATGCGATTGCTCGTTGGCAGTCTTCTGCTCAGCAACTCTTGTCTCAGTTGTTTTCGGAACTCTGGGACAGCGACCCAAAAGGCAAGTGGAATGAGAAATACGCCGAAGGTCTAATCAGCCGTCTAAAACCCGTCGAGACGAGGCAATTGGAATCGCTATGCAAAATTGCGACAGACCCGAGTCGGTCTGACCAACTGAGACTTGCATCCTTGAATGCTGTTCAATCCGCTGTCACGCTTCAAAATCTTGAATCTATCGCAGCCACAACGATCGCTCCCACTTTGATGAGCATTGCAGTGAACCCGATGGAAAGCGATGACATTCGATGCGTCGCGATCGAAACGATTGCTTCGATCCAAGTTGGGGTGAACAACATGGCCCTCCCCCTAATCAACCTCTTGACACAACCTCAACTTCCAGGGGAGCTGCGTGCGGAAACGGCTCATGCTCTCGCAAAGCTCGCACCTGGGTCGGTGGAAGCCGCGGGCAAGATTGCGGGAATCATGAAAGGCCTAAGGCCTGAAGAATCGCTCTACGGTCGGCTGGCCACTAGCCTCGGTAATTTCGGTGCGACAGGTGCAGTTGGACTCGATCGACTGGTCGTTGGGCTCAGATCATCTGAGGAATCGACGCGATTGAGCTGTGCAAAAGCGCTAGAAAACATCGGCGACCCAGCCTCCCGAGCCGCCACGTTCCTCGTCGCCAGGATCATCGACCCGAATGAAACGGTCGCTGTCAAAAGCCAAGCTGCAATCACGATCCGCCGGATGGGAAAGAATGCAGCCAAAATGCTTAGCGAACAAATCCAAGCCCCCGAAGCGACCGTGCGAGAGCACGTCATTCGAGCACTCAGCCAAACATCGGATTCAACCCCCGCACTTTTGGATTCGTACTTATCGGTATTGACCGATATCTACGAAAAGAGCCCCGTAAGAGCGGCCGCAGCCACAGCACTTGGCAGCCTCGGGCCGACTGCGATCGCCGCCGTTCCTGCTTTGCTCAAGAGCTGTGAACCAAACCAGCCTAGCGAGTTGCGCGCCGCCGCGATGATCGCCCTGGCTCATATCGCACCTCAGCAAGCATCCGCAGTCATTCGAGAGTGTTTAAACGACTCAGAACCACTCGTTCGAGCGAGCGCTTCTTTTGGACTTCACTTGTGCGGTGATACCGCCGCTTCGTTAGAAGCCCTACTACAGCTGATCGATGGTCCCGAGAGCGAATCCCTGGTACTGGACATGTTGGCTGATATTGGCCCGTCAGTTGTCCCACACGCAATTGCCATCGCCGAGTCTCGCGACCGATCCGCCACGGCGCGTTTGTGCTGCGTGCAAGCGTCCGCTGCGATGTCAAACGCCCCATGGCCCGCCATCGTTCGACTGCTAAATGACGATGAGATAGGCGATGGTGTCGCCGCTGTATTGGAATCTGCCGACCTTTTTGAATCGGACAAAGCACCACTCTTGCTCAGTTTATTGCGGGATGGACACGTTGATAAAGCTACCTACAGCAGGATCATGACTGTCATCGAAGCGGAGGGGTTCGGCGGTGTTGGAGACGAGGACACGTGGGCCAACACGTTGGCCATCAATCAACCAGACGCCGCACGTGCCCTAACCTCTGCAAAAGAAAAACGTGAGATGTCCGCAATGCAGTCGTCCATGGTTCCCCACCCCGCTGCTCCGCCTCGTGCCACCGCGCCGAACGAGTCATCATTGATCAGTGACGAGTCTTCTTCTGAATTTGTTCCGCAAGCGGCAAGAAATCGTTTGCCGCCAAGCAAAGCAAACGAGGAAGCTGACCGAAAAGTTTCTGTGTTTTATGGCACCAACCGTTCGCCCATCGTTGCTGCCGGATTGCAAATCAAGGTTGGTTTGACTCATGTTGTTTTGGCAGCGGGATTGTTGGCAGCGATGGTTTGCTGTTTCTTTCTCTTCCCTCAGCACAGCAATGGTCGATATGCCATCGCATCCTTAGTCGGAATGGGGACCGCTTCCACGATTGCACTTCTAATCATGTCCCTGACGAATTGGCAAGGCGGAACGGAACGATTGGCTTATGGTGGACAATACAGCGAACAAGTGGAATACGGCGTGTGCGAAGTTTCCATTCCAGTTGTCCACCAACCGGGAGAGCTCGAGTCGCCGCAAATGTTCAAGCTTGAGATCAAGCCAGATATCGAAAAGCACGTTGTCTTGACCAACGTTGGACGTTTGGATTTGAATGCGTTCCATGCTGCTCTGCAGCGAGAGATGGACCGTAAAGGCAAAAACATCTTTGTGTTTATTCACGGCTACAATGTTTCATTTGAAGATGCGGCCAGACGTACGGGCCAAATGGCCTACGATTTGAAATTCCCAGGGGCGCCCGTATTTTACAGTTGGCCATCCCAAGCCAATTGGTACAGCTATGGTACCGATCAAGACAACATAGAACTGAGTACGAATCAAATTCGAGATTTCTTGGTGGATATTGCGACTCGATCCAACGCGGACACAGTCAACTTGATTGCCCACAGCATGGGGAATGTTGGCCTAACGGCTGCTCTGAGCGAGATAGAACAAGGCGTGAAACCGCATTTCAATCAAGTTGTCTTGGCGGCGCCGGACATCGACGCAAATGTGTTCAAGAACGAGATCGCTTCGAAAATCGTTACCAAGTCGCGACGCACGACACTCTATACATCGAAAACGGACTTGGCTCTGATCGCATCGCGGTACTTCAATCAGGGTGACCGAGCTGGAGACTCTGGCGCACAGGTCGTGATCCTAGACGGCATCGAAACGATCGATGCAACCGCAGTCGACAGCAGTTTACTTGGGCACTCGTATTACGGCAGCAATGTGACGGTTCTGGACGACCTGGGACAGTTGCTACAGAATCAGCCTATCGCATCGAGGCACTATTTGAAATTGATCGCCACTGGCACACAATCCTATTGGGCCTTCGAGCCGATGCGCATTTCGAGAACGCCGTCGCTCGAACCAGGACAACGCAGATAGCACCCTCACTTTTTTGAGGAAGTGTTTTTAGCCGTGTAACGGCGACAGTTCGTAGCCGTTTCACGCAACGCTGTTTCGCATTCTGCTCAATGTAAATTGGGCTTTTCTGTAGCGAAAGTCGTCAAGACTTTCGGCTGCATTGCATAAACCACCGAAACTCTTGACGAGTTTCGCTACAAAATGCGAAACAGCGTTGCGTTTCACGGCTCTTGTAATCATCGTGCCTAGAAACCGTGGGGCAAGCCCCACGGCTACGAAGTGCCGCCGCTAACGCGGCTAAGAAACAAAGTGCGCTAATTTCAGTTCCTCAGATAGCCGCCTCAGAAAAAAACATGCCTAAAACGAAAAAACGGCGGGTGATCTCCCGCCGTTTTCCAGAATGGTTTTTTCCCTATTCCAAACTAACTTAGATTGCTCTTTAGCACGTCAGCTGCGAGTCCATCGAGGTAGTCGAACTCTTCTTCGCCAGAGGATTGCTGGGCCAAATATTCGTCCAAGCTAAAGGTGTCTGCCACTTCTTCGGTCGTTGGTAGTGGACCGTAGACAAAGGCTGGGGCGACCGTCGAACGTTTGGTCGCGAACGGAACCTCGACCAACTGGGTCTTGAATGATGATGCGAGTGGAACTGCTTCCGTTGCCGCTTCTCCTTCGCCACTGCCACCATTTTGACGTTGATTCAACTCGTTGATAACCATCAGTGCGTCTAGCGGCGACAAGTAGCTGTCTTGGTTCACGTCCAAGAAGTACTTGCCGGAACCACCTTCACCACTACCACCGCTGGAGCCAGCAGCTAGCAAGCCGCTTCCACCGGTGTTCAACGAGTTCACCAAGATCAAGACGTCGATTGGCGAAACGAATCCATCGTTATTAACATCGAACGCGTTGGTCAAATTCGTGTTGCCTTCGCCACCGCTAGAACCGTTTCCGCCCGAGGTGGAAACAATCAAAAGGGTATCGGAAAGGTAGCGAATTTGGGATGGTAGCAACGGTGTCGTTGGATCGAACACAAAGCTATCATGGAACGGTTTGATATCAGCAGGGTCACCGATGAAAGTAGCTGTACCTGTGTTTCGTGCCGTTAACGTGATGGAGAACTGCAGTTTTTCGCCGAGCCCTGTTGGCGTGCCACCCGTCTGAGCCGATCCGATCTCGTTGATCAAGCCAGGGATTCGAATATCACCCGCTTTGGCATTGCTGTAGCCAGGAGCGTAGTCAACTCGGAAGCCTGGGTCAGTCGCAAGCGTGCTCGTATTTACCGAAACTAAGTTGCTGCTGTACAAAATGTCTTGGAAAGCTGCAAACACTCCGAATTGAGAGGCTGACGTTCGGAGGTCCTCTACGTAGCCTCGCAATTGAAACTGCTGGCCGACCGTGATTTGATCGATCGGTACGCCTGCGAGGTCAGTCGCACTCAATCGCAATTTTACGACATCGTCGGCGGTGCCTGCCCCAACGTGCATGGTAACAGTTGCCGTCGAAATAAAGCCGCGTACATCGGTGATCGTATACTGAAACTGATCCAAACCGATGAAGTTCGTATTTGGAATATAAGTGATCGTATCGTCAGCGAAATTGTTTGGGGTGCCGTTATCGTTGATTTGAGTCTGGCCACTTCCAGGCTGTGTCACCGAAGTAATACGAATGGGCGGTTGGTTTCCGGTAACGTCGTTGGTCAACACATCGACATTGAATGGATTACCTTGAGCAACATTGAATCGGGTGTCATCGACCGCGAATGGGAAATTGACGCCGTTAGGCACGATTTCGAGGGTCGATCGTCCGAATCGAATTTGTTCGTTCGCAACGCGAGCAGCTGCAGGAGCGTTATAGAAAGTCACTTCCGAGCCAGGAAGCTTGTCGGCGGGGTCACCAACGAATTCAGCGATTCCGGCCGAGGTTGCGGTAAAGTCCAAAACGACCAGAGGCAATGGGTTCGGCTGATTGAATGATGTGACTTGTCCGACGAACGCTCCCAGCTCATCGATAATACCCGGTATCACTGCTGTTCCACTTCGACCGGTTTGGTACGGTGCTTGGAACGAGGCAGCAAAATCGAGAGTACCGCTGGTCGGTGCATTTGGTGTCACGAGTCCAGAGGAGTAAAGTAAATCCAAGTAGGCCGAATAAACACCTGGGTCGGTGACATTTCTCGGTGGAACCTCGGAAGCTGCTTTCTCAGGACGCAAATCGTCCACGTAAACCACGACCTTGAATATATCGCCTTGACGAACTGCTGTGATTGGTTCGTTGGCAGAGTTGAGGAAGCGAAAACTAAATTCTACTTCGTCGTCCGACCGGTCGCCTTGGAGCGTATGAACAGTAATGTTGGCCGTAGAAACCTTGCCGGTTCCATCAACTGCTGTGTAGCTGAACTGTTCGGTGCCGCCGAAGTCACGGCGAGGAGTATAGCGAATGCTCTGGCTACCAGAGCCAATGACGACCGAACCACCTTTGTCTGGCGTTGTTACACTTTGAACAATCAGTGCACCTCCGCGTCCCTCGACATCGTTGGCTAGAACGCTGAGGGGGAAGCCAATGGAGTTCGTTGGTACGTCGAATGAATCGTCGACCGCTACTGGGTCGATGAATTGCAATGCAACATTGACAGTTACCGTCGTGGTTTCTCGAAGTCCACTAGCGGTTGTCGCGGTATACGTGAACGTGTCTCGCCCCGTAAAGCTCAGCTTTGGAGTGTACCTGACCGTTTGAGTCGCTTGATCGATGGTGACCCGCCCACCTTGCGAACCGGAGCTCACGGTGCTAAGAGTGAAAGGATCGTTCGGCAGCTTAAAGTCGTTAGCCAAAACATCCAGCACATTGTTCTGACTGTTTCGAGCGACCGTAAATGTATCTGGTTGGAGCAAGACACGAGGGCCGTCTACGATGCTGTAAACATAATCTTCTACTTCACCTGTTGACGAACGACCTGTCGGGAGAAGGTTTTTGTCTTGGGAAAGTCGGAATCGAGCCAATGTGCGACCTACGGCGTTGGATGGCGTCGTGAAGGTGATATTGCTAGAACCGCTCGTTGCGAAGGCAACATTGGTAGCGATCTGTTCGCCGGGATCCGTCCAGCTACCGTTCCCATTGAAGTCAATCCAACCCTGGAGGTAAGCAGGAGAGCCAGTCGCATTCGTGACATTGACTCGAATAATATTGGAGCCGTCTCCGCGAACGATGGGAGTTAAAAGTGATACGCCGTCTTCATCGTTGATAACGGTTCCGGCACTATTCAGTGGGCCATTGACATTATCCCCGTCCGCGTTTGAAGAAGGTTGCCCATCTTTATCAGCATCAATGTTATCGCCAAGTCGAAGCCCTGGCGTGGTTCCGTGCGAGGCCCCGTTTTGAGCTCGAGTGGTGGGATAGGGAGCCGGAGCATCGCCCCAGTCAGAGGACTCATTGTTACCGAAGTCCAAGCCACGGAGCAATGGTGACGCTCCAAAGTCGATCAGATACTCACCAGCTTGTGGGAAGGTTTGAACATAGCCCGCTTGAACAACTTCTCGAATTGCATAAACCCCGGAAGACGGCGGTGTGAGTGTATAGGAACCGTCTGCTCCACTTAGAGTTGCTGGTTCGCCGACATCTGGACGATCATCTCCATCGAGATCGATGTAAATGTAAACGCCAGCCAATCCAGGTTCGCTCGTATCCCGAATCCCATCGGCATTGAGGTCGAGCCATTTCATACCCGTCGCAGCAGAAGATGGTTGATTGTGCCCAAAATTAACTGAGATTGATTGAGTCCCAGTCACGGTAACACGAGAAAATCCTGCAGACGGTGCGGTAACCACCCAGCCCGGCTTCAAAACCGAGCGAATATTGAATGTGCCGACGGGCACTCCCAAAGTGTAGGTACCATTCGCTGCTGTGGTGGTAGAGGTATCACCAGCATCCAGTACATTGTTTCCGTTGATGTCCGCATAAATTGTCCAGCCAGCCAATCCTTCGTCGCCTGTGTCCTGACGTCCATTTCGGTTGCGGTCGTTGAAATTGGTACCGGTTACTGTAGCGCCTACTTTACCAGTAGCCAAATTAAAGGCCATGGTGTTCGCGTGATTTACTGTTCCGGTAAAGAGCTCGACAGGGTTATAGCGATCGCTGCCGAAATCAAGATCAAAGTCGTCGGCTGTTCCATAAATTCCGTCCAGCCCTACGCCGTAAACTCTCTGAGAAAGCGGCGTGTTACCGGCATCCATGGTTGTAAGATTGGTATTGAACGTGTCCTGGTGCCACGCTCCAAAAAAGTGTCCTGCTTCGTGCGAAATAATCGAAGCCAATGAAGTGGAAAGCATGTCAACCAATGAAGATGACGGCGATCTTGGAATAAATAGGGGATCATTCAATATCCGAAATGCTGCATTCGCAGTCGGGAAGAAAAGTTCACCGGGCATCACGACTGCAGTCTCTCTGCGGTCATAATTCCCAATGTCAATACTCTGCGCGATTCCAATCGTTGCGATAGGAAATTCCGCGACCGATCCGCCGACCAACACACGAGATACGTTTGGAAGCCCCCAAGGGTCAGCGTTGTCTCGGCTATTTCGAATATCGATATCAAACGAACCCGGGCGGCCATCAGCGCCAAAATATCCGTTTCCTCCAGAAGAAGGCAATGACCCAATAAAGTCTTCCTTTACCTTTGCGACGATCTTGTCGATCAGTTCATTTTCCTGGACTTGGGTAAACCCGTACGGTTCCAGTGTTTGGATCAGTGATGGAATTCGTGATGTCAGCGACGGGCCACCAAAAATCGCGGGATTTACCGTGGAGCCATTGAAGTCTAAATACAGAATCTGTTTCGTACCAATTGGCTCCGATTCAATCGAGTTGCGAAACGCCCTCAATCTTAAAGAGTAAGCACTATTTCCATCAGCTACGCGAAAGTAATATCGTCCTGTGCTACCGACCGTCAAAGCGAAAGTTACAGCAGCCGTGGTATTTATCAGAGGAGAGCTTGGCGGGTAGCCAAGAACCGACGGATTCGCTACCGACCCCATCACTTCATTTCCAGCGGAATCGAAAAGCGAAACATCCCAACCAGTTCGACTGGACGAGAGTGCGGCGTCAACAATATCGCCGGCGCGAAGATCCACAGCAAAGTAGTCTTCGTCATAGGTATTTGTTCGCACATTGCTGAAGGCCTGGCCAGAAACCGTAACCACACTGCTTTGGGACGGAAGCGTACCAAGGGGTAGTAGCTGTGCTTGAGTCGGAACGTTGTTCGGTTCGAGTTCAGTGGTCGAGAATGGCGCGTTACCTTCTCCACCGCCGTCGCTGATCGGTACGCCGCCGTCACCATACTGGGCAACTGATCTCTGCGCGTACTGCTGAGCAGTGATCGTCGGAGGCAAAAACGCGGTGAATCTTCCGATTGGCGGATAATAAAGTGCATCGGCGACCATCAATCTTCGGTCTTCAAGAGACTCCAGAATCATTCGCCGCTTGTTGACGACTTTCCTCAATGCAGTTTTGCTCTTTCGAGATTGTTCGCCGTATTGACGTTCCTTAGCCATGACTTACCCAGCAGTAGAAGAAAAGTGACCGTACCCAATCATTCGAAGTCGATAATCCGAACCATTTTGAGAAATTTCCATACTCAACCGATTCGCAATGATCCTCGGCGGGTTCAAATGAACTTCGAACTCGCGGGTTCCATCCTAATTGCGCCCTGGTCGGTGTCAACAAAACGGTGCGAGGGATAGGATGAACGAACATCCTCAAAAGTTCCTTTTTAGCTCGTTTTTGTGCTAAAATCGACACTGTCCTCACAATCGGAAGGGCTCCGTTGAGTTTCCGAAACGCAACCCAGAGCCAATGCGACGCGCAAATCGTTACAATTCCTAATGGTCCAAGATTTTTTTCGAGTTTCCGGAAAATCGACCCCTCAAGTCGGTTGCTTCCAAAAAACACTAAAAATTTAGGAAATAAAAACAGAGAGTCGGTTTCTCGAACGACTTCATGCCGTTGTCTGAAAGAATTTTCAATGTCCGAGGCGAGCTCTCGTCGCCGCTCGCTTGAGTAGACTTTATTGAAAGTGGACTTCCAACTGGTATTCTCGCCTTGAAAAACAACACAACCAATCCGCCAAATTTGGATCTGCTGACAAGGCGAGATCGTAGCGTTTTCGTCTTCGAACAGAGGAGTTGGTCTGATCTTAGAGCGTGGTTGGTTAGCTGTGCTTTTCACACGCTTCTCGTTGTCATTCTGGTGCTGACGTGGCGGCCTGGCACCCATGGTACAGGTGCAGAAAAGGATCGACCTGTCGGTATCGCCATCGCCCATCAAACCAATGACGGTAGCGAATACTCACTTGAGGGCGGTTCAAGCGGGGCCGGCCGTTCGAGCGCCGCCTCCCCTGAATCAGTTCCTCTGGCCAACGAAAATGATGCCGGCCCACCTATCTCGATTGACAGTATCGTGTCGGCGTTGGTCGGCAACCAAACCGGCGCTGCCGAAAATGCATCTGGTCTTGATGGCTCCTCAGGAAATGGACTTTCTGGCGAAGGTGGATCTGCCAATAGTACAGGAAGGGGCCCAGGCAAAGGAAGCAAATCAAAGGCGGACTTTTTCGGCTTGGTCGGTTCCGGATCGTCCTTTGCCTACGTGATGGATCGTTCCGACTCGATGAACTCATACGAGGGTGCTCCACTCAGGTACGCCAAACGTGAACTGCTCAAAAGTCTCGAATCGCTCAACGAATACAACCAGTTCCAAGTGGTTTTTTACAACGACTCACTGTCCCCCATGTCCTCGAGAATGATTTTCGCAACCGAGAGCAACAAGAGCAGGGCAGCCAATTTCGTTCGAAACATGCCCGGCGACGGAGGAACCGCACACTTGCCCGCCTTGCGACAAGCGTTGGCCATGTCCCCCGAGGTCCTTTTCTTCCTAACCGATGCTGACGATCCAAGATTGAGCATGGCACAATTGCTCGATATCCAACGACTCACCGAAATCTCCAGAACCACCATCCATACAGTACAATTTAACCTCGGCCCTGCGGCCAACGATGGAAGCTGGATTCGGAAATTGGCGGAGATGAATCGTGGCACCTACAAATATATCGACGTCACCACTATCAACCAACCTCCAGACAAATAACTAGCTATGCAAAACGTATTCGAGCTAACGCATCCGTTGGCTGCTCATCATCTCTCCATCTTGCGTGACGTGAGTACGACGCCGGCCCAGTTTCGCACTCAAATACACCTTCTCGCAATGCTGCTCGCCGTTCGAGCAACCGACGATCTTGGGCTCGAACCCTCCCAAGTCCAAACTCCGTTGACTCAAATGACCGGCAACCGCTTGGCACAACGCATCGGCATCGTTCCGATTCTTCGGGCTGGTTTAGGACTCGTCGAACCCGTTCTCCAGCTGATTCCAGACGCAGCCGTTTGGCACCTTGGTATGTACCGGGACGAAGCGACCGCACAGCCAGTTGAGTACTACTGCAAACTGCCTGCGGGCAACGCCGTCGACGTGGGGCTCGTCCTGGACCCAATGCTAGCAACTGGCGGTTCCATTCGCGCCGCGGTCTTGGCATTAAAACGTTGGGGTGTCCAGGACATTCGAGTCCTCAGCGTCTTGGCTGCAAAACAAGGGGTCGAACAATTTCACCAGGACTTCCCTGAGGTCAAGGTTTTCGTTGCCGGAATCGACCCTGAACTCAACGCACATAAGTTCATCGTGCCTGGACTTGGTGACGCTGGTGATAGGATGTTCAATTCTCAGCGAGATTAGGTGAGTGGCAAAATTGGAGAAACCAGCGGTATAGGTTTTCTACATCTTTGCCTTGCCAGCTCCGTTAAAAAACCGCGGGAGGGCGAGGCTCCTGCCGAGCCTGCGATGCCACGGTTCGGCAGGAGCCTCACCCCACCGCTGTAAACATGTTTCCAACGAGTTTACCTAAGTCATTCATTGCTCGGGAGGGTGAGGCTCCTGCCGAACC
>JAPLNL010000054.1 GCA_026692905.1 Planctomycetota bacterium
CGCTGTAAACATCTTTGCAAAGTCAATTCCATTGAAAACCTTAGGGAGGGCGAGGCTCCTGCCGAGCCAACGGTGCAAAGGTTCGGCAGGAGCCTCACCCTCCCGAGCAATGAATGACTTAGGTAAACTCGTTGGAAACACGTTTACAGCGGTGGGGCGAGGCTCCTGCCGAGCCGTGTGTAGCCAGCTCGGCAGGAGCCTCGCTCTCCCTTAGAAATGACAGGCCAAATAAATCCCCCTGTTGTACCATCGCGATTAGAATCGATCCCACCTTGTCGAGATTCCAAATTGAGTCTCTATGCACTCCGGATTATCAGCTATAATCAGGTCAATCCATCTCGTCTCATCTGCTCGGTTCGCAGGGGTTCTCTTATGTCAATTGTTTTGGCTGCTTCACGCAATGTTGATCTCAAGGCCCAGGCACTTTGGATTCAAAAAGGTTGCAGTTCTCAAGAGAGCTTACTCGTGCGTTCCTTAAAATGCGGGACCGTGCTTGCTTCCCTCGCATTTTCTTCGATGGTTGCTTTTGCACCAAGTGCGTCTGCAGACGAGCCAGCCAAACGCTTCCTCAATCGATTGCGTGAGGAGGGCTACTACGATATGGGGCTGAAATATTTGGATTTGAGCGCTGCCAAGAACCGACTACCGGCCGACATGAAAACAGACCTGCCGCTCGAACGGGTCATTCTGATGCAGGAGTCGCTTCGAAATGTGAAGACGCCGCAGCAACGCGACGAGCGCATGGCCGCTATCGAAAAGGGCTATCGAGAATTCCTTGCCGTTGCTCCGGGGCATTCCAGACGCAGCGAAACCCAAACCAAGCTCGGCGACTTGTTGCTCGACCGCGGACAATCAGCGTTGACCGATAGTAAGAAACCAGAAAACGTCGTTTCATCCGATAGTTGGCGATCCAAGTCGCGTCAGGCCTATACCGAAGCGCTCGATCTCTACATCAAAATCGCCGAGGAGCTCAAGCCAATCCTCGAATCCATGGCAGGAGACAAAATCAAAACGGTCAAGATCGAAGGAAAGAACGTCAAGGAACTCACGGAGCTTCGCGAACAGTACCAACGGGAGTACCGCCAATCGCAAATCCTTCAAGCGAAAACCATGGAGTTCATTTCGCAAACGTACGACGAGCAAGCTCCTGACCGAAAGCAGTGGCTGGAAAAGTCAGAGGCGAGTTTCAATGCTGTCGTCGAGAAGACCACAGGTCCTCAGGAAGCCGGCAGAAGAATGCTCAGCCTATTGTACTTGGGTGAAGTACAAACGCAGTTGGGTAAGATTGATGAAGCAAGAAACAGCTACATTCGCGTTTCAGAGAATGAAGAAGGTGGGATTTTCAGGACATGGCGTATTCAAGCCATCGCTGGAATCATCCGCTTGGACTCATCCGAAAAAGCCGCCAAATACGAGGCGGCCATTCAACGTGGCGAAGAATCGTTAAAGACCGCCAGCGCGAAGGAGCGAGATGATCCAGAGTGGCTCGACCTGCAGCTTGCGCTTGCGGAAGCTCGTTTGGCATGGGGCAAGAAGCTCGACCCGAAAAAGGAAGATAATAAAATCCGAAACAACCGCAGTGCCGCGCGTGAATTGCTTCAAACGATCAATAAGAAAAAGGGACCGCACCAAGCCAAAGCGCAAAAGAGTTTGAGTGAACTAGGGATCGAAACCGTCGAAAAGAAGTCGGACGATAAAATCCCCACGACCAAGGCTTGGGCGGACACTATCAAAGTTGCCCGCGAACGATTGGACCGGGCTGAGTCCGCTGAATTAGACCTACCTGTCCTGCAACAGCAAGCTGCATCCGGGAACAATGTTCAAGATCAAATCCAGACGATCCAGGAAAGTACCACTATGGACCGTACGCAATCGATTGAGCTCTACCAACGTGCCCTTCGATTGTACAAGCCAACGGATTCGCGAGATGATCTTCTTGAGGCTAAGTTCTTGTTGGCCTACTTGTACCTACGGACAGAAAAGTACTGGGAATGCTTAGCTCTATCCCAAGAGTTGTTGGTCTCCGCCAAAGGAACGGACAAGGCTCAGAAGGCGGGCGGATTTGCATTCATGGGGCTCGGCAAAATCATTTCTGAGGCGTCACCCGAAAGGCAACTCAGTTTTGTTCCTTCGTTGGTCCGGCTCGCAAATCAACTCAACACGATTGACCCTGCATCGGAAGAGGCCCGCAACACCATCGACCTCCTCGTCAAGCTCGACCTGATCCATAAACGCTATGACGATGCGTTGAAGCATATCAGCCTTGGGCAAGGGAAAAGCAGCGGTGGTGGCGCGAGCATGCTTGGACAGATCCTCTGGGGTGAATATCAGCAGGCAGCTTACGAGCATCGAAAGAATAAGACGGAGGAAACACCAGAGGAACAAAAGAACAAGTTGCAAGCGGAAACGCTTCTGCGATCGACTTGGGATGGCATGTCAACTGACAAAGTCGACAAAACCTTGGTAAACGGGGTCAACACGTTGGCCAATATCTACCTCTCTTCGGACCGGGTCGATGAAGCAATCGCCGTAATCGACGCGGAAGGGAAAGGGGCCATCGCACTCGTTCATTCCGTTGAAGACCTAGAGCCAACGGTCCAGTTGGAGGCCTATCGCCTAAAACTGCAAGCGATGGTTCAAGCTGCAGGCAATGGAAAGGCACTCCCCGCAGACAGCGTCGTGCAAATTGTCCAAAAGATGAAAGAGCTCTCCAATGGAGACGACTCATTGCTAACAAACTCGCTCAACAACTTAGCAGTCAAGCTTCAAGCGAAACTAGAAGCGAGCAAAAGTACGGAAGAGCAGGTCAGCCTGGGAGCGGCTTTTGGGGTTTTGATATCACAGTTGGTGGCTGTTAGTTCGGACGTCGCGATTCTGGATTCCAGTGGGAGCTCGATTCTGAATCTTGCGACCAAAATGCAGAAAGATCCAAACCTCGCAGGCAAAGCGAAACCCTTGATGGAGATCGCAGATACTGCGTTTACCAAAATTGCAGCCAAACCTCCGCAGGAGCTAACCGACGCAAAGAGAAAGCCTGACGAAATCCAATTTAAGCTGGCCCAAGCCAAGAGTGGTACAGGCAAGTTCGACGAAGCGCATGCGATTTACGCAAAGTCCTTGTCGACCAATCCGAACAACATCACCTTTCAAGTGGAAGCGGCTAAAAATTTGCAGCTCTGGTCGAAGGGTAAAGACGTGGAGTTGATAAAGAAGTCGATATTCGGCGCCGAACCCAATGCCAAGAAAGAAAATGCCATTTGGGGATGGGGGAAAATCAGCACGGTCACTGCGGGCAGGCTCGCGAACTTCAAAGAGATTTTCTTCGAAGCTCGACTCAATATCGCCAAGGGCTTTCGGCTGATTGCCTTGGCTGAGTCCACTCCGGAAAAGAAAAAGCAAGGCTTAGAAAAAGCGTCGATCAAAATTCGCGAGACCTTTCAAACTTATCCTGAGTTAGGCTCCCCCGAGATTCGAGAGATGTTTGAAAAATTGCTACGTGAAATCCAGCAGGACCTTGGCAAAACAGTCAACGGACTCTTGGAGTTCAATCGCGAACCAACGAAATAGCACGACGCGCAAGCTAGTGAACAACCAACAACATAGCACGAAGCGCAAGCTAGTGAACAAACAACAACATAGCACGACGCGCAAGCTAGTGAACAACCAACAACATAGCACGACGCGCAAGCTAGTGAACAAACAACAACATAGCACGACGCGCAAGCTAGTGAACAACCGACTAAAAAACCTCTACACCGATGGCGCTATAAAACGTTCCATTCGGACGCTCGTCCAACCTCCCCCAGTTTCTCTTTGAACAACCAAGAACCATGCGATTATCGAGCTCTTTCCCTCATCAACTTGTTCCTACCCTTGTTCTCGCACTGGCGATAGCGTGCGCTCAGAACGTGCTGGCCCAAGACAAAATCTTTCCACTCAAGAACGGAGCCGAGGGTATCGCAGCTTCTGGAAAGATTGTGGAACGAACTCGCGATAAAGTAGTGATTGAGAAAGGGGGGGCCAACCAGAACTTCGACACCAATCAAATTAGCCGAGTTGTGTTTGAGGGAGAGCCCGTTTCGCTAACTCAAGCCAAACGTTTGATCAGGGAAGGAAACGTTGACCAAGCGATTGAAGAGTTCAGGAAAATTGACCAGTCAGCGCTCAAGTCGGATGAATTGAAACAAGACTATGCCTTTTATCGAGGCTACATTTCGGCCCTCAATGCGTTACGAGGTAAAGGGGATGCAGCAGCTGCGACGAAGGTACTCATGGCGTGGGCGAAAGACAACAGTACTTCGCATCTATTCTACATGGCGTCCGAAAAGCTTGGCGAGTTGGCGATAGCAAGCGGGACGCCGGATCAAGCATCCAAGTTCTTCGACATCTTGGGAAAATCACCTTTTGACGATTTCAAAGTCAAAGGAAATTATCTGAGTGGCAAAGCTCTCTTTGCAAACAAACAAATACCCGAAGCGAGGGCCAAGTACAGTTTGGTCGGACAATCACAAGTTTCCGATCCTGTATCGCTCAAGTTCAAGAAGCTAGCGAGCTTGGCAGCGATCCGTTGCGATGCCGCCGAAGGAAAGACGCCGCAAGCGATTGAAGCCTTGGAGAAAATGGTCGACGAAGGTGACTCGACGGATGCAGAGCTATTCTCCGAATTGTTCAATGCTTTGGGCGGAATTTTACGAACGGCAGGCAACAACGACGAAGCGATCTTGGCTTTCCTTAAGACAGACTTACTCTACTCAACCGAACAAGACGCGCATGCCGAAGCTCTGTTCAATTTAGCGCAGCTTTGGTCGGCGGTCGGTGAAAACATCCGAGCCACTGAGGCCAAGAGCCGGCTTGCGAAACTCTACCCAACTTCCCCTTGGCTCAACAAGAAATAATCGCTCTATTGGAACAACCAACGAGAAAATGATAGGCTTTAGGCCCTTGCCTCAATCTCCTTTGCGATTGGTTGTGTACGATAGAGAAGATCAATGCGTCTAAAGTCAGACGCGAAGAGACACAAGGATCCTTTCAAACCACTCCTCTTTTGCCGAGCTCATTACGGAGACGTCATGCAATATTGTTTAAGACGCACGCGGTTCTTTGTTTCCATTGCATTGCCCGCTATCGCAATGCTGCTGGTTGCGTCCTTTTTTTCCAACGAGTTGTTCGCACAAGACGCCGCTCCCGTCGCAAAGTCCGAAAACTTGCTGGTGAAAACATGGAACTCACTCGGAACGATGTACGCTATCATCTTTTTGGTGATGAGTATCATCCTAGTCGCTCTGGTAGTACGTTGTTTGCTCGCCGTTCAAAAGAACAATTTCGTACCGGATGATTTGATCCAAGGTGTTGACGCGAGTCTTGGGGAAAAAAACGCTGCGGCGGCGGTGGAATTAGTGCGTGCAGATGAGAGTTTCTTGGGACAAGTCGTTGCGGCTGGTCTTGGAAAGCTTCAGGGCGGAAAAGAATCGGCACTGGAAGCCATGCAGATCGTGGGTGAGTCCGAGCAAATGAAAACCGAGCATTTGCTGAGCTATTTGGCATTGATCGGAAACATCGCGCCGATGGTTGGTTTGCTGGGTACCGTTCAAGGGATGGTGACGTCATTCGCTAAGATTGCGAGCAGCACCGCAACCATCAAACCTTCTGAACTTGCGGGGGGTATTGAGCAGGCACTTTACACAACGCTGTTTGGACTCTATTTGGCGATTCCCGCGATCACGATTTACAACATCATGAGAAATCGTGTGCAGCGATTCGTTTTCAACGCTGGAACGCAAAGCGAAGAGATGTTGGACAAATTCCAGACGTTCGTCAAATCGTAACCGCGGGATAGAGCGATCCATGAAAATCCGCAAATCGTACGATTCGAAAATGGCCGAAGGGGACCTGACGGCCATGATCGACATGGTCTTTCAGTTGATCATCTTCTTTATGGTGCTAATCAACTTTTCACAGGATGATCAGAACGACAAAATCAAGCTCCCGTCTAGCGAATTGGCCAAGCCGCCCGAGGCGCCTTTGACATTTCCGATCGTTTTGCATTTGGATTCCAATGCGGCCATCTACATGGGAACAAACGTGGTAACCGTTGATTCCATCGCACCCTTGCTGCGAACCGAAATTGATTTATTGAAGTCGAGAAACCAAAAGGCTAGCGACGCCAATATCGTTATTCGAGGCCACCAAGGCACTCCTGGCGGAGTCGTCCAGGACCTGATCAAAAAATGCCAAGACTTAGGTTTCGAAAAGTTTGCGTTGCGAGTGCGCGAAGAACAGCCATAACCAATCTCTAAGTTCGAATCATGAAATTTGAATCCAAACGCGGAAACGAAAAAGCTGAGCTGCAACTCACATCGATGATCGATGTGATTTTCTTGTTGCTTATTTTCTTCGTAATGACCTTCAAGATCGCGGCCCAGGAAGGTGACTTCAGCGTTAAGATGCCACTCCAAGGCTCAGGCGGCAACCCCGACACGACCAATATCCCAATCAAATTGCGATTGCGGGCAAACGCGGATGGCGAACTCGCGGACATCGTCGTGAACGAAAGCTTGTCGTACGGCAATGACTGGGCAAAACTGAGAGGCTATATACTGGAACTGACAGGCGGCAACGCACCACCGACACCCGAGGAAGGTCCAGAGGTCGAAATCGATCTCGACTACAATTTGCGATACGAGCATGTCATCCGAGCGGTAACCGCAGTGACTGGCCAGCGACAGGGCGACGAGATCAAAAGACTTGTCGAACGGATCAAATTCGCGACACCCCGCAAACCGCAGTAAGTTGAATCTGATGTGGACTGGGCAGATATTCATAGCACGAAGCGCAAGCTAGTGAATCTTGCATCCATTTCACTAGCTTGCGCGTCGTGCTAGGGTAGCAACGAGTCCTAAGATCTCGAATTAGAGCTTCCAGCTTCATCGACAACGACAACCGAATTTGGCTGGAGCGAAAGTCGATAGCCAATGGCGTTGCAGACCGCTTCGATATTGGCCAAGGACGGAGCTGAGCGGTACGTTCGGTTTCTAAGGCGACTTACTAGGTCACGACTGAGTCCGGCGCGAACTGCGATATCGTTTACGGTCTCCCCACGCTGGCAAACCTCATCGATGAGCTTTGCTAACTCAACCAAAAAAGGCTGTCGGGAGCTCGTTTCTGTGGTCATTGGTTCTAAATTATCGGGCGGATCTGTTTTCGTTATGATCAAAGTCATACCATTGAACACCGATCGCCGCATTTTGTTTCGATGTTGTCGATTTCGACGTTTCAAACTCGACCAAAGTGGTAGCGTTCACGACAAATTTGGTACTATTCGGACGTCCTAACTTCTTCCATCCTATGAGGCAAAAAATGAAATTGGCTGCATTCGGAGTTTGTTTGTTTTTGACACTGGGTTCCTTTCTCGCGGCACAGGAGCCAGTCAAACCTGGCAAAGAGCATGCGTTTCTCGCCGAGACAGAAGGAGAGTGGTCCGTTTCAATCGCTTCGCCTGGCGGCAACATGAATGGTAAGTGCGTTTATAAAATGGCCCACAACGGAATCTGGTTAACTTCTCAGTTGGATATGAAAATGGGAGAGGGGCCATTTACCGGAACGGGGCTCGACTCCTACGACCCGATCAAGAAGAAGTTTGTTTCGGTTTGGGTGGATTCCATGTCGGCAACACCGTTGCTTCTCGAAGGAGATAGGAGCCCGGATGGAAAGAAAGTTACAATGACGGGTAAGGGACCAGCACCAGACGGGACTTCAACACCGTATAAAACCGAAACGGAGTACGTCAGTAAGGACAAACACATTTTCAAGATGTGGATGGGGACAACGACTGGCGAGCCAATGATGGTCGCAACCTACGAACGAAAAAAGTAGCTTTCGAAAAACCCGTAGCACAGCTGCTGGCCCTCCCCTGGAAACTCATGGGAGGGCGAGGCTCCTGCCGAGCCAGCGGTGCAAAGGTTCGGCAGGAGCCTCACCCTCCCTAGTAACAAATTGCTTGGGTGAAGGCGGTGAGAACCTGGATAACCCTTCCGTTGTACTAAGCTAGTCAACGCCCTGCGTTATCAACGCCCATACTTGGCAAGACAGGCAGTTTAGGTAGAATCCGGGGGTGATCGGTGGAGAGACGGCATGACAGCCTATGGAATTTCAATTGAACCACTATTCTAGTTCGATTGGACGAACGTGGGTGACTCTTCCGATAGACCAAAGTCTACGGTCGTGACCGACAACAAAATTGTCCGGAAAACGAAACACATTTTAAGCAAAACGCGCGCTGACTAGACAACTGTGAGGCTCGCCTTGTCTGCCTTTGGCAGCTAGGAAGGAGTCGCTGTGTCTATCTATCTCGACGATTCTCAATCCATTGGGAACGCGCTGCTTATCCAGATCAACCGCCTGATTAGCGGTCTGCGCGTTAGGTTGCTCGCGAAGATTGAGGGCCGAAATCCAGCTTACCGTGTCAAATTTTGGATTGGCGCGGCGGTTTGTTTCAAGACGTTTAGTCATTTGCACAACCTTATCCCTTTAGATCCCTTGGCCTCCATCCAACAGAACGCTTGAGAAAATGTCCGACAATTTGCTACAACGAAGCGTAACGACCGCCGTTGCCAAAAATCTGACCGACACGACCAAGACATCACCG
The DNA here is from genome assembly GCA_026692905.1 of Planctomycetota bacterium. GTDB lineage: Bacteria > Planctomycetota > Planctomycetia > Pirellulales > Pirellulaceae > JBKCUI01. Next base: position 8,645 of record JAPLNL010000054.1, read on the forward strand.
ATGATGATGTCGATCACTCCAAGGTGGTTGCTGGAATTGCTCCCATGGGTGCAAGTCGAAAGCGGTACGTATCGGGTTAACCGAACGAAGGTCGAGTTGCCTAGCGCCGCTCGAATCGGGCTGGATCTCAATGACCTCAATGGATCGCTGCAATCCGACGCGCTGCGAAGTGTTCCACTTTTTTCGGGTTTGTCGGCCGCAGTGCTTGCTCGCATCGTCACTCGATTCCGCGTCGAAGAAGTCTCACTCGGAAACAACCTGCTTCTCGAAGGGGAGGACCTTTCTAAATTCTTCATCTTGGCCCAGGGGCAAGTTGAGGTGCTGAGCAAAGGGGTCCATGGAAGCGACTTGAGATTGGCTTTGTTATCCGAAGGAGAGTTTTTTGGCGAGACCGATTTGGTATCGGATCAACCATCAGAAGTCTCCGTTCGCACGCTGACCCCCTGTGTGCTGCTGACTCTTTCGAGGAAAGACCTGGACGCAAGTCTCAGTGAGCAACCCAATTTATACGAAGAGTTTCGGCGTGCAGTCGACCAACATCTGACGCTTCGGTCGACGTTGAATCGCTACGGCGAGCGCAATATCGACTTGGTCTCTGGCTTTGCGGAAAATGTTGAGATTCCGGAAACCTATGTGGATTATTCGTCGGAACCGCGTGAATACAGCCTATCCTCCATTCAAACGGTAGTTCGAGTTCATACGCGGGTTTCGGACCTTTACAATGGGCCATACGATCAATTGCAGGAGCAAATGCGATTGACGATCGAAGGAATTCGCGAACGGCAAGAGTGGGAACTGATCAACAGCAAGCGATTTGGCTTAGTCCATTCCGCCGCCCCGAGCATGCGAATCAGTACCCGTTACGGCGCACCAACACCGGACGACTTGGACGAACTGCTTTCGATCGTATGGAAGAAGCCGGCTTTCTTCTTAGCTCACCCCAAAGCAATTGCTGCTTTCCTTCGCGAGTGCACTTGGCGCGGCGTACCACCGGTCACAAGCCAAATGTTCGGTGTCCCGGTCATCATGTGGCGCGGGGTTCCTATTATTCCTTGCGACAAGCTGGAAATGAAGAGCCACTACCAATCCAATCGTTGGACAGGAACAACGAGTATTTTGTTAGTCCGCGTCGGTGAAGAGAACCAAGGCGTAGTGGGACTTCATCAGTCGGGCATCCCGGGGGAAATCGACCCTAGCTTGTCTGCCCGTTTGATGGGGCTAGATAGCCTCGGTGTCGCTTCGTATCTGCTAACGCTCTACTTCTCTTGCGCAGTGCTCACGGATGATGCACTCGGGGTGCTCGAAAATGTCGAAGTGGGATATTACCACGACTACAACATGCGAGCATCTCACGGTTTCGAGTATGGACTCGGTATCTAGATAAAACCCAACTTCCCAGCACATAGTGCACAACCCAACTCAACCAAGGAAACATCAAAGATGACGGACAGCTTGCTCCAACGGAGTGTAACCACAGCAGTAGCCAGGAACTTGGCCAGTACCACCAAGACATCGCCCAAGATGATGTCCATCACCCCTCGGTACTTGCTCAGCATGTTGCCGTGGGTTCAAGTGGATGGCGGTACCTATCGCGTCAATCGCACCAAGGTCGAGCTTAGTAAAGCAGAGAGGATCGGCGTCGACTTGTCCGCTGGCAATGCCTCTTTGTCCGCCGAGTCGCTTCGAAGCGTGCCGTTGTTTTCGAAGCTTCCTGAGTCGATCATTTCACGCATGACGACCGGCTTCAAGATCGAAGAAGTCTCGCTTGGCAATCAACTCATTGTCGAGGGCGAGGACCGCAGCAAGTTTTTTATCATCGCCCAAGGACAAGTCGAGGTCCTCAGCAAAGGAGTTCACGGCAGTAACCTACGCATTGCTTTGCTGACCGAAGGGGAGTTTTTTGGCGAGACGGATCTCGTTTCCGATAAGCCTTCCGATGTTTCTGTGCGTACGATTACGCCGTGCGTTCTGCTAACTCTTTCAAGAAAAGACTTGGATAGTATCCTCAGTGGCTTACCGAACTTTTCGGAGGAGTTTCGCAAGGCGATCGACGAGCATTTGGAACTGAGGTCGACGGTGAATCGATACGGCGAACGCAACATCGATCTCGTTTCAGGATTTGCGGAAAACGTCGAAATCCCAGAAACATTCGTGGACTATTCGTCGACGCCACGCGAATACTCTTTGTCGAGTGTTCAGACCGTGGTTCGCGTGCACACTCGCGTGTCCGATCTATACAACGGACCTTACGATCAGCTCGAGGAGCAAATGCGATTAACGATCGAGGGGATCAAAGAGCGACAAGAATGGGAACTGGTCAACAGCAAAAAGTTCGGCTTGCTCCACTCGGTCGACCCATCCATGCGAATCAGCACACGCTACGGAGCTCCCACACCGGACGATCTCGATGAGTTGTTGGCGCTTGTTTGGAAAAAGCCAGCTTTCTTCTTGGCCCACCCCAAGGCCATCGCAGCCTTCGAACGAGAATGCACGTGGCGTGGTGTCCCCCCGGTGACGATGGATCTTTTCGGATCGCCGATCATCTCTTGGCGTGGCGTTCCGTTGGTACCCTGCGACAAACTCGAATTGAAAGGACGCTTTCAATCCAATCAATGGCTTGGCACGACCAACATTATTTTGGTGCGAGTTGGCGAAGCGGACCAAGGAGTCGTCGGCCTGCATCAATCCGGGATTCCTGGTGAAATAAGCCCGAGCTTGTCTGCTAGGCTTATGGGACTCGATAGTCTTGGAGTCGCGTCGTACCTCCTTACATCGTACTTCTCCTGCGCGGTATTGACGGACGATGCGTTAGGTGTTCTTGAAAACGTCGAAGTCGGGTTCTACCATGACTACGACCACAAACCTGCGAAAGTGAAATAGGTATTCAGCATGGAACCCTTTTCATCAGATCTGATCGCGCAGATTGCGACGAAGTTGTTTCGCGAGGGCGCACATACGTCGGACCCAAGTCCTCCGAGCATGCCTTCTTCCCCAGCGATTCCCATGGGCTCAATCCGAGAACGACTGCCAACGCAACCTGGAGTACCAGCGGCACCAGTATCACCTAATGGTATGCATTCGTTGCATGGCGTTACCTCCAGTTCTTTGCCAACCAACGCAAACGTACCGCATTCGTTGGTATCCGAGGCGCCCGTTGCCGTTTCTCAGTCGGTGCCAATGTCCGCCGGTTCCATAAGCAATTTAAACGCGTCATGGAGTACTCAACAGTACGCTAATCAACAATACGCACCGACGAGTTCCTCGCTACCACCCTCCCAGTTTGCGACACCTCGCCGAGCAACTCCGATGACGCAAGACGGGTTGCAACGCTTTGTCCACGGCGTTCGCATTCAGGCTCCTGTTCGACGCGACGATTGCCTCGGCGGAGAGCCGAATCGATTTGCAACTGCTCCCAACGGAACTGGGGGTGTCCCTTTGGCCAATTCCGGACCGCTCAACGTCCAGTCCGTTCGCAAAGACTTTCCTGTTCTCAATCAACGCGTTCATGGCTTCCCACTCGCTTGGCTAGACAATGCTGCCACCACGCAGAAACCGCAAGTGGTAATCGATGCGATCAGTCACTTCTACGCGACGGACAATTCGAACATTCATCGTGCAGCCCATTCGCTGGCCGCTCGCGCAACAGAAGCGTACGAACTTTCGCGTCAAACGGTTGCCGCATTTCTTGGCGCTCGGAGCGATAAAGACATTGTCTTTGCGAGGGGAACGACCGAGGCCATTAATTTGGTCGCCAACACCTATGGGGCACGCTATTTGAAAAAGGGGGACGAAATCCTTCTTTCGATGGTTGAGCATCACGCCAACATCGTTCCATGGCAAATGATCGCCAAACGCAAAGGGGCTGAAATCCGAGTCATTCCCGTCAATGATCGTGGCGAGATCATCATGGACGAGTACATTCGGCTGCTTAACCCACGGACTCGCATCGTTTCTCTGACGCACGCTTCCAACAGCTTAGGTACCATCTTGCCGGTCGTTGAAATGACGGCGTTAGCAAAACGCTACGGCGCCAGAGTCTTGATCGATGGTGCACAGTCGGTATCTCACATGCCGATCAATGTTCAAGCGATGGGGTGTGACTTCTTTGTTTTTTCGGGGCACAAGATTTTTGCGCCGACCGGCATAGGCGCTCTCTACATCACGGAGGAACTTCACGATGTTCTACCGCCATGGCAAGGTGGAGGGAACATGATCAAGAATGTTACGTTTGAGAAGACAACGTACTCGGAGGCACCCGCAAAATTTGAGGCAGGTACCCCCAACATCGCTGACGCCGTTGGATTGAGGGCTGCGCTCGAATATGTCCAACGAATTGGACTAGGAAACATCGCAGCCCATGAACATGCCTTGACCGAGAACGCAACCCACAAGCTCGCGGCCATACCAGGGCTCCGAATCATCGGCACGGCCAAAGAAAAAGTCAGCGTTATCTCATTCGTACTGGATGGACACTCGACCGAAGAGATTGGCAAAGCCCTCGATCAAGCTGGGATCGCGGTACGTTCCGGCCATCACTGCGCTCAGCCATCGCTTCGCCGATTTGGATTGGAGACGACGGTCCGGCCCTCGTTCTCAATCTACAACACGCATGAAGAAGTCGACCGACTGGTCGAGGTCGTTCAGAGAATTGCTCTCGGCAATTCGACTGCGAAAAGGTCGTTTTTCTAGTGGGTCACTGGGATCAACCGCGAACTTGGTTCCAAGGCATCTTGGCGATCACCATGCCCATCCCGCATGTATCGGTTACTCCAGCGAAAACCAAACCGGCACCGATAAAGCCCGACAACCAGATGAAATATGGATGCACAAAGTAACTCAGAAGGACACCAGCAAAGACAATGGAACCGGCCGCGATACGGACTTGTCTTTCAAGCGACATTGCTTTCTGACCTCGAACGACAGGCAGCCCTGCTTGCTCCCATGCGGCAGTCCCTCCGTCCACATTGACGACATTCGATTGTCCGGCGGCGATAAGCTTTTCGCACGCCTGCTTGCCTCGAGCACCTGACTTGCAGATGACATAAAGAACCTCGCTTGAGCCGTTTCGCGTTTTCGCGATTTCGTTAGGATCCAATTTCTCGAGTGGAAAATTCTTCGCACAAGTTGCATGAATTTCGCGAAATTCAAGTGGCGTTCGAACATCGATGACATGAATCGACCGCCCACTTTTGACTAGGTCGCCCAATTGACTTGGGGAAATCGTTTGAACGCTCATTCTTTAGTTCCTTAACCGGTAAACCCAACGTACTCAACTTGAACGAGACCTTCGTGACAACGGACCTCTCAACTCCAAATTCTAATGTATTATCGGCATTTTGGATCGAGTTGACAAATGATTTCGACAAGCTTGAAAGGGATTTGAGCGTTAACCTGCGCCCGAGAATGCAGTCTCGCTCGCCAATGCATTTCATCGTAGAGGAATGCCCCCTCCCGGAGCTTGCTTCACTCGCTCCGAGCCTTCAGCGACATTCGGGAGGGGGCATGTGCCCCGCAACCTGTCCCTAGGTTCGAGGAACAAGCATTTCGTTTGGCCATGAGCCATCCAGATTTTCTAGTTCCCACCAACGCGGCTGAGGTCTAGCAGAAACCAATCATCGACAGCGACGCGATCGGATATCGAAGGGGCTTGGGAAAGTGTGGCGGTGCCAGGGACTGCTCGAATCACATTGAACGCCCACGCCCGGTTGGTCCAATTCTGAACGGCGGTATCGCCGCCGGCAATGAGTTGTTCAAGTTCGATGGCAATCTCTGTGCACCAAGTATTGCCTTCGTCACGAGTGGCAAGATACCAGTTTGATGGATTCCAGTGCGTCATGTCGTTTAGTGCATCGGATGAATTTCCCGACGCCGACCAGCTTAGTTCAAACCAACTTGCGTAATCTCGATCCAAGTCGATCCGAAGCCTGATCTGATCCTCATCGGCTTTGATGCTGTCCCGCTTTTGCTCTTTCTTGGATCGTTGTGTCGATGATGCGGGAGCTTCGCTAAACAGGTATAGGAACTTGTCATCACGCGAAAAACGAATCGTTGTCGGTCGTGCATTTGGAGAGGCCCAGGGATCTCGGATTTCAGTTCTTGCAGCCGTTTTCCAAAACGCTTCATCGGCCTTCCCGTCCAAATAAGGTCGCTCGCTAGTCCAAGGCAAGGAAGCGATGTTTCTCGCCGGTTTACTCGATGGACTGGTCGATTGATTGGACACCATTTGCGGCGGCGCCGCGCTTGCGTTCAGTATTTCTCGTTCGATTTTTGAGATCTGGTTCCATCCCGAGACGTAGGGAGACAAAGTCGGCCAAAAATCGGCGTAACTCCGACCGAGATTGACCGAAAGGTTTGCCGATTCTTTGCGCTGCTGCATCTCACGATAACGGGATGCGATGAGCCAGCCCCAACGAGGATCGCTCCTTCTGGTCGCAAAAGCATCCGGCCACTTGGAAAGCACGCGGGTAAACTCGCTCAAATCGCGGTCCGTTGCGATGGGAAGGAGACGAACCGAGTTCGAAAACGCGGCCGGTTGCACGGCATTCGACTCTGACGGTACTTTGGCAAAAGGAGACGCTTGCTGTAAATTGGCCGCTGTACTGTTTAACCCATCTTGGTTACGTTGCTCGATGGCTTGCCGTTGACTTGCAATCATGCGTTTTACTTCGATACTACCTGTATGAACCATCAACTCCCAGAATGCAGCCTCTGCTGCGGGAGATTCACTATCTCGCTCCAGCAAGAACTCGATAGCAGCTTGCCAACGGTTCCAGTCACCGGAACGGCGGCAGGAAATCGCCATGTCGAGCAAAACAGGTGAGATTGAGGCAGAGTCAACTTCTTTGGCTGCGGCCTTAATCTTGCTATCCCAAACGCGGTCTGGAGTTAGGGGATTGCCGGAATCCAATTCGACAAATTGCTTCCAACCAAACCACAGACTTGTTGCTGTAACCATTGGAAGTCTTTGGCTGGTCTTTTGGCGTTCCGACAACTGGGTAGCTTGATCTAGAATGAGTCCTTCGAGTGGTTTAGTCCATGTGGGCCCATTCCTCGCTCCCAAATTTCGATAGGTGTAGCGTTTGTCAGGCAATGGGACCGTGCCTCGCGTTTCCATGAGTGGCTTGATCCGGTTTAGCACGCTTCCTAACACTTCATTCGAATCAAGCATGACCGATGGTGCGTATTGAACGCCAGCGTTCGTACCTCGTACGATCGTGCGCTGCGGTTCCCATGCTTCCTCTGGAATTCGACTCGATGATGAAAAGACTTTGTAGTCGCGGCGTCCAGCTAAAGAAACTGCCTTCTCAACCGCCAGCCCGGTCCTCATTTCCAATGTTGTCCCAGTCACGTTGCAATTGGTTACAACCGCATCAGGGCGAGCGTTGCGAATTTCAAAGACGAGGCGTTTGATCAGCGGCGTGGTTTCTACGAGTGCGATCGAGTCGGACTTGATCGCGTTTGTTTGACTCGGGTAATAGCCCAAATCGTTTGGGCGAATACCAGCGTAAAGATTGCTCACCGGCATGCTTGCCATGACACGAGTCTGCGCCAATCCAACTGTTTTTCCAGCAACCTCAAAGCGAGAAGCCAGCTCGGGTAATTGCCCAGATCGTTCGTCAAAGTGTTGGTCGTGAAGCACAATCGCGGAGGCATGTCGTTTGCCATCATGGATCACATGGGCCATTAAGTCCCAAGCCACGCCAGAGTGAGTACTCGAAATATTCAGGACTGCATTTCGGGTTCCCGATTGATGCTGCGACCACCATGCCTTGCCTCCATTTCGACTTGCCAACAGGTTTGCCATTGCACCGCAAGTCAACAACAGATCACCGTTGAGGACGGAGATTGAGTGAATTGCTGTTCGATTGGCGGTGGCCAATACGTCCCAGGTATCTCCAGAGTCGGTCGATGACCAGATGACGTTTCCAGGTTGCCCTACGACCCAGATGCGTTTTCCTGCACCTGCAATGTCCGCGAGGGAGTACAGCGATCGATCCTCGGCTGTGCCGGGCAAATCAAGTTGCTCCCAAACTCTCAAATTTTTGGAGCGGAAAAGTTTTCCGGCTTCGCCACCAAGCCACCCAATCCCATCGACCACTTTGCAAAACCTAATGGGCTCAAAAGGAGTGGTCGGTAGATTGACTGTTTCGAATTCAAGACCATTCTCCGATCGATGGATTTTGCCAGCTCGATCGACCAAGACCAAGACACCGCCCAAGCCGATAGCGGCACATTGGATGTGGCCGCAAGGAATGGGTCTTCCTGAAAAAGTTTGTCCACCATCCATGCTCTCGAACAATGCGGACTGGTAGTAATCCGACCAATCGCCCCATGCCAAGATGTGGCCCGGTTCAACAAGTTGTACGCCTGTCAATCGCGGCAATTCGTTCGGAATTTTCTCCCAAGTCTTCCCGCCATCGATCGTCGTTAAAACAACACCTGAGCTTCGGTGTGAGTAAGGATCGATAGTCCCTCCAACAACATAGCCGGTAAGTTCATCCGAAAAGCAAACCCCATAGTGGATTGCGTCGGACCTGTGGTGTTGTATTTCCCAGTGCTTGCCTGCATCGTTGGTGGACAAAATTAGGCCGCGGTCGCCAACGGCCCAAGCGCTGTCCACAGAGACTATTTGGCAAGCTCGTAACTCACCGTCCGCTACCGATTGTGGCTTGTCGGTTGCAGTTACAACTAGGGAATTCCCACAAAAAACGATTAGGAAAATCCATCGGCATGCAAAACGAAAATCGCTTTGGGTATGTTTCCAAAATACTTCAACGCAAGTCATCATGTTCAACTAACGCTATTGTTGGAGCTCAGAGATGTCGCGTGATCCAGGAATGTCTTCTGGCCATTTGGTCCAAATGGCGGTCTCTTCCCGAACTCGCTTAATGAAGTCGTTCCGCATCTTAGAAGCCTTCTTATCGACAAGCGATTTGCGAATTTCCGCCTGCGCCTGCGCAAAGGTTTGGGTGTAGCCAGGTTCACGTTGCAAAACTTTGACAATATGAAAGCCATCGCTGTTTTCAATGATTTGACTCAGACCGCCAACTGGGTTCGCGAAAATCGCCTTGTCGATTTCTTTGCTCTTGAGTTCTCCTTGAATCGTCCAATCAAAAAGACCGCCATCAGAGGCACCCAGACCGGTTGACTGACGTTTGGCGACAGCGTCAAATGGGGCACCACCCAGGAGGATTTGGTTGCCCATGTCGGCAATGGCTTTGAAGGCCTCTTCCTTGGACGGGAATTTCGAAAAGTCCGCAGACAGCATTTGAAATCGTACTCGGGCTGGACGTTTGAATTCGTCAATATTGTCCGCGTAATAGTCGTTGAGTTCACTGAGTTCGACAATCGGTGTTTCGGGCACTTTTTCACGAACGTGTTCTTGCGCCCACGTGTTTTCCGAGAAGTCGATTTGCATCGTCGGAAGATCCTTGCCTGCTTCGGCCAATTTCTGCTCGAATTCAAGTGTTGTATCGCAGTTCATCCGCTGCATTTGCATCGGCACCCACTTTTGATGGAAGATTTTTGCCGTTTGCGTCTTCATTTGCTTTCTGGCATCACCACGCTCCTTGAGCGGTTTGCCTGAAACTTTGTCATCAATGAATCTTTGCGCTAATGCTTTGCGTGTAACAACCTCCATGAGCAACTTTCGCAGCTGCATTTCGAACTGGGGATGATTCAAGATTTGGGGGGTTATTTTATTGGCTGGAAAAAGGTTCCCCACCAGAACCGGTTCTTCGCCAATGACAGCAACGAGTTCGCCTGCTTCAAAGCGATTCATTTTGGTCGTTGCTGGAATGATCTTGCTTTCATCGAAACCAAGATTGCTCGCCGATAGGTACTCAGGTGCTATTCCGTCCGTTACATCGATCGAACTGGTTGTTTGTGGAAGAACCCGATCCGCAACATAAACGGGTTGCTCAAGCCCCTTCGAGCCGGGCGGAAGTCCGCCGACAACTGTAGGCTGATAGGGCTGGTAACGGTTCGCATCTTGCTGCGCTATCGCACAGCTACTGGCCAGGACCAGACCGATCACAAATTGGGCTATGAGGTTCTTCATTTCACGCGTCATCCATGACGAAATTGGTTGGCTAGAAAACAAACCATTGGATTGCTTGCACCGCAATGGATTCCGTTGGAGTATAGGGAGTGTATCCTCCTAGCCGCAATAGAGTTCGGAAGCCGCGATTTGATAGAGGACACGTTTCCTTGATGGCAACGAAACGCACTTGACTTGGCGAGTCGCGGTTTGATAACCTCCACTACGCTATCGGTGGCACACAATAGCACGTATCCGCAACCACGCATCCGCAACCACGCATCCGCAGCGATGAAAGCCAGATTCTTTGAATTGCGGACGATACGTGGTTTGTGCGCAACTACAAAGACACCATCGCCCCGTAGCATACCCGTTATCTTACTGTTCGCAACTGAAATGACCCGTCAACAATGAAGGCTTGTGTCAATTGCCGAGCCTCTAAATTGATTAGATGGCCCATTTTTTTCATTGCCGTGAACTTTTTGTGTTTTTGGTCGGCAGGCTGTGCCTTCTTTCGCAGTGCTCAGCCCCAGCATTCGCAAGCGAACACCAAACTTGCCCTATCGGGCTCCCATTTGGTTCAACACATCGCTTATCAAGCAGAGCAGCCTCCTGCGTCGCTCGATGAAAATCAACCGTATACATCGGCAAGCCAAAAGCATGATATGGTTACGATCGATGACCAGTCGCTTGCAAGCTTGGGTGCATTGGACGATTTAGCCAAAGAACTTCGCCCCGTGATGACTGAAAAGCAGCTTCCGCTCATGGAGAGACTTGCCAAAGATCAGTGGCGTTTCTATTCCAAAGAAAATGCAATTCCGATGGCATTGGTTTTTGGAACAGGCGCTGTCGTTGCCAATACACAATTGGACAACCAGCTCCAGCGGCACTTCCGATCAAGTGTTCTCGGCGCTTCTACGGACGAATGGTTTGAGAAGCTTCATGCCAGCAAAGAGCTAGGCAATGGCCGTTACACATTGCCCGTGTTTGGAGTTGCGTGGTTGGCGAAAGAATGCCTGGATGGACCGCCAGTCTTGGAGTCCTTTGGCACTTGGGGGGAACGTTCCATGCGAGGGTTCTTGGTTGGCGCGGGGCCGGTCATTGCAGGTCAATACCTCACTGGAGGTTCCCGTCCAAGCGAACTTGAAAAGACCTCCTATTGGCATCCGTTGCAGGACAACAATGGAGTTAGTGGCCATGCCTTTATGTCCGCATTGCCCTTCATTACGGCAGCGAAAATGACTGATAATCCATTTGCAAAGCTGGCATTCTATTCAGGCTCTACCATTGGGCCACTTTCACGGATGAACGATAATGCGCATTACCCCTCGCAAATCGGAATTGGATGGTGTATCGCCTATCTTTCGGCAACAGCCATCGATCACTCTGACTCAAAACGCCCAGGCTGGTCACTCAAGCCGCTCACGACCAACTCAGGCTCGGGACTGGCAGCCGAATACATTTGGTAAGGTGAGTAGCGGGTTCCAATGTACCTAGCATGAAGCTCAAACTAGTGAGTCTACAATCTTATTTCCTGGGATAGCGAAAGTCGTCCAGACTTTCGGCGATTCTGTGGCGACCGAAACTCTTGACGAGTTTCGCTACCGAAGGAGAACCAGGGAAAGAGAACAATTCACTAGCTTGCGAGTTAGCCAACCGATAACAAAAAAACGGTGGTTTATGTCAAGCACTACTTTTAGCCTGTCTCATTTTACGTGTTGCTGGACAAGCAAGGAATGCGCACTGGCCAGCGAATTGGTCGAAAACCCCCGACACTTGCAGCTGGTCTCGTTGCCTTTTGTTTCACGCCCGTATTTGGACAGCATGGTGGCGGGCATTCGGGAGGACACTCTGGCGGGCATTCGGGAGGACACTCCATGGGTCATTCAGGAGGGTCGCACATGAGCAGCGGCTCGCATCATTCAGGGCATAGCAGCCACTACGGTGGATATGGTGGATATGGCGGCAGCTTCGGTGGGATTGGGATCGGCGGATACTCTGGTTTGGGGTATTCTAACTTTGGTGGATACAGTGGATTTGGCTATCCCTACGGATATAGCAGTTCGCGACTTGGATACTCGGGATTGGGTTATTCGACTCTTGGCTATTCGAATACGGTATACGCCGGGCTCGGCTACTCGAATTATTCCTCGGCTCGTCCATCAGTCTATTATTCGCCTTCGTACTCGCAGGCTTATGGAAGTCCATCCAGTTGTGGTACCAAGTGTTCAGCGCAACTCGAACGTCTACTCTGGCCCAGTCGCGGCAGACGGATCACCCACAGGCGATTTGCGACCTGGCATGGTGCTTCCCGATGGTGCAGTCGTTGTGTCCGTCGGGCCCGCCAAATAGCCACAAGGCGAGCGGCAAATTCCGATCTCCTTAGCACGAAGCGCAAGCTAGTGAACCGAAGAGCAAATTCACTAGCTTGCGCGTCGTGCTAGGGTAGTGAACCGAAGAGCAAATTCACTAGCTTGCGCGTCGTGCTAGGGTAGTTTTTATTCTGACACTCGCCTAACAAGAGAAGTCGATTTGATTAGCCGGTGCTTATCCTCGGGACTTTTCGAGCAGCACCATCATGATTAGCGAAAGCAAAGCTCGAAGCTCGTCGTCCTGATCTACTTCGTTCATCTTTTCGATAACGAAGTAGCGCTCGAAGATGGAAGGCTTCTTGATGACTCTCATGGCGGGTGTCCCATCCGCCATCGTGATCAAATAGGATGGATTGAGCCAATATAAGGCAAGGAAACCGACCACTGGTATCTCGCCAAGCAACGATTCGACAAGTTTCTTCCAAGGGTTTTCTTCTCGAATATGCATATCAACGGCATTGTCTTCGAGTACTTCATAATGCGCCGACCAAAGCGACCGCATACCCAGGCGCCGCACCGCTCCCCAATTGCTGCCATCGGCAGCGGTGAAACTGTAATTGGCTGAAAAGTCGATGATTCTGTCGGCATTGATTTCGAACAATTTATTTTTGAGTGTCGAGTCCGAAAAGACCTCGACCTTCTCCTTAAGCCGCAACATTTTTTGCTTTACGAAAAGAATCGAGTTTCCTCCAGCATCTCGTACGGTAATTTGTTGAGACAACGCGAAAAGCGAAAATCTAAGATCGAGTGGGTACTGCATCGGGGATTCCAAAGCAAATGAGGAAGGCAAGCAAATCGAGCCGATAATTTAGCGGAAGTCCAAGCTGCTTGCCAAATCTTCGCCAAGATTTTTTGATACGCGATCGATTTAAATGCAGTCTCTCAGCGGGCTGACGGCTGGTACGCCTGCGGCTAACCGTTAAACGAATCTCCTCGAAATCCCCGCGTCGATAATGAGCGTCTATTGCTCAAGCCTTTTTATGACACTTTGCAGCTCGAAGGGTCTGAATTTGATCGGCTTGCCCTCAATGTCGTCTTGGATCAAGACCACATAGCGGTCCAAGCGGTTCGCTGCATTGGAGTCGATCAACTGGTTGGAATCCGAGGCGCTCATTTGCATCAAGATTCGCAGCTCTAGGTCTCGCAAAGACTGCCTTGAAACCCATCGTGTCATCGTGCCGGCCGAGTCCGCCCAAAGCCATACGTGCATTCCCAACGCTGGACCGTCTCGCAATACGTTTGCCAAAACAGCATCTGGCTTTGGGACACTCGATGCGTCCTCACCAAATGCGTACTCTTCGTTTCTTCGCAACTCGCGGAATCTGGACAAGTTCACGACCGCAATCAACATCGCGGGATGTGACAGCTCGGAATTCTCGCTGCGGAATTTGAGTTCGTTTTGCAAGAAATCCATGGTTGCATCGATGGTTCGAACATCGCCGACTCGAACAGGCACTTTGCTATTTGAGAGTCGAGAGATCAAGGACCGCATCAACTCGTCCTCGGCTCGCGAACCATCGAGAACCACCACCGATGGCTTGCCATCCTTGGGCGCTACGGACGGCCGATAAGCAAAGCCTGCAATCGAACCGGCAAGCAGACTGGCGGCACTCGATTCATCTTGGCCAATCACCATCAAGTTTCGGCCGGCGGCACGTGTGAGTATCTTCGTCACTGGCGGATCGATCGAAACGCTATCACCCAGGATGAGAGGTACGGCTCCTTCATCCATTCGCAATTGGCTGATTGCAAACGCGACACTTTTTTCGTCCCAAACGGCAGGCTTGTGCCCTTCGAATACGATTCGACGCCCAAGCGCATTGGTGGTTGGAGAATGCGGCACCGGCACCTGTTGCAATTTTTGAAGGCGAGAGATCTGATCATTCTTTTCGACAAAGGCGACTTGAAAGGACTGATTGCTTTCGATGCGGCCACCCATCTCGTTGTAGATCGCTTGTCCTGAGTGTCGGAGTCGTTCCGCGGCCGTATTGTCCTCGCTCAGGATTAGCATCGCGTCCGAACTATCGCATTGCAAGGCGATGCGGACTGCCATTTGAGACAACGTGGTGCGTGGCAAGGAATAGGCTCCGCCCAAAGTTTGAGACGCCAAAACCAGGTGCATCCCGAAGGATCGGCCTTGGCGAACAATACGGTCCATCAGCATGGACGCCTGCTGAGAAAGTTTATCGTCTTCAACAAAGAGTTCCTGGAATTCATCGATCACAACCAGGATGCGTGGCATCGCGTGTTGGGGGAACTTCTTTGTGAGGCTTGGAATATCTTGCACTCCCCACTGGCGGAAGGCTTCACCTCGTGCATGGAGAACGCGGTCCAAGTACTCCAATGTGCTAACGCCGAATTCGCGTTTGCTTTCGATACCGATGATGTCCGCGTGCGAAAGTTCGACTTCCGAATAGACCTGAAACTCGACCCCTTTTTTGAAGTCCAACAGAACCAACCGCAATTGGTCAGGCCCATATTTCATTGCCGCGCTTGTGATCATGGTATGAAGCATCGACGATTTACCGGACCCCGTCTTACCTGCAATGAGTACGTGCTGCGCGGTTCCTGCCCCCAGTTTCATGGACTGGATACGCCCTGAGTCGGAAATCCCAAGCGGGATCGCCAACCCGTCCGCGCTTGAGGCTGTCTGCTGTTCCACGAATGGCAATGCGATCGACTCGTACGGGACGATGCACTTTCCAACTTCGGAAGCCGCCATCAAGTGCTGGACCATGATTTCTTGAAGTCGATCATCCGATGGCGGAAGCTCTGGCGTGAGTGGGTAGCGTGCCAACTCAGTATGATCAATAACAACCTTCGTCATGGTGCGGACGGGCATTCCCTCTTCTGCGGACTCGATACGATCGGGGGTCAGCTTCAGGCGTAACCCAAACTCATTGAGTTTGGACCTGTCTGCAAAGGAGGGCCAAACGTAAGTGTCTGACACCTGCAAGACAACTCCTACACCGCATCGTCCTCCCGATGACATGATTGAACAAAGCGATTGCCACGAGCTGTCATCTAAGCCGAAAGGGAAATTGGACCAAACAATCAGTCGGTACGGAATGGACATTGGTCCAGCGTTTTGATTGTATTCGAGAACGCTAGGGTATCGGTTTCGAAGGCTTTGCTGAATGACATCTTCGACGTGTCTGGCTGTAAGCGAAAGTTGCTCAGCAATGTGTAGCGGTTGAGTCCAAACCCGATGGTTTACCATTGCGGGATCGACATCCGCGAGCGCCATCAACCAAGAAAACTGTTTCCCGAGTCCTTCAGGGTCAACAATGGTGATGTTCAAGTTGCCTGCGGGGACAGAAGTCACCGCTCTCAAAAGAGTATTGCGGACAATGCTCGATGCCGAATCTTTGCATTCCGCATGGGTTTCGATGGTCAACGCTCCTTGAGAGATGACATCAAAAAAAACGTTCCAGGGTTGCTTTGGCGTCGGCTCCGCTAACGCTAGTTCCTGCACTTGTTTTTGGAACTCATCCAGCGGTTCAATGGCACCCAGCGGCCAAGCCAATGAGTTCTGCAATCGTGGCCAATCGCCTCTTGCATAACACTCCGAATTCCAATCCGGCAACTCTTCCTGCGAACGTTCACGCACGTTTCGCATGAAATCCGCTGAATATTGGCAACCATCCAACCAGCGTCGAACAGTGCGATCCTGCGACTTTTGAAAGTCGGATTCGAGACGAGCAAGTTGTTCATGATAGTTTCTTTCCGATTCGGTTCCCTCGTTGATTTGTTGCTTTTCGAGGTTCTCTACTTTGGGTTTGCGGTCGGAA
This sequence comes from Planctomycetota bacterium, assembly GCA_026692905.1. Classification (GTDB taxonomy): domain Bacteria; phylum Planctomycetota; class Planctomycetia; order Pirellulales; family Pirellulaceae; genus JBKCUI01. The sequence continues at coordinate 24,847 of JAPLNL010000054.1, forward strand.
TGGATGCGACTGCATTTCTCTTTTCGGACCGATGCAAGCGTCACTCGCTTTTGCCCGAACGACTCCTTTAGCTTCTTCTTGCCTACGTCGAAGCCCTCGAGCATTTCCGTCCTTTTCCTTCGATTTTCTTCATCCAAATTTTGTTGGTTTGTTGCATATTGCTTTTCAATTCGGGCAATCTCTTGCTGGCAATTGAAGTCCGCGATTCGGCGTCCTTGAGCGATTACTAGATAGCCCAAGTTTTCTTGTTCGACGACACCGGGAAACATCCGGCGGATCGCGCGTGTTACCATCGGTGCGGTAACAAAATGAATGATGGCCACAAATACGACCGAACTAAAGACTCCAACGATTCCGATGAGCAACGGCGCGATGGCCATCGCCCAACAGATAGCCGCAGCGGCAATTCCAAGTAGTACGCCAATTCCGGAAAACCAAACGGAGCCCAGCAACCTTACGACTGAGTGGTTTCGCATTCGAAAGATGCTGACACCAAGCCCCTTTTTGATTTCTTCAAAGCGTGTGGCAACGTGAGGTAGATCGGTGATAGCCTGAAGGTCATTGAGGCACTCTAGCGGATTGCTCGGTGTAATGTTTTTCGGTGTAAGGTTTTGTAGAGCGACGTCACCGGTCCGTATTCCAATCCATTCGCGACACTCGTGCATTTCTTGTTCGAGTGCGACTCGTTCGCGATCCAATTTCGCTTTAACGCTATCTCGAGCAGATTTTCTGGCCAGGGACGCTTCTTCGCTTTTTTGCTTTAGCTCTTCGGAAGCTTTCTCGTAGGCTGTTTTTTGCGCAGCCTTGTTTTGAATAAATTCGTTCTTCAGCTTCTTGGTCTGTTGTTGCTCTTGATTGATATTGAGCAACGTCTCGCGTTCCGAGGTAGAAAACTGTTTGTGGACCAACTCATCCCATTCCGTTATCGCAGACTGCCAGCTTGTGGCATGCTGCACAACCATTTCCCCCTTTGTCTCGAGATAGAGACGTTGCGTACGAGTTCGCTCCGTTTCCAGCTTTTCTTTGTCCGCAGACCTGGAAACGCGAAGGCTACCCAGCCTGACGCGGAGCCCTCTCAGCATCAAAACCTGTTTTTTGAACAAACGTCCCGAAAAGACCCCTTGGACCTTGGAATCGCGTTCAACATGGATGAGGTCCTTAGTGAGATCGTTGGTGCTCATGGTATTTAGCAGTTTGGTAGAAGAGTCTGCATCCTGACCACTGCGATTGTACACTACCGGCCTTCAAAAATGCCTATTTCATAACACCAGCGATGAGTTCGGCGTTCGCTCGGCTCTGAAACAGGCAAAATTTGTAGCCTTTGATCGGCATCCAAAATTCCAAGCTGTCCAATCGACAATCGCATTTCGATTCGGCAGTCGCCAACCTTTTCAAGGTCGAAAAAAATAGTGTTCGGAGTGGAAAGATCGAATTTCTGTAAGGATACGAGAACGCGATATTGCGACCCAAGCCAAATCGCATTTTTCGAGTTCTTGCAAGCGACATCGAATTTTAAGCGTTTCGAATCCAGCGTTTCAACGGCAGTCGACCAGTGTCCGTTTCCCGATAATCCCACTCCCAGCAGAACCGGTGGCGCACCAGGCGCGAAACACTCTTCCACCATCTGTTGCATCGGTGGGCTAGCCGGCCATGATTCTTCTTCGGAGCCCTCGATGCTTTCTAGCAAGGGCAAGTAAGATTCCCCAATCCGGATACCAATAGTATGCGCAAGCCTATCGTGGAACTTGGAATATTGGACGCTCAACTTGCCGGCGGTTAAGGAGGTCATGGTGCAATTTTGGCTTCCTGGATTAGTTCGACCGCCCCTTGAACGATCAGCATTTCGGCGGCATCGCGACCGAGTTGTTCAGCCAATCGATAGAGATGAGGCTTATGTTCCCCGCCTTCTGTTTGAAGTTGGTGATCGATTGAATGCTTGACTTCAATTCTCTTTTTTCCGTCGGACGAATAGACTCTCGCCACGATCTGAATGGAGTTATTCTGAACAATTGCATTGCAGGCCAGAGGTGCCAAACAACCGGCCCTCATCGATCGTAGCAGAGTTCGCTCAGCCAACACGGCGGCGTGGGTTGGCAAATGGTCCAATTCCTGTACCGCTGCCAACACATCCTTATCATCGAAGCGAGTCTCGAGCCCCAATGCGGCTTGACCCACGGCGGGGAGCATTTCGTCTGATGTGAATTTTTGAGTAATACGAGATTGTAGCCCTAGCCGGTGCAGCCCTGCAAAAGCGAGAAGGATCGCATCATATTGGCCTTCTTCAAGCTTCTTGATTCGAGTGTCGACGTTGCCGCGAATGTCCTTTACGAGCAAATCCGGTCGCACGTTTAGGAGGCTCGCTTTGCGACGAGGAGAGCCGGTGCCGATACTTGCTCCCAAAGGCAATTCCGCTAGCGACATGCCTTTGGAGAGGAGGCAATCCGAGGTATCTTCTCGTGGAGGAACCGCAGCCAACACTAGTTCTGCAATGACTTCGGTGGGCAAATCTTTCAGGCTGTGAACGGCCAAATCGCAGCGATCATCCAGCAAAGCTCGCTGAATTTCCTTGGTAAAAACGCCCTGACCGCCAGATTCGCCAAGCGGCGTTGTGGAAACGTCTCCTGAGGTGGTGATTTTCACCAGCTGAACCTCGTGGCCAAGCGTTCGCAGCGAATGGGAAACGTACTCCGCCTGCCATAAAGCAAGGGCACTTTGGCGTGTGCCAAGCCGAATCAACATGCTCAATCCAGTCTTTAAAATCCAAGTTCAGATCGAAGTCGTCGAAAAACGTGCAACATTCGATCTCGGCAAGGTGTGAAATCGTGATAATATAGCGTCGAAGTCCAAAACACAGTCCCACTAGGTGTGATGCTATTCCTTAATCTACTTTTCGCCCAGGCCGAACCGCCTGTGGTTTCTGAGACCGCGAAAGATATCGCCGATTCTGCGACGAAAGTCGTTCAGTCCGTATCTTCGCGCACTTGGTTAGATCTAAACACTCTAATCCTGGCCAGCGTCGTGCTCTCGGTGCTCGCAATCGCCTCTTGGGTTGCAAACTACCTAACTCGGCGTTCAAGCCCCTCCATCAATCCCGCTTTGGTTGAACGATTCGTGCTTCGGCTTTGGTCCTGGTGGTTGATGTTCGCCATTTTGATCGCGGGGTTGTTCTTAAAAGAGGTCGGAACAATCGTGCTTTTTGGGCTCGTCTCCTTTTGGGCGTTCCGCGAGTTTATCACGATGACTCCGACAAGACGGGGTGACCACCGCGCATTGTTTTGGAGCCTTGTCGTGTTTACACCGCTTCAATATGTTTTGATTGGCTTGTCTCCGTGGGGGATTCGATTCCGAAATGGAAACACGATCGATTTTTACGAAATCTACAGCATCATGATCCCAGTTTACGCTTCGTTGTTTATTCCCGCCCGGATTGCGATGGCAGGCGATCATAAGCGGTTTCTAGAACGTTCCGCACAAATCCAAGCCGGTTTGATGATCTGTGTGTATTGCCTCTCCTTTGCCCCCGCCTTGCTTTACTTGCCACTTAAGACAGCGGCCGGTGCCGCTTGGCCAGGTAGCAACGCAGGTTTGCTCTTCTTCTTCGTCTTGATCACGCAGATTTCAGATGTCTTTCAATGGGGCTGGGGACGCGTTGCGAACAAACGAGTCATCGCAAAAGATGTCAGCAGTTCTCGCACCTGGGAAGGAATGGTTGGTGGAGCTTTGTCCACAGGGATCGTTGGCGCAACGCTTTATTGGGTGACACCGTTTACGCCTTGGGAATCGGCACTTATGGCCATCGTGGTGGCAGCCCTGGGTTTTGCCGGGGGAATGACGATGAGTGCGATCAAGCGAGATCGGGGGGTCCATGACTATGGAACGTTGGTACGAGGCCATGCTGGCGTTTTGGATCGAATCGATACGCTCTGTTTTTCCGCTCCGATCTTCTACCATTTGACACGCTTTTTCTTTTCGTGATTGGGATCTGATGGGGCTGATCGATACGCATGCGCACTTGGCCGACAAATCGTTGGCCAACCAGCTTCAAGACGTTTTAGAGCGAGCTGGTAAAGCTGGCGTCACTCAAATGATTTGTGTTGCGGTCGATGCTGGAACCGCAAGCCAAGCGATTGCGATTGCGGAGGCCAACACAATGGTTTGGGCTTCGGCTGGGATTCACCCGAACCATGCGCATGAGGCCGCGCCGGACCATTGGCCACAGATCATTGAACACACGAATCACCCTCGAGTTTGCGCACTGGGCGAAACGGGCTTGGACCTGCATTGGGACGATTGTCCATTTGAAGTCCAGCAGGCAAACTTTGAACAGCATTGGGAACTAAGCCGTCAAACCGAATTGCCGCTCATCATTCACATGCGGGATTGCGAACGCGAAATGCTCGCCGCTTTAGAAAAGCAAGCGGCATTAAAAGCTCCCTTGCGCGGCGTCATGCACTCGTTTGCAGGGAGCACGGAAACTGCCGAGCAGTGTTTGGCGTATGGCTTGTACATCAGTTTTGCCGGGATGTTGACCTACAAGAAATCCGATGAGCTTCGAAAAACGGCCAAGACAATTCCGCTGGATCGGCTATTGGTAGAGACCGATTGCCCGTATCTAACTCCAGAACCAAATCGTTCCAGGAGGCCGAACGAGCCTGCGTTCGTCGCTCATACGGCTAGGTGTTTGGCAGAAACGATCGGGATTTCCACAAAGGAATTGAGCGAAATTACGACCCAAAACGCAAGAAGGCTGTTCTGGCGAATGGCCGACAAGTGATTTTCGCAACAACATGCATCGGTTTGACTGTTTTCAACCTCTCCCCATTCCGGCAGCAACGCAAAGCATTTTTATGCAGCGAAACGCGTCAAGAGTTTCGGTCAATTAGGCGATGCAGCCAAAAGTCTTGACGACTTCCCCACCACGAAAATCGCCGGGGATCCGTCGATCCGTGAAATCGACGATTTTTGGTATTTGTTTGCACTTGGCGTCGGTTGAAGTACCATTGAAGGGATTCACCATCAAAAAATCGCTATCTCGCGCGTCGATTCCTTTCGTGCGCTGGGTGGTGGTTTTGACGAATTTCGCTTAACCAATTGGGCTAAATTTATGCGAACCCGACCTTTTGCAAGTCTTTTCACTGTTGTCTCACTGTCGCTTGCCAATTTTGTGCATGCCCAAGATCCGCTTGACGAAATGTACGGCCAGGCTGTTCACTCCTATTTCCGCGGCGATTCGGCTAATGCCGAGCTATTGCTCACCGAAGTCATCGATGCAGGAAGCTTAGACCCGCGAGCTTTTTTCTTCCGAGGCCTCTGCCAATCGTACGGCGGTGTTGATACCACCAATCCTGACTTTGAAAGAGCCGCACAGCTTGAAATCGAAGGCAAGAAAGTGGTTAACATTGGTAAAGCCCTAGAACGCATCCAAGGCCCAACACGAGTTGCGATTGAAAAGGCTCGAGCCAAGGCCCGATTGGCGTCCCGTGCACGTGTGCTAGAAATGCAGCGAGCTCGATACGAGGAGATGCAACGCGGTGGTGCTGGCGGTGAGTCCGTTAATGGCGGCCTCGTCGTACCACCGCGAGTTGACGCTGCACCTGCTCCAAGCCCGTTTGCCCCCAACGATCCATTCAGCGAAGGAATGACGAAGGGCAATCCAAAGGCAATGGGCAACGAACCAGCAGATGCATTCGATCCAAATGCAACAGTGACGCAACCAGCGGACGACAAAGCGGATGCGATGCCTGCCGCCGATGATGATCCGTTCAAGTAATCAAGTAACTACTTTATCGGTTCTGGTTTCGCACTCGTACAAGTCGGGTGCGAAACACTCAGTTGTTTTCTTCCCAATTTGTCCTCATTGGTGCAATATCATCATTTGGAACAGTTGAGCGTACACCGACATGTCGCGTTGCTTTTTGAGCTCTTCCTCTCGTGCTTATTTGTACGCATTATTCCGCATTTTTGCCTCTTTGTTGATCCTGAATGCTGTTGCCTCGGCGCAAGAGGTGTTCGAGTATCCATACGGTCCTTACAACCGCGGAGCGATGGACCCACAGCTTACTGGCTGGCCGCTCAGCAAAGAGGAGCGGAGCTATGTACTTCTCGCTGAATTCGAACGTCGTCCTGGTCGCGAAGCGAACCAGCATCTTCCCCAGCTTTGGCCACGGATTCCTTCAGCAGGCTTTTGGGGAGGGTCCAGCTGGCTAGATACGCACGTCAAGCTAGTGAACTTCGTTCAGGCCAATCGCGGTCCATGTGACGTCTTACTCGTTGGCGACAGCATTACCCAACAATGGGGAAGCCCGCTCGACCAGGGACTGCTCAACGAAGCATGGAAAAAACATTTTGCCAGTTTACGAACGATCAACATCGGAATCGGTGGCGACAAGATTCAAAATGTCTTATGGCGAATCGATCATGGTGGCGTCGAAGGAATCGAGCCACGAACCATAGTGCTCATGATCGGGAACAACAATATGTTTTTTGCGCCAGAGACAGGCGTCGAAGCAGTTGCCAGAGGGATTGAGGTGGTCCTGGCAAATCTGAGGAAAAAGTTCGACGTTGCTCATGTCGTCGTCGTCAAGATTTTGCCTGCACACGCTCCCGGCAATCCATTTTATGACAACATCAAGAAAACCAATGCATCACTGGACTCGCTCAGATTGGATGATGACGCAAAGGTACATGTACTTGATTTGACCGCCGACTTTCTCCATCCTGACGGAACGCTGAAAAGTGAACTTTTTTCACAGGACAACATTCACTTGTCGTTAGCCGGCTATGCGGTCTACGCAGAAAAGCTAAAACCGCTTCTCGACAAGTTCGTTGGCACGAAGGGCCTCGGCCCAGATATCGTTCTTCCTCGCTAAGTCCGAACTGTTTCAGCTTGAAACTGTCGATTGGACTTAGCTCAGGTTCCCAGATTGCTCGTCAGCGCGGAGAACGGCTTATCGCCGCCCGGACAGTTTCTTAACGGGCCCAACGACGTAATTGGGATTGCGAGCGATTGCTTGTGCAGACGCTTGAGAGCTATCGCGTGCCGTCACCACAACATTGACGGGATAGCCATACACTCCTTCTCCAGGGTACATATATACTTCCCACAAATCGACCGCTCCTGAGTTCACCGCAAGCATCTGCAGTTGAGCAACGGCCAATTGCTGTTGCGCGGCAAGCTGGTTTTGAACATTCTGCTGGAAGTTGCTTGCTTGCGATTGCAAGTACAAGCTGTGTTCTCGCTTTTGATCCTCATCTGCTTTGGCGGAGGACCATTGCTCCCAACTTGGACGAATCGCCTTCAGATCGCGTTCGGCAAAAAGGAAGAATGGGATTGCATACTCGTCACCGTTTTCAAATTCAAGAATCACTCCTTCGCAGTGAAAGGTTTTCGGTTTGCCGCGAAGCGTAAGCACCCACCTCTCCAAGTCCTTTTCGGTTGAGAGACTGACCTTTTCGAACTCCTCCACAACCTTTGGGAAAATTCTTTGGTAAACCTCGGGTAGATTGGAGAAGAGGCGATCGTTCACGTAAATTCGGTCGCGGCGACGTTGAACCGTAACGTCCTTTCGGACAAAGTCGACGATTCTCCCTACGACCGTTGAACCGTCTCGCATCGTCCAACTTTGACGTTTGTCCAATTGCGTGTTGGCGTCGACTGCTTCCTTAGAATTCAAATATTCTTGGTCGACTTCCGAAAGGTCCTTTCGCGGAATGGAGATCAGTTCATGCCCATTCATTCGCTCTTTATCCGTTGATTTGAGTACAACGGTGTTGTGATCGAAGGCCACCAAAGTGGCTCCAAATTGGTAAGCACCTGACTTGTCCGACCACTCCTTTTTAGGTGCGTCTTGGGTCTGAAACAACACCAGACAAAGGGTCAATAAACAATAAAGTTGAGGCATAACAGTCATCCCGGAATTCGAAAAGCTTGAGATTGAAACGTGAATGCCTATTGTAGAATGAATGAACTGGAATTCCAATCGTCTTCCACGCTGAGCCGAGTTTCCACGCAACCAAAAGGCGCTGTTACGAGCCGGTCCGTTGTGCTGCCGCTCTCCTTTGAGCGTTCATGAGCACGTCAGCAAAGGTTCTTGATTGAAATTAACAATGAGCCGCTTGACGTTAACCGACGAATTTCGAGCATTCTTGGAAACTGGGGCCAACGGTCAACGCCTAATTGGCCATTCAAACACGTGTCGATTTGCCGGTCTAGTTTCGGCAGCAACGCCTCGACTCGTGAATTGTTCGGGACTCTATGCAATAATGTCGTGGACGACGTTGCCGTGAACATCGGTGAGTCGGAAGTCGCGACCGGCATAACGATAAGTCAGTTTGGTGTGATCGAATCCTAACAAGTGCAAAATGGTCGCGTGCAGATCATGCACATGTACCTTATTCTCCACTGCCTGGAAGCCTAACTCGTCGGTCGCTCCATGAATATGTCCTCCCTTGACCCCTCCGCCAGCCAACCACATAGTGAATCCGTGGTGATTGTGGTCCCGACCGCTATTGGTGCCTGCATTAGCACCTGGTTTCGGCAGCTCAACAGTTGGTGTTCGACCAAATTCTCCGCCCCAAATCACGAGCGTACTATCCAAGAGTCCCCGTTGCTTAAGATCGCGAAGCAATGCACCGATTGCTTGCGAGCATTCGCCGGCTAACTTGCGATGGTTCTCTTCGATCTTGTCGTGGCTATCCCAAGGTTGCCCTTGCCCATGCCACAGTTGAATATACCGAACTCCTCGCTCAACCAGACGCCTCGCAATAAGTATTTGTTTCGCTTGCACGGTATCACCATACATCTCGCGCGTCGCCTTGGGTTCACGACTGATATCGAATGCCTCGCTTGCCTCCATTTGCATGCGATAGGCTAACTCAAAGCTCTGCAATCTCGCTTCCAGTTCAGTGTCCTGTTGACGGGCCTCTTGATGCTGGATGTTGAGTGTTTTAAGAAGATCTAACTGGCGACGTTGTTCGCTTCGATTAATGCCAGAGGCATTGCGTATATTGGCGATGAGCTTTTCGATCTCCTGGTTTTTGGTGTCGACATAAGTACCTTGAAATGCACCTGGCAAGAAACCAGATTGCCAGTTTTCGGAGCCTTTGATGGGATAGCCACCAGGACACATTGCAATGAAGCCTGGCAGATTTTGATTCTCGCTGCCAAGTCCATAGGTAATCCACGAGCCTACTGACGGTCGCACGAGCGTGGCGTCACCACAATTCATAAGCATTAGCGATGGTTCATGGTTCGGTACATTCGCGTGCATCGAGCGAACGACACACACATCGTCGATCATCTCCCCGACGTGAGAAAAAAGCTCACTGACTTCGATACCGCTTTGTCCATACTTTTGGAATTTAAACGGAGAACGATACGCCGCACCCGTTTCTCGTTCCGTTCGCAAATTATTAGGAACCGGCTGACCATGGAGTTTGTCGAGAGCCGGTTTTGGATCGAATGTGTCGACGTGCGAGGGTCCACCATTCATAAACAAATGAATGACGGCTTTTGCCTTGCCCGGAAACTGCGGTTTCTTTGGGGACATCGGATTGAGGTGTTGCTTGCCGTCCGAGAGGGTTGCATCCGCCCTCAAGGACTCATCCGCCAACATACTTGCCATGGCAAGCGAACCAAAGCCGATTCCGCTTCGGCGCAAGAACTCGCGTCGACTAGACGGCGTTGCCGCTAACCGGCGAATCAACATTTGAGAAGCGAGTTGAATGTCCATGGCTCAATTCTTTGGTTAATCGACAAAGGTAAATTCGTTACTTAACAACAATACCTGGGACAATTCAACCCAAGGATCGATCTTCGGTGCAGGCAATTGGCTCTGGGAAGCTTTTGCGAATTCACGTGTTGCATTCCATGCAAAGTCCTTTTCAAGTCCATTGTCCGTTGCGATTTTTACGCGAATCTTTGGTTTCCATTGGTAACCGTCATGGGAATGAGATTCTCGGCAATCGACTACGAAATCGATCGTATCCCCGGCTGAAACGGCGACCTCTTGAATGGACGTGTTTGCTTCACCATGCTGAGCGATCCAGGTCCCCTGCAACCCATGCCGACTTGAAATGACGTTGGCGCGAACTCCGTCACCTTGATCGCTCGAATGTTTGATCACCCCTTCGATCGAAACCACGCCCGCCCCCGGCGCGGTCCAGCGCAGAATCGTGCTGTGCGCGGCATCGCTGCCTGGATGCCCGCCAACGGCATTCAGACTTGTGTAGGCCAGCGTAACATCCGGCATTTGGGCAGAACCCTGCCACGACGATCCGGTGTAGTGAGGTAGCTGCGTGAAATCCACGCTTTTGGTAACTGCGTCATATTGACCAAAACCAAATCGCCAAGCTGGCCGCGATTCGCCGTTGGAATCGACCGCTTGGTCAAGGCTGCGGTCGGCTTGGATAAAGCCGACGGCCATCGCAAGTTCTTGGTCGCTGGGATCACGCGCCAGTACGCCTCGATAAAGTGACTTAACTCTTTCAGCAGGCGAATCGATCGACGCTGACTTCGTCGACAAAATCTCGGCTTGTCCGATGACAAACTTGGAATTGATGAGAAAGAGTGCTTGCTGAGGGACCGTGGTCCGAGCTCGCGTTGCTTGGCTGGCATCGGGACTTGGCAAATCAAAACTCGCAAGCAACCCAGGAATGTCTTCTCGATCCACATAAGAATAAAGCCCCCGTCGGACGGCATCTTCATGAATCATCACGGAGCGCCCGCCGATGGTGCGATCAAGCTTATCGGTCGTTGAGAGCAAACGATCTCTCATCGGCTCAAACTCGAGCCTTCGACGCGGCATATGCCAGAGAAGTCGATTCTCTGGATCGAGCGATTGGCCTTGCGGATAAACGTTGCTAGTTTGCTGCCAAGTTGAGGACATCATGATTCGTTTTTGAAGTCGTTTGATGGACCAACCGTCCTTTACAAACTCACTCGCGACGTAGTCCAAGAGTTCTGGATGCGAGGGAGCTTCGCCGCGTGCGCCGAAGTCACTTGCACTCGAAACCAATCCAACCCCAAAGTGATGCTGCCAGATACGATTAACAATGACGCGCGGCGTAAGTGGATTGTTAGGGCTTGCAATCGCTTGCGCCAATTCCAATCGCCCGCTCCCTTGCGCGAAGGGCTTGCCACCATCGACATGGGATAGCAACTGGAGAAATCGGCGAGGAACTGGATCGCCGCGATTCCCAGGCTGCCCTCGCCGGAAGATGACGGGATCATAAAGCCCAGGCTTGTCCACGAGCACCATTCCGCGTGCAGGAGCGCCATGATGACTCGCTTCGACTCCTTTGATTTTGCCGAGCTGCACATTGTATTCGTTGCGTTCCGCTTGATCCAAGTTAGCGATCATTTGCTCGCTCGTCAGCGAAGTAGGATTGTCCGAAGCCAGGAGGGCCAGTCGCATCGATTCGTTGTGATCGTCTGGTAAACGGGTCGCAGTATTTTCGCTCTTCTTGAGCGCTTTCCATTGTTCGTAAATCTCCTCAATCTTTTTTCCGACGATATGCATCGCATCGGCAGCGGATTCCAGAGTGGCTGACTGAAGCGAAGCCACAATGGTTGGATGAAGCGATAGGAATTTGTCGTCCTTGAGCAACTGAGTCATTTGTTCCTTAAAATTATCAGCTGACAAAGCATGGATCCGAACAATCGCACCCCATACAGGGTTTTCATTCGTGGTTGGAACCGCAATGAATTCTTGCCAACGAGCGAATGCCCGCGGTCGCAACACACCTCGCTCTCCACTCCTGTTGCCACGTTTTCCGCCGGATTGCGAATTCGGTTTAGTTAGTTGCGTTAAATAGTCAGCCAGCCGAGTACGCAGCTCATCTTCGGTCGCCACTCTCTTTGTCTCCAACCAAGTGTCGATCTCTTTCTGTTTGACGTCCTTGGCCGCTAGAAACTCCTCATAGCCAGGCGAAGCTGCCGGATCTCCCAAGAGTGGTAGTTCCTCAGGTTCTTTGCAGCTTGCAAAAACACCATAAAGGGAATAATAGTCTGCCGTTGGTACCGGATCATATTTGTGATCATGACAGCGCGCACATGCTACACTCGTGCCGAGAAAAGCGCGAGTAACGACATCGATTTGATCGTCGATAATGTCATTAGGATTCCCCATAAATTTGCGCCCCACGGTGAGGAAGCCCAGCGCCGCCAGATTCTGCATATCGGGACCTGTCAGTTGAAGCTGATCGGCAGCCAATTGCTCGATGATGAACTGATTGAAGGGTTTATCATCATTCAATGCGCGAATCACATAGTCGCGATAGGTATAGGCATAGGGATAGCGAGTGTCCCGATTTCCCGCTTGGTAGCCAGTCGTCTCTGCAAATCGAGCGACGTCCAGCCAATGCCGCGCCCATCGCTCGCCGTAATGTTGACTTTCAAGCAAACGATCGACCAGTTTTTCGAACGCATTAGGCGACTCGTCTGAGACAAACGTTGCTATTTCATCGTAAGTTGGAGGTAGTCCCGTAACCATGAAGTGAGCTCGCATCATTAGCGTTCGCCGGTCCGCTTTGGGATTCGGTTTGAGTCCTTTGGCTTCTTGCTTGGATAAAATGAAGTGATCGATGGCTTGGTGAGGCCACGCGGTGTCATGGACGACTGGAGGTTGGTGCTCTCCTAATTCTTTGTATGCCCAATGAGAAGCACGAATTTCAGCGATTCGTTGAGCTGGAGGGAGCAACATGGCAGTTGTCGCATCTTTGTCTTTAGGCCAGAACGCACCGGTTCGAACCCATTCCTCGACAATAGCGATTTCCTCATCCGATAACTTCCCGTCCGGAGGCATTTCCAAATCGCTTTCCTTGTATCGAACAGCGCGTACGATCAGGCTCTTTTCCGTTTCGCCCGCGAGGAACGCTGGACCGGTGCTGCCGCCTTTCGTCGCGGAGGCTTGCAAATCAAGGCGTAAGCCTCCCGACTGCTCTTTCGGACCGTGGCATTCGATGCAGTGCTTGATCAAGAGAGGGCGAACTTTCGCCTCAAAATACTGTTCCAACTCGGGTGACTCTTGGGCGGGAGCGTTTCCAATCGACATCGAAACAACCACCACAAAAGCAGTCCATGTCAGCGCTAAGAAACGAGACAGGAGCCTGGAAACGGAGTGGAAAAATGAAGATTCGAACTGCACAGCGAAATCCTTCCTTCACCTTTGGCGAAGGGCTGTCATAAGTGGAAAAATCTAGGTTTTTGGCGAACGTCGCCGGGTGGGAATACCCTAAAGACTACACGAAAAACCAAGAAAAAACAATGTTTGTCTTCCACCCCCGATTTCTTGCGTGAAGAATGAAACAAACTCAGTAGCTTGGGACCATTGTCCCGAGCGAGGCCAATGTCCCGAGCAAACCAAGCAATAGAGCAAACGGACGGGACAATGGTCCCATCCTACGCAAGGAGAACCCTGATGACCTTCAACCTGTCTGCCCCGCCAAACTTCAAAGGCCTTAACAAATACTTGCCTGTGAGACGTTACGAGCGACACTTGCCGCATTGGCGTCAAGATGGAGCAACCTACTTCGCCACATTCAACTTGGCAGATGCAATGCCAGCAAATAAACAACGAGAAATCGAATCCATTCGGCGGGATTGGGAACACAAACATCCTCCGCCTCGTGATGAGAAATGCTGGAAGGAATATGCCAAACGCGTTCATGACTTGGCTGAGAGGGTACTTGACCTAGGGTACGGAAAATGTTGGTTTCGCAATCAGGGATACGTTGATGAATTGCAGCGGGCAATACTCCATTTTCATGGAGAACGCCATGAAATAGGCTGTCACGTGATCATGGCAAATCATTGCCATCTTGTAATGCGACCCTTCGATAAAGTGGAAATAGAAGACGAAATAGGCGCGATCAAACGTGCGACGACTCGATTCATTAATCAACACGAAGGTTCGAGTGGCCCTTTATGGTCGCAAGAAAGCTATGACCGGATCATTCGGGACGAAGAGCATCTTTATCGCGTTGTTCAGTACATTGGAGCCAATCCAATCAAAGCCCAATTGCCGCCCAAGGAGTGGCATCGATGGATCAATCCGGAATGGGAAAACGCAGGATGGAGATTTGAAGACACAGTATCCCAACAGTAGTTTGAGAGCAGTTAGTAGCGTGGGACCATTGTCCCGAGCAAACCATCGTATGGATACTCCCGGAAAAGAGTATCCACGGACGGGACAATGGTCCCATCCTACTGTCTTCTCAATTGAAATAGCTTGAACATCGGGTCTGAAATTTTCGAAGCGCTGGCTTCGGAAAGTTCTTCGGAAAGGATTTGGTCCAATTGCCCCTGGAAAATCTTTTCGGCTCGACCGCCGTTGAAGTAGGCCGCTCCATCTTGAGTGCTTCGCATCGATGAAATCATTTGCGAAAATAACGTCTGCCCAACAAAATCTTGAAACGCCTTGCGCAAATCCTCCCCTTCCGGCTTCGATGGCGAGTCGGTTAAGTTCGTCACTTTCTCTTTATCCGCCCCAAGATCGAGCTTGAACTCGGAGCTTACATCGAGTTTTCCAAACGTCTGCTCGGCTTTCGAACGCGCAAGATCGCTTGGACCGAACGAAGATGTCGCGCTGTGAAGATTTGGTAGTTCCATGATGGTTGCCGATTCGTTAAAAAAAGTGGGATAGGCTTCCAGCCTGTCATAAGCATTTTGTCCTTTTCGGCGAGACAGACTGGAAGCCTATCCCACTTACTCCACGATCAACTCGCCGAACAAAAGCCCGTCCTTCTTTAGTGCCTTGATGATCGAAATTTGATCTGCGGTCGGAACCGCCAATACATTGAGTGCGTCGGTCAGATTCTTCAGTGTAGGCCGTTCCGCATCGCCGTCTTTGGAGCTCATCGAAACGAAGCTCCCTGTTGGCTTAGCCGGTCCACGTGCGGAGATCGTCAAGTTCTTGTGAGAAATTGCCACGGGAGCAATCGAAACTTCCTCCCCTATGATCAACACTCCCTCACGCTCGTCGATATACACCCTCTTTTTGTTTTGCAGATTGAGCAGTTTCAGATCGAGCACCAAGGATACAAATTGAACAGGATACTCTTTGTAGAGGCCTGGGATCGTGACCTCAATGGTCGTTTGATCAATCGCCCGAGCGGCCTTACTTTTTTCGGCTTTACCGTAGTTATTGGAATTGCTTTTGATCGAAGATGTGCTGTCAACACTGCTCTGGTACTCGTTGATGCTGTCTTCGATGTTCTGTGAAGTTGCAATGGAACGATGGTCCGGATCGACGATCAGCGAAATCTTGTTACCAGCCATAAACTCGTTGACGACAGCCAACTCCATTTTGCATCCATCAACAATTTTGCCCGAGGTAGGGACCTTAGGGCTATCAATCACAATAGGACCACTTGCCAGTCCATAAACTACTGGCCGATCGGCTCGAGGCCCAAGTAGATGAGTCAGCATCAAGTTGCCTCCTTCGAGACTCTTTGCGCTGATAGCACTAACTTTGCAACTCAGCTTGTCACCCGGCTGGGCACCACTTGGTGGAACGGTTACTTCGACAAAGACCAGTGCGACGTTTTTGGCGTTGGCCATTTCCTTTTCTAAGATACGCCCCTGAATATCGCTAGCGACTTGGCCCCCCATTTTTTGAATGACTTGAGAAAGCGCTCGAGTTCCCGGCTTGCTATCCCCTCCGTCGCCAGTTCCCTTTAAGCCTACGACGAGACCAAGCCCCTGGAGCGTGTTTTCTTCCTGCCCCTTGAGTCGACAAATATCCTTGATCCGCAGATCGTTTTGAGCGAGTGCAGTGCGGGTAACGAAGAACGGACAAAACATGCTGGCAACAACCAGAAATATCTTATTCGCCGAGAGATTGAATACTTCCACAGAATCACCTCAGTACAGCTCATTGCGAGCACATCAAAAGGTTCAGGAACTCATAACATTCTCTTTCATACAAGGCTCTTGATTTCGCCGCTACTGCGCAATTGAAACCCGGGGGAGCTGGGCGATCTAGGGGCTCTCAGCCTTCGATCTTCCTGAAAATTCCGTGACGCACCCGCTTGCGTGATGGCATAGGTTCTGGCTACGCTGTGAATCCATAAATGCTTGCTTTTCGCAGCCCAGCGCGCATGTCCTACTTTGGATATCAACCATCTGCTCCTTGGGCAAAAGACGAAAAAGCAATTCCTTCCTGAATATTGGAATCTGAAAGGTCTGTTGATGGCTGTGCAAACTGAAGCAAAAACTGGTTCGAATGCCCCTCCCCTCGCGATGGACAGACGCATCATTTTATCAGTGATGATGTTTCTCCAATTCGCAATTTGGGGATCATGGATCATCGTCTACTATCCTTTTTTGCTCGACAAAGGCTTTACGCCAACGCAAGCGACAGCATTAAACGCCAATGTCTATTTGGGAGCTATGATCTCAATGCTGTTTGCGGGTTACCTTGCGGATCGCGTGATCAATAGCGAGCGACTGATGGCGATATGCCATATCATCGGTGCAGGACTTCTTTTCTTGATGAGTCGCTTAACCGATCCCTCTCAATACTGGTTGTTGTTCGCGGTTACCTTCGGTTACTCGCTCGTGTTCAATCCAACTCTATCGGTAATCAACTCGTTGACGTTTCGAAATGTTCCAGACAGCGGTCGCGATTTCCCTGGTCTTCGGGTATTCGGAACGATTGGATGGATTTGCGCAGGATTACTGATTGACCAAATATTCTCGGGTTCAGTTCAAGGAGCTGACGGCAAGCCTGTCCCAAACACCATTGCCACAGGTGGCCCCCTACTCCAAGCGGCCGTTATTTCCCTGTTCCTCGGCGTCTTTTGTTTGGTGGCGCTACCCAAGACACCTCCGACAGGCTCAGGGGCTGGAGCTCTCGATTTCCTACGTGCGCTTTCCATGCTCAAGGATTTCTCGTTTGCGGTTTTTTTCGTCATCACATTGGTCGCGTCGATCGCGATGGGGATCTATTTCAATTCGGCCGGCGATTTGCTGAAGAGCGTCGGCGTAAAGAATGTTGGATCAACCCTTGCTATTGGTCAAGGTGTGGAATTGCTGCTGCTAGTTTTGCTACCGTATTTCCTAAAGCAATATGGCCTCAAGCCAGTAATGGCCATCGGACTTTTCTGTTGGGCGTTGCGATGCCTGTTATTCGCCCATGCAACTCCAGATAACCCCTGGTTCTACATGGCAATCGCTGGAATCGCACTTCACGGATTCTGCTTCGACTTCTTCTTCGCTGCTGGTTTTATTCACGCGGACAAATCAGCTCCCGATGATTTAAAGGCAAGTGCTCAGTCACTCCTTGGTTTCCTCGTTTACGGCTTAGGAACGTGGCTTGGCACAATTACGAGTGGCCAACTTACAGAGCGATTTAAAACGGCAGACGGTACGAATTGGTTTGGATACTGGATTGTTCCAAGTATTGTCCTCTTTGTTGCCCTCGCAGCATTCTTGGTTCTTTTCAAGGTAAAGAAGACCGGCCAAGAAAACTGAAGCCTCTACCGAGAAAAGGCAGGAACCGCGACGTTGATAGGTCTAACCATTCTTGGAACCGACACGGAAGTCGGCAAAACCTATGTTGCTTGTCGTATCATCGAATCGTTGGTTAGGGATGGAGTCTCGGTAGGTGCCTACAAGCCGGTTGCAAGTGGAGCGTCAACGTTCGATCAAAGCGATGGCTATCAGCTCTGGCAAGCAACCGGCAAACGCGGAACCCTACTCGACGTCTGCCCGCAAAGCTTTTTAGCGCCACTCGCTCCCCCGGTGGCAGCAGAGCTAGAGGGAAAGCTGGTATCGGATCAATTGATCCTCTCCGGGGCAAAGGCTTGGAGTGAAAAGTGCGAGCTCCTCATCCTCGAAGGGGCTGGTGGTCTCATGTCTCCAATCAGTTGGAGTATGACCAACGCCGATCTAGCCATAAAAATGCAGCTTCCTGTCATTTTGGTTTCTCAGAATCGACTCGGAGTAGTGAATCAGATTTTGACGACCCTAACCGCTGCTCAATCTCTCGGTTTGACAGTTGCGTGTGTTGTTTTGAATACACCCCAGGGTATTGAGCCCGGATTGGCGGAGACCAACAAACGCCTTTTGCGGAGCTTTTTTGGACGTAGCACAAATAGTCCGCTCGTCGTTCATCTCGATCGAAACGCCTGTCATTTTCAGCCGAAAGTCGCGTGGCAGGAACTAGCAAAGTAGTCACCCTCCCGCTGGGAGGGTCGAGCAGGGCGAGGGGAGGGTGAAGTGCCAGCGAGGATTGTACCGACACTTCACCCTCCCCGGCCTAAAGGCCGCCCCCCCCCAGAGGTAGGGTGACTTGGACTACTTTGCGGACGGCAAGTGGAATGTGCGTGCCACTATTTCCAATGCCGAATCGAATGAGTATTTGCCCCCACAAACGACTGACCTTTGAGATATACTAACTAAATACCGCCTGCCCGCTCCGAACTGTCGCCACACAACCCCACCTCTCCGCCATGAATGCTCTCTACGAACATCACTTGTTGCAAACCCGACGGCAGTTTTTTGGTACCAACGGTCTGCGAATGGGAGGTTTGGCGATGGCCACGCTTGCGGGCCAGTCGGCATTGGATTACTCGATGAATCGAGGGTTTGCTGAACAGCCTGGCGGAAGAGTTCATCCACCGTTGCCCGGTCTTCCGCACTTTGCCCCCAAGGCAAAATCGATCATTTATCTGCACATGAACGGTGGACCTTCGCAGATCGACATGTGGGACTACAAACCCAACATGCAGGAGCAATTCGACAAGGATTTGCCCGACTCCATTCGCAACGGCCAACGCATTACCACAATGACGAGCGGCCAAGCTCGATTTCCAGTCGCTCCGTCCAAGTTCAAGTTCACGCAACAAGGCCAATGCCAACGCTGGGTCAGCGAACTATTGCCCCACACCGCAAAAATCGTAGACGAATTGGCAATCGTTAAATCAGTTCACACCAACGCGATCAACCATGACCCTGCTTGTACGTTTGTGATGACAGGCAACGAAGTACCAGGAAAAGCAAGCTTGGGCTCATGGCTCGCCTATGGTTTGGGTAGCGAAAGCGATAATCTCCCGGCCTTCGTTGTGTTGACGCCGACCTGGACCAGCAGCGCCGCGGCTCAAGCACTTTTCACACGTATGTGGTCAAGCGGATTTCTTCCGACTCGCTTTGCCGGCGTCGCACTCCGTACCGGTGGTGACCCAGTCCTCTACCTGCCCAACCCAGACGGCGTGACCTCGTCCGATCGACGCGCAATGCTTGATGCGCTTGGTCAATTAAACCAACAACGCCTCGCCGAATTGCACGATCCCGAAATCGAGACGCGAATCTCGCAATACGAAATGGCGTTTCGAATGCAGAGCAGCGTGCCAGACCTAGTCGATCTGAGTAACGAACCCAAGTCCGTTCTCGATCTTTACGGCCCCGACGCATCTAATCCTGGCACCTTTGCTGCAAGTACCTTGCTGGCGCGCCGAATGGTCGAGCGAGGTGTCCGAGTCGTTCAGCTTCTTCACCGTGGCTGGGATCAACACGGAAACATTGCGAACGACCTTCCAGCGCAATGCCGCGATATCGATCAAGCCAGCGCGGCTCTCATAACAGACCTCAAACAGCGAGGATTGCTCGATTCCACTCTGGTTGTTTGGGGTGGTGAATTCGGCCGGACGGTCTACTGCCAAGGCAAACTCACCAAAGAAAACTATGGCCGCGACCACCATCCCAAGTGCTTTACGATGTGGATGGCCGGAGGCGGAATCAAGGGGGGCGTCGAATACGGCCAAACCGACGATTTCAGCTACAACATCGTCGAAAATCCCGTTCACGTAAACGACCTCAATGCAACCCTTTTGCATTGCATGGGCATCGATCATGAACGCCTCGCATTCCCCTTTCAAGGCCTAGAACAGCGGCTCACTGGCGTAGAGCACCAGCGAGTCATCAAGGAAATACTAAGCATATAAGCCACACCGCTTCCCAAGCCGACGGGCGCTAGCCAAATGGCACTCTCTTTGAGATTCTAGTCATTTTTCGCAGGGACCCCAGGCCCTTTGGCACGATATTTGAGCCGCTGTTTTGGTTTTCTTTTTACTGCCAAGAGAGAACCAGCATGGCCGAAGACTCACAAAAACAGAACCTCAGCGCAGCTTATGAATTGCTCAAGCAATGGACTGACATTGGCGATGCGGACTCGTTTGAACAACTAG
>JAPLNL010000055.1 GCA_026692905.1 Planctomycetota bacterium
CATCTTCTGCCAGAACGGATGGCATGGGTGTAGAGGCTTGGTGATCCATACGACCTCGGCGTTCCATCGTGTCGCGGCAGCATGAAAGCTTGCACGGACGTTAGGCAAGCTTCGGCGGGGTGGCAAGTCGAGTACTGCAATCACTCGCTTCATCTTTATTGCTCCTTGTTGGTCGGATCCTGGTGATGAAACGGGATCTTGCGTGCTGGACAAAGACCACACTGGGGAATCTCCCTTGTCGAAAAGAACTCTCGGACCTCGTGGTCGGATGCGGTTGGCGGACAAGCCTTGTAGTCACGAAAGAGCTGCCACGCTGGGATCGCTTCCAGTCGAAGTTTTCGCTCCATAGTGGCGAAATACGCGAGAGCTGGGCATTTCCACAGATGCCCACAACGATGCGAAGATAGTTGCAGTTGATTCGCAGGTTAAAATCGGCATAATTGGTCTTGACACACTTCGTGCCTTAACGCGTTGGCTAACGCACTTCGACGATCAATCAGTTAAGGAAGCAGCATCATGCGACGGAACGCAGAATCTAACGGGGCTCCCCCCCGCGCCCATCGAATCTAAACCCGACCGACGCGACCAGCCCGCTGGCTTCATCGAATCAACTGGTGACGATTCCTCTCTCTCAAGTTTGGGAGCAAGTTCTAAACCCAGACGCAAAGTTGCGCCTGCTAAACGCTTTGTCGCGCGTTTCAGCCAACCCTCCAAGCAAAAGCGTGGAGGCCGATCATGAGTAACGCTTTGCAAGTAGATGAACGTGATCTGGCTTCCGAGTCAAGTCTAGGTTCTCATTCGATAACTCGTATAGCGACGCATCCGAAAGTCAGAGAGTCTCATCTCAAGCGACGTGGCAGCGTTTACGTTCGCCAGTCTACAATGACTCAGATTCGGGACCATCAAGAATCAACTGCTCGACAATATGCCATGAAGGATCGAGTTGTGAATCTCGGTTGGATGGCCAACGATGTTCTGGTAGTTGACGACGACCTAGGAGTAAGTGGAAGTGGCAATGCAACTCGAACTGGCTTCCGTCGATTATTGAAGCTCATTACCGATGGCGAAATTGGCATAGTAGCCGGTCTCGAAATGAGCCGGTTAGCCAGAAACTCCAAGGACTGGAGCGACCTATTCGAAGTCTGTGCTATTTTCGATACACTCATTGCTGACGAGGATGGAGTCTTCGATCCGCAGGATCCCAACGATCGATTGGTCTTGGGACTCAAGGGGATCATCAGCGAATTGGAGTTGCATACGATGAAGGTCCGAATGGAACGAGGCAAATTGAACAAAGCGCAAAGGGGTGAGATGTTTCTCGATGTGCCTGTGGGCTATGTTCTCGACGAGCACGGTCTGCCACAATTTGATCCCGATGATTCAGCCAAGCGAGTGATGGCTCAGTTCTTTTCGCTCTTCGAACGCATGGGAACGGTCTATTCTGTTTGGCATTACATGTTTGAGCATGATATCAAACTCCCCTTCCGCGCACGCAAGAATAAGCTTCATACGATCGACTGGAGGCATCCCAATGTCAACACGCTGCAAGAGATCATCAAGCACCCTTTGTACGCAGGAGCCTATGCATACGGACGCCGAAAGAAATACGGGAAAAACACTGCAAATACTGGCGATAACAAGCTATTGCCACCAGAACAGTGGAAAGTTCTGATTAAGGATCGACATCCAGCGTACATTACTTGGGAGCAGTACCTTCGGAACCAAGAACGATTGAAACAGAACTACCAGAAAGCTGGTTTCAGCGGTCCAGCTCGCAATGGCGCGGCCCTACTGGGAGGGCTGGTTAAGTGTGGCAAGTGTGGAGGTCATATGAGCTTGGTCTACCCTCAGAATGCGAACGCATACTACTCCTGCAACTCACACACTCGGAAACTTGGTTCTCCAAGCTGTTGCGCATCGATTCGCACTTGTATTTTAGATGACCTGGTAACAGGCAAGGTTCTCGAAGTGCTCTCACCTGCAGGAGTCGAGCTGAGCCTTCGTGTGATCGAAGATGAACGACAACGTCGTCAAGAGCTTGAGCAACTATACGTCGACAAAGTTTCAAAGGCACAATACGCTGTTGACCTTTCGCAACGTCGGTATCAGCATGTCGATCCGGCCAATCGATTGGTTGCAGCAAAATTGGAAAAGGAATGGGAGTCTGCGTTGAGTGAAATGAAGACGGCCAAGGACTCGCTCGCTGAACTTCGTTCACGTCAATCAACCGTGATTGATGCGGAGGAGCGCCAACAACTAACGGCGTCTGCATCCAGTATTGTCCAACTGTGGAATACGCGCGCGACGAACAAAGACAAGAAGGAACTTTGTCGCCTGCTACTCGAATGCGTTGAAATGCGAGTGCAAGGCCAGAGCGAGTACGTTGACGTAAAACTACTGTGGCAAGGTGGATTCGAAAGTTGTCACCAGATTGTTCGAACGATCGGGACTATCAAACAATGGGATCGCTACGACGAGCTCATGGATAGAATCTTGAAAATGCTTCTTGAGGGTATGCTTCCTCGTCAGATTGCGGCAACGCTTAACGAAGAGGGCATGTTGTCACCTCAACGTCGCGCACCAATTACATCTACGATGATCCGCTCGATGGTTCTAAAACATCCGAAATGCCAAGAACAACTCTATGCACCGGAGCTACGAGAACATGAATGGCGAGCTGAAGATCTAGCCAAAGAATTGAAGATGCGTCTTGAACGACTACAGCAATGGGCGGTGAACGACCTGGTGAAGGTGATTCAGCGTCCGCATAGCCGTGTGTGGGTGATGTGGGCCGATCCCGCCGAGCTTGAGCGGCTGAGAGTGCTAGCATCCGAACGCGGTCACAAGGTTGAGAGCTAGACCGCAATCACTAAAGATAGCAAAGCCATTCTGTCGAATTCTATTGTAGATAGAGCGGTCGGCAACGTAGTCGACCGCGATTCCTCAACAGAACAAGTGGAGATAGATTGGTATGGTAAAGCGCATTTCCAGATTGGTATGGTAAAGCGCATTTCCAGAGGTGGCCTTTGAATAGTTGAGTGCATGATCTTTGGAGGCAGATTTTCCAAGCTGCTTTGGGGCCGCTGTCGAATGGCATTGGTTTGCTATCGATCATGCGATACTGCTGTCGCCAGCCCTTGTGCGATTCATGGCATCTAATCTCGGTGAGCCTTATTGTCGGGCTATCTATGGATGGTTTCTTTTGCTTCTTCTTGAAGTCCGAGATGACTACATTGTCGTGGGATTGATGCGGGCGTTCGATGTGATAGTGTTCCGAGAACTGTTCACAGATATGGTCGAAATGATTGCGACCGAAGACTACGAAGTGATCTAGGCATTCTTGCTTTATCGTTTGAATGAATCGTTCTACGAAAGCGCAGGTATTGGGTGAACGGAACGCCGATATCTTCACCTCGGATTTTTTGCCTGCAAACGTCTCGTCGAAGGATTTGGTGAACTTCGTATCGCGATCATGCATCAGCAATTTCAGAGGAATCTTCTCTTTCTTGACGTGCTGCTTGAATGCTTCTGCTTGCTCGAGAACCCATGCTTCATCCGGGTGATAATCCGCAACCGAAAAAAGATGCGCCTCTATCTATAGGGTTACACGCAAACTAAGCAGTCGGACGAACTCGCTTGTCGAAAAATCTAAGAATAGTTCTGACGCCCTTATTTTGTCGGCCTGAAGTTGGAAAAGGGTTTCTTCCTGTGTGATTCGATCGCGTGCTTTGTTGGTCGGGCCGATACAGTTCAATCTCATCCAATCACTGGTTTTGGTACAATACGGTCTTGGTTGAAAAATACTTGCTCAATACTGCTCCGATCCAACTCATGGATGAACCTTCGCAACCGACGATTTATATCCTTGCTGGGCCTAACGGCGCTGGCAAAACAACTTTTGCAAATTCTTTCTTGCCAACGTTCGCCAATTGCCGCGAGTTTCTCAACGCAGATCTGATCGCCGCTGGATTGGCTCCATTTGCTCCCGAAACGCAGGCCGTTCGGGCTTCAGAGCTGTTGCTAGGCCGGATCAGGGAATTGGTTGCGGCTCGCGCTACATTCTCGTTTGAGACCACCCTGGCAGCGAGGAGCTACCGTACTTCGATAGTTGAATGGCGTAGCCTGGGATATCGCGTTGTCCTCTACTTTATCTGGCTTCGCTCGGCCGAGATGGCGATCGAGCGAGTCGCCAGTCGAGTGCAACAGGGCGGCCATGACATCCCCGAAGCTGTTGTGCGTCGCAGATATACCCGCGGACTGACGAATCTTTTCGAGTTGTATGCGCCTATTGTCTCCAACGCCTATGTTTTCGATGGAACAGCCTTCCCACCGATCTTGGTCACGGAAATTGACGGTGAAAATACACTCGTTCTCGACTATACTCGGTGGGAACTCATAGTACGCCAAAGAACGGACGCTTCCCATGATTAGACACAACGATCCCACTTCCCTCGGTGCAAAAGCTGAACTCGCATTCGAAGACGCTTGTCGAAACGTCATCGAACGAGCTCGATTGTCAAACACCAAAATCGTTATCTGTCGTGATGACAAGGTGGTAAAGTTGACGCCGGACGAAGCAGCCCAAGAATTGGAAGTGAATCTTGCAAAGCGGCAAGATAAGCTCCTTGAAAGTTGAAAATTCGAAGTCAAAGGTGCTCTCTATCGCTGCACATTTTCTCACATTGGCCGGCACAGCTTTTTTGCTTTAGCCGTTTGTGTCTTGCAGTGGAAAGCCCCAGCTCGGGGACGTAAGCCGCTTGCTTTCGTTTTGCTAACAGTGATGGGAACGAGGTCGACAAGTTCGTGGACTGTCCTCAATTGTCGATTTGATTAACACCCGAGTTGCAATCGTGGGAAAAACAGCGGAACAAACGAATCTCTGCTTTACAAGCTGATAGCCACGTTTCACGCACTATCTACAACTCGCCATGCTCCCGATGACGTTTTCGCACGGGGAGGGCCTAAGTTACTTCGATTTGAGTCTCGCGGTACTGGCGCAGTAATCCTCAATGGCTGCTCACGTCGTGGGTGGCGGACTGACGCTCCATAACCGGAACGAATTGGCTATTGATTACGACCAAAGTAATGACAACAGTTGCCAGATGCGGATAGTACTTTGTTTGCAAACGTGTCTGGAGCAATTCAACGCAATGAAACCTACGCTCATCCACCCGATACTCCGTCGTTTCACAGCAATTTATGACGCTTGTAGTTCAGAGCATCAAAAGCGACGTATCGAAACGTGGACTCTCTGGTTAGCGGTTTCGGGCTTTTTGATTCATTTGACGCTGATCGCTTTGGTGAGTGCCGTGCCAAGTCTTCGGACGGGTGTGCTATCTGATTTGGATCGAAACTATCTTCACGCGGTCTACACTCCATTTAGCTTCATCTTGTTCTTTGAAGTTTTGCTTTTGGTTTTTGCGCTGCCGCGTTCACACACCAGTTCGATAGCCATGCAATACGAGATTCTTTCCTTGATTGTGATCCGTCGCGTGTTCAAGGACATCGGCGAGTTCCGCGACCCCGCAACATGGCTTGAGCAAACCGATGCCGCTTTGGTCGTGGTTTTGGATATGCTTGCGGCATTGGCTATGTTCGCACTTATTGCCATTTTTCGACGAGTACGTCGCACCGTCCAGCATTCACCGGAACATGAACATTTAGCCCAGTTCGTTGCGATCAAGAAGTCCGTTGCCTTAGTACTCTACGGGACGCTGCTGTCACTAGCGGTTTACAATGTCGTACAGTGGCTCGTGGGTGTGTTTTTGCCGACGATCGGCTCAGGTCATAGCGAAAAGAATCTTGACTATTTTTTCTTTCCCATGTTTTTTGAGTTCATGATCTTTACGGATATCTTCTTGTTGATCGTGTCGATTCCGTTTTTTGAGCGATATGACTACGTCGTTCGCAATGCGGGCTTTGTCATTTCGACGGTCCTGCTGCGATTTTCGCTCTCGACGCCAAAACCCTATGATTTGCTGGTCGGTCTGACAGCCATCCTGTACGGGTTGGGTGTATTAAGCGTCTTTTCCTACAGCACCCAAATCCAAACTCACATTGATGACTAGGACTAGGTACGCGGAAAGCCCGCAATTGAAGCTATGGATTAAATTTCGTTTAATCCCTCCGTGAAATCGCCAATGCAAACAAATTGTCACATTCTTGCTCCAATACACCGCCTATGATCGTGCATCTCCATGCCGGGCGGTTGGAGGTTGCTTGCGATGCGATTGAGCTAGCCGAAACGTAGAGGCATAGCCGCAAAAATTAGACCGTATCCACAGCTTTGTCCCATCCAGGTAATGAGCTTGCTCCTTCCACAATCGTTGATTCACCAAGCATTTCGCCAACTAACGCCGCGAATGCACTCCTTAATCTCACTTCTCCAAAACCCATCGGAATTCGTTCGCTACCACTCGTCAAACCGCACGAGACGGATTTGAACATCCTACCTCCAGGTTATGAGCTTTTTTCGTCTACGGAGTGGATTCCAGCCACTAGCGGATAAATTCTATCTAATAAGCGAGTCTCTAGCCTGAAAAGCTCATAACCCAGGGTCGGAAAACAGAGATCCGAGAGACTTTTGGACCAGTTTGGCGCTTTCCTGTCGAAATCGGGTTTTTATCAAGCAAGCAAGAAACTGTGCTGAGTTCAGGGCAAGCGTGTTAGCAACGTGAATCATATCCAATTCCATGCGTTAGTTGGGTCCGTGGAAATCCGGCCTCTATGCCGATCTTGGTTCGGCAGTTGTCGACGCGGTAGTCCAAAAGCGGAACATCAAGTAGTCGATGCTTATGCGTCCAGGGCCGGTCAAAGTAAGTCCCAACGTCGAGGCAAAAAACACGGTGCCGAGCAGAGCACTACCCGACACATCTCCCTTGTGGAAAATGAAGGCCGCAACGAAGGTAGTAATTGCATTGAAGAACGTAGCTGGGCGAGCAAACAAACCCAGTGCGAGTAGAATCCCGCCGAAGAATTCTGAGAGCACGGCACACCACGCGAAGAAAATCGGGAAAGGAAAGCCCATCTTGGCAACATCAGCTATGAACCAGTCTTGCGGTCCCCATCGTCCGTCACGTGGCAAAAACTTCTCGAACACCGTGCAGAGAAAGATTCCCGTCGCAAGACGAATCAGCAAAAGTCCAAGGTCAATCGAGACGGAGCTCGGATAGGGGTAACCAAGACTAACGGAACGTATCAGTTTCATTTCTTAGGATTTTACGTGGGAATACCGAACTAGTAATTCTCCGGCACGGTGCCGGTAGACAAGTCCTAAGTTTACCCCATCCGGCTGGTTGAATGGACCGACTCGCTGCTTGGCGGTGAATGCTTGACGGTGAATGTTTGGGCGGTCGCCTAGGAAACACCGAAGCTCCGGCGTGTCAAACGCGTGTCAAACCGGAGTGTGTTGAAGGTGCGGCCCTGCATGTACGTACAGTGGTGTAGGAGGGCCCGGCAACGGGCATCCTTACCCGATTTACGCCGATTTACGTCGCTCCGCAGTCGTTTGAAAGGCCCGATTGATCTCCGGGTCGGAAAGTAGTCGAAGCGACCAAATACCGAATGGAATACCGATGAAAACGAACGGAGTCACAAACGGGATGCATGAAAGTATAGCAGCCATTCGCCCCATTGACGACGATTCCAAGAAACCCATCTTGGCCGCTCCAATTGCGATTAAGAGCAGCGCAGTAAACTGAGCCGCGGCTATGAATAGTGGTATCGATTTCGTTCCAGACAGTTGTCCGGAAAAGAAGTCAAACGTCCCAGAGACCAGAAGAATCGCGGGGAACACTGATTGTATGGAGGCCATGACGACGAGCGCAGTCGCCGGACGAGCGAGTCGCAGTTTTGCTTGCTCGACGATATCGAGAGTCCGTTCAACACTTGTTGTTGGTGCGGCGTATGGATTTGGGTCAATCAGAGAATGGTACTCCAAGGCGTAACTTGTTTTTATCCCGGTTTGGGGTTTTGATAATCGGATTCTCCAGCGTTATCGGCGGTTTGTCAAAGGAAATATTCATGAACTGCGATCTGTTGTCCCATTTGGTACACAAGTCAAATCGCAAAGCCTTGTATCAGGGATCATTGGCCATTTGCGGAGTCTTTCCACATAACAACTGCAGCTCGTAGTAGGCCTTGGCTGGTTGGAAGCAGATCTGCGACGACGTTGAGCTTCAAATCGATGGCCAGGAAGAGTGTGTCGAGCAGGATTGAGAAAAAGATATTCTGATTGTTCCAGCTGAATGTTGATGTTTCCGCAAATGTCCATTTTCATGTGACCAAAGGTGTCAAATAGGTCGCGTTCAATACCCCCACTACATTAGTCACAAGCTAGCAATTCGTGGACGCTGGTCTTTAACGAGTCTCAAGGATGCGTTTCAACATGAGTGGAAGAGTGATCGCCTATGCCTACTTACAACCCCAAGCAACTCGGTGAACCAGAGGTCGAACCACATTCCGTGATAGCTCGGGTCGGACAACGGGCTCTGCAAGCAGTAATCGGCGGTAGGATCAATGATTGACTTGCCGGGGAAAACCAGTAGAGTCGATAGTGTTTTGCAGTGATCTACTTGATCGTCAGATCCATCTTATTTAGATGTGTTGCAAATGGCCGAAAGAATCGACCGGTTGATCGGTAGTGCATTGTTGCAAAGTCGCAGGTTAAAAAGTAATACTAACAGACCGCACTAAAACCATCCAACGCGTCTGCGAACAAATTGCAGCAAAAGAAATTGCAATCGCAAAGCAAGTCTTGGCGTCTGAGTACCCGTTTGTTTCAATTCAGAAGACTTCCAGAAATTACACGCCTTTGCTGATGACTGAAATTTTTATTCGTGACGGATTCATTGATCGCTACCGTGGTACTCGACTTGTCTATCCACCAGTCCTCCGCCTCTTGTCCCATTATCTGGAAGGTGAGTTTCCATATCACAAAAACGGAAAGATGTCCGAGGGTCACATCGCATATTGGGAGCTCTTTCCAACTATCGATCATGTGGATCCTGTTGCACGTGGTGGCGCTGATACGAAGGAGAATTGGGTTTGTTGCTCCATGTTAACGAACAGCATCAAATCGAATTGGACGTTAGAGCAATTACAGTGGAAGATGCACGATCGCGGTGATTTCAAAGTTTGGGATGGCATGACTGTTTGGTTTCTAGAGCAAATGTCTAAAGACCCTAATGCACCGAAAACTCCGTACCTGCAAAAATGGCACAACGCTGCTAAAAGTGCCATGGCCAAGAATGGTTGACCAACCACGAAACTGTGCTGTCATTTCACTTCGGCAAATCGTTTTTGGTATCGCTCCGATTCTGCACGTAGTCCACGACGAAGATGACCACGGTTGGCAATTTCTGAACCTCGACGATGCACGAGAGGAGGACGCGTCTGTCGTTACGCTTGAGGAGATTGTTAAGCTTGATCCAACAGTCCTTGCGTTAGCTGATATCCCACCAGGCTGGCGAGCCTGGCGGAAATCCGTGACGCATGAGTGGAATCGTGAGCCGAAGGAATAATCAACCATATCCAATATTTGCCATATACCTTTCGACTCGTTACAACAGGAGTTCTACGTCGGTCAACGCTAGACCAATTTCGCCCTACCATCGAGAGATTTGAAATGCGTTTTTTGCTGCTTTGCATCTTACTTGCATCTGGATGGATGGCGCCTGTCTACGCCCAACAACCAAAGGCGATTACCAATAGCATTGGGATGAAGCTGGTACTGATTCCTCCTGGTACGTTTATGATGGGATCGCCTGTTGAGGAGGTCGGAAGGAAGGGCGACGAGAAGCAGCATGAAGTGACGATAAGCGAGTCCTATTATCTTGGTGTATACGAGGTGACCCAAGGTGAGTATGAAAAGGTGACAGGAGCAAACCCGAGCGGCTTCAAGGGAACGAAGAACCCTGTAGAAATGGTTAGTTGGGAAGAAGCGGTTTCATTTTGTAAAAAGCTATCCGAAATGCCGAACGAGAAAGCGGCTGGTCGGGAGTATCGATTACCAACAGAAGCTGAATGGGAGTACGCGTGCCGGGCTGGTAGCAGCAAAGCATATTCATTTGGTGACTCGCTGGACTCGCTTGGGTCGTATGGGTGGTTTAAAGGAAACCTTGACGGCCAGACACATCCTGTGGGCGAGAAGAAGGCGAACGCATGGGGCTTGTATGACATGCACGGTAATGTTTGGGAGTGGTGTCAGGATTGGTATGCTGCCTATCCACCAGATGCTTCGACCGATCCACAACAAGGTCCTAATGGGGGCTCGAATCCGGTGGGCCGGGGCGGCGGTTGGAACTACGATGCTGACCTCTGCCGGTCGGCGGTTCGGGGTAGGTTCGCTCCGAGGGCTCGCTTAAACTACTACGGCTTCCGTGTTGCTCTGACTCCGTCTGTCAAGTAGCCAGAGGCGAAACAGTTACCCTTTCCGATTTCCACAGGTATGCGGCTGACTTAACGTACTGTTTACTGCAATGCAAGGAAACTACCCTGATCGATCATCAAGGGCTTTCCCTTCAAGTTTTGAAACGCCTCTCGTTGATCGGCGGTCAGTACTTTCAAAATTTTTGCCGAACGTTCGTCCTTTAGATTGAGGTAGTTAGGTCCATCGTAATTCTTCCCCATTTTTACTTTTGCGCCTTCAGCTCTAGTGATTGCCATATGAATTGATCTAATTTCTTGTCGCTGAGCATCAGTCAGTTCAAGTTCTTGGGCGACCGCGGAGTCGCTGAGGACGTCGGCGTCGTCATTCAATGAGGTGCGACCAAGACCAAAAAGGCGAGCGTTCGAAGAAAGGGTCCCATATTGCAAATGAATTTGGTGCAGACGCATTTGTTGCTCGGGCGTGAGCAAGCTGTTGATTTGTTCGGCGTACTTCTTCCGAATCGTATGCAGAATCTCCGGATTTTTACCCACTAGCTCTTTTGGTAAAAAGATTCTCGCTCTAGGATCATCACTGGATCTAGCCTTACCGAGTGCTTCTTCAAATTCCGCTTGAACCTGACGTTGTAGGTCTTTTAACTTGCCTGCCGCTTCGTCATCGAGCCCAAGATCAGAAGCGACCGCTGCAAGTTGCATGAATTGGAGTGGCACACTTTTTCGCCAACCGAAATCGCCTGGCGGTCCATACACTTCAGCTTGTACAAGCGTCGTGTCGCTCAAGACAAATGCGACAAACGAAAATATCAGGGTGCGAACGCAAATCTTAATCATCGTACTGAAACCGCTCCTCCCACGGCAGACTCAGCCCATGTAGTGCAAGGAACGAATCGCCAGCTTGATTTTCATTCCGAGATGGAATTGGTACACCTAGATTTTGAAGAGAAGTCGTTGAATTGTCAATCTAGCTTATAAACCATGATTGAGACTGATAGATTCGGCAGGGAGGCCAACATTATGGATTTGGAAGTTGCGCGCCTTGAGCTTGTTTCACCCGGCTGATCTCCAGAGTTGATGTGACACCACTTGCGTTTTGGAGCGAAACTGTCATTTGCTGCGAAACTTGGGGAAAGAGGTTAACATGTAAGGATAATTCAAGAAATGACATCGCAAAATAGGGAATTGAACAATGGACCAGAAAAGTGCTTGGCTGGTACTCTCTGTGTGTTTGGCAATTATGCTTTCAAGTGACACCGCCAATGGCCAACTTGATGGAGACGATCGATTGCCATCGCCCCCGTGGCGTCAAGGAATTCCCCTTCCCTTGGTATTAATCAAAGAAGTTCAAGTCGATATCGCGATGAACGACGAAAGCATCAAGAAAATAAAAGGCATGTTGGAAGAGAAGGGCATAGTTGGCAGAAACCGCGTTGAACACTCGAAAATATCTAGCGATGAACTGATTCAGAGAACTTTAAGTGAAGTACTTAGTCTCGAACAAATCGATCGCTTGCATCAAATCCATGTACAACAAATGGGTAAGCATGCAGTATTGGATGCGAACGTTGCAAAAACTATTGGTCTCAACGACGACGAGTTAAGGCAACTTCGCGTTGCACAGAGAACATATTTCCAGGAGAGCAGAGCGAATGCTAAGAAGCGAGAAACTGCATCACTATCGAAGATCGAAGCAAAGCGGGACAGAGAATGGGACTCGATTATGACAGCCGAAAGGAAAATTGCTCTCGCGAAACTTGGCGGAAAGAAGCTGAATCTGCGAAGTCTGTAGCCGTCGGACTTCAGTTTCCGCATTTATGTGCTGCAAAAAACCTGCAGCAGCCAACTGGGGACATGAAGCTAGATCTAGACGCGAATCCAGCCTCAGTCCAATCTGTGGAAGTGTAAGTGGCAGACGCTGGTTGCTGGCTATATCGATCCAGCAGGAGTACGACGCTTTCCACAGTGGGTAATCGCTCTGGCTTACGAAACGAGCCATCCCTTGCCTTTTGATAGCAGCGAGAACCATAGCCAAACAACCGCCAATGTGATGACTACAGTTGGCATCACGGCACCGGTCGGCCCCATTACCCGCAAGCCCCCAGCAATCAACATCGTGTACACCATCTGAATCAACACGGCCACTAAGGAAAGCGCCAGACGCTAGGAAACTGCTAGTCCGATCCTGCAGGAGTACGACGCTTTCCACAGTGGATACCGAAGTCGTGAATCCAGCTTCATTCCAACCTGTGAAAATCACGCTCGGTTTTGCCGGTGAATGGTTACTGCGAACTCGCTCCGGTTTGACACGCGTTTGACACGCCGGAGCGAGGTGTTTACTCGGCTCCCGGCCAAACATCCACCTCCAAGCCGCTGGACTGTACATTCTGCCAGCCACATGGGTTACATTGAAGACGCTCGCAAGCGTCGAAGAAGCCCCCCCGATGGGTAGGAAATGTACCTAGGTCCATTTTTGGACTTGGGGGGCAGCAAGAATTGACGTAACTCGTTACGCAGTAAGAATACACCTATCTGGGTTCGAACCAGAAACCTTCGGTTCCGTAGACCGATGCTCTATCCAATTGAGCTATAGGTGCGCTACACACTGTTCTACGGTCTAGTACGATTCTGAGCAAGGCCCATCGGATCAGAATTTCAAGGGATGTTCACCTTCCGCTCTAGAACATGTTAATTCCTAAATGGCGACTGGAAACCGTCGCTCGGCGGGTAGTACGTAGGTGCCTGTTGATAATATTCGTCCTGGCCTGCGGGCAACGCGTTCCCTGGGCCAACACCAAACCCAGTGCCAGTTCCATTACTTCGTCCCCATCCCGGATCTGGCGCGCCATTTCCACTCCAGCCTCCATTTCCACTCCAGCCATTACCATTGGGGGCTAATTGCGCGTTACCATCACCGTTAACAATGCCAAGGCCAATTCCGCTTGCGTTGCCGTAAGGCATTGCCATTTGTCCAGCTTGTCCAAACCCTGGATTGGGCATGCCTGGATTGGGCATGCCTGGATTGGGCATGCCTGGATTGAAGCCTCGTGGAACCAACGCGTTCCATTGGTTGCCTCCCACAACGACTTGTGGTAATTGAGGACCCCATTGGCCATAGGGAACGCTAAACGGTCTGTTTGGGTAGCGCCACTCGCCATAAGGTCGGGACGGTTGTCCCCATTGTTCCGTCGTCTGATAGTGGTCCGCACTGAATCCTACTTGCAAGGAACTTCGACTGCTGCGAAAGCCGCTTTTCACGAAATCTGCACGCTCGTTCGATTGAGGTTCGACTGCCATGGCAAATTGATCGACGCGTTGCCCTTGCTGGTCGTGAGTGTAAGTTGATGCCATCGTCGTCCAGTCGGCGGCAGCTGGCTTTGCAGGCTTCTTCGCACGCTTGATGGGTAGAACTTCGCTCTCGCATGAAGCCTGTTCCGTCGCAATTTTGGTTGGTGAACTTTTCTCTGGCAGTGATTCGGTCTGCGCGTAAGCAATGTAGCTCGACCCAAAAGCTGCCAAGCCAAATGTAGCGATTCGTACGATTGAGTAAGATTGCGTGCTCATAGACCTTAGACTAGTCGCTTGCAAATCCATTCCAACAGTTTGTAGTCGGTCGATGAGGATTTTATGGCAAACGAATCCGATTGTATCGATTATGCAGACTACGCCTAAGCCCGTTTTCTCATCTTGATCGCAGAAAAAGAATTGCGACGGACGCCCAGTAGTAAGCCGAATAGCCCAAGCCAATTGTGGTCCATCGCCACATGCTCACCCACCGTTGGTTTGCAAACCAGTCCCTGCCTGCCAGATCAAATGGCAAGGCAGCAATGAAACCAGTAAGGAATACCCATTCGAAAACCAAACTAAGCCTGCGGCAGAGCAGGAAGTAAATCACACAGGTTGCGAGCAAGAACAACACAGCTAACCATGACTGGAAGCGCCGGGCCCTACTTAGTTTTACAGATCGTATGCTCAAGTTGTCTACTGCAACTTGCCATGCGACATAAAGGCATAGCTGCCAAGTGAAAATGAATTCCTCGGTCCATCGACTTAGTATGGTCGTTCCTAGCGCCCCGAATACGAACATCAGGCCCCACCCTAAAGTCGCTCCGATGCTGAATCGCTGTCGCGATAGAGTTACCCCGTCGTTTTTATTTCCTGCCAAGGAAAACTGCCAAATTAGGCTTGAAGTTTCGACGCAAACGTACGATGCCCCGACCATCAGCAGGCTTACCCAGTACCATCTCCAAAGCCATTTCACAGTTGGCAGGTCAAAAAGATACTCAGGTTCGATTCCGATTAGAATCCTCGCAAGGTCTTGAACTTGCCCTTGCTTGATTTGGCTTGCCGATACTGCTCTGGCTTTTAACTGTGGATCAAGTGATTCGGGGCGGCCCAAATAAACGCAAACAGCTCGACTATGGTTGCGAACGAACAACCGCTTTTGAGATATCGCAGGCTGTGTCCAACAGATTTCACCACTGAGGAGCGTTGTTCGAGCAAGCTCGTCGTACTTTTCCCGACTCGCTTTCGCCAAGATCAACTCACCCAAATCATTCATCAAGACCAGTTTGTTATCCGCAACGAGTACCGTTGCATGTCCAATGTTCTTCTCGCCGGACGGAGATTCAGAAATCATTCCAGCATCGCCTGAGGCATTGATCGAATTTCGCTGCAGTCGGCCTGTTCCGACAGACCATAGTTCCGCGCCTGAACGAAAGTCAACGCATCGAAAAATTCCTCGGCTCGTTCGGTGCGTCTTTGCCTGCGCCTCATGGAGGTCAAACCCGAAGAGGGCTCCTTCGTGCAATACACTCGAAAAAATGTCGTTCGACATCAACTTGCTTTGTCGAACGAGTCGGATTTGCTGCTCAGTACTCCCCGTTATTTCAAGCAAATCTGAGCCGCGTTGAAAGGCTCCAGATATCCAGAGAAAGGGTTCATCGTAGATCGGCCAAGCAGAATGCTCGTCATACCCGCTTGACAAGCTGTATCGCCAGAGTTGTTCGCCCGATTCGCTATCGTGACCTACGATGGCATTTTGTAAGTAACATACAATGCAGCTTCGCCCATGAAACACGATTGGGTATGCTGAGCAATAGCTCGCTTCTGATTCCTTGCTTGTGGAATTAGACAATGGAACGATTGGCTTGTTATCAACGGCTTTCCATTTTGTTTCCCCGGTCCTTTTGTTCAGAGCAACAATACTCGCATCACGTGCGCCGACAGGCAAGACGACACTATCCCCGACCACAATTGGAGAACACGCGTAGCCGAAGCCCGGGGCTTTGACACCGAACCTCTGCTCCAGTTCCATCGACCATACCTTGACGCCCGAATCAGCATTCAAACATGAGACAAGACCGGAGGGACTTGTGAAGTAAACGAAGCCGCCGGCAAACGATGGCGTAGATCGCGGTCCTGGATAGACGCCGGCTGGGTCGTAGGGCCAATCATAGCGGTATTCCCATTTTGTCTTTCCACTATCGGCCTCCATGCAGATGAGGTATTGGCCACTAAGATGTTGATATTGCGTCGCAACGCATTGGTCCCACGCGATAAATGCCGAGTAGCCTTGCCCGAGCTCTCGACTCCATAAAACAGGAGGGCCTTCGGCTGGCCATCGATCCGCGAGCTCCTTCTCGGATGAATGCCCGTCAAACGCAGCTCCGCGGATGGTTGGCCAATTAGTTGTACTGTTGCTGCGTACTTCCTGGCTGATCCCGTTGGCGCAAAACAAAGTAAGGGCAAAGAGGCAAACAATCAGATGGGGGAATAAGACGTGAGCGATCATCCTTGAATTGTACCGAACAATGATCGAGTGTACGCAAAAAGCCCGAATACGCTACGCTCGTTCTCACAACATTTGACTTTGCCGTGCTCTGCATGCCCCCCACGGCCACTTTCCCTGAAAAAGGCATCGCAGCGAAGCACTTTCCGCTGCTAAAAACAGTCGTTTCTGTAGCGAAAGTCGTCAAAACTTTCGGCTGCATTGCATAAACATGTTGTGCTGTTTTCGCTAAAAGATGTCCGATCTTGGAAATTTCTCACCTGCGTGGCGGATCGAGAGCAGGATGCAAAGCTAAAAGAGTACAATGCGCGAAGGCAAGGCTCTTTGTCGAGTGACGGGTGCGAGTTGTTCAGCACAACGTCAAGCTGGTGAGTTCACTCGCTTGTGCGTCGTATTGAACTAAGTTCAATCCGATAGCTTGCGCGTCGTGCTGTGATAATTCCAGTTCACTAGCTTGCGCGTCGTGCTAGAACAATTACAATTCACCGGCTTGCGCATTGTGGCAAAATGGCCCTCAGCCTGATGCCGCGTTAATCCAGAGGATTGATCCCACCTTTTTTAAGTTTGGCTAAATGAACCCGCCTTTCCCACCCCCAAGTCAAGATGACTTGCTGCAAGCCAGAAAACTGCAGGAAACCTTTCAAAAAATTCGTTTTCAAATCGGCCAAGTGATCGTCGGTCAAGACAAAACGATCGAACAGCTCTTGATTGCGATCTTGGCCGGCGGACACTGTCTGCTCGAAGGGGTACCTGGATTAGCAAAGACCCTGATGGTTCGCTCTCTGGCTGAGTCCATGGATTTGCAGTTCCATCGTATCCAGTTCACTCCCGACTTGATGCCAGCCGATATCACTGGCACCGACATCATTCAACAGTCGGAAACCGGCAGCCGACAGCTTGCTTTTGCAAAGGGTCCCGTCTTCACCCAAATCCTATTGGCGGACGAAATCAACCGAACTCCACCGAAAACGCAGGCCGCTTTGCTAGAAGCCATGCAAGAGCATTCCGTAACCGTCGGTGGCAAAACGTACAAACTTTCAGAGCCCTTCTTCGTCCTAGCAACGCAAAACCCGATCGAACAGGAAGGAACTTATGCTCTTCCTGAAGCCCAACGCGACCGGTTTCTTTTTCAAACGATTGTTGACTATCCAACGAGAGATCAAGAAGGTGAAATCATAGAGCGCACGACCGGGGCAGGTGTGGGGAAAATTGCACCTGTTGTTTCTGGGCCTGAAATCGTTCGATTTCAGCAACTCGTCCGCTTGGTTCCATTGCCCGACCACGTGAAACAATTTGTGCTCGACGTGGTTCGTGCCCTCAGGCCGAAAGAATCGGATGCGTTGAAGTGGGTTCCGCAGCTGGTCCAATGGGGGCCAGGCCCCCGTGCTAGCCAACAAATTGTGATGGCCAGCAAGGCTAGGGCTCTGCTACTGGGGCGATTGCATGTGACGATCGAAGACATTGAGGCGCTCGCCGCCCCAGTTCTTCGACATCGTATCGTACCCACCTTCAGCGCCCAAGCGGAAGGAATCGATGCCGATACGATTATCGCTCGCCTGCTGAAAGAGCTTCCGCGAAGGAAAGCCAGCTCCCCTAAAACCGTCTCTGCATAGATCGCTTCAAAGTGAAAGCACCTTTACTGCGTTGGCTATCACCACCCGATCTGTCGCGCGTCTCCCATTTGCAATTGCTGGCTCGTGGAGTTGTCGAAGGAGTTAGTGGTGGGCTGCACCGATCGCATCACGTGGGCTCGAGTATCGAGTTCAAGGAACATCGACCGTACGTCCCCGGAGATGAAACGCGAACGATCGATTGGAAGCTTTTTGGAAAGACCGATCGCCTTTACATTCGCCAGTACGAAGACGAGACCAATCTTCGTTGCACCGTCGTAATCGATCAAAGCGGTTCGATGAAGTATTCCGGTTCGCGTTCCAACGGAATATCTAAGCATGAGTTTGCGATTCGTTTAGCCGCATGTCTCTCGTACATGCTCGTCAATCAGCAAGATGCAGTTGGATTAGCTATGTTCGACTCCAAAATTCGATCGTATATCCCGCCCCGAAGTCGACCGAACCACCTGCAGACCCTGCTCGAAGCCATGGCCGCCTCCAAGCCAGGCAGCGAAACCGATCTTAGCATCGTGCTGCAAGGACTATTGAACCATTGCAAGCGTCGCGGTCTCGTCTTTATTCTTTCGGATTGTTTTGGAGATGCAGAAGCGATCGTCAAATCCCTAGCCTTACTGCGAAGCAATCATCAGGAGATTGTCGTATTCCAAATATGGGACGACGACGAACTCGATTTTCCATTTCAGACTCGCACCATGTTCCAATCTTTGGAGCTAGAAACGCATCAAATGCTTGTCGATCCGACCGGGCTTCGATCGGTATATCTTGAAAACCTGAAGGCCTTTCGACAAGAACTAGAACAAGGATGTATGCGAAATCGTGTCGATCTGATTTCCGTAAAGACATCGGATTCCTTCAGCATGGCGCTCTCCAATTACATCGCCTCGAGAAGGAGTCACGGATGACGCTACTGAACGGCTTATTAGCCTTTGGAGCAGCAGCCTTTACGGTTCCGCTCATCATTCACTTGCTCCACCGAAGTCGCTACCAGACGATCGAGTGGGGCGCCATGCATCTTCTCCAAGCGTCGAAGAACCTTAACTCACGGCGAATGCAATGGCAACAGTTGCTTTTGCTCTTAATGCGATGCGCACTTCCGGTCCTGCTCGCGTTAGCCATGTCCAGGCCACTCCTACAGTCCTTCGGGGGAGCAAATGGACAAGCGGCCGTTTCATTGGCCATCATCATCGACGATTCTATGTCGATGTTTGTAGCAAGTCATCTTGAGGAACCGAACGCAAAGACGCTTTTTTCGGTTGCCTGCAACTCGGCGGCTGAGATCTTAGACAAATTGCCAGCAGGGAGTAATTCTCTAGTATTACTCGGTGGCATCCACGCCGAGGCGTTGGAGGGTCAAATCCCAGATGACTTGTCAACCAAGCTCAAAGAGCTAGCGAGCAGAACTATTCCAGCCGGTGACCTCGGCCTGCAAGAGTCGATCCGCAATTCGCTCGCATGGCTAGCCTCTAGCCAAAACACTCGACGCCAGATTATTGTTCTTTCCGATTGCCAAAAGCATGAGTGGTCAACTTGGAACAGCGACCAAGCCTCCCAGCTAGCAAATGAAATTGCGGCACAATCCGTTCCTCCGCAAATCTCCTTCGTGCGCATTTCGGCCAAGGAAGTTGATGGCTCGTCGAAAGGTTCCAATCTGTCGGTTGATTCGCTGGATGTTTCCCCATCTCTGTTAGCCGTAGATCGGGATATCACCATCTCAACGACGGTAGGGAACCACGGTTCCGAAAAGTGCGACAACGTCATGGTATCCGTCATGGTAAACGATAAGGAGATTGAACGACAAGAGATCGCGCTCGCGCCGGCGACCTCCACCGTTATTCGTACCCGATGGTCGCCCCAGCAAACGGGCGATCACTTGATCCGAGCTCAGATTTTGCGAGAAGACGATTTGTTCGCGGACAATGCGTTGACAAGTGCGTTCGTCGTCCAAGCTCCCATTGCAATCTTGCTGGTGGACGGTGACCAGCGTGGGGAAAAAATGCAAAGCGAAACGGACTTCTTGCGATTGGCTCTATCTCCGTTCTCCTTGCTGAATGGAGAGAAAGGGGACATTTTTTTGTCAAAGACCATTCAGGCAAACGAGTTAAATGAAACAATCCTTTCCAATTACCGAGCGGTTTGTCTTTGCAACGTTCGTGAAGTGAATGATGTTCAGCAGAAAGCCTTGTACAACTTTGTTGAGAAGGGGAACGGACTCATGGTGTTCTTGGGCGACAAAGTTCGAACGGAGCAA
Source organism: Planctomycetota bacterium (assembly GCA_026692905.1). Classification (GTDB taxonomy): domain Bacteria; phylum Planctomycetota; class Planctomycetia; order Pirellulales; family Pirellulaceae; genus JBKCUI01. The sequence goes on from JAPLNL010000055.1 coordinate 20,051, forward strand.
TATCAATCATGGCCCACTTTGGCACAAAAGGGGTTGAAAATCGCGAACATTTCGAAGCGAACCAAGAATGAGCCAGAGAAGAAGAATGAGCCAGAGAAGAAGAATGAGCCAGAGAAGAAGAACAATCTCGACAGAAACGGAGCTTGGACCAAGCGGTCGGATCAAGCTGCAGCAACTCGAATTCGCACCTGTTCGCGAGTTATCTTCCGTGAGTCTCAACTCGCTGGCGAGCGTCCGGTTCGAATATCGTTGTCCGATGGTTCTCGATCCCGCCGCGTTAGTCAATGCGACCGATGCTTCGACTGCGATGCGATTTGAGGATGATCAAGCTTGGATTTTGGAATCACGCATAGGAAAAGGGCGATGCATTTGGGTTAGCAGTGCGTGCGATGACGATGATTCCAATTTGCCGACGCGAACCATTTACGTTCCTCTCATGCAAAAGCTTGCCGCCTTTGTTTGCAATGCCGAGCCACCGAAGACGCATCTGAATGCGAGCGAGACTTGGTCACGGGCAATGGGCAGCGCAGCGACTAAGTCCGACTCAAGCATTGAAGTCCTAATAACCAAACCGGATGGTAAAGTGGTGAAGTCGCAAGGGAACAGCGAGGGGCAATTCAGCTTCTCCGAGACGCGACTCCTGGGTACTTATACAGGAAAAATGGTCGGAGCCAAGGAGACGATGTTGGCATGCGTTACGAGCCAAGAGTACCGATCGGCTAAAGAATCGACGCTGGCGTACCTGACTGCCGACGAGCTGACCAAGCTTGCTGGTTCCTGCAAAGCCTCAGTAGCCACGAGCGCCTCAGATTTGCTTGCCAACACGGTGTCGGAGTGGAATGGTCGCGAAGTGTGGACATGGATTTGGACGGCCTTGCTTTTCTGCTTCTTGGCTGAAATTGCTTTAGAACAACGTCTTTCCCCGAGGGTGAAGTCGAAGGTAGCTGCATCATCGTCACTCCGCGGGACAACAGCATGACAGCTATTCGATTTTCTGGCGTGTGGCCATGGTGGCTTGTCCTGGTCCTCGGCATCTTGGGGGCAATTTGGATTGCACGTTGGGTTTGGCGAGAATCGCGACATGTTAGTAACCCGACGCGTTGGTTATTGCCATCGCTTCGGGCAGCTGCCTTTTTCCTGATCTTATTTATGCTCGCGGGCCCCACGCTGTACCACCAGCGGATCGAGGGCCAACTCAGTCGGGTTCGAATCCTGCTCGATACTTCGACTAGTATGGGGACTGTGGATGATGGCGATACAAAGGCTGGCTCCGAATCGAGATTGGCTCGCGCTGCGAATTGGCTTATCGGTGATGAGAAGCAAGCCGGTTCGAAACGAGGTTGGCTACAAGCGTTGAGCCAGCACCATCGAGTGGAACTGAGATCCTCCTCTAGCGAATTAGGCGAGCCGGTACTCTGGGATTCGCGGATGAACGTCCCGCTACCCAAAAGCGATAGTATTGTTGAACGGGGGGGAAATTCGCCGCTTGGAGAATTTTTGATGACCTCTTTACCGACGAGAGAATCATCGTCAAATGCTGACCCAGAAGTGTTTACTTCTTCCGCGCAGGGCAGTGAGGTGATTGCTGCTGTCGTCTTGATCTCGGATGGGCAGAGCAACTCTGGAGTGAGTATTGGTGACGCCGCACAAAAATATGCAATTGAGAAAACACCCATTTTCGCAATTGGAGTTGGTAACGAGAGAGAACCTGCAGATCTTGGAATTGTCACCGTCGAACATTCGCAGCGCGTCTATCGTTCAGATCGTTTACGCGGCAAGGTGACGATAAAAGAGCGAATGCCCGCGGGGGTTCAGTACCGAATTTCAATTACGCACCTCGACAAGCTCATATTCTCCAAGGCCTTGTTTTCTTTGGATTCGGGTACACGTAGCGTTGAGTTTGACATTCCAGGCGAACCGCTTGTCGACCGTGCAAAAGAGAACTTGCCAGCTGGCTCCGAGTATTCGACGGTACCGATTGATCTGCGATTTGAGATTGAGGGAGGGGAACCCGAGATCACTCTTGAAAACAATGCGTTCAGCTCATCTCTTTGGGGTGTTAATCGCAAAAACAAGGTCCTTGTTATGGATCGAAGAGGCGGCTGGGAGCTGCGGTACATTAAAAACGCGATGGAAAGAGATGCCGCGTGGGAATCCACGGTTGCCATAGGTCGAAGCACAGGATCGCAAGAGTCCTTCCCCAAAACGCGGGTGGAGTTATTTGAGCACGACTTGATCGTGACAACGTTGGATACGGCTCGCGAGCTTTCGGAGGAGCAGCAAGTTTGGCTTACGGATTTCGTTAGCGTAAGTGGCGGCGGCTTGGTCATTCTTGACAGCAAGCGAGAACGAGGCGCTTCAGCGGATCATTCTCAACTCTCCAGCCTTTTACCTGTAACAATGCTGGACCAGCCGATGGACACATCCAGTTCATCACTGAAACTTACGCCGGCCGCAAAGAATCAGGCTGCCTTTCAATTGGCGGCGGGCGACTCGCAAAACGATTCAACTTGGTCGCAGATGCCGGCTCCTAAATCGATTCGAGCCGTCGCGCTTGCTCCAGGTGCGGAAGCCATGGTCGAGTTATCAAATACGGTAAGCAACAAAACCACGCAACCGCTGGTCGCAACGAAACTGTTCGGGCAGGGACGAGTCATTTACTTCGCTGCCGATGAATCTTGGCGGTGGCGAATGAACGTGGCCGACCTGTACCATCAGCGTTTTTGGAATCAAATTGCAACTTGGTGCATGCGTGCCCCATTTGCGATGAGCGATGCCTTCGCATCGTTGGATTCGGGCGCGAGGCTTTACAATCCATCAAGCACCATCACGGTGCGCGCTAAACTCAAGCAAAACGATGCACAACCTCTTGAGAATGCGACCGTGCAAGCGATCTTGGAGCGAGACGGCGAGCGCTACGCTTCCTTTCCTCTTGCATCCGAGGTTGACGCAAGAGGTTTTTATCGGACCACGTTTGGACCGCTGCCCCAAGGGGATTATCGCGTACGTTTGGAGGTAGCTGGTGTGCCGAGCGATGCCTTGAGTTTATCGACACAATTTGTCGTCCAACCACCAGTCAATTTAGAGATGCAAATGTTAGCGTCCAATGGTGAGGCGCTTCGGCAAGCTGCAACGCTGACCGGTGGTGAATTTGCCTATCTTGATTCAGCCGATGCAATCACAGACAAATTGAAGCAGTTTCGGCAGGGCAAAATGATCGAAACCCAGACGCTGCTGTGGCAAAGTTTTCCATGGTTTGCAACAATAATCGGACTTCTCGCGGCAGAGTGGTATCTAAGGAAACGAGCAGGACTAATCTGATGAGCCAGTCTTTACCAACGCCCCTTTCAAGTTTAGATTCACAGAGTCAATCACATAGCCACGCGATTTCGCAATTCCTGGCTAGCTTCTCAAGTCGACAATCGCTGATGCAGGCTATTCGCGGATGCGCTATTACCGTGGTGGCATTGGTGTGCGGCGTGGGCGTCATCATCGCAATCGATTGGGTGATCAATGTTCGTGAATCTTTACGGTGGTCGGCTAGTTGTATCGTCTATGGAGTTTCGTTCTTGGCCGGCTGGTTTTTCGGACTGAAGCGATTTTTTCAGCCACCTACGGCTGAGGCGATAGCTTGGTCGGTCGAAGAATCCACCAATGCTTTTCATGAAAGCCTTGTCGCATCCGTTGGTCTGCAACGCCCCAATAGAGCGATCAACTTGGACTCCCAAGCGTTCGTGGCCGCGATTGAACAAAACGTTGCACGCGAGATCAATGGAATTGCAATGGATTCGATCTTGCCCTGGGGGGCAATCACGAAGCAAGTATTGTCTGCGATTTCGGCGATTGCGTTGATTTTGCTAGCTTGTTGCATTCCTAGTGCAAAGTTTCCTGAACGTTTAGCCAGGGCGATGCTACCGTTTGTTTCCATTGCGCGTCCCTCGACGGTTCAGATAGCGATTCTCGAGCCTCACCTCACAGCTCTTTCTGTACCCTCCGACCAAGTCCTTGCTTTCGCAATCGAGATTACCGGTGGCTCACCGGCCGACGCGTTTCTTGAGATCATTGAATCTGGTCCGAATCTCAACTCGAGCCATAACTCCAATGCGGCTGACAAGCGGCAGGCAGTGAAAATGAGTCGAGCCAGCGAAGTTCCGTTACGGTTTGCTGCGACATCACCCATTTCCGACCGAAGGATGAGTTTTCGATTTCAGTCCGGAGACGCCGAGACTGGTTGGAGAACGATCACCCCTATGCCACGGCCGAGAGCGATCGCGTTTCACAGCGAGGTCGAGCCACCAGCCTACACACAAATGCCAAAGGAGACTGCGTCCAATCCTCGTGGCGACCTGCGTGTACTGAAAGGTAGTCGTGTCAAAGTAGATATCGATGTCAACCAGCCTCTGTCCGATGCTAGTCTAGAACTAGAGTTTACCGATTCCGGTAAACGCGAAACTGTCTTGCTACGGACGGAGGCAGTTACAGCCCCCATTGCATTAGTGCCAGGAGCAAAACAGCGATACACTGCGGAATTCGATATTGAAAGAAGCGCAACCTATCAAGTCCGATTGGTTTCCGAGTTCGAGTACCAAGGCAAACACATTGAGAACACCTATAGCCCTCGCTATCGAATTGACTCGCTCGAAGATGACTCGCCAAACGTAGGCTGGAACGCAAACAAAAAGGCGATCTGGGGCGAGCAGTCGCCAAAAGCAAATCAAGTGTTTATTGTTGCCCCGGACGAGTTGGTAGGGCTCTCTGCGGTGGTGTCAGACAATCTACCTGTCGAGTCCTTCTACCACGAGGCGTCGGTCAATCGCGGCCCTTGGGTCACCGTCCACGAAAAACTTACTCGCTCGAGCGTTTTCGCGAACGAGATAGCTGACAATCGCTCCGATTCAAGTCTTTCAAAAGCGATACCGGAGCAGTCGAATTGGACTTGGGATCTTAGTAGCCTTGCAGCAAGCAGTGGTGACTCAGTCACGACTCGAGTCTCGGCGGTTGACCGAAAAGGGAACAAAGCTTCTTCGCCGGTTCTTCAATTTAGTCTTGCTGCGGTTGGCTTCGATCGCGACCGGCACAGAGCCATGTTGAAGCGAAGCGAGTTGGTGCCGTTATTAGAAGCGCTCTCAAACACTCTGAGCAAACCTAGAGAGCAATTGAGACCACGCATTGAAAAACTTCGGGATATCAATTCACCTATCGAGGAACGTCGACAGACGATTGCCGACCTGCGGTTGCTGGTTGAGACCAGTGCCAGCGCTGCACGAGGAGTATTATCCGCGTCGGAGGTTGTGATCAAAGAGATTGGGCGTTGCGTCGATCAAGGTGAGGTGGAACTCACTGTTCGAGTCGTGTCACGCATCGAGAAAGAGTGGTTGGCATCGATGAGCTACGGAGCCGACCAAGTTGAGTTGGCCTTCGATACTGCAATTCATACAGACGCCAAGTCAGCCGCGTGGCACAAAAGAGAGCTAGAGCAAAGTGCGGTTCGATTGCTGCAGGCTTATGACTCGTCCTTTGACAATGCGAGACGGACGATGGACATCTATCGCCAGTTCATCGGTCTCGAACTTCAATCGGCATTGACTTCTGACCTGACCTATTTGCGGGACCATCAGAGAAGCTCGTTGGACCGCAACTCCACGGATGAGTTCACTAGTTTGTGTCGGTCCCAGCAAATTGCCGAACATTACATGGACTCGATCGCGAATCTCGCTTTCCAAATGGGCCCTAAGCTTAATCAAGATTTCAGGAATCGGCTGCCGGAGCTTTACCGTTGGCTCGACCAGACGCGAACCGAAATGCAGGACTTAGCCCAGCAAGCGCAAAGCGAACAGGCGACGAAGGGCTTGAGAGCCCGCATCGAAAGAAGCGTCTCGGAATTGCAGAATGTCCGTTGGGTATTCAATCTCCAAGGGAACTTGATTTCCGATGTTGTAAACTGTCGCAAAGAGTTGCTGAATCGAAGCGGCTCGCTTTGGCAAAGCATCGAACGCTTTAACGACCGACACACTCGCCGAGTCGAAGCTGGTAATGACAAGTCAATCGATACGCTGGAGCTGCTGGCTCGCAACGAGAAATTGGCGCAAGAAGCGACTGGCCCGATTCTTTCGGCAATCAGTCAAATGCTGGAGCGCCGCGACATTCATCAGCGAAGAGCCTTGTCGGATCCGTTGTATGCCAGCGATATGGGAATGGCATATCGAGCCTGGACGAGTGTTCTCGAACGCTGGGTACTGGAGCCCGCACAATTGACCGAATCATTCGCAGATATCCAGTCCATCGCGAAAGCGTTCCGAATTTTGGAGGCGTTTCACGAAACGGTAGAAGCGAGACTTGTCGTTCAGTCGCTTTTACCCATCGAGCAGTACGGGTGGAAAACTCAGGAGGGGCGTCTTTACAATCCAAAGCAGTGGGATAGCGTTCCTTTTCGATTGGAGGTTGCTCAGCAATGGATGCGAGAAGCAGGTTTTCCAGGCGGGGTAGCCGATAAGTTCAATGGGTTGCGTTGGACTGAGCCCGCTCAAAACATCAATAAAAAATTGAATCCGCGTCGGGACGCAAATCACGAAAACCTTGTTTCGAGCTCGGAGGAGTTTCGTGCACTACTGGTTCTTTGGGCGGAAGCTGACTTGGCTGCGAAACCGACTTTGGATCAAGCACGAGCAACCTTGGTCAAGTTCTCCCCGTCGGTCACCGAGCTAGCAAAACAAGCATCGAAAGCGACGCAAAAGCTAGAGGAATTGACAAAGCAGATGAATCCAACGAAGTCGGGGGAACAGAACGAGCGACGAAAAGAAAATAGTAATAAGGCGGACACTCCAGTCGACGAATTGCAAGCCAATAATACGACGAAAAAAAACGAGGAGTCAAATTCAGCGGCGATTCCGACACAAAAACAAATCCAGCGAGAGCGTGAAGTGAGTGAGAGCAAGATATCGCAACTGCAGGATGCGTTGATCGAAATGGCGAACAAACAAGACTTGTTGGACAAAGCGGATCTCGATGTAGCCCGCGACAGCGATCATTCGCTTAAGCTGCTGGATGCCGTCGTTCCTTTGATGAATGAAGCGCTGAACGAGGCCATTGAAGCGACGACCGATAGCGCGACAGACAAGGAGGAGAAAGTAACTGAAGCTGTCAAACTAGAGTCGAGAGCGGTTGCAGCGATGAACAAGATCGCAGACCACTTCGCATTGCTTGCGACGCAGTCAGAGGACCGTGCGACAAATCCTGAGCTTGAAAAATCGAGGGCGGAGCTGAACCAATTGATGGAGGAATCGATTCGCGAATATGCGATGACACCCGAAATGATGCCACTCGCGGACCAATCCGAAAACTACAAGCGGGCTGAGCAACTTGAGGATCTAGCGAACAGTGATCCTGATACGCTACTTAAAAGATTGGAGAGTGAGCTGACGAAGAACCCGACAATGCAGCAGGAGCTGTCTCAGATTTCCAAAGAGAACGCACAGTCGCTTTCCAACGAGTTGAAAAGTGCTTCGCAGACAGAGGACTCGCTTGCAAAGCAACTCGAGAACGCCGATGCGAAACTAGTGGGCGAAAAGCGATTGAAGCTGGATGAACTCCAATCGGCCGCTGAACAGGTGGATCGATTTGCAGCACGGTTGTTAGACAATTCCGAGCGAGCGGCCCAACGATCTGGTATGAAAACTCAGACTCCCACTGTGCAGAAGGCAGCAGCCGATTTGAGGGCAGCTGCCCAAGCGGCACGATATCTAAACGAACAAACACCTCGCAACGACTTGGAGTCCGCATCGCAGAAATTGCTGGAAAGAACCGAAGAGGCAATCAAACAAGTGGAAGCGGCAAGCCAAGCCATTGAGCCAGCCTTAAATCAGGTCGTCGAGAAAGATGAAGGTCGCAGGGTAAACGTGCGAAACGAAACTCAGAAAATTCAAACCCAAAGCCGCAACGAACTCCTTCATCAGGCTAAAGAACATTTGGCACAGACACAACGCTTGAGCGACCAAGCTAAAAAGCGAGTCCAACAAAGCCAAGCAGAACTCGACAATCTCAACAAGCAGCGTCAAGCCGCCAAGGGCAATCTTGATAAGCAGCCAGCTAGCGAGCCCGCGATGGATGCACTCCGGCAAGCGACAAACAGAGCGGAACAAGCCTTGGCAAAGAAGCTTGGAGAGGAAAAGATCGCGGTACAAGCGGAAGCTTTTCACGGGAAAGCCAAGGAAAAACTGGATGCGTTTGAACGCGATGGCAATGCGAACATGGACAAGCCAAATCCGCAAGCCGCTTTAGCATTGGAACAACTCGAAAAGGCCAAGGCTCAGTTGGACCAAATTGAGGAGCAGGTGAAGTCGACACTGAAGTCGTTGGGGCAATTGCAGCAGCCGCAGCCGACTGCAACGACGTTGGCGGCTGAAGAACGGGAGCAAGGTAAGACACAGGAGAAGGTATTCGATGTTGCAAGGCAACTAGAGCGAAGTAGCCGGCACGAAGAGCGGCTCCAAAACGCGCAAGGAGCCAAGAAACTTGCCGCTCAAGCACAGAGTGTGGCGGAGACAGCTAAGGGATCGGTAGATCAAGCCCGCGAGCAGTTGAGCGCGAACGCAAAAGAAACAGAGAAGTCCGAACGCGATCAGTACGCTGCGTCCCTGAACGAAGAATTGAAAGCCACCTTCAACCGACCAGAATCAAGTTCAGCTCAGGCGGGCTTGAATAAGTCTTCGCAAGAACTTGCTGCTCAATCAAATAAGATTGGACAATTGCTTGGTGAGATGAAAGGGAGTTCGCAGCCAAGTTCATCCCTAGATTCGGTTCCCAATTCTACGAAGCCGTCCGACTCCGATACTGGACCATCGGTTCTGCGTGAATTAAAGCAAACGCAGGCACGCGAGATGGCGAGGATGCTGGATGTTTTGGACCGCCAGATGAATTCCGGGGATAACAACTCAGAGAAGTCGGCGGTTGCTAGCTCGAGTGACAAGGAACCGAATGCGGACGGTTCGAAACCCCAGGCCGAGTCCAAGGGAAACGATACCAAGCCGGAGGGAGCTTCAGAGGATCGAAACGGTGCCCGAAGTTCGTTCAAAGATTCGGTGAAAAACTCCGCTGAAAAACTATCGAGTTCGATGGGCCAGGAGCGTTTGGCCCAGAGAGCGGAGAGTCAGTTGCAATCGACTTCGCGAAATCAATCGAGAGGCAGCAGGCCTCAGGGCAACCAGACCAGAAGCGGTCGATTTCCGACTGAGAAAAGTGCTGATTTTACATTACCAGGAGTGAGTCAAGCGCCGAATCGCGATTGGGGCAAATTGAGGGATCAGCGAGCCGAAGACGCAGTCGAGGGGCAACGGGATGATTTTGACCCTGAGTTCAATCGTGCGATCCAAGCGTACTACAAAGCGTTGGGCAAGCCGTAGTGTCGGATAGCCGAAAAAACGAACCAGTTCGAAAAGGGAATCTAGTCCTCAAACCAAGAATAGCGAATCATGCGTAGCGAAACATGCGTAGCGAAACATGCGTAGCGAAACATGCGTAGCGAAACCAAGGAAATTTGTCGAAAGTCCTAACGGCTGTCGCTACATTCCAAACCAAAACACCCCACTATAAGTTTTAACGCAGTAACAGCCATAAATTTTAGCGGTGTCGTCAATCGTTTTTTGCAGGATGGCCTGAACATTTCAAGCATTGGGGATGTCGTTTGAGTAAGCGAATTACGTTGCAGTCCTAAAAACCGAAAGAATCGGTTTTTTTGGGGTGGGACGGGCCGAAATTGGAGCAAAGTGATCTAGCGAACAACGATCGCGTAGAGTAAAAACTCGTTCATGAATGGCAAAGTCGAACTCGTCGAGAGTGAGATAGTCATGAGATCGGGGTGTAGCGCAGCCTGGCTAGCGCATCTGGTTTGGGACCAGAGGGTCGGAGGTTCGAATCCTCTCACCCCGACTTGAGGAGACAAAAAGCCCTTCGGCAAGCATGTCGAAGGGCTTTCTCATTGTGGGGACTAGAGTTACGTCATCGAGAACGAAGTTCAAAAAGACTATTTCCAGATACCGACGCTTCACAGCGTAGTCCGCTCTAAACCATTGCCCGCTAAGGTTTTGCGAAAGTTCAAAAGCCTTCACCGCAATTTCGCCGTTTTCGTGGCGACCAAGATCGCAGGCATCCAGTTGTAACTTCAATTTTGACTCCCGATCTCGGAGTTCTGTGGCTTTTGAGGCCATAGTCTTTTCATCAATTTCGCCCATTAGTCGCAGGTTCAGCAGTCGGTCCTGTTGCTGCCGCAACAGCGATAATTGCCGCTGGACTTCTTCCGCATTTCGGCGTCCGTCTTCTTGTTCAATTTTTGTCCGCAATTGCAATTGCGCTGTGAACCACTCTCGAACGTCATCATTCTCGACCTGCATTTTGTTGAAAATCGACATCATCTGTCGGTCGATTTTCTCTTCACTAAGGCGAATTCTTGGGTGTCCCTGAGCGGTGTACTGCGAACAGCGGTAGTAGACGTACTCTTTGCCGGTTGCCTTTTTCACGACCGACTCACCCGTGATAACGGAATTACAGTGATTGCATAGAATTAGACCACTTGCGTAAGTGAGTTCGTGTGAGCGGTAAACTTTGTCTCCCAACAGAACTTGCACTATGTCCCAAGTAACTCGATCCACAAGTGGTTTGTGTGTACCGGGATGCCATTCGCCTTGGTACATCACGTCGCCGATGTAGGATCGATCCCGAAGGATTGCGTGCAACTTGCTTCGAGTAAATCGAGGTTGGGAATCTGAGTAGTAAATACCTTCTTCGTAGAGACGCTCCAGAAGGCTATCCAGAGTCAACTGATGGTATGCGTATAGATCAAAAATCCTGGTTACTTTCGCACCGTTCATAGGATGTATCTCCACAAGACCACGTTTTTCAACTCGGATATTTCGATAACCGTAAGGAGCTTTTTGAGGGAACAGACCTTCTTCGACTCGCCGTTTTACGCCACTTTTTACGTCAAGCGATTGTTGCTCGGTAAAAAAGCTCGCCATGCTTGCCAACATTCGGCGTTGCATTCTTCCTGCGGGCGTATTTTCTGTGGGCTGAGTAACCGAAAAAAATGGCACGTCAAATTCGGATTCAAGCCGTTCAAGTTCAACATAGTCGAACAGGTTTCGAGCCGCCCGGTCAACCTTGTAGAACAGGATACCGTCAAGCTCGATGGCGTGCTTCTTGGCATAGGCAATTAGTTCTTTGAAGGTTTTTCGTTCATCTGTCTTGCTAGCCGTTTCAGCAATTCTCCAGAGCTTGACAATCGTTCCGCCTTGCCTGTCGGCATATGCTTTTAGTGCATCAACCTGGATGTCTAGTGAAAACCCCTCACGCTCTTGTTCTCGACTGCTGACTCGTGCCAATGCGATGTATCGATTGGTTCTTCGTTTGTTCGACGTAGGCTTCTTCATTACAAAATATCCTTTCGTTCGCAACCATTCGGGTACATCACATCCAAAAGATTGTGGACGTTTATCAGAATCTCCATTGCGTCTTCCGCTGTCAGGAGTTGTGGATAGTATCGCTGCCAGACCCGGAGTGTGTCCTCGATCTCTTTGCCTGTGATCCACTTCGGTGCGCCCGGTGGTACAGCCGAGAACCACTCTTTCACCGACTCACGTTGATGGCGAGTTTCTTGGCCCTTTGCTCGGATAGATGGAAGCCCTTGTTGAAGAAGTTGCTCATACTGTTCGGCGGTAAGTCCTCGCCAAGACATCAACTCTTGCGCTGACATAGGCTCATCGCTGCCTTTGAACCCAAACGGAAAAACGAACTCAACGGTGTCGCCCGAACGAACTCGGTGTTGGCGTCCAACTCGCTCACCGTTCACAGTCGCTATGCACCAGCGGGGCATATTCAAAATGTCTTGAAGCAACATATGGATGTTAGCGACTGATTGCCCCAAACATTTAGGCAGTATCAGTTCACCAAACCCATAGATGACCGTAACTGGACCGGCAGATGCCAATTCAGGTCCACCGATTTGATTCGGACGATCAAAAGCATTCTTCAAAATAACCATAAACAGACAATCTCCATTTCACGCTAAAAATGCGCAGTTCGAGATCACCTGTTTCGGTTTCTGGCCGTAGTCCGAAGCAAGCAGGCTGGGAGCAAGCAAAGCGGCCACAAAAAATTAGCCCCAGCACCGATCTCATTATGTTACCACGCTGAAATTTGGTTGTAAATTACATTTGATCCAACGGCGTTTTGGGACCAGCGGCTTTCGATGCCCCATCACAGTCCTACAAATTTCTCCCGGATTGGCTCAGGCGAACCCGAACGTAAAATCGGATTTGCGATCACTTGCGACTGATGCGAGCCTGAACTCGCTCGAATTGCTCAACCGACACCAATGCTGGTTGGCTTGAGAAACCACTGTAGGCACGATTCCGTAGAATCGTGATTACATCGAACAATCGCCATTTCGTCCCGCTGGGGCTTGGCGTTCCCTTTGTGTTCAAGTGCGAGACAAGTTGACGGCAAGTTAGATCAGAACCGTCGAATGCCCAGTAAAGCCATCGAACGACCTCGATCTCTTCCGGCTTTCCAAGAACGATGTGCCATACGCCATCATGCTCGCTGATGGAGTAACCAAACGGTGGCTTCCGGGGATTGAAAAAACGTCTCTGCATATTCTGTTCTCCTCTAAAACTGTTTTCGTAGTTGGTTCGTTTTGTTATCGTCATTTGCTGGGCGGTCCTGAATTTCCTGGGTGCCGCTGGCAACGTCACGGACCTCGCCAACGATCTCGTACTCCTCGCCAAATCTGGCACGGACTTTTTTACGCTGGCCGTCGTGGTCCAGTCCTAGTTTGCCGCTAATTCTGGTGTAGATCATTGCTTTCTTCATGGTCTTGTTCCTTAGTTGTTTGTGGGTCTTCGCTTCAACAATACCACTTGCTGAAGCTCTCAAGTATCCAGAGAATCGAATTGGCATTTCAGTTCGTCTGGACTTCCGAAAACATCTTCAACATGGACAACGACGAGGAAACGATGAATTCCTTGTGCTGGCCGTGGCGGTGACTGCTATCGGAGATTGTGTTTTCGTTCATTCAGGTGTTCCTAAGTCACGGAGCGGTTCTTCAGGCGTCTTCAAGGAGTGCAGATAGTCGAATGGCTCTTTGAACAACAGCTTCTCGAACTCAGACTTCGCACGAAGATACGATTCTTCGATCTCTACCTGCCGATCCTCAGACAGTTCGGCGGCAATAACGTCACTCCACAGCAATCTGAGAAACGCTTCTTCATTTTCAGACGACAAAGTGGCCAAAAACTTCTTCGCCTGCTTCGCAACGAAAACATCTACATGGTATTCCTCATCGTCAGCACGAAGGAAAGCATCTACATAGCCCTCGTATTGAGTAACGACGTTATTTTCTTGTTCTTTTTTTCGATTGTGGTAATCTTCCATAAGCCCAAGCACATAGGGACTCGGATTCTCGTATCGCCAGTCCCAGTCGTCTGGATTCACAAGTGGTTCGTCAAACCAAATGTCAATCTGAATCCTGCCTCCATCCCGAAATTCGTTAAGCAGGTTTTCGATCGAGTCGTTCCATACTCCTGCGGATGAAAAGTAGCCGCAATCGAAATCAGTAGTATGTGGTATCTCAGATACATCCTCTCCCTCACAGTACAACCCGCTATCCTTGGTCAATTCAAACCCGTGCAAGATCGACTGCGGACCAATCCACGTCTCTGGATCGTCATCACTATTCGTAAACTTCTCATGCCAACGTCGAAGGTCATCTTCACTATCAAATACTTTTGTGATTATATTTTGCATTGTGGACGGTTCCTGGGTTTAGGTCGTTGGTTCAAAATACCCCGCAAGGAAAAGCTCCTGGCGGGAACTTATAAACTGCTGCCATATTGTGGGCGGCAATCGCTCGCCATCTCACCTTTGGCAACAGACCAACTTTAAGTGTCATGGAAGACTTTGATTGGATTTCCTTGCTGGTCGTGTCGTATCCGTTCAGCGCCAGCAAAGTGCAAGGACTTCCCTGAGCAGCACATTGCTTTCAGTTAATGACTGGAGTTTTCATTTTCTTTTTGGTTGTAAATGCTACGATGGTCAGGAATGGGCCGATGCTTATGACCAACTTGTGAAAGAGAAAGTCTTTCTTAGGAGTTCAAATCTTGCGGACATTCTGCAAAATTAGCTCCCCCTGAATTTCGGTCCATCCGGGAATGGAGTGGGTTTGGTAAAATCTCCGATTACGGAGACAGCGAATTGCAAGACAAAGAACTATATCAGCACA
>JAPLNL010000056.1 GCA_026692905.1 Planctomycetota bacterium
CAGCCAACACCCCGAAGAGCACGAAGCTAATCAGAACACCAAGCTAAACAAAACCAGCGGATGAACACAGAACCGGTTTCAAACTAAATTGCATTGTCCATCCACTCCCAAAACCGCCTAAACAGTCCTGAGCTGATGAACGTTAAGATGCCATCTACCAATCCAACCAGATTGTCAAAGATCAATTTCCCTGCGTCGGGAACTGCAAAGTTCCCAACCACGTGGGGGCACCATGGTAAGGCGGTTGCCGATCCACGTCAAGTGGAAGGGACATTTTTCTTTGGAATATCCAAACCACCATACCTGCGGTCCCTTTTGTTGTAGTCTTCAATGGCTACCAAAAGGTCTTCTTTATCGAACTCTGGCCACGATTTCGTTGTGATCCACAGTTCGCTATAGCTGATTTGCCACAACAAGTAGTTGCTGATTCGCATTTCCCCACTCGTGCGGATCAACAAATCGGGGTCGGGCATTCCCGACGTGTACAGATGCTCCGCAATCGTCGCCTCATCGATCGCCGCAGGCTCAAGCCCCTGTTGCTGCACCTCGACCGCTATCGCTCGCACCGCGTCGACGATTTCTTGCCTCGAGCCATAGTTGATGGCCAGACACAAGGTCAACGATTTCCCATTCTTGCTGAGTTCAACCGAGCGATCCATTTCAACCAGAACGTCCTCCGGAATCCCATGGCGTCGCCCAATAATCGTTAAACGAATGTCGTTTTTCAGAAGCGTCGGTCGCTCCTGAATCAGATAAGTCTTGAGCAAACTCATCAAAAAGCTGAGTTCCTCCTTCGGACGCTTCCAGTTTTCGTTGGAAAAGCAATAAAGAGTCAAATAGGCCACGCCCAGCTCTCGACACGCTTCTGAGATGCGACGAACCGTGTTCGCGCCCCGTCGATGCCCTTCAATTCGAGGCATCCCTCTCGCTTGCGCCCAGCGACCATTGCCGTCCATAATGACGGCGATGTGCTTGGGCATCTGCAGCGGCCCAGCCGCCGCCTGTACAACCGCTTGAACTGCTTTGGGTTTGCTGCGAAACAATGCCATTTCGATGTCCTCAAATAAATTTCGCGAAGCAATTTGGTAACCCGACGCGTCAGCGAGGCGAACACATTTCTCGACACCGAGTGTCGAGCTACCCTAAATCAGAAAAATGGTCTGCTCTCGATCGGGCCCCACCGAAAGCACTCCAATCGGAACCGAAATCAATTCCGAAATGCGATCGATGTACTTGCGTGCATTTCCCGGGAAATCCTCTAGTTTTCTCACCTTGGAGACATCCACATTCCAACCCGGCAACGTTTCATAAACAGGTATGCACTCTCGCAAATCCTCTGCACGACACGGAAATCGGGTGATCCTCTCGCCCCTTAACTCATACGCAACGCAAACTTGAATCTCGTCAAAATGGCTCAATACGTCCATCATCATCAACGAAAGATAGTGAATTCCACTCAACCTAGCGGTATACCGAACAGCGACCGCATCGAACCAACCGCAACGTCGTGGACGCCCAGTCGTTGTCCCGTATTCCCGCCCAATTTCGCGGATCTTCTGCCCGGTTTCGTCCAAAAGCTCCGTCGGGAACGGCCCGCCTCCGACCCGCGTCGAATACGCTTTTGCCACCCCAATTACGTTCGAAATCCACTTGGCCGGCACGCCAGAACCCGAAGAAACCCCAACCCCCGAAGCGTTGCTGCTCGTTACAAACGGATAGGTGCCGTGGTCGATGTCCAACAGCGAGCCTTGAGCCCCTTCCATCAAAAGCTTCTTGCCAGCGTCTAATTCGTCAAGCAAATAATTGGTGGTGTCGGCCGCCAAAGGCCCAAGCGTTTCCGCCCAACGGCAGCACTGATCGTAGATTTTGTCCGCGTCTAACGATTCCAAGTCCGCATCGCCTGCTAAATGCGACAGCATATGCCGTTTGGCGGCCACAGTATCGGAAATTTTGCTTTTGAGCTGCTCACTGAACAGATCCGTGATTCGCATCGCATGTGTTCGCCCCACCTTATCGCGATAACAAGGGCCAATACCGCGATTGGTCGTGCCGATGCTTTCACCGGCAACCACCGCACGATTCGTCGCCTTGTCCTCAACAAAATGCCAAGGCATCACCACGTGCGCCCGCTCACTGATCATCAGATTGTTGCGAGGATGGATGCCACGCGATTCCAGCCCCTCGATTTCCTTGATGAGCATGTTCGGCTCGATCACCACACCTGGTGCAATGACGTTGGTGATTTGGCTCGAGAGGATACCGGATGGGATATGGTGAAGCTTGTAGACCTCGCTGCCGCAAACCACAGTGTGGCCAGCGTTTGCGCCACCTTGATAACGTACGACAATGTCGTTCCTGGGTGCGAGCAAATCAACAAGTTTGCCTTTTGCTTCATCTCCCCACTGGAGTCCAATTACACAGGTGGCTGCCACAAATATCGCTTTCAAAACCGTAAAACGGGAAGAAGCCGATCGCAATCGTGCGGCGCTCCGTCCCGAAAATGCAAAACCCTAGAGTCTAGGAGGGGATCGCGTGGTTGGTCAAGTCTCCGTGGGGCCAATTTCGGCTTTACCAGGCAATGAAAACCGAAGCAAACTTCGTCTTCCACTCGCTCCTGTTGTGCTTCCTCAAGCAACTCATTGACCTGGGACATTCGTTGGAGTTAAGGGCTGCCGGCTCTAGCCCTGTCGCCGCAAACTATTTGGCAGTCGTTTTGATTTGTTCTTTTAACCAAGCGAGTGATTGTTCTTGCCATGCGTCCCACATGGGGCCTTTGTATCCGTTTAAGCCATGGCCTCCCGATGGAAGTTCCAAGTACTTGGCCGGTACCTTGTTTGCCTGAAGAGCTGCAAACAGGGCTTGGCTGTTTTCAGGTGGAACGGGTTTGTCATCCAAAGCATGTGCGAGGAACATTGGCGGAGTTTTGGTCGTCACCTGCAATTCATTGGAGTACAGCTTCACGAGATCAAACGAAGGCTCTTTGCCCAGCAAATTGGTTTTCGTACCGGAATGGGTTTTGTCGCCGAGCAACGTTACCACAGGGTAGACCAAGATAGCAAAATCCGGACGGCAACTGGTTTGGTCGATAACGTTTCCAGCGGACGCTTTCCCGTCATCAAAATGGGTCGCCGCAGTCGAAGCGAGATGACCGCCTGCGGAAAATCCCATGATGCCGATTTTTTCAGGCGATAGATCCCAGGCTTTCGCGTTGGCGCGGACTGTTCGAATGGCTCGTTGAGCATCCAAAAGTGGAACTGCATGGCGGCCTTTGGGTAGCCGATATTCAAGGACGACGCCCGTGATTCCATGTTTGTTTAGCCAGGCTGCAATTCCATGCCCCTCTGGTTCTACGACTAGGCCGCCATATCCTCCACCAGGGCAAATCACGATTGCAGTTTGGCTGCTATTGCCGGCGGGGCGATGTACGGTAATCCATGCATTTGCTTCCTCTGTGGCTCCATCTCCCACAGGGGCGGGGCCGCCCCACAGTGCAATGCGCTCTGGAGATTTTGTCTTTGTCTCTTTCGGATTTTCGTCTGCGAAACAATCCGACATAAACATTAGAAAAGGAAATAGACAAATGAGCTGTGTTTTCATGTGGAGTCCAAATTGTTTTCCCTTCGAAATCATTCCGGCGGCAGGGGGCGAGCCATCCGGTTTCGCAACATTGCATGGGCACTCGCCGGACGACTTGGGTCTGACGCTGACCTTCGCGCGCTTTTAGAGTTTGCTTAATTCCGTCAGCCGATCCCCAGCTTGTTTTGACAGGGAGTGGCTTTCGTGGTTGTTGACGACAAACTCGTAGAACTTCTTTGCCACATCGACGGCCTTCTTTTTCTTGTCCCCTTTCTGATCGACAATGAGTACTTCACTGCATCGCCCGGCTTCGTATGCTGCTCTTGCTTGCCAGTTTTTGATGTCGTTGGGAGCTTGTGTACCACCATATCCAAACATGACTTTTTGGAATTCGGAAATAGCCTTAGCGAATTCGCGATCAGCAAAAAATACTTCCCCCATCATGAAACGCGATCTCGCACCGATTTCATTTCGTTGCTCTTCGGCCAATTCGCTGTAGAGTTGGATCGCCTCGGTGGTCTTCTTTTGATTTTGTCGTGCGTACGCTAACTCGTACTTTGCCGTTGGCAGGAAGGGAGAGTTGGGGATTTTGGTATTGAGTGCGCCGACCCAATTCTCGACTTCGGTCCACTTCTTAAGCTCTCGCGCTGCTTGAGCCCCGTGCAAGTAGACCATGGCTTTGACTTGCTCGCTCACGCTTGCTTGATCAGCCACTGCATCCATGCTGCGTCGGGTGAGTTCGTATTGGGGCCATGCCTCGGTGTACTTTTCTTGTTTCAGAAAACATTCTGCGACCATGAACGATGAGTCGACCAAGAGATTTCCTTTGGGGAACTCTCGAGTCTGCTTTCGGAACTGCTCAATCGCAGAATCGTATTCCTTCTGTTGAAAGAAGGCCCAGCCGAGTTTGTAAAGCGACTTTTCTTGGAGTTGGGCGTCAGCGCTGCGAGTCGCAGCTACCGTGTATGCTTTGATGGCTCGATCGAATTTGGAGTTGTCGTATTCCGCTTGGCCGACATGGAAGTAAGCCTCGGCTGCAAGAGGGCTCTCAGGGAATTTCGTTGCCATCGTTTGGAAGACTTGGTTGGCTTGCTCGATTTTCCCTTGGGACTTCAGTGCCCAAGCGAGCTCATAATAGGCCTTGTCCAACAAAGAGAAATTCTTGTGAGAATCAATCAATGTTTGAAACGCATCAATAGCAGCCTCAAATTGTTCAGAGGCACTGTAAGCCAATCCGAGTTCATAGATCGCCTTGGGCTTTTGGTCCGGTGGCAGGTTGGCCTTCAGCAACTGGTTCAGAACTTGGACGGCATCCTTGGAGTTTCCGAGTTGTCGCAAACAGATGGCTTTCGCCACTCGGGCTTCGTATCCGACGCTGTCGTTTCGTGTCTCCATCGCTATAGGCTCAAGCAGCTTTAACGCTGGTTCGAATTGCTCACGCTGAATGAGGATGAACGCCTTTCCGTACGCGGCATAATCGAGCAGCGACTTGTCTTTCGAGGTTGAGAGAACGGACTCATACGAGACTAGAGCTCGATCAAAATCGTTCATGGCAGCCGACAGCTGCCCCAAACGGAATTCGACTTGGGGTTTGAATCGAGAAGTCGGAAAGTTCTTTAGGATTTTTTGCAGCGTATTCTTGGCGTCTTCTTTTTTGCCGCCTGCATTTTGCGCTTCGGCCAGGATCACAAGAACTTCGTCGGCTTGTCCCCATTTCTCGCTGGCTTCGTTCGACTGTTTTAAGGCATCGATCGCTTGTTCGAACTTTTCGAGTTTAAGGAGACTCGCACCATGAAGAAAAAGAGATTCGGCACGAGCGATCGGTTCCTGTTTTTCTTTTAACGCTTTGCTCGTCAGTTCAATCGCTTTCTCGTATTGGCCACTCAGATATCTAGCAGCTGCGAGTCGCGTCTCCCACGAGGTACGCATTGGATTCTTGGGTTCGGAAGTGATCAACTGTTCGAACGCAGTGGCGGCCGATTCGTGTTGGCCGAGCTGCAAGGTCGACTCAGCCCTTATGTAGGCTACGTCGGAAGCGAGTGGGTCATTTGGAAAACGGGTAGCAAAGGCTTCGCTCCAACGCTGTGCGTCCGCTTGGGCACCGATTTGGAGGGCCGCAAAAGCCGCGTTGTAGGTGGCGCGAGGTGCAATTGCGTCGTCCGCGTTTTCGACGGCAATCTGCTCGTATAGTTTTCTTGCTTCCTCTTTTCCGTCGATGGTGGAGGACAATCCGTCTGCCAGGTCCATCTTCAAGAGAGCTGACGAGGGGGATTTGCTACCCCATTCGAGAGCATTTCGTGCTACCGGGATCGCGTCGCCAGGCTTTCCTTGAATGATCAAGATCTGGCTGATCCAATGGGCAGCTTCAGCGGCACGATCGTCTTTTGCAGCAAGCAATCCTTCAAAGGCTTTTAAGGCTTCAGGAAATTTTTTGTCTCTCATCAACGTTTGGCCAGCGGCCAAAGATGAGTTCTGTGAGAACTGAGACTTCGGAAAAAGGGTTGCTAGCTTTTGGTATACATCGGAGGATTCCTTGAACTTGCCAAGTTTGGCCAATGCAAATCCGTATCGGTAGAGAGCATAGTCAGCATTGGTGCTCTTTTCGAAATCCTTAGCCTCCACGACCTCTTTCAAGAGCTGCACAGCCTGTTCGGTTTGCTCACCCTTGATCGCAATTTCGGCCGCCCGAAGTCGAACTTCTTTCGCCAATGCATGGTTCGGATATTTTGCAAGGAATGAATCGTAGTTTTCCTTCGCAAGCTTTGACTGCTGTTGCTCATCAAAGGTAAGCCCCAGTCCGAACAGAGCGTCGGGTCGTACTGTCGACGATTCCATCGAACGATTTTGGAGAAGCTGGCTGTAGAGCGAGATGGCTTTGTCCAAATTGCCTAAGCGTGCTTCTGCCTCGCCCGCGTAAAACATCGCTTTGTCTGAGAAGCTGCCGTCGGGGTACTTTTCGATGAGTGATGAAAGGACTTTAGCGGATTCACTCAGGGATTGCTTTCGAGCATTTCCCTCGACTAACATCCCTTGCTGGTAAAGGCTCCAACCGAGGTTTACCAGCGATTCTTCTCGCTGCTTTAACTCTGTGTCCTGAAGCGAAAGCTTGAATTGTTCGATAGCAGATGCAAAGTCTGCTTTTTCCTGTTGTAGATAACAGACCCCGAGGAAATGGCGTGCGCTGGAGGCCAACGGATCGGTGGGGTATTCCTTGAGCAGTTTGGTCCACTGCTCGATCGCGAGCGGGAAAGCTCCATTGTTTTGCGCGTTGGCCGCATCGGCAAAAATTTCGCGGGCTTTTTCCTGACGCTTCTCTTTGTCCGAGAGCTGGGCGACGCCGGATTCTTTGGGTTTGGGTTTGGCTGAGGGCTGGTTGGCGGGTTTGCTTTGAGTTCTTTTGGCTTGCGCACCCTGCTGGCCGAACGCGTTTTGGAGCCCTACCGCTGGGGAAACAAGCATGCTGGTGGCAAGGCAAGCTGCAAAGAGTCGTCTGGCGGCATCTCGGTTTTTCATTGTGTTCCCAGTCGTGACGCGAAAAAGTGCCATAATCGATATCCAAATGCTAACAAAGGTCCCCAAACGGTGTTGGCCGAACCGTGCCTGTAGTTTACCGTAGTAGTCTCCATTCGGAAAGTTTTACCAGAAGCGTGAATGGTTTTCGCTTGGCTAGCAACGTCTGCCAGGCAAATCTCTCCTGACCGCTACATCTTGAAACTTGGACGGTGAAAACGTGTTTGCCATACCTTCCTTCAGCATTCCTTTCTCTACGCTCTCATCGACCTAAATGCAAATCCTAGTAACGGGCGGTAACGGTTTTATTGGCTCCCATTTGACCGAGAAACTGCTGAGCTTTGGCCACCAAGTCACGGTCGTCGATGACTTGAGCACGGGCCGTCGAGGTAATTTGGACCACGTTATCGACCACCCCCAATTGAAATTGATTCATGCCGATCTTGGCGATCCCTCTCTGATTCGAGAAGTTTGCGAAGGGGTCGATGTGGTGTACCACCTAGCGGCCGCCGTTGGCGTGGCATTGATTGCAAAACACCCCATCCAGACAATTCATAGAAACATCTATCCAACGCAACTCTTGCTAGAGGAACTTCGTCGGATCCATTTGACCGGACGGTCGGTATCGATGTTTCTCGCCAGCACCAGCGAAGTATACGGGAAGAATCCAAAGAGCATTTGGTGCGAAAATGACGACTTGGTATTCGGTGCCACGACCAAACCGCGTTGGAGTTATGGAGCCAGCAAAGCCATCGATGAATTTCTCGCGCTCGCCTGCGTTCGAGAGTGCCAGATGAAGATCGTCATTGGACGCTTTTTTAACGTTTCCGGTCCAAGACAATCGGGAGCATACGGAATGGTTTTGCCTCGTTTCGTCGAAGCGGCGATGGCAGGGAAAGCCCTGGTGGTACACGATGATGGATTGCAGGAACGATGCTTCGCTCACGTGTCTGACGTTGTGAATGCAGTCACGACACTCATGAAAACAGAAAGTAGCTACGGTCGCATCTACAACATTGGAGCGGACCAGCCGATTTCGATTCTCGAGATGGCGAAGCGCGTCGTTGCGATTGTCAATCCAAAAGCAACGATTCAATTTCAGTCGTATTCGCAAGCGTACGACGATGATTTCGAGGACATTCGACGGCGCGTACCCGATCTCACTCGCATCCGAGAAGCCATCGGTTATGCTCCCGAATGTTCCTTGGATGACATCATTCGCGACGTATGGGCAGAAATGTCTAAGCCGGCGGTCTAATTCGCCGTAAGTGGCATAGGCTTCCGGCCTGTGAAAACGTTTGGACACAGGCTAGAAGCCCTTTGCTTTCAATATGTCCTATTCTACTTCAGACAAGCAATTCGTTGCTCGGGAGGGTGAGGCTCCTGCCGAACCATTGCACCGTTGGCTCGGCAGGAGCCTCGCCCCACCTAAGGTTTTCAACGGAATTGACTTTGCAAAGATGTTTATAGCAGTGGCCTAGCCCTCCCGTAAGTTTTTAAAGGAGCTGGCAAAGCAAAGATGTTGAAAGCAGCTCGCCAATCGTCTAGGTGGATTCTTCGGCGAGTTGCATTAACGTGTCAATGTATTCGATTGGTAACTGGTGCTCTTTTGCCCCAGTTCGAATCGAACTCCAATAGCTCGCACTCGGCTGCGCGGATTCATCCGTAAACGCTTGCCCGATGTAAACGATGCACTGCAAAATCTCACCATTTTGAGTTGTGACATAAACCAATTCCCTTGTGTAACAGTTGTCTGACACGCCTTCAAATCGGTCGAGTTGCATCATCGCATGTTGGCTGCAATGATAAGCTACGCCGTGCACGATTGAGCCTTGTTTGGGGAGTATGGTCGCGAACACATCGTTTCCGTCGAGGACTCTTCGAAAAGCAAATTGATAGTGATCGAGCCTAGCAACTTGAGACTTTGGAATAGAACCAGTACGGCGAAGCATTTGTTGTTTCGATAAATTGCTTCCGTATGCGAAATACCAGTTGTCCTGTTCTGACGTGTGTTGGATCATTCGAGATTTCGCCGTAAGTTTGGATATGTGATTTGATTTCCGGAATATTTCATCGCTTGGAAGCGTCTTATCTCTATGATAGCGGAGCCTTACGTTGCCAAAGCTATATTCGGTCGAGGATCGACCCAAGGACTGGTTCATGTTCATTCGGGTCGGTTTTGAAATTGCGTTTACCTTTCCTGAGCCAACCTCACTCGTGTTGATGCTCAGTTTGCATCCTTCGTTCGATTCGCTCGTACGAATGCCCGAGTCGCTCCGGGTCGAACCAAATGTCCCCATTTCTTCGTATTTGGATACGTATGGCAATCGATGTAGCCGCGTGTTTGTGGCATCGGGACGCTCCGCATTCCTGAATGATGCGATCGTCGAGGTGGATGGCAAACCGGATGAATTGGGGTGGGGGGCAATTCAACACAAACCCCAAGATTTACCAAATGACGTCTTATTGTTTCTCCTTGCTAGTCGCTATTGTGAAGTCGATGGCGAATTGCGAGAGATCGCTTGGGCGCTTTTCGGACAGCAGCCCGCGGGTTGGAGTTTGGTGCAAGCGATCTGTAACTTTGTTCATGCGCATATTCGTTTTGACTATATGCAAGCCAAAGCGACTCGGACTGCGATGGAGGCGTACAAGGAAAAGACAGGCGTTTGCCGAGACTACATGCATCTTGCAATAACTTTTTGCCGTTGCCTGAATATTCCAGCCCGATACTGCACTGGTTATCTAGGAGACATCGGTGTTGCGGCGGCTCCGTATCCGATGGACTTTAGCGCATGGTTTGAGGTCTATCTTGGTGGCCGGTGGTATCCAGTTGACGCAAGAAACAACACGCCGAGGATTGGGCGCGTGCTGGTTGCCAGAGGCCGAGACGCGGCCGACGTTGCGATAGCAACAACCTTTGGAGTCAATCGATTGGAATCATTTCACATTCGAACCGACGAAGTTCTGAACGCTCCGATGGGCTTGTCCCATCTGAC
This sequence comes from Planctomycetota bacterium, assembly GCA_026692905.1. Classification (GTDB taxonomy): domain Bacteria; phylum Planctomycetota; class Planctomycetia; order Pirellulales; family Pirellulaceae; genus JBKCUI01. The sequence continues at coordinate 10,083 of JAPLNL010000056.1, forward strand.
ATAACGGTTCGCGGCTAGAAACAGCATGCCCGACGTGCTTAGTTTTTATTTGGTTTGTTCGGCGTCGCTTCCCCGTAGGCGATCGGCAAGCTGCCAACAAAGAGTCCCTGAATCACACGGGTCATGTGTGGAATCTCCAGCCGATCCCATTCATCGTCTACTTGGTGGTAATCCGAGTGCAATGATCCGGCGGAAAAGCTGTGAGCGATGACACCCTTTTGAGCGAACGACCAATTGTCACTTTGGCGATACAGCATCGCACTAAACTTGGGATGCTCAAAGATTTCCACGCCAAATGAGAGTGACGCTTTGTTCATCACTACACCGAGGTCCGATTCCTGCCAGCCTGTCATCCAGATTTTGTTTCTCGCGCCGGACTCTGGCCGGCCGATCATTTCGATGTTGACGTTGGCTCGGATTTTTTCCAATGGCCAAGCTGGAGTTTCAACGAATTGTTTGGACCCCAAAAGTCCGGACTCTTCCCCCCAAAAAGTCATGAACAGAAGCGACCGTTTGGGGCGGGGCATTTTGGCAAAGGCATCTGCAAGCATCACGACGGCAGTGACTCCGGACGCGTCATCGTCGGCTCCGTTGAAAATTCCGTCCCCAGCAATCGGCTTGGCACCAAGGTGGTCGAGGTGTGCGCTGAACAAGATGGCTTCTTTGGAAAGCTCTGGATCGGTACCCTCCAAAAGGCCGATGACGTTTCGCATGGGGGATTCCGATACGATCGCAGCAGGTACTTCCAGTTGGATCGAGGTCGCGGACAAAGTAGACTCCGGTACCAGGATGACGGGTATTGCGAATCTCCCGCGTGAGGACTCAGATCGCGGCTTGTCTTGATACTCCCGAGAGGTTTGAATCAATTCACTATCGTCTGAAACGCCAAGCAAGAGTGCCTTTGCGCCAGCCTCTTGCAAGGTGTTGGTCATCCGCACGATTTGCGAAACCATCCGTGATCCTTTGAGGTTGGTAGTCAGCATTCCTCCGACCGCGCCCTCCAACCCACTCTTGGGTAATTCACTGGCCAAATCGACAGGCTGTACCTTACCCGAGTAGTTCACCATTTCAGAGCCCGCAGCCAATAGACCAAACTGTGCGATGGGCTTGGATTCGGCATTCGCAAGTTTTACTGGCGTGCTTGGTGTTTTGACCATAGGCTTCATAGTGACATGAAAGTAGTCACCGTCCGCGAGCTTTCCATCCAAGCCTGCGCCTCGAAAGCGAGAAGCTACATACCTAGCGGCGATATTGAATTCGTCGGAACCAGTTGCACGCCCCGCAAGCTCATCGCTCGCCAAAAACGAAATCGTTGCAGTCACTCGTCCTTCTGTGATTTCATCGAGGCCGACCTTTTGTGACTGGGGCGCTTGGACCGGTGCTGAAATCGCTTCCTGTCGGCCATACGAGGCAACGGGAAAGCCAATGAGCATCACAAGGCCAGCAGAAAGAAAAGGGTAGGGATAACGAACCATAACAAGGGGCTTCCTTAGATCGAGCTGCAAATCACCAAGAAATCATTCGGCACCAGTATAGTCGCGCCAGATGAAAGTAGCAGCAGTGTCGAACAATTGTTTCAATTGTTCTAGGCGACGATTGGGGCAATCGTTCGACATGACATCATCGATAGACAGACCTCTAAAGTTGCAGAACACGCAGAGCTTGCGAAACCTGTTGCCAATCCGTGGTTTTCGATCGAGCGGACTCGTGATAATTATCTTCTGCCTCCAGCGAAAGCTCGGAGAGATATTGGAGGCAAGCGGTTACAACTTCAGCGTCCCATTGCGTTCTCATTCCACTGCTTAAGATCTCCATTGCTCGTTGCTGCCCCATTGCATTGCGGTAGACCCGTGACGAGGTCATTGCGTCGTACGCATCGGACACCGCAAGGATCCTCGCCATCAGCGGAATTTCATCCCCGACCAAATTGTGGGGATAGCCTGTCCCGTCGATTCGTTCATGGTGGTATAGCACACCGGGCAGTGCGAACTTGAGTTTCCCGAGATCTTCCAAAATGCGATGACCGATCTCTGGGTGCTTGCGGATGATATCGAGTTCCTCCGGTTCCAATTTGCCTGCCTTAAGGAGGACATGGTCCGGGATTCCTATTTTGCCGATGTCGTGCAAAACGCCAGCAAGGTAGATTTCTTGGCAGGCGACTTCCGAGAGATTCAGTCGAAGCGCGATTTGGTACGCGACGCTTCCTACTCGTTCGCTATGTCCATGTGTGTACGGGTCTCTGGCTTCGATTGCATTGCTCATTGCACGAAGAATTCCCAGTACTAACTGCTCGCTCTCCATCAAGCTGGCGTTGCTATATCCGTCTGCGGCGATGTAGCCAGCCACCTCGTGGAGTAACTCAGCGTCGGCAGAAACGAAATCGTTTTCGCACTTGTTTGCCGCGGGCGACGAATGCTTTCGGCGATTGATAGCCAGGACATATCCGATTGGTTCCGGCTCACCTATTGGCACGACCACACAAGAGTGGCAAATCCCATTGTGAAGTTGCTGCTCGATTCGATTCAAAACGACGGACTCTCCACATCGTGGTTTATGAATTCGTTGAATAAGAATTCGAGCATCATCGAGTGTCCAAGCTTGTTTGCCACCGATCATCGATTCCAATCCATGCCCTTCTACTTCCATATCCGAATACAGGTAGATTGCGATTGCTTCTGCATGGATTAATTTGCGAAGTGACTCGATGGATTGTCTAGACTGTTGGCCGACGGTCTTCTTTCGGATCGCGCGCTGCGCGTTTAATTGACGAAGCCAGACACGCTCGCTATAGCTTCGTTCCATTTCTGTTTCTGCATTTAGAATGGCGATTTCTTGGACGTCGATCTGGTGTTGCCGCCGAATCGCTTCGTACGCAATTTGGATGAGCCTACTTGAAACGTTTGGGGATTCATTCGTGCGACCGATGGCAAACCACTGTTCGCTCTTGTTGTTTTCTGTGCCTGATAAAGGAATGGCAAACACAGAACGGTTGCTGCTCGCTTGGGCCAAGGCTGCTCGTTTCGAGATCGCAGCCGAGTCTATGGCTTCCAGAACGAATTGGGCGTCAGTTTGCCAAGCTGCTTCGTAAGTTGATTGAACACTGATCTCTCGCGAAGGAGTTCCCGGACTTCGTAAATAGGGCAAACAGGCCGTGCCCAGCAACTGGGCCAGGTCATCGCACTGTCGAGATACACTTTTGGGAAAGATCATAGAGAAAATCGATGTTCGGATTAGGCGGATTATTCCGGCACCATGCGGGACGTGAGTTCAAAAGTATACAACAGGGAGTTGAAGAATTTCCAAAACTCGCATCAAACCACACGTTCCTAACATAGAGAACTGCGGTCAAGAAACAGTAGTATCAATTGTATTATCTGGAACGCTTTCAGCCCGACGGGTTCACGAACATGTCGGTGTGTTTTTGAACCGATGCGTTGTTGATTTTGGCCTCGATCAGGTTGCGATTGTGCAACACGGTGGGGCGGCGGTTGCTCCGAAAAAGCAACATGGGGCGAGACCAAGCCTGCTAAGGATCGCGAGGCTCACGTTTCCGATCCCGTTAGATTTGCTTGGTTTCGCTGCGATCCGCATGGCTTTTTGCGGTGAGTTGCTACTTTACCGATGGCGTGTTTTCGAGAAATGGAACGCGTTCTGCTTTGAGAGGTCACTGAGGCGACCTGGTTGCCGGCAAAGTTCACCCCTTCTACGCAATTGGACCGAAATGAGAATCAGTGCCCGCGTTGATTTTTCGAAACAGTGGCATGCCCTGCTTTTTTCATCCTACATAGCTTTGTTGGGCGGAGTGGCGATCGGACAATGGATAGCTCAAATCGACAGGGCCGAAAGGCCTGATGAGTGGCGAAAGACCGTTCGAGGGTGGGAATACGCTCATGCAATACAGTCTTGTTCGACACCCAATTTTGTCGCACCCGTATCCAGCCAGCCATCGGCTTTGAGCGACCTGCGGCAATGGCACAGGATCGCACTGCCGATCGCATTGAGCAGTTTCCTTGGCACCTTCGGCACCTGGCTCCTGATTGGAGTTTCCAATAGCGCAATCGTCAAGCGATTGACTTAGTATGTTCGAATACGCGCCAAGGCGTTAGGGCTAGCGATACCTCCGTAACTTCGCTTGGGATCGAGATAAATCGATAAAAGAGTACTGGAGTTTGTCGCGTTTTGGGCTTGAACGATCCCCTTTAGGCCGATGTTGCCTTTGCCCCCCTTGCAACGCACGCCCAGATTTCATCAAATTAGTCTCGTGTCTTCGAGAACTTCCTTCGTTTTGCCGTAGAATTTGAGCCTGCAGCGCGCGCTTGCTGACAATCATGACCAATAGCCTATTTCAATTGACAAACCAAGTTGCAGTCGTCTTGGGGGGCACCGGCAGTTTAGGTGGGTCCATGGCGGAAGCGCTGGGCGCTGCGGGAGCGAGAGTCGCGATCCTTGGGCGAAGTGCTGAGCGAGGAATGCACCGCGCGGAACAGATTCGGCGCGATGGAGGCGAAGCTGTCTTTCACTCCGTGGATGCGTTGGATCGCGATTCGCTTTCTCGAGCGCGGGACATTATCGAAAAATCGCTTGGGCCAGTCGACATTTTGATCAATGCAGCTGGCGGAAATCAGCCTGAAGCAACCTTGCAACCTGGCGACGATTTTTGCCATCTACCGATGGATGCTTGGCAAAATGTGTTTGATCTTAACTTGATTGGCGGGACCGTTCTTCCATGTCAAGTATTTGCAGAAACGATGCTGCTTAGAAACTCGGGCAGCATCGTGAATGTTGCATCCATGTCAGGCATCATCCCTTTGTCTCGAGTGGTTGCGTATTCGGCAGCCAAAGCGGCGGTGATTAATTTGACCAAATTCCTCGCTCGCGAGTGGGCATCCAAGGGCATTCGAGTCAATTGCATTAGCCCTGGTTTCTTTCCTGCAGAACAAAATCGCGGTCTGCTTTACAACAAGGACGGTAGCCTTTCGCCGCGTGGCCAACAAATCATCAATCATACGCCGTCTGGGCGTTTTGGTTACTCACATGAACTTGCAGGAGCCACTGTCTTCTTGGCTTCCTCGACGGCTTCTTCCTTTGTCACTGGCCATAACTTGGTCGTAGACGGTGGGTTTTCGTCCGCAACAATCTAGTCCCAGTCCATAGCCCGAACTCAAATCGGCTTCCACAACTTTTACCATCCTCTTGGAGTAACAATGGCTCAGCTAAGTATTCGTAAAGATTCCTGCGATCTCGATTTCCTTTCGCTCGGTGCACTCGTGCATCGCCTCGACCCAGGAATCATCCCGTTTCGCAAAGCCAAGTCGTTCGACATTCACGTATCGGGCGGTGAATACAATGTGGCTGCGAATCTTTGCGATTGCTTCGGCCTCAAAACGGGCGTGGCAACGGCCATGGTCAACTATGGCATTGGGGAGATGGTACAAGCTCGGGTTCGCGAAATGGGCGTGAAGCCATTTTATAAACACTTTGAACACGACGGCGTTCGTGGTCCGAACATTGCGACCGTCTATAGCGACCGCGGCTTGGGAGTACGTCCACCTGTCGTGTTTTACAATCGAGCCAACGAAGCGGGCGGAATGCTCAAACCGGGCGATTTTGATTGGAAAGCTATCTTTGCATCGGGCGTCCGCTGGTTCCACTCGGGTGGAATTTTCGCGGCTCTTTCTGAGACAACATCCGAACTGATCGTCGAAGGGATGCTCGCCGCCAAGGCCGCTGGAGCGATTACCTCCTTCGACTTGAACTATCGCGCTAAACTATGGGCGACCATCGGAGGCGCAGCCAAGGGCCAAGAGATGATTAGCAAGATCGTCAAAAACGTTGACATGCTCGTCGGCAACGAAGAGGATCTGCAAAAGGGCCTTGGAATCGAAGGCCAAGACGTTGAGTCCAAGACCGCGCTCGATCCCGATTCCTTCTTCAACATGATCGAACGCGCAGTCACCAAGTTCCCGAACGTGAAGATGGTCGCAACTACTTTGCGAGAAGTGCACTCAACCAACAGGCATGATTGGGCTGCTGTTCTTTGGTACGACGGCAAACGCTATGTTAGCCCAACCATTTCGCTGGACGTTGTCGATCGCATCGGTGGCGGAGATGGATTTGCGGCCGGCTTGATCTACGGCATGCTCGCAGGGAAAGAGCCTGAACAAGCCTTGCGATTGGGCTGGGCGCACGGTGCTCTGCTAACCACGTTCCCAGGGGACACTACAATGGCCAAGCTGCCTGAAGTAGAGCAGCTCGCCAAAGGTGGTTCCGCTCGAGTTCAACGCTAGCTCGCGATGGAAAATTGGGCGGTCGCTAGCAACAAGATGTTGGCCATCGGTTAGAATCACGTGTTCCTTATACACGTGAAAGAGAACCGAACGATGGATTGCGGACGTTGCATTTGTTTGTTGATTGCTGTGGTTGCGAGTGGGCTAAGTGCAAATGCGGATTGGCCAGGATTACTTGGGCCAACCCGAAATGGAATCGCCGCTCCTGTTAGTGAGTTACCGAAAGCAATCGACAGAAAACTCGAGTACCACCTTGTTTGACAGTCAACAAACTGCGCCTCCTTGACACGGAAGCGGCAGAGAGCAACAATTTTTGTCGACCTATACACCCTAAACACACTTGAAAGACGCCCATGTCCATCAAACCAACTCTCTTCCAATCCATTTCCTTTCTTTTGCTCTTTACCATAACGGCTTTTGGCCAGAACTCAGGTGGCTCAGGTGGCTCAGGTAAGGTGTGGAATAATAAATTTCCGTATCCTTCAGATTTCCCGCCCTTGTAGGATGCTCGCGTTACCCTTTTTACGGCTCCAGACTCAGACGGGAACGATGTATTCACAGCCATATTCTGCCTGAATGGCCCCGCCGGCAATTTCATGCTTACATACGACTATCAAGAAGTTAACTTAAGCCCAACCAAGATAAAGCGCATGGAACAGCGGAAGGAGTGGGCTCGACTAGCTGTTGACCCTTTAAAGTTTGGAATGGTAAATATAAGAGGGTTCACGGATATAATTGAACGGAAGTTACCTGATCCAGCCTCCCCATTGGGGTTCCAGGGAGTGCGGATAGGAGATTATCTCGACAAAAAAACCACCATAACACATAGTTGTCGTGTGAATCCGGTGCATGGAGCACTTCCTTATGACAATACACAAACTTCCGAAAGGCAGGTTACTGTCGATGCGCTTATAATGGCTGTAATATATAAATCTGTGGTGAAACAAACCCCCAATGCTACTAATACGTTATTTGAAGACGTTACAGAGAGCATTTTCGCTAGTTTGGTCATGACCTTTCTCGACTGGGAGACGCGACGGAGCTTCAACAGTCCAAACGTATTTACGATGAATGGTGATGCCTGGCCGAACAGTAGTGGATTAGGAAGTGAATACATTCCGCCATTTGATTTCTTGGGAAAGCAGATTAGGTTTAACCACTTTTTTGGTGCGGAGTACTTGAGTCCGGGAGGTCCAGGATTTTATGCGTTTAGGGCATTTGTCAACGCGCCTTGGAGTCAAGAACCGTTTTTCTAGCACATATTGGTTAGACCCGAGTCCCATCCCGAGGAGTTTGAGATGATATTTCCTGTAGCCCTAAGAACTGTACGTTTATTCACGATTCTAGTAGCTTTGTCAAAACCATTGTTTTCCGCTGATGAGAGTGTCTTGTCGCAGGCATATGGGCTTGGTGGACTAAATCTGATTGTACGAGACAATGAACTCCAGGAAAAACTGGCTTTAGACAAAAATCAGCTAGAAGATATAAAAAAAACTTTGATCGATAAGAAGCTCGTCACTGGAATCATTGGGGACAGAGTAGCAATTGAGACTAGAGCTAAGCAGTATTTGTCAAAAGCATTAACTCGTGACCAAGTAAATCTTCTTCGGATGGAGGTTGTAAAGCGGGAATTTAAAACTCCCATTCGCGTCTTCCGAGCGTCATTCCTAACTGAACTTGGAATGGACGAAGAAAAGGCGACTGAAATTGAAACCACGAGTGGGATAAAGTACCGCGCAATTTCCGATAAGTTGGATAAACTTAGAACCGAAGCGATAAATGAAGCTTTCCCGCCCAACGTACAGCGCACGATTTGGCAATTTATAGGGAAGGATTTTATTCTTGAGGAAAATGGCGTAAGTTGGAAAGACATTGCTGTTGTTCCAGAGCTAAACAACCGCCGTCAACTTGCATTAATTCAAATTACGCCATTGCCAGAAAAACTTTCGCTTTCGATGGAGCAGCGTCAACGCCTGGAAGAGCTGAACAAAGTGGCATTTCTACGAAGTGCGAAAGGGATGGTGTTCGGCGAGGATGAGATTTCCGAGAAATTGGATGGCATTCTTAGTCAGGGACAACGATATGCGATTGTGCAATGCATGCAGCAGCAAATCTTTCGGGTCGATTTGTTGATGGTATTTCGTCCTGAAGTTTCAAAACGACTCGATCTCAGTGAAGAAGCACTTGTTGAGGCAAGAGCGGAGCTAGCCGAATCGAAAAGAAGGATTGAGGAAATTGAGGATATGGAGCTTGCTCAAGAGTTTAAGAAGTTGTTGCTGGACATTCCATTGCCTGCAAGAAAGGTGGTTACTGATTTGGTAAACGGTGTTTGGAACCTTAATTAAATTGTCGGGCATCCAAGGGCATTCGAGTCAATTGCATCAGCCCTGTTTTCTTTCCGGCAGAACAAAATCGCGGCCTGCTTTACAACAAGGACGGAAGTCTTTCGCCGCGTGGCCAACAAATCATAAATCATACGCCATCTGGGCGTTTTGGTTACTCGCATGAACTTGCGGGAGCCACTATCTTCTTGGCTTCCTCGACGGCCTCATCCTTTGTCACCGGCCATAACTTGGTCGTCGACGGTGGGTTTTCGTCCGCAACAATCTAGTCCCAGTCCATCGCCGAACTCATTTCGGCTTCCACAACTTTTACTATCCTCTTGGAGTAACAATGGCTCAGCTAAGTATTCGTAAAGATTCCTGCGATCTCGATTTCCTTTCGCTCGGTGCACTCGTGCATCGCCTCGATCCAGGAATCATCCCGTTTCGCAAAGCCAAGTCGTTTGACATTCACGTTTCGGGTGGTGAGTACAACGTGGCTGCGAATCTATGCGATTGCTTCGGTCTCAAAACGGGCGTTGCAACGGCTATGGTCAACTATGGCATTGGGGTGATGGTACAGGCTCGCGTTCGCGAAATGGGTGTGAAGCCATTCTACAGACACTTTGAACACGATGGCGTTCGCGGTCCGAACATTGCTACCGTCTATAGCGACCGCGGCTTGGGAGTACGACCACCGGTCGTGTTTTACAACCGAGCCAATGAAGCGGGCGGAATGCTCAAGCCGGGCGATTTTGATTGGAAATCCATCTTTGCATCAGGCGTCCGCTGGTTTCATTCCGGTGGGATCTTCGCGGCTCTTTCCGAGACGACCTCCGAACTGATCGTCGAAGGGATGCTCGCCGCCAAAGCTGCTGGAGCGATTACCTCGTTCGACTTGAACTATCGCGCTAAATTGTAGGCGAACATTGGCGGCGCGGCCAAGGGCCAGGAGATGATCAGCAAGATCGTCAAGAACGTCGACATGCTGGTCGGCAACGAAGAGGATCTCCAAAAGGGCCTTGGAATCGAAGGTCAAGATGTTGAGTCCAAGACCGCGCTCGATCCTGATTCGTTCTTCAACATGATTGAACGCGCAGTCACCAAATTCCCGAACGTTAAGATGGTCGCAACCACTTTGAGAGAGGTGCACTCAACCAACAGGCATGACTGGGCAGCTGTTCTTTGGTACGACGGCAAACGTTATGTAAGCCCGACCATTTCGCTGGACGTTGTCGATCGCATCGGAGGCGGAGATGGATTTGCGGCCGGCTTGATCTACGGCATGCTCGCAGGGAAAGAGCCTGAACAAGCCTTGCGATTGGGCTGGGCGCACGGTGCTCTGCTAACCACGTTCCCAGGGGACACTACGATGGCCAAGCTGCCTGAAGTAGAACAGCTCGCCAAAGTTGGTTCCGCTCGGGTTCAACGATAAGCTCATCG
>JAPLNL010000057.1 GCA_026692905.1 Planctomycetota bacterium
GAAATCCGTGGTCACCGTCCGACCGACTGTACGAGAGTCGCAAAGCGACGGCATTACCAATGGATCGACTTCGCCTGATGGTCAACATTGCATTTGCCTGGGGAAATCATTCACGGCCGATGCCGCTCCTTCAGAGCTCCGAATCTATCGGGCCGTAGTACCTGGGGTTGCGTTCGCGATGCGAACTTACCCCAGGCTGAAAACTACCATCGCATTCGCGATTCAATCGCAGATGGTTTGAGGGGTGAGGATAAAATCCCGCATGGGGGGCCGCAAGAAGAAAAGGATTGCCAGGCTAAAGCTAATTGTTCGTTTTAATTAGCCCCTTTCCGATTCAATGGTCGACCCGCGATGGTTGCGAAATTGGGTTGATTCGAACCATGCTTCCACTTGCAAATTGAACAGAGTACTCGGAGAAACGCGGATCAGCTCGCGGATAGTCCGTGCTTACGAATTGTGCACCACTTGCGAATGCTTTCTCTCGCTGGATAGTATCGTTGGTTCGTGATTGCTGAGTCTCAGCGTCAGCTCTTGTTCGAACTAAAAAACCCTTCGAAACCATCCTCTGAATCTTCTCGAAATCCCGAATTGGATCATTAATCTTCATCCAGGCCGCTGCAGGATGGGATTCGCTCAAGGAAGCGAACATCACTCGATCGTTTAAGGTCGGATGACCTTCGAGATAACGATCGCAAAGGGCCCCTTCGTTGTCCAAAGCGAAAAGCAACTTACCCCGGCATTCATCGAGCTTTGGCCATCCCCTTTCCAAAACCGCAGCCAAGAGTGTCGTGAAATTTCCCCGAACATCGTCGGGAGTTAGCATTCCTATCGCCGGTACAATCGATCGGATTTCGGAATCGAGCGCGTTGAGCAAGTCGGCATCGAACTTTAGCGGCTTGACACCGGCAGGCCCAGTGGCGTCTTCCTTGAGTTCGATCATGACCAAAATAGGCACATGCTGCGGGTTGGATTCGGACCAATTCTGAATTTGCAACAATGCTTCCTTCAAGGTTGGGACGGTCGTTGCATAGTCAAAGCCGGGCGAATGAATAATTTTCATCCCCGGCTTCGCCATTGCTGACGCGAAGTCGAACTGCATTCTCGAATCCCTCGCATTGGATTCGAGCAATGACTTGCCTACGGGGTTTGAAAAGAGCCCGCCATTTGGATCGGCGTACACATCCAGCTCAAATTGCCGAATACCATAGTTGGCTAGCTGGATTTCGATGGGAGCATGGCTGTAATCAATCGCCATCGCGGCTCGCTTGCTTGCGGCAGCGATCAGCCCAAGTAACTTAGGTTCCGGTGCGAGATGGTATGAATTGTGTGTACCGATTACTTGGATATGGTTTAGCCTAAGCTCGTGGTTTGCGAGTTCGGCTACCCCCTGTGCCATTGCATCACAAGTCAGCAAAGTTATCGTCAGCAGGTATAAGCAAAGAAACTTACTTTCTGAGAATGGAATCATGGATGTCGGTTTCGAAGAAGGGTAATGAGCTGGCTTTTCCAACTTTCAATCTACCACAAGCAAGATGTTTGCGATGCCGATGTCAACAAACAGACTTGGCGGCAAACGCTTGTAAACACTCTCGTGGTTGAGGGCAGCCAAGCTAATCTGCTTCCTATTGTTGCCACATAGCATTCGCCTAGCTGCTTCTCTCGCAGCTTGCACGGCAGGCAAAAGCAAGCCGACGAGGATGCCGATAATTGCAATAACAACGAGCAGTTCTACAAGCGTAAACGCTGCGAATGCTGCGAGAGACTCGCATTCTGAACTTGTCACATAAATGGCAAGAAATAGAGCCATTTGTTCATCCGCATTGTCACCCGGCTCATGATGTGGATGGGCTTAATTGACTCGGTGTAAATCGCAAGAGACCCCGCTGTTCCCAAATCAAGACGGCTGTTGTCTTCCTCGTCGTTCAACAAAATCTTCACTGCAAGGATCCCTGGCGAACCTATTTTCGATGCGGACGGCAATGTCCCACTGACAGCCCCTTGCCCTTCGCCGGTCGCCTCCAGAATGGCATCTACTTTGCCATGAAACAAACGGCCAGGATGACTCTTGAAGACGAGTTCGACTTCCTGTCCAGGCTTGACGTTGACTAACATCTGCTGTTTGAACGGCGCGAAAATGGAAAGTTCCGACGTATCGATAAACGAACCCGCAGCGGCAGCTGGCGAAGGAACGACAAAAGTTCCTTCGCGAATATTCCAGTTGGTAACAAAACCGTTTGCGGGAGCACGAACGGTACACTGAGTCAAACTAAACTCAGCCGTCTTGAGCTTCTCCTCAGCCAACACGATCGCATCTTTGCTGCCTGAATAAGCCGCGCTGGCTTGCTCGCGGCTAGCCTCGGTTTGCTTCAGCGTTGCTTCGGCGGCCGAATATCTTTCACGAGCGTCGACCAGTTCTTGTTTCGAGATTGTGCCAGCCACAGCAGCCTCAGACATGTCTAAAGTCGACTTGGCAGACCTGGCATCGGCTTCTACTTTCGCAATGTTAGCCTCAGCGACTTTCACTCCTGCCGCGAATCGTGCTTCGTCACTTCGAGCGACTTGCAATCCGGCCTTGGCTTGATTGACGGTGTATTGATACGAAGTAGGGTCGATCTCGAAGAGCACTTCGCCTTTCTTTATCGGAACATTTGGCTTGGCCGAAATGCTGACGATGGGGCCCTGAACCCAAGGTACGATCGGCACGACATAACGACCGACGACGGCCCGCGCCGAATAGGGCGAAGCGTGTGTCCAAAGGATGATCAAGCCGATAAGGGCCGCGAAAAAAATCGTCGCAAAGATCGCGATGTTCCAAGGCTGTGGTTCAATCTTGAACACTCGGTAAACAAGAACGATCACAGAAACAAACAGGATAATAAAGATCCACATCATGATGGGGAAGTTCCTTTATTGTTCGATGCGGATGGACTGAATTCGATGAATGCCCAAACGAACGCGATGGGCCAGAGCAAACCAAGGGTCAGCAAACTAATCCAGGATGCGACATTGATCGCACTGGCTTGTGGATGCTTCCTCGCTGTTGCGATCTTTCCAGGAAGAGATCCAATCACCACAACCAATGAGACGACGAGTGTCGTGATAATTCCGAAGACCACGAAGGCCATGAAATCAAAAAAATCGAGCTGCATTTTATCTCGCCTGGGTTCCGTGAAACGTGACTGAATCAATCGAAGAGATCGTAGTCTACAAATAATCTCGATGCAATCCTGACCCTAGAACGTCGATGCCAAGCGCTTTTCATTAATAGAAGCCATCGGTAATTTCCCGACTCTAAAACAGATAGATAAGCTGAAGTATATACGAGTTTGCATCCGCAGCGCCATCGCTTCGGGCAAAGGTATTGTTGTAGCCGAATATAGCTGTCTAGCCTTTGAACATGGGAGTACCCGCGGTGATTGCCAAACGGCCAATTTGTTGAGTGGGTGTGGCTACCGTGTCATTCACTTCCACCCTACCACCGAACAGACCCACCACGCCTATCCCGGAGCGACGGTGCTCGAGATGACTCTCGGGGTGGGAATAGACCGGGAATGAAGCTTCGTGTGAGTCGGATGTTTGTTTTCCGTTCACGAATCGATGTCCGTTATGAAATTCTTGATCCACTTCCCCCTCAGCTTGATCGAGGAGCAGCATCCTGTTAACATGTATTACAAGTTAACTCGGTAGCAGGTTGCCTTGAATTGGGGGATGGTTGATGCAGTTGGAAGCAATTGAGCGACGGACCACGGTCGATTTGGTCGTGGACCGGATTGCCCGCGTGATCAAAGATCAGAAGCTGGCCGCTGGTTCACGGCTTCCCGGCGAGCATGAACTGGTGGAACAGTTGCAGGTCAGCCGGCCAGTGCTTCGTGAGGCTTTGGCTCGACTTCAAAGCCTGGGTTTGGTCGACATTCAGCGAGGGCGCGGCACATTCGTCGGGGATACGACCAGCTTGGCTAACTGTGTGCGATTGCTTCAGTCTGCAGTGACGATTTCGCCGCAGGAGTTGTTATCGTATGCCGAACTGCGTTCGGCAATCGAAGTCCAAGCGGCTCGACAGGCCGCTGAGAATGCAACGGCTAAGGACATCGAACTACTCTCGGCGCTGCTCAAGCAACTGGATGATGAGGAACTGCCTTATGCAGAGGCGCTTGAAATCGACTTCCGCTTTCATCGAAAGCTGATCGAGATTGCGGGCAATGTCTTGATGCAAAACCTGATGGAGGTGATTTACGAATTTGTGTTGACCCAGATGGTTCGCACGACACCGACTCAGCGTGAAAATCAACTTGGACGTAAGCTGCACAAGGCGATCTTGAAAGCGGTTCGCGACCATGATCCCGATGCAGCAGAACTTGCGATGCGCAAGCACATGCAAGCCGTTCTCGATCGCCTTAGGCCACAGGAGTTTACGAATGCGAAATAGTCTTAGAGTAACCGGCACAATCCGTGTGCCATCCGCCTGTATGGCCTTTTTCATAAACCATCGAGCATTCCAAGCGATCTTTCCTTTCTTGGCTCGATTATGTAGTTGGTGTCGCTTGGTTACGGCACACGGAGTGTGCCTACTACTTTGTTTGACGGCCCACGGGAAAGATGATCTTACACCGGAGCAATTGGAGTTCTTTGAAAAGAAGATACGACCAGTGCTCGTCGAACACTGTTACGAATGTCATTCGGCCGGCGCCAAGATCATACAAGCTGGATTGCGGGTTGATCATCGGGCCGGATTGCTGAAAGGGGGCGACAGCGGTGCTTCTATTGTCCCCAATGAGCCTGAAAACAGTGACATTCTCAAGGCGATGCGATACGAGGATACGGAAATGCCTCCCAAGGGAAAGCTCGCGGATTCCATCATCGCCGATTTTCAAGCTTGGATTGCGATGGGAGCTCCTGATCCGCGTGTGGCCGATGAGCTACCGACCGCTCGAGTGATCGACCTCGACGAAGGTCGCAAATTCTGGGCCTTTCAACCGGTTTCAGATCCTCAGCCACCTTCCGTACGCAACGAATCGTGGCCGCTCGATCCGGTCGATCGATTTATTCTTGCCAAGCAAGAAGAGATTGGTCTCCAACCCGTAGGGGATGCGGATCGTTACACCTGGCTAAGACGAGTAAGTCTCGATTTGACAGGTCTTCCACCGACGCATACCGAGATCGATGAATTTATCCGAGACAACTCTCCGCATGCCTGCGCGACAGTCGTGGATCGATTGCTAGAATCACGAGCCTACGGTGAACGCTGGGCACGGCACTGGCTGGATCTCACCGGTTACGCGGACATGATCGGCACATCGAACAATGTTTTCGCTGAGCATGCTTGGCGTTATCGCGATTATCTGATCGAAGCATTCAACAATGACAAACCATTCGATCGTTTCGTTCGCGAGCAGATCGCGGGCGATTTGATGGAGGCTTCTACACCTCGGGAGAAGGCTAGCAACATTACGGCAACTGGTTTCTTGATGCTGGGTGATGTCGAGATTGTCGAGCCGGACAAACCGAAGATGGAGACGGATCATATCGATACGCAGGTTAGCAAAATCGGAACTGCATTGCTCGGCATGACCTTGGGCTGTGTACGGTGCCACGATCACAAGTTTGACCCCATTGGAGTCGATGACTATTACGGGATCGCCGGGATGCTACGTAGTTCGCCATCGACCCACAAGATTCCGTTTGGAGTTTGGAGTACGCTGAACGCGACCGAGCTTCCTGAAACCCCTGAGCAGCTTGGCCAGCGGAGAATGCTCGAAGCAGAACATACGGAGAAGATCGCAAGCTTGAAGGCTGAGCAATCAAAACTCGATGCCGAGAAGAAAGCGATCGTCGCTCAAATCGCCTCGCTCGAAAAGGCTTCTGCCGACGACAAAGGTGCAGGCACACTCGGTGTGCCATCCGCCGACAAGGTAGCAGGCGCACGCCGTGTGCCGCCCAACAACAGTGAAATCAAAAATGATAAAACCGATAGCGAAAAAAGCAAGGAAACACAATCGAATCCTGAACCTTCGAGCCACGGCACAGGGAGTGTGCCTGTACCTTTGGACTCGCTCACCAAGCAAAGGGATGAACTGACCGAAAAGCTCAAGAAACTTGATACTGAGATACGGCATGCAGAGTTCTTCTCATCCAAAGTCCCCAAAGCCTTCGCAATGCACGAAGGCGAGATGCCGGTTGACATGCCAGTCTACATTCGCGGAAACCCGTATGCTCCGGGCAAGATCGTTCGGCGAGGCGCACTAAGAGTCGCTTCGTGGAAGGACTTTCCTGAAATCCCCAGTGGACAAAGCGGACGATTGCAACTGGCTGATTGGCTGGCGGACGCAAAGAATCCACTTACCGCTCGCGTCACCGTCAATCGCATCTGGCAAAAGCTGTTCGGTGAAGGACTTGTGCGATCAATCGATTACTTCGGCGCGCGCGGCGAGGTGCCAAGCCATCCTGAGTTGCTGGACCACCTGGCTACTCGCTTCATGAAAAATGGCTGGTCGCAAAAGAACTTGATTCGCTCGTTGGTCCTTAGTCGTACCTATCGACTCAGCAGCGCGAACCCCAATGTAGCAGGCACACTCGGCGATCCGGACAATCGATTTCTTTGGCGAATGAATCGGCAACGGTTGGAGGCTGAGGCGATCCGAGATTCGATCCTTGCCGTCAGCGGTGAGTTACGGGAAAGTCACGGAGGGCCAGCACTGGTTCTAGAAGTTGTGGAGAACACCGGGGATTTGGTCCAAAAGGGAGTAAATCCTCCCAACTATAACCACCGCAAACCTCGGCCGTCACAGGAATTTGAACGAACCGTTTACTTGCCCGTCATGCGGAACGGCTTTACCAACGACGATCGCGTCCGGACTTACTTCGATTTTATTAATCCAGCGCAGATCGCAGGTCAGCGCAATCAAACGGTCGTTCCAACTCAGTCGCTTTTCCTGATGAACAACGACCTATTTCGCAAACGAGCAAAGTCGTTAGTCGATCCGTTGCTAGCCGGGTCGGCAACGCATGACGAACGACTAAGCCAGCTTTGGATTCGTGTTTTAGGTCGGCCGATTACCGCCGTCGAGCGTCGGGAAGCAAGCTCATTTCTTGAACAAGCCAAGTCGCTTGTTACGAACGAACCAAATAAAACGCATGCTGACTCGATTGTCTGGCAGGAGCTATGTCACAGCTTGATGTCCTCGAATCATTTTGTATTTCGTCTTTGATCCACATTTGTAGGACGGCCTTTCTAGGCCGTCTCGATTTTACCGACGGCCTGGAAAGGCCGTCCTACGAAAGTTTTGTCCCACCATGAAGAACAATTACATTCCCAATCGCCGACAGTGTCTGCAACATGCCGCTTGTGGTTTTGGTGCACTGGCATTGCACGACATGCTTCACGCGACGGACAAGGCTTCGGGGGCCCGTGCATTGGACTGCACCCCACGAGCCAAACGGGTCATCTTCTTATTCATGGCCGGTGGCCCGTCGCAAATGGACCTGTTTGATCCAAAAGACTATATCGCCGGCAAGCATGGCCAGGCGATCGATTCTCCACTAGACCGCAACGTGACCCAAGTTGGGACAGAGAAGTTCCTTGCACTAGGCGCGATGGCGCCTGTGAAACCACGAGGCCAGTCAGGGATGATGATATCGGACTTGATGCCTCATCTTGCTGAGATCGCCGATGACATATGTTTGCTGCGAGGAATGAACGCGGACAATCCTCAACACGCGAGTGCGGAGAATCAGTTTCATACGGGCAGCTTCACGGAAGTCCGCCCATCGATGGGATCGTGGATCAGTTATGGGCTGGGTAGCGAGAATCAGAATTTGCCCAGCTTTATCACGATTCATCCGAAGAGCATTCGCACGTATGGTTCGGCCTTTCTTCCTGCGATCCATCAAGGGACGGCCTTAACCATCCCGCTCGATAGTAATAGCTCTCCGATAGCGAACCTAAAAAATGCATCGATAAGCGAAGCTGTTCAGAGAAAACGACTGGATTTTACACGTCGGATGAACGAGCGTTTGCTAGATGACGTTCACGGCGATACGAACATGGAAGGCATGATCCAAAACATGGAGCTCGCGTTTCGAATGCAGACTGAGACGCCAAACCTAGTCGACGTTTCGAAGGAGAGTGAAGATACGCTTAAGATGTACGGCGTCGGAGGCAAGGATACCGACAAGAATGCGCGGGCCTGCTTGTTGGCTCGCAGACTTAGCGAATCAGGCGTTCGATTTGTACAAGTCACGATGGATGGCTGGGATCATCACGGCGACGTTCGCGGCAATCTTCCCAAGCTCTGCAACCAGACCGACCAGCCGGTTACCGCGCTCATCAAAGATTTGAAACAACGAGGAATGCTCGAAGACACGCTCGTACTTTGGTCTGGCGAATTTGGGCGCACGCCATGGAGTCAGGACTTGAGCGGGACGGCTCCGATCGACAAACACGGTCGCGAGCATCAGCCACAAAGCTTCTGCGCTTGGATGGCCGGCGGCGGTATCAAGCCAGGGCATACTTACGGCGAGACCGACCACATGGGCTTTAAAGTCATCAACGGTAAGGTCCACGTTCACGATTTGCACGCCACCATGCTACACTTATTAGGCCTCGACCATACGCGATTGACGTGGCGTAATGTCGGCCGCGACTTCCGACTCACCGATGTATATGGCTCCGTGGTGAAGGAGATTTTGGCGTAATGTTATTGACAACGACCATATCTCATGTTCGAGATTTGTTGCGACCCAGCCTCGTCCTCAGCGTGATCTTCAGCCTCGGCCTCGCCGGTGCCGTCTGTGGGGCGGAAACGTTTGAAGCGTTTTTGGAGAAGTATTGCGTCCGCTGTCATGGCCCACAGAAGGAAGAGGGAGATATTCGGATCGACCGGCTGTCTCGCGATTTCAAGGCGGGCTTGGACAGCCATCACTGGGCGGAGGCGCTCGATAATATCAACAGCGGCGCGATGCCTCCGAAGAAAGAGCCGCAACCAACTCAGGACGAGATTGCAGCGTTCGTGTTGAGTCTTGACTCACTGCTCAAGGATGGCCGAGCGGCACGGATGGCGGCGCGGCCAGCGGTCACGCACTATCGGCTCAGTCGCAAGGAATATCAGAACACGGTCTATGACCTGCTCGGAGTGCGCTACGATCCGGCCAAACCTGGGGAGCTGAACGAAGACACGCTGTGGCACGGGTTTGAACGCATCGGGTCGCAGCTTTCGCTCTCGCCGTCCCATGTGGACCGCTATTACCGCGCTGCGGACATCGTGGTCGATCGCGCTTTCCCCACCGCGTCCGGTGAGGCTCGTATAATCCGCAAGACTGCGGCGGAGTTGCGGTACAATGGCGGGAAGAGCCAGCAGGAAGCGCTGGATCGGTTCGGTATCAAGCGGCCGCTACGTTACCTCGTCTTCCCCGGTCGAGTCCAGAATGCGCTCTCGCCTCACTGGTTTGGGAAAACTGGGCCGGAACACAGCGGGCTCTACAAACTCCGTCTTCAGGCCAGTGGAATCCGCCCGCCTGGTGGCCAGCCAGCACACCTGAGCATCGGCAAGGAGACCAGTGAGGAGACCGTGAACGGACTCATCGAATTTGACATCCCGGCGGAGGAGGACAGTCCGCAGGTTTATGAGTTCGAGGTGTTTCTCGAGATGCCTGCGTCGCTGCATCTCTGCGTGGTGGCTACTGAGGCTGTGGACCGACGAGGCGGCGCTGCCTTCCGCAATGCTCTCTCCAGCGGGTCATATATGTTTACGCACAGCAGTGAGACCTCTCTCCTGAACCCGAACGCCCCGCAGATGTTCGACGGTAAAGGGAACGGCATCTTCTCAACGGTGCTCCTCGATTGGATTGAGTGGGAAGGGCCGCTGGTCACGGAGGAGGAAAAATCCCGGCGCAACGGCGTGTTGCCGCCCGACGACGCGACCCTCGAGATGGTGGCGCAGCACTTGCATCGCTTCGCCCAGCGCGCTTGGCGACGGCCGGTGGAGAAAGATGAGCTGAAGGACTATATGCAATCCTACCTCGAAGAACGCGAGGCGGGCGAAAAGATGGCCAGTGCGTATCGGATCGCGATGCAGGGTGTGCTGACGTCGAGAAACTTCATCTATCTCGTCGAGGGCGATCCGGTGGTTCGCGAACGACTCACGGACTGGGAACTCGCTTCTCGGCTCTCGTATTTTCTCTGGAGTTCGATGCCCGACGACGCCCTGCTCTTGGCGGCTCGCAATGGCTCTCTTGGTACGACGGACTTCCAGTCCGTCGACTCCGAAACGCGACGGACAGAGATATCCGTCGTACTGGAGCGTGAAGTAGACCGAATGTTGAAAGACAGCCGGGCCAATCAGTTCATCGATGACTTTACGCGGCAGTGGCTGCAACTGCAACGCGTGGGGATGTTCCCGCCAGACAAAAAGCTCTACCCCGGTTACGACGACTGGCTCGAGACGAGCATGCGGGCCGAGCCCGTCGAATATTTCCGCGAGATGTTCGCGAAGAACCTGCCCTTCGACGGCTTCCTCGATTCCGACTGGACCATGGCTAACGGCCGCCTTTGTGATTTCTATGGACTGCCAGAGTTAAAGACCGATGGCTTCCAGCGCGTCTCGCTCAAGCCCGAGGACCACCGCGGCGGTTTGCTCACGATGGGCGCGGTGCTTGGGTTGACCTCGGACGGAACGCGTCACCGCCCGGTGCATCGCGGTGTTTGGCTCAGCGAAGCGATCTTCAACAAGACACCGCCATCGCCACCGGCCAATGTGGATCCGATTGAGCCCATTCCGCCTACAGGAACCAAGGTTACGATCCGCAAGAGAATTGAAGAACATGCTAAGGACGCGAGTTGTGCGGCCTGCCATCGCAACATCGATCCGTTGGGACTGGCATTTGACCAGTACGATGCCATCGGCCAGTGGCGCATCCGCGAGCAGGTTCCAACGGGTGTGGGTGAGAATCCGTTGGTGGATGCCTCCGGCGTGACGCCCGACGGCCGCCCGTTCACCAATTCCGTCCAATTCAAACAACTCCTGCTTGAGGACCGCGACAGGATTGCGCGAGCTTTCATCGAACAACTCTGCACCTACTCCCTCCGCCGCGTGCTGACCGTGGATGACTCGGATGACATCAGGGCGATTGAAGAAGAGGCCAAGAAGAACGATTACCGAGTCAAGGACATCGTGCGTGCGGTGGCTTTGTCGGAGCTGATGAGGAAGCGCTAGCGCTAGTTCCTGGTTCTTTGTTCCTGGTTCTTTATTCACCGGACGACCAGTAACCGAGAACTAAGAACCGAGAACTAAGAACCGAGAACTAAGAACTAAGAACTAAGAACTAAAAACTAAAAACTAAGAACTAACAATGCCCATTCGACGCTTTGAAGACATAGAAGGCTGGCAGTTGGCGCGGGAGCTAACGAAGCGAGTCTATGCAGTGGCGATGCGCGGAGGGTTTGCGAAAGACTTCGGACTACGGGACCAGATTACCCGCGCGTCCGGCTCGACCATGCACAACATCGCTGAAGGATTTGACGGAGGGAGCAATGCTGAGTTCGTCAAGTTTCTACGCTACTCGCAGCGTTCATGCTCTGAGGTTCAAAGTCAACTCTACGTCGCTTTAGATCAGGGCTACATCTCGCAAGATGAGTTCGACTCCATATACGAACAAGTGGCGAAGACACACGCCAAAGTAGGCGGCTTTATTTGCTACCTATTGAATACCAAGAACCAAGAACCAAGAACCATGAACCATGAACCATGAACCATGAACCATGAACCATGAACGAAGAACGAAGAACGAAGAACAAGGAACCAAGAACCATGAACTACCTCTCCCAATCCTGGCTGATCGACCGCCGACATGCGCTGCGCGCTTTGGGGACATGCATCTCGCTTCCCATGCTGGAATGCATGATCCCTCTCAGAGCGGCCGAGCAACAGTCCGCCGCGCCTCGGCGCAGCGCCTTCATCTACCTCGCCAATGGCGTCCATTCGCTGAACTATCAGATCACCAAACCGGGTAAAGACTATGAGTTCTCTCGGTCGCTCAAGCCTCTGGAAAAGCATCGCGAAGTCATCACGCCCATCAGCGGGCTGCATCATCCGGGCGCCATCAGCCATCACCACAACTGTATCTCTGTCTGGCTGACCGGTGGAAAGCTAGGCCCTTCGGATCGCAATACGATTTCCGTAGACCAGAAGATGGCGCAAGTCACCGCGCAGCACACGCGTTACCCGTCCATGGAGATCGCGCTCACGCAGGGCTCCCTCGCCTGGACGTCGGATGGGGTCCAATTGCCCGCGTTGCGTCGATGCAGTGAAATCTTCGCGTCGCTGTTTGAGGAACCGAAAGGGGGCATAGCAGCCCAGCGGCGGGCGCTGCGCCGTAAAGCCAGCGTCCTCGATGACAACCTCGCCGAAGTGAGTCGGCTTGAGCAGAAGATGGGAGCTGCCGACAAAGGACGCCTTGATCAATACCTTACTTCTGTCCGTGAGGCGGAGGTCCGTACGCGGCGGGCCGATACCTGGCTCGACACGCCGCTGCCCGCCATCTCGGAGGAGAACCGCAAACGCACTGGCCGCGACATCGCCGCCACGATGGCGGGCGACTATTTCCGGACCGTCTATGACCTCATGGTGCTCGCCTTTCAGACGGATGTGACGCGAGTGGCCACGTTCAGTCTGGGAGGCGAGGGGGATGCCTTCGCCATTCCTGAGATCGGCATCACGGAGTCGCGGCATCAGCTCAGTCACCACGGAGGTGACGCTGGCTACATTGAGAAGCTCACCAACTACGACACATTTGCCATCGAACAGTTCAGCTACTTCCTCTCACGGCTTGGGGAGACGAAGGATGTCAACGGTCAGCCGCTTCTGGGCTCCACGATGGCGCTCTTCGGCAGCGGCATGTCCTACGGCCACAGCCACGGTAACGCCAACCTCCCGCTAGTGCTCGCTGGCGGTTCCGACCTCGGCCTCCAGCACGGCAGCCATCTCGACTTCAACCAGGGCCACTTCAACGGATACCAACTCGATAAGCCCGGTGAGCACTACGGGCTCTGCAGTCGCCCCGCAAACCCGGACGCCCACATGAGCAACTTGCTGCTCCTGATGGCCCAACGCATGGGTGTGGAGACCGACGCGTTTGGCGACAGCAATAAGGCAATCGAACTATGATGAAGTTATTTGTACTTGGTTCTTGGTTCTTGGTTTGCTCGTTCCTTGTTCAAGCGACTGTCTTTAGCGAGGAACCAAGAACGAAGAACCAAGAACCAGCAACCGAAGTCTTTCGGCCGGAGTCGGGGAAGTTTCCCCCGCTGGAAAAGTCGCTCTCTTATCGAGGCGAACTGGTGTTCGTGGATCATGCCAACCGCCGCGGCAGCGTCCGCGTGCAAGGAGCGGGGATGTTTTTTCGAAACGATCCCCATCCCTTCGCCATGTTGCCCTACGGAATCATCCGCTATCACGGCGCACCAGCGGACCTGCGCGACATCCCGCTCGGCACCGTGATGCATGTCCGAGCCTTCCTCCCGCCGGACCCGAAGACATCCTCTGTGCCGGTATTGCCAATAGATAGCAAGACGAAAGACGCGAACCACAACCGTGGAGCGGGTATCTTCCCCGCCGAGAACCACGTCCTCCTCCTAGAAGACGAGCCCAGTCGCTGCCTTCGCGAGGGAAAGGTCTGGAAGCTCAAAGAAGTGGACCTCAAGAATTTGCAGGGTACGATCGTCGCCAGCCTTGAACCGAAGCAAGGCGGAGATGACAAGACGACTGAGGAAAAGATGACTTTCGATGCCGCCACCCGAATCTGGCGAGGTCGCGAAAGCCTCAGCATTGAGGAACTCATCGCCGAAGGTGCGTGGCCCGCAGAAGGGAAAAAAACTCTCGGTGGCGAGGCCGTCCTACTCGGCATCACCTGGAAACCCACGCGGGATGGCGTTTTCACCCAGTTCCACATCTCGGACATCTGGCTGGATGACGTGGCAATGAAACGCGCCGTCCGCAATCAAACCGCAGTGCACACGGCCTTCATCCGCAGCCGATGGATGCCAGCCTGGATCGAAGCCGTCGAGTATGGCAAGTTCGGTCGCGCGACCGTGACCGCAACCTTGTTCGGTGGCATGGACGAAACGCTTTACACCGATTTCCAAAAAGGTGTCTCCGCCTCGATGAATGCATCCGAGAACACGTTGAAGCACCTGGGCGGGGATTATGGCCCAGCGCACATGGCATCCAAAGGCCCCATCATCGACGTTACCAAGTCGACTGGCGAAGTACCTTTGGGAAGCAGTGGCATTCAAATCCGTTTTGAGACGGACCTCATCATCGAAGGCATTCGTCCCGGCAGAGTCGTCCGAATCAGCCCCGCCAGTTGGCCCCAGGTCAATGTGCCTCGGGAAGAATTCCTCGGCGATGGCCGCCACGAAGACCGCTTCCCGACCCCAGCTATCTTCCCAAAATACTAATGCGTCCTCGTTCTTGGTTCCTCGTTCTGAGTTCCTCGTTGCCCAGCAAGACGACGAGCATCCCAAACCAAGAACCAAGAACTAAGAACTAAGAACTAAGAACTAAGAACCAAGAACCAAGAACCAAAACATGAAACACTTCATCGTACTCTTCACCGCCCTGCTGTTCTCGCCGCTGGAGGCACTCGCCGACGTTCGAGTCGAAACCGTGATGGTTTCGATGCGAGACGGCGTCAATCTAGCGACGGACATCTATCGTGACGACACGACGAACGTTGCTCCGGTCGTATTAATGCGAACCCCTTACAACAAGGTGCTCGCCAAGGGAGCGGCGGAACGGTACGCGGCCGCGGGATATGTTGCCGTCGTTCAGGACTGCCGCGGCAAATTCGCGTCGGAAGGAGTGTTCAGTCCCTACAACAACGAAGGTCAGGATGGATTCGATGCGATTGAGTGGCTCGGAAATCAATCATGGTGCAACGGTCGTATCGGGATGTGGGGCAGTTCGTATGTCGGTGCGACGCAATGGCAAGCAGCGGTCGAACATCCACCCAAGCTGGTCACGATCACGCCGACTGCTACCTGGAGCAGTTTTTATCGCAACTTGTACTTGGGTGGGGCCGTGCGGTTGTCGTTGATTTCAGGCTGGCTGGCTGGCAACACTCCTAAGCCAGAAGGTGTACAACCGGCAGACATGAATGATGCGATCCTGCGTCTACCGCTGAGCGATGTCGATAAGGCGATCGGCTGGCCAATGCCATGGCTGGATGCCTACCTCACGCATCCTGAACCGAATGGATTTTGGACACGACTAGATTTGACGGACGTACTGCCCAACTTGAAGATGCCCGCATTGCATGTTGTGGGCTATTACGACTTCTTCTCGCGTGAATCGGTCGGGAATTTTATGATCATGCAGCAGGCTCGCGATCCGCAGACTCGCAAGCAACAACGGCTGGTCCTTGGTCCGTGGGATCACGGCACTGTCGGCAAGAGAACGGTTGCCGAAGTTGATTTCGGTCTTGATGCCGAAGTGGACACGTTCGCACTTCAATTGGACTGGTTCGATCGTCATCTCAAACAGGATCCCGTCGCGATCGCTAAACCGTTTCCACCAGTGAAATATTTTTCTATGGGGGACAACCTTTGGCATGACGCGCAGACCTGGCCGCCCACAGGCTTCGCTGCGACCTCGTTCTACCTTCACTCGGACAGCAAGGCGAACACACGCAGTGGCTCTGGCAAGATGAACCGCGAAAAACCTGCTGGCGAAGAACCCGCCGATACGTTTCGCGCGGATCCGGCAAATCCTGTACCTGCCTGCCCGGTTACCGAGACGCGGCCGATGAAAGCTGCGGTATGGGGACCCGTTGATCAGAGTGCTCTCGAAGACCGAAACGACCTGCTTGTCTATACAAGCGATATGTTGACTGAGCCGCTCAGCTTTGCGGGCAATGTCGAAGCGAAACTTTTTGTGAGCGCCGACACGCCGGATGCGGATTGGGCCGTCAAGCTAGTCGATGTACGACCGGACGGTTTTGCTCAAAATCTTGCAACAGGCATTCTTCGAGGTCGATATCGAGACTCGTTGCTTGAACCATCGCCGCTACAACCCGGCAAAGTGTACGAGATCACTGTGGATCTTGGCCCTTGTGCCGCAACGATTGCCAAAGGACATCGACTTCGAGTCGACATCTGCGGTTCTCTGTTCCCACTATACGATCGGAATTCGAATACTGGTGAAGGCCCATTCGGCGCCAGGACATTGATCTCGACGGAGTCCGTCTATCACTCGTCGCTAAGGAGTTCTCGGATTGTGCTGCCACTAAAACAGTAGACTGGAGATTCCCAATGCCCATCAATCATCAATCATCAATCATCAATCATCAATCATCAATCATCAATCATCAATCATCAATCATCAATCATCAATCAACCAATCACCAATCACCAATCACCAATCATCAATCATCAATCACCAATCACCAATCATCAATCATCAATCATCAATCATCAATCATCAATCATCAATCACCAATCATCAATCACCAATCACCAATCACCAATCAAATGGCATTGACGATTGGCTATTGATGATTGATGAAACAATTCCTTTCGCGATCCATTTGCCAGACTGTTAGCTCCATGACAACCCTACTACTATTTTTAGCGTCGTTCCTTGTCGTCACCGATGCACTGGCACCAGCCATCGACAGCCGCGTGGCGATTGACCTCACCCAACGCACATGGCAAGGCATTCCCGGCATCGAGCGCACCGCCAAGGGCAGAGTGTTTGCCTCGTGGTTCACCGGCGGGCCAAAGGAGCCGGCACCGGATAACACGGTGGTGCTTTCCTACAGCGACGATGGTGGCAAGACCTTCACGCAGCCCGAAGCGATCGCTTTGCCGTCGAGTGATGGCACCCGCGTTTTCGACCCCACGCTTTGGATCGATCCGAAGGGTCGGCTCTGGTATGTGTTCAATCGGGGCAACAAAGACATCCCGAAGCACGACGTTTGGGCACGTATCTGCGACGACCCTGATGCTACGAAGCCGGTTTTCGGTACCGAGTTTCGCGTCGGCTACGAGGGTCCGTATGCTTTCCGAATGAACAAGCCGACGGTGCTTTCCTCCGGTGAATGGATCATGCCGGTGACGCATGCCGTGGAGCCGATTCACGAGTGGTTTGCTGGACCGAAGCAACTTCAAGGGGTGGGCATCTCGACCGATGAGGGTAAGTCATGGAAACTTCACGGCGCGGTGAAAGCGCCTGAGTGGGCGCTGGAGTGCATGATCACGGAACTGCAAGATGGCCGTTTGTGGATGCTCATTCGCACCGGCAGCGGCTTTCTTTGGGAGAGCCACTCCAGCGACAAAGGACTGACATGGAACGAAGCGAAGGCCAGCGGCATCAGGAGTCCCGGATCGCGGTTCTTCATCCGCCGATTGTCCTCAGGCAATCTGCTGCTGGTGAATCACTACAAGTTCAACGGGCGCAGTCATCTCACCGCCCATGTTTCGACGGATGATGGCGCGACGTGGAACGAGGGGCTGCTGCTCGATGAGCGCAAAGGTGTCTCCTATCCCGACGGTGTGCAGGATCGCGATGGCTTGATCTGGGTTACTTATGATCGCGACCGGCAGGGTGTTGGCGAAATACTGCTCGCGAGATTCCGCGAGGGCGATGTGCTTGCAGGCAAGAACGTTTCGGGCGCAGTGACGCTCACTCAGACGATTAACAAACTCGACAAGCCATCTTTGCTCCCTGCCAACTGGGATGCGGCGCTGGCTGGTGACATTGTCATGCGGCGTCTCATCAAGGTCAGCGCGCCGCAGGTGAAAGGGGCGCATGATGCGGAGTTCGTCTGCATTGGCGAACGTGCGTACATCGTCGAGCACGACAACGATGTCGCTCCAGGGCACGGTGCTGGCGCGGCGATGTATTGCGTACTGACCGTGGTGAACCTAAAGACGATGGCAGTGGAAAAGACCATCCCGATGGCGAGAGCAGGCCAGGCGTTTGCGAACGTCACCTTGCCGGAGGCGCAGGTCTTCGTGCCTCGCATCATTCGCAAAGACGACCTCACGCTGCGGACTTATTTCTGCAGCCAGCCATCCAAAGAACAGGCGGTGACGTGGTATCGTGACTTCGATCTTCGCACGCAGGCCTTCGAGGATAGCATCCACAAGGCGAAGCTCAAGACTGCGGCAGGGACGTTCGACATGGAGCCGCGCCATTTCCATGCCGACGCTGCGGCGCAGGGCTTCAAGAAGCCGCCGGTTCGCGAAGGGCTCTACATCTTCGATTCATTCAAAGAGTTCGACGGTCGCCGCTACGTGGCGCTCAACAACTTCCCCGGCAAACAGAACGCCCTCGCCGTGTTGCACGATGATTTCACGACGTTCGAGATCATCGGTCATTACAACGAGCCGCAGTCGCAGCAGCTCAGCGAGTCGGCTGTGAACCGTTTGCCTGACGGCACTTGGATGGCAATCTGTCGGAACGACGCGGGCAACTATCACTTCACGACGAGCAAAGACGGAAAGACATGGAGTGTCGGCCAGACCATGCCGTTTGTGCCCAGCGGCCTGAATTCGAAGCCGACTTTCGACAAGTTCGGCGGCGTCTATTATCTCGGCTGGCAGGAAAACACTCGCTTCCACGATTGCAATCGGAGCGTCTTCAACGTGGATATCTCCCGCGACGGCAGGACGTGGGAGCGCAAATACCGCTTCGAGTCGCCACACTCATTTCAGTATCCGACTTTCCATGAACAGGACGGCACGATTTGGCTCACCGTCACGCAAAGCGATCACAAAGGCTCCTCCGACCGCATCATGTTTGGCGAGCTAGAGGATGTCGGCAAGTTCGAGAATCAAATCGGCCAAAAGCGCATCGCCTGGCCACCCCCGCCTCCCGTCAAGCCTCCACTTATCCAAGTTGGTGTGAAGCTCTTCACCGACCGCGACTATGCCATCCATGAATTTCCCGAGCAGGTGCGTGATCTGCCGTTTCTCCGTACAAGCATCGAGAAGACCGACGTAGAAGTCACCAAACCGGGCGTGCTCTTCGCGCTCACGCCGACAATTCGACCAGGGGCCGCGAGCCAAGAGGAAGCGCTTCGCAAAGCGGGCTTCACCAAAGTGGACGTACCCGAGGTGCAGCTATTCCCCGGCGAGATCAATCGCGTGAGCCTTTACCGCAAAGAGGTTAAGAGTGGCGAGCGGCTTAAGTTCAACAAGATGGTGCTGTTGGTGCTCGCGGATGGTGCTGCTGTATCAAAGCCGGGTCTCAACGCGCCGGTGGTGATTTCAAATCCAGGTGCCTCGTTTCAGGATGAAGCGCGGCCGGGCGCGATGATCATCGGCATGGATCGCACACCGAAGGGCCGCATCTGGGGTTGCTGGACTGGCACGGGTGACAAGAAGGATGGTTATTTTCTGCTAGCAACAAGCGATGATGATGGCACCACATGGTCGAAGCCCCGTCTGACGGTCGGCGCACGGACGGAGCCCGAGCAGAAGCTCAGCGGCGCACTGGTGGGCAATCTGTGGAGCGATCCGAAAGGGCGATTGTGGTTGTTCTTCGATCAACAGCTTGGCGATCCGAAGAAACGGATCACGAACTGGTTCATCCGCTGCGATGATCCCGATGCCGCTGAGCCCAAGTGGTCAGAACCGGTTCAGTTCGCCGAGGGTTGCACGCTGAACAAACCAACGGTGCTAAAGAACGGCGACTGGTTGCTGCCGGTCTCCGATTGGCACAAGAAAACAGCGCGAGTCTTTGCCTCAGTCGATGAAGGCATTACTTGGAAAGAGCGTGGCAGCTTGCAGTTTCCGGATTGGGAGTTCGACGAGCATATGACGGTCGAACTGCGCGATGGCCGCTTGTGGATGCTTGCTCGAACGAAGGGCCAGCCACACGAGAGTTTTTCCAACGATGGCGGTAAGACCTGGAGCGAACCGCGTCTGGCCGCGACGGTACAGAACATCAACGCGCGTTTTTTTCTCCGAAGGCTGAAGTCCGGTCGCATTCTGCTGGTGAAGAACGGCCCTCCCACCTCGCGACTCACAAAGCGTTCGCACATGTCTGCCTATCTCTCCGAAGACGACGGCCAGACATGGAAAGGTGGTATGCTGCTCGATGAACGTAGCTCGGTTTCGTATCCCGATGGTTTCGAATCACCTGATGGCCTCGTTCATATTCTCTATGACTGGAATCGCCACACGGACGCGGAGATCTTAATGGCGAGATTCCGCGAAGAAGATGTGCTTGCGGGTAAGATTGTCTCGAAGGAGGCGAAGCTTCGCATGCTCGCTAATAAGGCGAGTTTACCGGTATCTATTCGTCCAAACGATAGGTGGTCCTTGCAAGCGATCGAAGACGCGAAGCAAGATCGCACCAGCATTCCGTACGATGGCATAACTCCCAACAAGATGGTGTGCGACACGACGCTGCGACTTATGCCGGATAAATCCTGGATTATCTCAATGCTGGCGGGCGATGACTTTGAACCATCGCCGAAGAACTACATCGGTATCACCCGCAGTACCGATGAAGGCCGCACTTGGTCTCCTTTGTCAACCGTTGAGACGACGTTTCCTCGCAGCGGTGTGACGAGCGGCCAGGGGGCGACGGAAATCATGACGATCGGAAATCGTACTACAATGTTTTTTAGTACGCATTCGCAGACCTGGGGCCGCGATTGGCAATCGTGGCAGATGCACAGCAACGATAGTGGTCATACGTGGAGCAAACCTGAATCGATGCCAGGGCGATTGGCGAAGTTCACATTCATTCGTGGGCACACTATCAAGCGCAATGGCGATATCCTGATCCCTTTTCAACATTACCTCGGACCTCCGGATGGTACTCCGGAACCTCCGTTAGAAGAAAAGCCGTGGCACAAAACGCTGGCTCACCATGTTAGTAATCCGCGTAACGGAGTGCTCATCAGTCGCGACGGCGGAAAGACATTCTCCGAGCACGGCAACATCCGCATCACAGACGATGATCGGTATCACGGATGGGCTGAGAACAGTCTCGTCGAGTTGGCGGATGGTCGAATTGCGATGGTGATCCGCGCGGACCGACTCGGCGGAGTCCTCTACTGCGCCGAGTCGAGCGACGGCGGTCAAACATGGCCGATGTTCGCCACGAAGACCACGATCCCCAACCCCGGCTCCAAGGCAATGCTCTACGGTTTGGGAGGCGACAAGGTTGCGTTGCTGCACAATCCCAATCCCATGCATCGCAGTCCAATGGCGCTTTGGATCAGCTTCGACGGCATGAAGACTTGGCCATATCAGCGCGTGCTCCAGCAGGAATCCGTGGATGGTCTCAAGGGCCGCATGAATTACCCCGACGGCTTCGTGAGCGCCGACAAGCAGTGGCTCCACTTCGCGTTCGACGACAACCGCCATCGCTGCGTCCACTATAGCGTCAAACTTCCGCCGCAGTGAACCAGCCACGCGTTTGGTCGTTGCAGGCCTCCCCGCACTTGTCAGTCTTCACGTTATAACCAAGTAGCCTTCCATGATTCGCTTTATCTAATGGTTCAACATCCTCGTGGCAAGCTGTCCCGGCGGTGTGGCATCACCCCTGCTTCCCAATAGTCATCGTGAGTTTGTCTATATTTATGATTCTTGGTTTACGCTTTATCAGACATACGCTTTAGTACTTCTTCCAGCCGCGACGCAATGTGTTCGGCCATTCCGCTGAGAACTCGGCGACTCGGGCCTTGTGGTTTCCTGTGTGATGAACAAGCCCATCGCGTTCCAGCAGAAGAAGGGCCTCACGCAGAGGTGTTCGGCTGACATCAAGCTGCTTCGCCAAGCTCACGCTGTTCAGCTCCGAACCGTGTGGCAACTGTCCCGACACGATCGCTTCTAACAGTGTCTCATAGATCGAATCGACCAGCGACACCGGTCGTACGTTTTTCTTCAAATTGGGCAAATTCATAGGTATTACAGACCATGGAACGGTATCGGCTATGGAAACTTGATTTAGCTGGTGATTGACCCAGCAGCCACGCTCTGTATTCTGTATACAGTAGAACATTAGGCTTTGTTTCGCTAGTCCACCCAAAGAGTAGGCACACTCCGTGTGCCTACTACTTTTGAGTTTCTGAACAGGAGTCTGTAGATGAAAACGGCCGATCATTCGCTGCTCATTCACAACGGAACGATCGTCGATGGCACGGGGGCACAACCGGTCCGCGATGGGATGGTTCTTGTCGAAGCAGGGAAACTTGCCTTTGTCGGCCCGGCTGCGGGTGCGCCTCACGTTCCCGAATCTGTGGAACGCATCGACGCGCGAGGCGGTACGATCATGCCGGGGTTAGTCGAAGCGCACTTTCATGCTACCTACTTCAACATAGCTGCTCTTGAAGATTTGGATATTAAGTACCCAGTCGAATACGTGTCGCTGTTGGCTTCCGTCAATTCTAAGTTGGCGCTCGAGTGCGGTTATACGGCGGCGCGTTCAGGTGGCTGCCTTTTCAATGTCGACTTCTGGTTGAAGAAGGCTATCGAAGAAGATCTCATTGCGGGACCGCGACTTTCTGCTAGCGGCCGCGAGATTTGTTCCGCCGGTGGATTGATGGACTGGAATCCCGAATTCCGGAAGATCGGAATGGAAGGGCTCGTCTTCATCATCAATGGCCAAGACGATGCTCGAAGAGCTGTCCGGGCGCTGGTGAAGGATGGCGTGGAGTGGGTGAAGACTTATCCGACTGGCGACGCCGCGTCTCCCGACATCAACGATCACCATACCCTATGCATGACCTTCGAGGAAATGAACGCGGTAGTCAGCACGGCGCACAATCATGGGCTCAAGGTAACCGGCCACTGCCGTGCCACCGAGGGGATTAAGAATGCGCTGCGCGCCGGATACGACTGCATCGAACATGGAACCTTCATGGACGACGAAGCATTAGATCTTTTGTTGATGCGCGACGTTCCCTGTGTTCCGGCGCTCTATTTTGAAAAGGCCAGTGTCGAGCTCGGTCCGGAATTTGGTTTGTCGCAACGCGTGATCGACGGACATCAGGAAACCCTCGACGGAGGCATCGAAAGCGCCCGTCGCATTCTCCGCGCAGGAGGTCGGCTGGGGATGGGGGGCGATTACGGTTTCGGCTGGAACCCGCACGGCGATTACGCGCGCGAGTTGACCTTCTTTGTCAAAGACGTCGGCCTAACACCGTTGGAAGTTCTCACCTGCGCCACCAAGACGGGTGCTGAAATCATGGGGCGAAGCGATGAGTTTGGTACGTTGGAAAAAGGCAAGCTCGCAGATGTGTTAATTGTTGATGGGGATGTCATCGCTGATATCAGCCTACTCGAAGATCGGACGAAGTTCATCGCGGTAATGCAGGGAGGGATTATCAAAGCTGGGCAACTTGCAAAATCTTTCCCAACGGTGGTTAAACGCGAACGATGAGCATTTCGCCGCGAAATACCAATAGTCAGCCTTCACTCCAGTACGTCGAACTCGGTGGCGAAGGCCTAATGCTTCTACTGCTTCACGGCGTAACGCGTTGTGGCAAGGATTGGGAGCCACTGCTGACGGCGCTTACTGCCACTTGCCGCGTTATCACCTTCGATCAGCGCGGTCACGGTGGCTCTGAGCGAGCCGATAGTTATCTTGTGACGGACTACGTCGACGATGTTGTACGATGGATACGTGACGAACTCGCCGAACCGCTTTTCGTTTTTGGTCATTCGCTGGGCGCGATGGTCGCTGCTGCTGTCGCTGCGGAACTGCCACAACTCGTACTCGGTATCGTCCTTGAAGATCCTCCTTTTCACACCATGGGCAACCGCATCGCTGGCAGCGCATGGCAAACGCAGTTCATCGGCATGAGGCAGGTTGCGCGAAGCGGCGGCAACATCGAGGAAATCACCGACGCGCTCGCGGACATTCGCCTCCCAGTCAGCGGCGGTGGCTTCAAGCGGCTCGGCGAATCACGCGACCGTGCATCACTCGCGTGGAGCGCCGCGTGCCTTAGCCAGTTAGACCCCGAAGTGCTGACGGCGGTCATCGAAGGCCGCTGGCTCGATGGCTACTATGTCGCGGATATTCTTGCGTCCATTCAATGTCCAACGCTTCTGCTGCAAGGTGATCCGACGGCCGGTGGCGCGTTGACTGATGCCGACGCGGCTACCGCCGTAGCCGCGCTATCATCATGCCAACATGTCCGTTTCTCCGGCTGCGGCCATCAGCTTCATCGTGACCGACCGCAAGAGGTTCTGAAAGCGTTCCGGGACTTTGCGGCGTTTCGTTACTCAAGCAAATCGTCAGTGAAAGACCACCCATGAAACCAAAACAACTCACGTTACTCGGCCTCCTCACCGTCGCTTTTCTCGCGACCACATCTCTTAAGTCAACTGCGGACGACACTCTGTCCTTGTTCGACCGCAAGAACATCTCCGCGTTATGGATCGCGGCTCCGTGGGATGCGAAAAAGCGCGGCCCAGAGGAACGGATGCAGATGCTGAGGGAGATTGGCTTGAGCAAGTTCGCATACAACGGAGACGGCGCGGTCGATGCCGAAATCGAAGCAGCGAAGAAGCACGGCGTCGAAATCGCCGCGTTCTGGTATCCGGCACGGAATCCGCAAGTCGTCGATGCCATCAAGCGCTTCGGCATCCATCCGCAGTTTTGGGTTTGCGGATCGCGCGCCATTACGGTGACGAACGATGCCGAGCGAATCGAAGCCGAAGCTGACCGCATCCGGCCCATCGCGGAAGATGCGGCTGCGATTGGTTGCAAAGTGGGGCTCTACAATCATCGCGAGCCTTGGTTTGAGGAGCAGGATCATCAAATCGCCATCATCGAGCGCCTACGCCGCGACGGACTGACGAACGTAGGGATCGTTTTCAATTTCCACCACTGGCGCGGCTCGTTGGCGGAGTTCCCCGCGCTGTTCCAACGCATACAGCCCTATCTGCTCGCGGTGAATCTCAACGGAATGAAGGCCGACACCACACAGTATCCCACCGTGCGTTATATCGGCTCCGATGAATCGGAACTGGCGATGATCCGTGTCGTCGAAGCGAGCGGCTGGCGCGGTCCGATCGGCGTTATCCACGAACGCCCGACCGTGGACGCCGCCGAGGGGATCAAGGGGAACTTGCAAGGCCTCGAGTGGGTGCAAAAGGAATTGCATCAGCCCGGCTCAGGTGGGCCAAAGCCGCAGGAGCCCACGCCACCCGCGCCAGTGCTACCCAAGCCAGTTCTCGCGCCGTTGGCGGCGCCGCAGGCCTCCGACGAAGCTCTTCTGGCCGTCCGATCGGCTGATGACGCCCGCATCGCCGCCATGAGTTCGCCAGAACGCTCCCGACTGACTGCAATCTTCTCCGAAGAACTTCGCTATGCGCACTCCACGGGTGCGGTGGATACCAAGGCATCGTTTATCGACACGCTCACCACTGGCAAAACGAAGTATCTACTCTTCGACTATCTGGAACGCGAGTTCAGCTTTCCCGCGCCGGGCATCGCGTTGATGACGGGACGCGTCCGCATCCGCGTCGCGACTGCGGAAGGAGAAATGGAAAACGAGCTCAGCTTTCTCGCCGTCTGGCGCATGGAGAAAGACCAATGGCGTTTCCTTGCTTGGCAATCGTGCAAACTTCCTCCAGAAAAACTGCGATACCCGTGAAGCAATCCTTATCGGAAAATAGGCCGTGCCTGTATTCTTCGGTCACACGCTTCTCGACGGTGGCCATTTCGTTGGACTTTGACAAAGCTCCAGCCACTTCTTTAGCTGAACGGCAAACAGCATCATCACGCCTTTCCCATGAAGTATCTGTGAAATGAAAATACCTATCGTGTGCCGAAGACATTTTCTTCATACCCTCAGCGGCACCGCGCTGACATTCCCCTGGTTCTCGAACCTCGCGCTGCATGGCGCGGAGGTGACGAAGGCACCACGGCGACTGGTTTGCATTGGGCTGGATTTTGGTTTGCGGCCTGAATCGTTTTTCCCAACGGGGAATGGGCCTGAGTTGGAGCTCACGCCATTGCTGAAACCTTTAGAACGCTGGCAGAAAAAGATGACGGTGTTCTCACAGCTTGATCATCCAGGCGTGCAGGGCGGGCATTATGGAGTTCACTCGTTTCTCAGTGGCGTGCGCCGCGAGCAAGCGACTGGTTTTGCCGATGGCTGTGTGTCACTTGATCAACTGGCAGAAGAAGAGCTAGGTGGATTGACTAGATTTCCTTCCCTTTGCCTTGGCGTGGGTGGTGGCGATGCGATCTCGTGGACGCGTTCGGGAATTGCAGTTCCGAAGATCGAGGACCCATCGCAAGCGTTTCAGATGCTTTTTAAGCCGGAACCCAAATCGGCGAAGGAGGCGCGGCGCGCAGAACTGAAGGAGAATGAATCCGTCCTCTCGCTCATCGAACAGGATGCAAAGCGCGTGGCGCCGCTGCTGGACCGCTGGGACCGAGAGAAGATGGACGAGTTCATGAGCGCCATGCGAGATTTTGAGCGAGCGAACATCACGAACATCGCCTGGCTCGACAAGCCGCTGCCCGTCGCTGGTGGCGAGAAGCCCAAGTGGGACAATACAGGCTGCATGGATCGCGTGCGAGCTAACCTGGAGGTTGCGGCGATTGCACTTCAAGCCGATGCGACGCGGATTGTCACGCTGAACATCGGCGGCTCTTTGCCAGTAACAAACATGCCTGGTATCGATCGCGGTTACCACGATCTTTCACACAGCGGCCAGGATCCAGAAAAGCTGCGACAGCTCCACGTAATCGAGTCCGCGTTGGTAGTCGAGCTGGATCATTTCCTCGAACGACTCGCCACAATGAAGGACATCGGAGGCGGCTCGTTGCTAGACAACACCACAGTGGTTTTTGGAAGCGGCATGGGTAACGCCAGCTCGCACGCGAACACGAACTTGCCTGTCGTCCTTGCAGGAGGAGGCTTCAAACATGGGCGGCATCTGTTCTTTCCAAAGCAAGGCCGCCAACAGACGCCGCTCTGCAATCTCTTCGTTACGTTGCTCCAACAGATGGGAATCCAGCGCGATCGATTCGGATCGAGCACCGGAAACCTTAATGAATTGTTGGTGTAACATGCCACGGCGATTTGAAAATGATCATGCCGAAGGCATCTCTAAAGTAGCAGGCAAACTCTGTGTGCCGTCCGCTATACAAACGCGTTTAGGAAGTTTGGCTACGGCACACGGAGTGTGTCTACTACTTTGCTCAACGACCCTGCATGCAGCGGACATCGCGCAGGTTAAACCCGAACGGTTCTTTTCGCAATACTGCCTCCGTTGCCACAGTGCCAACGAGCAAAAAGGGGATCGTAGGTTCGATAATCTACCTGCGACAATCGGCTCCGATCTCGCGATTGCTGAGCGTTGGCAGGAGGTGTTGCATCAGTTGCAGCTCGGTGAAATGCCGCCATCAGATCAGAAGCAACCAAGTGACGACGAACGACGCTCCATGATTGCATGGATTGAAGAACAAGTCACCAAGGCGCAGTCGATTGCGCAGGATCGCGGTGGGCAGGTGGTACATCGTCGGCTCAGTCGTGCCGAGTATTTGAACACCATTAAAGACCTCTTTGGGTTCGATGGGGACTTCGATCCCACCGCCAGCTTCCCTGGCGATGAAGAACTGGAGGGCTTTCGCAACGTCGGTTCGGCGCTTCGTACCTCGCGGCATCATCTCGAACAGTATCTTAAAGCGGCCGACGAAGTGCTCGGACAGGCTTATGATCTGGCCGATGTTAATGGTAAGCCGAAGGTCGATGAATGGAAGGACAGTGCCGAGACGATGGGCTCGCTTAATCCCGCTTTCGGGCTTGGCGTCATCAGTGACGAGAAAGCGAACGGTCCCGCGTATATTCACCTCAGCCATGGTCTGCGGAATCAAGAGCTGATCTTCGACAGCAAATTGTTCCTTAGCAAACTGGGTGAGACCGGTGTGAAGCACTCCGGTTGGTATGACGTCGAAGTCGAAGCCACGGCTGCGAATCGCCAGCATCCGTATGGCAAGGACCTCATGCTCGGGGGCTTGGCACCGTATTACAAAGACCTGAAGGCCTACTACGACGAATCGCAGCCGATGCAGCTCGGCCTTGGCCGACAGGGTGAAGGGATGAAAGGGAATGGCTGGCGACTGATCCCACCGAACATTGTTCACTCCGCCGAGTTGCCCGATGATCGCTACACCACCATCCGCGCTCGAATCTGGCTGGATCGCGGCACGGTACCTTACCTCGCGTGGATCGACGGTCCGCCGAAAGGGACACGCGGCCAATTCATTTCGACCAAGCTCTATCAATACGACCCAAGTGTACCGAAGATCGAGAAGCACGTCTGGGAGAATCTCGCCCTTCGTGCCGAACGGGACAAGCTCTACCAACACCTCTACAAAGGCCCCGAAGTCCGCGTGCACTATTGGCACGTCACCGGCCCGTTGCATGACGACCAGCCCCATCCGGCTCGAGCACTCTTGTTTGCCAACATCGCGCCCGATGAAAAAAATATCGAACTCGCGCGATTGCAAACCGAACTGCGAGGAATCGCTAGTCGGCTCTTCCGTCGCGAAGTGCGTGATGAAGACATCGCCCCGTACGTCGAAGCTGTGCAGAATCGCCTTGATGGCGAGACACGCTACGCGGATGCCGCTCGACCTGTTTTCAAAGCCTTGCTCTGCTCGTCGGAGTTTCTGTTTCTCACCGAACCAGAAACGGATGCGAAGACCATCACGCCGATGCAAGTTGCCACTCGCATCTCGTATTTTCTCACCGCAGGTCCAGCAGATGAGGCACTACGCGCGATTGCAGCCAAAGGTCCGATGGATGTGCAAACTATTCGCAGTGAGACCGATAGGATGCTTGACTCATCGCGAGGCGATCGCTTCCTAAGGCTGTTCACTGAGCAGTGGCTCGGCTTGTACAAGCTCGGCACCATGCCACCAGCCAAGGAGACTTTCCCCTCGTATCATATCGACCGGCTGGAGCCAGCGATGAGGGAAGAAACTTGGCGTTTCATCGCAGAACTCATCCGTACCAACAAACCAGTCACGGCGATTGTCGACGCCGACTTCACGTATCTCAATGCGGGGCTCGCGCGGCTTTACGATTTGCCTACGGTTAGCGGCGATCACATGCAGCGCATTAACTTGCCCGTAGACTCATTACGGCGCGGATTGCTCGGCCAAGCAAGTGTCCTTACGATCACAGCTAATGGAGTGGAGACCTCACCCGTGAAGCGCGGTGTGTGGATACTTGAAAAACTATTCGGCACACCACCTAGTCCACCACCGCCGGATGTGCCACCGATTGAGCCCGATATTCGTGGAGCTACCACCATTCGCCAGCAGTTAGAGAAACATCGTAATGTTCAAGCCTGTGCTGACTGCCACGCCAAGATCGATCCGCTTGGCTTCGTGCTCGAAGCTTACGATCCGATTGGCCAATTCCGCAGCGCATACGCAAGCGGAGTTGCTATCGATACGACTGGCGAATATCGCGGCCAACCCTTCAGCAGTCCGAACGACATTCGAGCCTATCTTATCCAACACCCCGATCTGCTCGCGCACAATCTCGCCGATCGCCTCGTCATCTATGCTCTCGGCCGCCCGCTTGGGTTTGCTGACCAACCCGCTCTCCGCCGCCTCCAATCCGATTGGAAAGCGACAGGTTACGCCCTCCGTGAACTCATCCATTTCATCACGACTAGCGAGCTGATGCGTCAGCCCTAAATCTTCACACACTCCCAAATGACAAAATCCGGCACGTGATCTGGTATCAGTGACCATTCATTCGATTGAGTCTGATCAATATGGCTTGGCACTAACTCCGAAGCAGTTGAGGACAACTGCTCTACACTCCATCAATACAGTCCGCGGATATGCTCTCCCAGGATTGACGAAGTTTCTTGTTTTCATTGTTGTTGATGTAAACGCAG
The DNA here is from genome assembly GCA_026692905.1 of Planctomycetota bacterium. Lineage (GTDB taxonomy): Bacteria > Planctomycetota > Planctomycetia > Pirellulales > Pirellulaceae > JBKCUI01. Next base: position 29,888 of record JAPLNL010000057.1, read on the forward strand.
GGATTTAGGGAATGAAGTGAAGGGAATCGATTCGAAAGCGATAGAATTGCTGGGACGTCTCTCCATGTTCGTCGATGGCAATGCCCAGTTCATCTAGCGTCCATGGGAGCATTGCTTCCGTGACGGTACTTTCGATTGCAAACCGCTGTTGAGGCGAGGACTGAGTCATTAGATTGGCCTGAATCAGCTTCTTCGATGGGTTGTATGTTAATTCAAATCGATAGGGAGTTTCGGGGCGTAGGGAGTCATGCTGCACGACTGGGAATCTGTGGACTTTTCCATGCGCGGCCAGCACCAGCTCCACCTTCTCTGGACTTGAAATTCGAAGAGCGAATGAGTGTTCGTCTAAGGGTAAATCACTTTGAAAAAAGCCGATGATCATGGGGTTTCTTTGGTTGTCGCCAAAGGACTGGATGTGGAAGTCCACTGCGAAGGTGAAGGCTTTACACGTGTCCGTTGGATCGACGGCGCGTACGTACCGACGGCGTTGATGGATCAGCTTCCTTGAGCTCTCGCCCACAATCTTCAGGCACTTCGTCCGTTTATCCCAACCGTAGGGAACGGTCGACGGGTCCATGATGGCCGCTTCATCTGCGGGAGCTGCCTTGCGGCCGATACTTAACATGTCAAAGTCGAAGTACCAACCGCGTGCCAGCGGATCCGAATCGAATGGCTCGTCGAACGTCGAAACGGTCGACTTCGGTGTGTTCCAAGTTTGATTACTTAGCGAAGCGAGAAATGGATTCACTTCGATCCTATCAGGTTGGCCATACTTGGTATGTTCGCACCAAACCCAAACATACTCGTCGCTGGCAGCAAGTGCTAACGGTAAATTGGACCACAAGGATGCCTTGGTTCCGTTGGGCCATCCCGGAGGCGTGTTCCATGGGTGATCTTCGACCCATGCGGCCATACCGACTTTGACAAACGCGTCATACTTGGCTGGATCGTTGCTCAACGAGCGCCAGCTTCGAATTTCAGCTCGTGCAGTCGAGTATCGGTTTCGGTCGCCCGGAAAGCCGTCTTTCGTAGCATAGGTGTGCGTCGTTCCGGGGGCATGACCAAAATAGAATGTGTTTTCATGTCCATGAATGATCTCAGCGGGTGATTGAATTCCCTCCAGTACACCATCGAGGAAAGGAATGACTCCGCCCAGTGGCCCGTAGCTGTTGGAATCG
>JAPLNL010000058.1 GCA_026692905.1 Planctomycetota bacterium
CCAGAAGGTCTGGAAGATGAGCGTCTCCGCAGGGGATACACCTCGCTCCAGAGAGCTAGCGCTAGATATTCAGCGAGGGTTTGATCAACTCACCAAACGCAGCTCTCCCGCGGCGATGGATCTCGTTCAATACGTTGAGTTTTTGCTGCTCTCCGAGAAAACGGAGGATGTCGCGTTGCTTCTCGGACGTTTGGAATCATCCACGGGTATCACGCCGCAAACCTTGGCTTTTCGGATTCGGCTGGCGCATTTGAAGAACGACTCGGATCGAATCCGTGAATTGATCGTTCAGTCCATTGCAGACGAGGATGAACGAGAAGTGTCCGCACGCATCATCGCATTGAGTGAGATACTCGCGCAGTCGGGCTTGAAAGAGGAGTCCATTCAATTGCTGCAAGCGGCATATGAGAAAAACCCTGTTCATCTGAGAGCTTTGGTCGATCGTTGGATGAACCAGGGAGACTTTCAGAAAGGACTTGAAGTATGCCTCGAACGAGCCAAGATTGACAACTCGCCAGAGTTAGCGTCGTTGATTGCTGACTCGTGGACTGGTAGAGGCGAATGGGATTCGAAAGCAGAAACCATCGAGCTGATCCTGGAGCGCGGGCTCATGAACCACCCAAGCGACGCAACGCTCTTGGAATCCGTGGGGTCGCTCCGGTTATCTCAGTTCCGCTACGAAGAGGCGTTTCGATTATTGGAGGCTGCCAATCGCATTTCTCCAGATAGTCTCTTGACTCTGAATAATCTTGCGCTCGCTGCGTCCGAGGTACCTGGGCGGCAGGTGTTTGCAAGGGCAATGATCGAAAGAGCTATTTCGAAATATGGGCGTATGCCTGATCTGGTTGATTCTCGTGGACTCGTGTTGTTGCAATGCGGAGCCCACCAAGAGGCGAGGAGGGCATTCGACGAAGCGTTTGGGCTTCGTCCTGATGCTCGATTTCGGCTTCATCGCATCCAAGTTGCTTTAGCGGATTCAACGCCGATGGAGATCGATCCATTGACAAAAGAAATAGACATCGCAAGTTTGCGAGCGATGAGGTTAACCCCCAGTGAGCGAATCGATTTGGATCGTGTCACAGCGTTCCTTGAGGAAAAGAGTCAAGCGCAGAATACAACGGTTCTAGATTGATTCCGGAGATCATCGACGCCATCGGCGATCGGAATCGTACCGCTAAAAAGGAAGTCCCTAGGGAATTCCACGAACAATCGAAGGACCAATCCAGCGTGTCAGCCAAACGGGGAGACACTTCCAAACCTTTATTAGTCGTTGATTAGTTGGAGAATCGAGACGCATATCATCGGTGGAGCCGCGACGCTCATAGTACTGCCATATCGATGGAAAAGGTTTGGCATTCCACTGCGCCTTAAACCGGTAGGTGTTACTATCGATAGTGCTACGGCCGAAATCAAAAGTATGGCTACCCCTAGCGATCGCGCGAGAAAGCAATTGATGATACATCCACATGTTGCAACCCGTGGCATTGTAGGCTCGCAGGCTACTAGCGCTGGGGACTTCGGTCACGCCAAACTGATGGACCAGTAGGGCAGCAGCCAACGGAGTTCCGTCGATAGATACCACACAAAGTTCTGCATTGTCTGAGAACTCCATCAAGATGCAATCAAACAGTTTTTTCGGAAAAACAGGGGTCCCCAGATCTCGCATATTGCGAGCAAAAACTCGGTAAAAGTCTTCTAACAGCTCTTGCTTTCCCCAACTCAATTGGAAGGGCTGGGAAGCGACTTTCTTAAGCTGGCTTCGCAACTTAGATTTATAGGATTGATTTAGCTCCTCAAGTGACTTGGGTAGCGGCAACCTCATGTGTACTTTGTCGGTGCGTTGCCTATTCAAACGCGGATGCGCTACTGGCGTCTCATGCCTTAGTTCGAGGTAGCGGACATCACGCTGGTCCGCCAAATCACAAGCGGCGGAAATCAATTCCGATGCAGTTGAGTTATCTTCCGCCCAAATGCCGCCTGTGTTCACATAGGGCGTACTTACTAAGAACCTTCCGAACAACTTGCTGTTCACATAGTGAAGTGGCAAAATACCATTCGCTTCACCATTTGCTCTGCGGTGAACGAAGAGGTAAGACTTGTGAGATAAGCCTCGCGCAACCGCTTGATTCCATGCTGCACTATGCGCATTCAAACGAGGATACTGCCACGAAGGAGAAAGGTCAGGCCACGAAATTTCAGTTTCGGTAAGCTCAATGGCCATGGTCCCTACCTGACTAGTTTCCTTGCAAAAACTGCTGAAGCCCGAATGTAAAGAAGGAGAACATTCCAAATTTGGCAATTTCTTCTTTCGTCGAGTATCTCAGCAGGAGTTTATCACCTGCCTGAACTACCAGGCGTTCTCGTGGATCGCGCAGAGCCTTGTCTAGGTCAATCTTGATCGTGACTTGATTACCATCAGGACCTTTGCGAAAGATAAAAAGTTGAGAGGGAGCCACACCCGTCATACCCCCCAGGCTTCCCCCACCGCCAGCACTGCCAGCAGAACCGTAAGAATAGCCAGCGATTGACATCGCGTCGAAAATGTCGATGTCATAATCGCGAGGGAGCAAGTGTTGACCCGCAGGCAGCACTCCAGCGCTATAAAAGACCTCTGTCTCACGATTTTCGATGTAAAGGATATCACCCTCATTCAAAATGGAGCCTGCCATTTGAAAGCAGATGTTCGTACCCCTGGGAACCGTCAATGGAATGACTTGCGGCGTATCCCACGAGGTCGTTTTCATTACGTCCGATTGAAGTGCTTCTCCCGGAGGCGGGATCGGCACTACCTGGTTATAACGCAGGATGGTAACGTGATCTTTAGCCTTCTCGCCGGGCAATCCACCGGTCTTGAGAAGCGCATGTAGCACATCATTTTGATAGGCATCCAATTGGATGCCCTGACTTCCCATCCCAAGGTCCTGGCGTATTACCGAAACGTTATAGGTTCTTGCCTTAATCAAACTGACAATCGGAAATATCTTCGCTTCCCGAATGACTCCGGATTTACGATAAGCGTCTGCGATCGCTCTACGGACTTCTTCAACGGTCATCTGGCGAACCGAAAACGGATCAATGCCGGGTAATTGGATCGTACCGTCTTGCTGAACGGCTACCGGAAAACCTGTGGAGGGAGGCATCGAACTGCCTCCTTGAGGAAAGTTCACCGGCAGCGCAGTGGGTGGAGCTGTCGGTGGTGTAAACGGGAAGATTCCGTCGACGGCGATTCCCAAAACATCCCCGGAGTCGATGCGAAAAACTTGAGGGGGATCCTGACTCAGGAAGCGATAATCAATCGTTGTCCGATGATTGCGAGTCATCGGTAGAAGTTCGTTGGGAAGCTCACGGGCTGGCATGCCTTTGATCCTGAAAAGAATCGAATTGCAACCTGTTGAGAAAGCAAGCTCGAATCCCAAAAGCATGAAAAGAAGAAAACGAAACAATTGCCCCAACATGACCATCTTTTTCGTGCTCAAGATATCATCCCTTAAGTCCAAAAGTTGCATCCTGCAACCAGACATTCCTTCAATCATACCTCGGGTTCTTTCGACACCCTACAAACAGTCTGTCAAGCCTTTGTCAATCTTCCCATAAAGAGTGCACAACCCCTACAATGAGAAACGCGTTTTGACGCTTCCGGGGAGTGAGACCGGTCCAGACACCCTCCCGCTGGGAGGGTCGAGCGTAGCGAGGGGAGGGTGAAGTGCAAAAAACTATTGCACAAGTCAGTTCACCCTCCCCGGGGCCCAAGACCCGACCTCCGCCAGGAGGGTGATGTACCTCCAAGGTTGCTTAGAACCTCAGTGATAGAACCTCAGTGACGAGCATCGCCCGATGCGACAGGCGAGCGCGTATGCAACGATTGGTAGCAAGCGATTGCGCCTAGGATCAACCCAGTCAGTGACGGTGTGTCGAGCAAGGAACCGATGGTCGCGATCAAGCAAACGCCTAAGAAAGAGACCGACAGCATTCTCCCATCCTGAATGGTTCTCGGGTTCACTTTTTGGATACGCCGAGGAAAGAGTATCGTCGCTAGGAAAAGTAGGCCTGCGATACCTAATATCCCTTGCTCGAAATAAGTATGCACCAACGCATTTTGCGCTCGCCATACGAGTAGGTCGTCGCAGGTAAAGATCCAAGGCGAGCTACCCTTACGTTGCGATCCCTTGGCCATGCATGCTAATGCTTAACGTTTCAGGTCTCCAAATTCGCTGCGTTGGAGAGTTGCTGGAGATTTTCGGTGCAGGCAGCACAAATTCAAATTGTTGGTCATCGGCATCGCGAGGAACAGCGATCGCAACCTCCACTGATTCGTAGGATTGAAGCAGAGCTTTGAAGCTTCTGCTCGCAAAAATCGATGTTGGGGTTCCATCGCTGTCGGAATGGGTGATACGCATTGCGATCGATTGTGAATCGTGTGATGCGGGCCATTGAGCACGTTCCAAGTAAAGTGGCCAGCCACCTCTTATTTCGATCTTCCCTCCATCATCACTCCTCCAACGCAATGGTGGGATCGGTAACTCCATAGATTGCGCCATGAACGTAGGAAATGTTCCAAGTCCATGCCCCAGAAATATCTGCTGTAGGGTGAAATGCTTTGGATCAACCGCCTTTTTCCAATGCTCGACTCGAGTATTCCAATCGTTTTCGCTGTGCGTAAACCTCTCGCGAATGGCTGGCCCCCGCAAGCCCAGCAAGGCAGCGACTGCAACGATTCCGAGGCAAGCAGACACCAGGAAAAAACCTCGCCAAGAGATCCTCGGTAGTGAAGTTGCTCGCGATTCATGCCAAGCCTTCAAGATGACGATCGCCAGCATTTGAACCGTGATAATAATGATCGTTGCTCGTGACATGGTTGCTATGGCTGCATAAAGCATCAACACCGTTAAGGTGCTGGCCCAGAGACACGCGAGTGACTTTTGGAAACGGTCGATCCCAACCCACGCTAGGGGTGTTGCCAACACGATGAAGGCATCCAAATGATGGTCGCCGATGTGCATGGAGAAAAACGGTCCGGTGGCTCGATATTCATGCGAAAAATCAAAAATGGATTCGAACAGCAATCGTTCCAAGAGTACCCCTATTCCAACAACGAGTGCCGCGCATTGAACACCCTTAAAAAAGCTTTGTCGGTTTTTCGTTAGGCTCTCGGAAGTGGTTCTCTGAGTCAGTAAAAACACAGCAAATAGAATCCCCCATGCATGTCCCTTGGCAACCCGGAGAGAATTGGTATTTGCGAAGTAGAGAGACAACTGATCTCCCCACTCGGTTGCCGGAAGAGCCATCCATCCGAGCGCTAATCCCAGAGCAACGGAGATGGCCCATAGGATCCAAGGGAGCCACTCTCTGGCCTGCGCTCGCTCGAGCGTTGTGTGTTGCTTTGTTCGAAGAAGTGCGCCTGATATCGCCCCCAGAAGCAACGAGTCGTACTCTTGGAACAAGAGTTGACCTGTTGCGGGGTACGCGTCACCGACAACCAATAGAAATGGGAACATACCGGCGAACCATGCAGGTCGTGTCGTTGCTACCGCGAAGCAGAGTACCGTTCCGGACAACTGAAGCCATGGCCAAAGCGGGTGCTGAGTCGCAATCCAGCAACCAATCCACCCGAGCAATCCAACCAGCAACAGTCTAATCCCAATCACAAGCGTTGTTCCTGCGCCATTTTCCCGAGCGCGCGTTCCCATCATCCAACTTCATCCATCTTCATCCAAGCGACGCTAGTGCATCTCTTGGACGCAGCTCATTGCGTTGCCTTCCGATACCGCCGCTTACGACGAACACCAACACGTATCCCAGCGCATAACCGATGACGTAGATAGCGCAATCTGAGGCATCCGCAACCAGTGGAGGCAGATACACCTGAGCGATCTCGATTGTGACCCCGAGCGATAGCGAGGCTACTGCACCAGTCCAGAATCTTCGCACGCTGCATTTTCCGGTTTGAACGAACCCCGCG
>JAPLNL010000059.1 GCA_026692905.1 Planctomycetota bacterium
AGGAAGAAAACTCGTAGCGAAACTCGTCAAGAGTTTCGGTTTCTGAAGTTAGCTCGCATGAGCCGAAAGTCTTGACGACTTTCGCTACGATTTAGAAATATCCGACAATTACTTGCAACGATTTGACAGGTTGTTTGCTACCTAGTGCTGCTCAATTAAGGCTGTTTAGAGACCGCGGCTTGAAGGAAGAAAACTCGTAGCGAAACTCGTCAAGAGTTTCGGTTTCTGAAGTTAGCTCGCATGAGCCGAAAGTCTTGACGACTTTCGCTACGATTTAGAAATGTCCGACAATTACTCGCAACGATTTGACAGGTTGTTTACTACCTGGTGCTGCTCAATTAAGGCTGTTTAGAGACCGCGGCTTGAAGGAAGAAAACTCGTAGCGAAACTCGTCAAGAGTTTCGGTTTCCGGAGTTAGCTCGCATGAGCCGAAAGTCTTGACGACTTTCGCTACAATTTAGAAATGTTTGAGAAGTACTCGCAACGATTGAAACGATTGCCGCCCGAATGTTATCGAGGTTTCGCTTGGGTTCATTGGACGTTGGCAATCGAAGATCGAAAGACGGGATGGCTCGATGCGAGGTACCTCTACAAGTTTCGCGAATTGCTAACCCACGCAATGTTTCGCTATCAATTGGCTTGCCCAATCTATTGCCTAATGCCCGACCATCTCCATTTGTTGTGGACTGGTGTCGCCGAATCGTCCGATCAGCTCGTGGCGATGAAATCATTTCGGAAGGACATGAACGACTGCCTGGGAAGAATTGGTTTTAAGCTCCAGATTCAAGCATACGATCACGTGCTGAAGGAAATGGAATTGGAGCAAATCGAGCTTGAGACAATGGTCGAATACATTGCGAGAAACCCTGAGCGTAAAAAACGAATCCCTGTCGATACCTTTGCAACGTATCCATTCACAGGTTGTTTACTACCTGGTGCTGCTCAATTAAGGCTGTTTCAGGAACGCGGATGGGATGAGATTTGGCGGACGCTCGCGTTTCTAAAACGGACAGAGTGCTTCCGACGTGAGGACCCGAAGTATGGAACATCGCTTTAGCACGTCTAATTTCATGGTGCCTTGAAGGACGGAAACTCGTAGCGAAACTCGTCAAGAGTTTCGGTATCTGGAGTTAGCTCGCATGAGCCGAAAGTCTTGACGACTTTCGCTACGATTTAGAAATGTCCGACAATTACTCGCAACGACTTCACAGGTTGCTTACTACCTGGTGCTGCTCAATAAAGGCTGTTTAGACAGCGCGGCTTGAATGACAAAAACTCGTAGCGAAACTCGTCAAGAGTTTCGGATTCTGGAGTTAGCTCGCATGAGCCGAAAGTCTTGACGACTTTCGCTACGGCGCACTCGATACTTCGAGCCACTGAATCCCGTCGACGATTACGTGACCATCGGTTCCTTTGTTGCTGATTTCGACGAAGCCTTTTTTCCCAGCTGCAAAACGAAAAGTACCGAGCGAGAATAGCGGACCATTTGCTGGTTTCTTTTTCTGGTCAACGACGATCGTTTTGTTCCCTTCTTCAGAATGGATTAAAACCGGGACGTTTGTCGCACGATTGTTGGCCGCTGAATACAACATCGATACGCGATACAAGCCAGCTTTGGGAATCTCCGGTGTAAACCTAGCCGTTTGCGAGCCTTTTTCTGTGTCTCCGTCATGGTGATAGCCAGACCCCAAGAATGGAGAAATGGAGCTGCCAAAGCTTTCGAAACCCGTTCGAACAGCATCCCCGTCGTCGAGCACTATCCCACCGAGTTGCTCTTTGGTCATCTGAACAGCACTCACAACAGGCGGCGACTCGAAATCCAATACTTGCCCATCTTTGAGCAGTTGCTTCTTGAGCTTTTCCTGGTCGATGGATTGAACGCTTGACTCCTCGTAGATGGCATGGACTGCGGCTGTTGCAGCGCTCTGCCCCATGACCATGAACACAGGTTCCATACGAATGCTTCCATAGGAGATATGACTTGCGGCCAAGCAAACCGGTACGAGCAAATTGGTGCATTCCTCGGCTCTCGGTCGAATGCTTCGATAGCTGATTGGGTAGGGGCGTGTACCAATCTGGATGTCACCTTCGTTGCGAGCAAAGCCCTCCGCTGTAACGTATCGCTGCGTATTGTGGCTATCCATGTTGTAAGCTCCCATTCCAACGCTATCTGTGACTATTTCAAGTCGTTTGCAGTTCTTTTCGCTCATGACATACTCGGAGACCATACGTCGCGCTTCGCGTACGTACAACTGCCTAGGCCAATTGTCGTTGTCGACGAATTCATCCTTGGCCAACGCAAGTCGGTTGAACTCGTTTCGCACGACCTCTGGGACTCGAGGATGGTTGGCCAATGTCCACATCAGACCTTTCGTGTAGTGTTCGTGCTCCTTCCAGATTCGATCCCGAACCGCGTAATCACCGTCCGGATACTCGTAGTTCATGCCGATATTGTCGGTGCTGAAGGCGAAATTGTTGTTCGTATCGGTCTTTCTATTCGGCATCCAAATCGGGTGCCATGGAACACGTAGATCGCTAGCCTCGAAATTGCGCAGCAACAACTCGTAGCGAATCTCGTCGTATCCTTCCGGTTTCGGCCAAGCTCGTCGGTTCTCGGCTTTGTCTGTTGTACAGAGGCGGAAGTTGTAGGCTTGGATGCGATGATCGCCGTCGCCGTCTTTGCCTTCGGGCATCGCAGTCACGCCAGGCAGCAGTCCGCTCGTTGAGTCACCTCGTTTGACGAACGGATCGACTTGTTTGACGAATTGATGATGCACGGTCCCTTTCATTTGAAGACCATTGATCGTCTCTCCATATTTGTCGTTGGCTTCGCGACCGACATGGTAACTGACTCCCGCTTTCGCCATGAGGTCCCCCTCGTAGGTCGCATCGATGAATACGCTCGCTTCCAAGGTCCGGCCGCTCTCCATCACAATTTGCGTTATACGTTTCCCATCTTTCTTAACGCCGTTTTTTAGGTCGAGCCGTTCACCAAATAGAACCGGTACTTTGGCCTCAGCGATCATTTCATTGAAGACCTGGGTTGCGACCTTGGGCTCGAAGGTCCACATCGATTCTGCGTCGGTCGCTCGGCCTTTGAAATACACCTCGCGAGTCTCTTGCGTCCAACGATCTGAGTCCAAATAAGTGTTGTAGATCCGCTGATAGAACTCACGCGATAGTCCGCCAATCGCTCGCTTGTTCCCAATATCGGTCGCACCCAGACCACCGGTCGTCAAGCCGCCGAGGAACTGAGTTGGCTCGATCAACACCACCGTCTTTCCCATGCGCGAACATTGCACGGCAGCGGTGACACCGCCGCTCGTCCCACCGTAGACAACGACATCGTATCGATCCGCCCCCACGGCGTGAGAATAGAAGAGAAGCACAATTACCGCGGACAAGATGTTCGCTGCGGCCGAAGGGATCGCTTGTGTCATGTTGCTGGTTTTCGATAGCGTTGGAGAAGGAAACGACGGTTTGGAACCGCGTATTTTAATCGAAAAGCAGGATGTTTGTCGGCGAACCTTCGACGGCATTTTGGCAAAAACGGCGACGCAGGGCGGTGGTGCCTTCTACGCACTGCTGTAAATACTTTCCCAACGATTTTAACTAAGCAATTCATTGCTCGGGAGGGTGAGGCTCCTGCCGAACCTTTGCATCGCTGGCTCGGCAGGAGCCTCGCCCTCCCGAATGTTTTTAAAGGGACTCGGCAGTACAAAGATGTTTGCAACGGCGCCTTCGGGGGGCCCCATTCTTGCTCGTGCTTGAGTATGATGTTATGAGTTAAGAATACTCTCCGTCTCCCCACCTTCACCGCCCCACGGTTTCCACGATGACTCGATTAGTGCCGAACCATTGCCCCAATTTAGTGCGGAACAATTGCCCCAATTGTTTCCATCCAGCGTCCCCATCCCGAAGTCGAAACGTTCGGCACATCTTCTGTGTTGCCCATTCGATCCTTGCCATGCTTTTTCTTGCGATTGCGACAACAAGTGTGCAGGCCCAAGATAGCGTTCTCAAAATTGGAATGATCGGCCTAGACACCTCCCACGCGCCGGCCTTTGCCAAACTCTGGAATTCGCCCGATGCAACTGGCCTGCTCGGCAAGCAGCAAGTCGTCGTTGCGTTCCCAGGCGGTAGCCCAGACATCGAGAGTAGCTATTCGCGTGTTCCCAAATACACCAAAGATTTGGAAGCTCTCGGCGTCAAGATGGTCGATTCCGTCGATGAGTTGATCGCTCAAGTGGACGCGGTTGTCATCACAAGCCTCGATGGTCGTCGCCATCTGGAGCAAGCACTCCCAGTTTTCCGCGCCGGCAAACCGCTCTACATCGACAAGCCCCTCGCAGGCTCACTTGCCGATGCGATCGCCATTCAAAAACTTTCGGAGCATTTTAAAACAAAATGGTTCAGTAGCTCTTCCCTTCGGTTCAGCCCGAGCGTTTGGAAGTACCGATCGAATCCGCAACAGAAAGTCCTCGGCGCATTTTCATGGGGGCCGTGCTCGCTCGAACCAACGCATCCGGATTTGTATTGGTATGGTGTTCATGGATGCGAAACCCTCTACACCGCAATGGGCACTGGATGCACCCAAGTTACACGTGTTACCACACCTACCACGGATTCGGCCATCGGAGTTTGGGATTCAGGGCGTATCGGCGAGTTTCGAGGATTGCGAGCAGGAAAAACAGACTATGGTCTGGTCGTCTTTGGCGATTCCAAAATTGAGATTGGAGGAGAATACAAAGGCTACGAACCCCTCGTCGATGAGATTAGCAAATTCTTCGCTGGAGGAGAACTGCCAATTGCGCCCGAAGAAACCATTGAATTGTTTGCGTTCATGGAAGCTGCCGACGAATCGAAGAGACTCGGTGGCGCTCCTGTTGATATGGCCAATGTCATTGCCAAAGCGACTGCCCAAGCGACCAAGATTGTTGCCACCAAACTAGCCATTACCGCAAGCGAACCAAAGCAGATTTCGAAGAAAATCGTTTTGATCGCTGGCAAACCTTCGCACCCGCCTCGCATGCATGAGTTCAACGCGGGTGTGCAATTGCTCGCAAAATGCATGAAGGATGTTCCTGGCGTTAAGGTAGAGATGGTTCTCAACGGATGGCCAAAAGAGGAGAGCGTTTTTGAGGGTGCCGATGCAGTGGTCTTTTACATGGATGGTGGCGCTGGCCACGAAGCAGTCCAGGAGCAAGGTCGACGCCTCAAGATGATCGACGAGTGGGTAAAAAAAGGAGTTGGAATCGGTTGCATGCACTACGGTGTCGAAATTGTTCCGAATCAAGCCGGCGCGGAGTTCAAGCGTTGGATCGGTGGCCACTATGAAAACATGTTCTCATGCAATCCCATTTGGGAGCCTGAATTCAATCAGTTTCCTGACCATCCCATCACCCGGGGCGTGAAACCCTTTCGCTCGAAAGACGAATGGTACTTCAACATGCGATTCGTTTCCGATGTACCCGGCAATGTTGCGGCCGATTTTGGAGGAACGAAGTTTGTACCCATCTTGGTTGCATCCCCTTCGGATGATGTGCGCGACGGCCCCTACGTCTATCCCAAAGGTCCTTACCCGCACATCGAAGCGCAAAAAGGTCGGGCAGAGGCCATGATGTGGTCAGTCGAGCGAGCCGATGGCGGTCGCGGATTCGGATTCACCGGCGGGCATTTCCACGACAATTGGAGAAATGATTCGTTTCGCAAAGTTGTCTTGAATGCGTTTTTGTGGCTTGCTCACGCAGAGATTCCAGCAAACGGAGTCGAGTCCGCCGTGACGGCTGACGAGATAGAAGCGAATCTCGACGTGAAGAGGAAGTAGCTGCTCGGCAAGAAGAAGTTGCTCGGCAAGAAGAAGTTGCTCGGCAAAAGAAAGTTGCTAGGTAGATCATCCGATTTTGTTACCCTCCCTCTGGGAGGGTCGAGCGAAGCGAGGGGAGGGTGCAGCGAGAACTCATGAATCTGATTCTGACTACCTCTCGACTGTTGTTGCGCGAATTCTCGCTTTCGGATGCCCCGTTTATCCGAACGTTATTCAACACTCCCGGCTGGCTTCAATTCATCGGCGATCGTGGGGTTGCGACCAACGGCGATGCCGAACAGTACTTGGCAAACGGACCGATGAAAAGCTATGTGACCAACGGTTTTGGTCTGCCGCTCGCCTAGGAAAAGAGCTCTGCAATCGGTTGCCCCCGATCTGTGATCGGCACTGGGCGGTCGCCATCGTACAGCTCTTCGCTTGGATTGATCCCTAACGCATGATGGATCGTAGCGTGGAAATCTGGGATCGAAACGGGACGGGACTCGATTTTGCGACCGAGCTCGTCCGTTGCCCCAATCGCTTGCCCAAGCTTCAAACCACCACCGGCCAACAAACCGCTAAACGCTTTGCCTTGGTGTCCGCGTCCCCCTCCGCCATCAAACTCGGGAGGTCGGCCGAACTCGGTTGCGACCACGACCAAAGTTCGATCCAATCGTTTTCTTGATTCGAGGTCTCGGATCAAGGCAGAAAGGGCTTGATCCAATTGGTCGATCATGACGTGTTGCTGCAGCTGTCCTTCGTTGTGCGTGTCCCAGCCTGTGCCATTGATGAAGTTTAAATTGAATGAGACTTCGACAAACCGAACACCCGACTCGACCAATCGGCGCGCCATCAGGCAGCGTTGACCAAACTCACCACCGTACTCTTGCCGCAGCGAGTCCGGCTCCGAACTGAGTTGGAAAACACTCATGAATTTGGGGCCAGCCAGCTTTGCCCCCACATCCGACGCAGCAACGTAATCTTGGATTCGCTCATCCTCAATGTGCTTTTCGGAATAGCCTTGTCGCAGCTTGTTAACCAGTTGCTTTCGACGGTCAAACCGCTGGTCAGAAAGGCCTGTCGGTCGCCGAAGACCAGCCGGGCCGAGTTCGGTATCGGTCAAATAGACGTAACTGTGCTTAGCCCCCAGAAATCCAGGTCCTCGCGATGCACTTGGGTAACCCGCTACGACATACGCGGGAACTCCATCGCCCACCGCACCTAGTTGATGCGATACGATCGAGCCGATGGACGGGTAGACGGTCGAGTCGGCTGGCGGTCGCCCCGTGTGAACGCGATTCGTAGCGGCGGCATGTTCGTCAACCACATTATGATTGAGCGTTCGCACCACGGCGCAGCGATCGAGCAATTTGGCGGTTCGAGAAAGATGCTCGCAAAGCTGAACGCCGGGCACCGCGGTATCCACCGCTGGATAATACGAGCCCGGGTCCTTCTTTCCCCTGCTAACGCGTTTGGGATCGAATGTATCAATGTGACAAGCGCCACCTCCCAACCAAAGGAAAATGCAACTGTCGGCTGAACCTGCTCCAGGTAACGAAGCAGCGGAGCGAGCTTGTAGACTCGAAATGCTGGAGGTCGCGTCGAACCAACCTAGGGCAGCAGCGCCACCCATCCACTTCAGGTGTTCTCGTCTTTTCATTTTGCGGCCTCACTACGGTACGAACATGAATTCAGGACTATTGATCAACGCCCAAGTGGCATCTTCCATGCGCTCTCGCCAATCTGTTTCAAGAAGTTTCGTGGGCGTATCACCTCGAAGAACCTCTTGTTCCAGCAAGAGCTTGATCCGAGTCGCTTCAGGAACCAAATGGTTCGCCCAAGATACGGCATTGCGTTTGTAAGAGCGTTCGGTGAGATCACTGCTATTCGCAGCTAGATTCCGCGATTCGAAACCTGGTTCCAATAGATTCGTGAAATCATCTCGCTCCGGATCGATTGGGTATCGGCCAAGGACGGTTAAGAACAAATGGTCGACTAAGCCAGTTACACTTTTTGCATTACGAGCCATCTGCGTGAATCGGCTATCGTCCGACAGCCTAGCCAATTTCGTGGCCGTCAAACCATTGCCGAGAATCAAGGATTGGAGTGGGCTCGCGGATTCATCGCGAACGGTCAAAGGAGCAGGCCTCGAATCTCGCCACCCTAACGAAACCATCAAGTCACAAACTTGTTGCACCGCTGGCAACATTAGGGCCGGTCGATCTCGATCGGTCGAGGTCGATGCCAATTGCCAAGCACGAGTTGGAAAACCCAAATGCAAAAACTGCTCGGGCGGCCGACGGCTTTCTGGATCGAGCGACATCGGTTCGACATCCATCGGCTTGCCCGCCACTGCGAACAAGGAGTCGACCATTTGCTCGGCTGTCAATCTTCGTCGAGCCGGGCCGTACGCCAACTGCTTGGCATTGAGGCATGCCGACAGCTCTTTTTGAGATAGCGGGCTGGCTTGATACACTTGGGAATTGAAAATCAATTTCGCCGCTTTCTTTAAGTCGTAGCCGCTGAGAATAAATTCGCGTTCAAGCAAATCGAGAAGCTTGGGATCGCGAGTTTCGGAGGCCTCCCAGTTGTCGACCGGATCGACAATCGCCCAGCCCATGTAACGGTGCCATAGCCGATTCATCATGACTCGGGCAAAACGTTGGTTGGATGGCGACGTCACGATCGCTGCAAATCGCTCGCGGGAGTCGAGTTCGTTGCGAAGGAGACCTTCAGGCAATTCGATTTTCGGGAACGACGCCAAATGCCAGTCGGGCGCGAGCTTGTCCCCAGCCTTAAGCGAGATCGTGATCAACGGTTGGCGACCATCTGGGGTTACCGGTACGGTGCTCGAAACCGGTAGAGCCAGGGTGTCGCGCTGCAGCATGGCCGCTAGCGAGAAAAGCTCTTCTTGTTTGTAGGGACTGTTGGGCGAATCGTGGCAACGGGCACAAGACATCTCCAAACCCAAGAAAGCCTTGGTCAAGATTTGTGCTTTGGCAGCCATGGGGGCATCATTTTGAGAAGCCATGGCGAACCCACCGGGACCACCAAAGAATTTGCTCCCCTCCATGAGCGTGAGTTCGGTTGCAAACCGATCAAAGGGCTTATTGTCCAAAAAGGACTCGTGAATCCACCATCGAAAAGGACCTGTATTGTTCTGCTCAGGTTTTACGATACCAGGGTTTTCAGCCAAGACATCCTGCCAGTAGCCAACCCAATGATCGGCCCAACGGTCATCGGCCAGCAAGCGATCGATGGCTTTTTCGCGTTTGTCGAGCGACGTGTCTACGGTGAAGGCTTCGACCTCCTCGCGACTGGGTACGATTCCGAGGGTGTCGAGAGTGATGCGACGCAAAAACGAAGCGTCGTCTGTGTCTGAAATCGCGTTGATATCGTGTCCCGAAGATGCAGAGCAAAGCTGGTCGATAAGCAGATTCGGTGCAACGGATTGTTCGGAAACTTTTTGACCCGCTCGGGATTTTGTCAGAACCAATTCTCTCGCTTGACGGTGCCTTTGATTCCAATACTGAAGTTCGGATTCGCTAGCGTCAAGTCGAAGGCGTTGGTTTAAGCCTTGCATTCGCTGTGCCTCGTCCGCTAGGAACTCTTTCCAACGCGGTGGGGTTGGAACCCAGGGTTCGATCGTTTCTGGCGTCAATGCGACGAATTCGCGATTATCGATTGAGATCGCAAGGCACAAATCGCCCATTTCAGGCCGGACGGTTTTGCCACCGACCATAGCGTCCAGTCGAAAAACATGCACGCCTTCGTTCAACTCGGTTTGAAAGATATTCTCACGATGCCCCTGGGCGATTGGAACAAGGCGCGAGTTTGGCGGATCGGGCAAAGTTGGTACTTGCTCATGACCGTCACCATTGGTTGTTAGGAACGGTTGCGTGCCCACTTCGACGTTATCGATCCAAAGCCGTGTGGCGTTCTTGGATCGCAATAGGATCGAGTGTTTACCAGCGGGTAGAGTACGTTTGACGTGCAGTTGAGCCAACACGGGCAGTGGTCGGTCTTCGATCACGCCGCGTTGATTGTACTTCTTGGGGATCTGGCTGATGGCCATCGCCGGAATATCGAATTCGAGCGTTGGCTCAGAGAGCGTGAAATCCCAGGTGCGATCCGGAAGTCCCTCGAAGAGCCGAACCACGACACGATCTTCGGGCAGCTCGTTAGCGGCAATCCCATGTTGATTGGGGGCGGGTGCTGAGGGGGAAGGTTCCTGCGCTGCGACCCAATGGGACATGGTGACGAGGAGGAAAGCGCAAAAGGAGAATCGCTGTGGCATAGCGGACTCTATCGTTGGCAGGTAGGAGGGGAAGGAATGGGGCTCGTGTTGCCGAGTGCGAATAGGCATAGTATAGCCCAATTGGAGGCCGATGAGTAGCAAACGAAAACGATGCGCGAAACTCAGTATAATAGGGATGCAATGGACTTAACGAGTAATTCTATAACTGGCCCCAACCGCTTTCTCCGATTTCCCCGACCGAGCCATGACCAAAGTGCCCCAATCTGCTTTTTACCGTCTTAAGTTCCTGTTCGGTGTCGTGTTCGTTCTGAGCATCTTGAGCGACATACCTCTTTTCGGACAAGAGCCGACAGCGGGTTGGGCAGCCAGCCAACTGGTCGAAACCGTCTTGGCGAAAAAAGGCGTTGGAGAAACTTTTTCGGTCGATTTCGGTAGCTACCGAAAAGAGCTCGTCCAACTCCCAATTGGCGTCTTCGACTCCGGTGTTGGCGGCTTAACTGTCTTGGAAACATTGCTAACGTACGACCAGCACAACAACGGCAATGGGCAACCTGGCTCAGATGGCGTTCCTGATTTTCAAAACGAACGCTTTGTCTATCTCGGTGACCAAGCCAACATGCCCTATGGAAACTATTCGGCATCAGGCAAAGAAGATTATCTTCGCGAACTGATTATGAAGGACGCGATCTTCCTTTTGGGGAATCGCTACTGGCCAAGCTCAAGAGCCAAGTCTCCATCGTTCGATAAGCCTCCGGTGAAGGCCATCGTTATAGCGTGCAATACAGCGACGGCGTACGGACTCGCAGATATTCGAGCGGCCGTTGAGCGATGGAAGTTGCCGGTATTGGTTGTTGGCGTGGTCGAGGCGGGGGCTGATGCATTTGTGCAGGAGCTTCCAGCCGATGGAGAACCTAGCTCGGTGGCTGTGATGGCAACTTTGGGGACATGCAGCAGTGGCGCCTACCCAAAAGCGATTGTGCGTGCAGCGGGCTTGGCGGGTAAACGCAATCCACTGGTGTGGCAACAAGGAAGTCTTGGACTAGCCGGCGCGATTGAGGGGAACTCAGCTTTTCTCAATAACGATTCCAACTCCAAAGACAGTGTCGTCGGGGCCGCAACGACATCGAACAGGTCCGTTTATCAGGGGCCAGCGGTCAATAACACACGAGCCCCGATCGATGTTGCTCTCGCGAAAGTCTATGGCTTCGAAGCAAATGGGTTGCTTGGTGAACCCGAACGTCCAGAAACTTGGCGATTGAACTCCGTCGAAAACTATGTGCGATACGATGTTGTCTCATTGGTCGAGGGATATCGCAAATCCGGGGCTATGCAGCCGTTGGGCAAAGTCATTCTTGGTTGTACGCATTTTCCCTACGAAGCCAATCGTATATCGCAATGCCTGTCGCGATTAAGAGACTATCGCGATGCCCAGGGGCAGCAACCTTATCGCGATTTGATCGCCGAGCAAGTCACCTTGATCGATCCAGGCCAACTCACTGCGAGACAACTTTATCGCCAATTGTTCATCAAACGTCAGTTGGTTCGAGGCGAGTCCAAGCGGCCACCTTACGTTGAACGGATATTTCTGTCGGTCCCAGCGCCTGACGTGGCTAAATCGGGCTTGGCGGCAGACGGTGGCTTGACGAGCGCGTTCAAGTATGGGCGACTGGCTGGGAAACCTGAACAAGAGGACACCCACTATGTCCCACTTACCATCGACCTGCTGCCGGAGAGTTTGGTCGATCTATTGAAGAACCATTGCTCCAACATCTGGAAAGCCGTTCCGGCCAAATAAACACATCGGCATGCGATTTCTCCCCCTCACCCCGATTCGGGGAGCGGGGGCCGGGGGGTGAGGGGTAGAACCGTCCGCAATAATTCTCAGGTTCAATTACTTGTTCAAACCTATAAAGCAAGGCATGGCTTTGCAACCGAAATCAAATTCCCAATCAAAACACTGTGCAAAACGCCAGCCCCTCTCCCCTAAAAGGGGCGAGGGGAGCAAAGTCAAAAAGACACGGCTAATGGCTCTGAAAACGCATGTGGATCATAGAGTTTCTGCGATTTCGGGTAAGCAAGCGATTTGGCGGATTGGAAGGATGCAGCGTCCTTGATACCATTCTATTTCTCGTTATAGGTCGAGGAGTGAGCCGCGGGAGCTAGCCGGGTTACGGTTTCCCTCGCAAACACGGTTTTCGCGGCTAGCGCCCGCGGCTCAAGTGGCTACGCAACCTTCATTTCAAAATTGACATACTAGAGGATTTAACTGATGGACGACGCTCCTGTTTCTGAGTTGTTTGAACTTAAGACCGCGATTCGCAAACAAGCTCATGAAAATCGACGCGCCCAACTAGAAAAGGATTCGGTTTCCGAAAAAATCGTTCAGCGATTCATGGACCTGCCAGAATACCATGTGGCCAAAACCGTGATGTTCTACGTGGACGTTCGAGATGAAGTGCGAACGCGACAGGCATTGCCTGCAGCTCTCGCTAGCGGCAAGCGTATCGTGGTCCCATACTGCGTGGACGGTGAGCTCGAGCTATTCTGGCTTGAGAACATGGGCGAATTGGAGCTTGGGATGTACCGCATTCTGGAGCCCAAAAACGAACTGCGAACCATCGAAAGCAAACGACTTCAGCCGCCCGATCTCGATTTGGTCATGGTGCCAGGAGTTGCGTTTGACCGAAATGGTGGTCGAACGGGACACGGCAAAGGTTATTACGACAAACTTCTGCAGCATGCACGACTCGATGCTCCGCTGATCGCATTGTCCTTTGAATGCCAAATGTTTGAAAAGATCCCTGCCGAGAGCCATGACATTTACATGGACAAGGTCGTGACAGAAGACGCGGTCTACACAGGCAAGGGGCGGTAGCTCCAATAAAGTCATCCTCCCTCCGGGAGGGTCGGCCAGAGGCCGGGGAGGGTGAACTGATTCGTGCAATTGCCGTGGGCACTTCACCCTCCCCTCGCTTCGCTCGACCCTCCCAGCGGGAGGGTGACTGTACAGACTAAGCTCCCAACTCAAAACTCCCAACTCAAACAAAAGAACTCCAAATGGTTCGAACCGCCAGCACTATGCTCCCTCTTGGGACGCCAGCCCCCGATTTCTCGTTGATCAACATCGACGGCAAAACCGTATCGCTATCCGACTTCCGAGACAAGAAAGCCTTGGTCGTAATCTTTATGTGCAACCATTGCCCGTACGTAAAGCATGTGGCATCGGAGCTGACTCGCGTTTCAAATGACTATATGCCCAAGGGGGTTGGCTTTGTCGGGATCAGCTCCAATGACATCGTAGCGCACCCAGACGATAGCCCTGCGATGATGAAGCTTGAGGCAGCTAAACAAGGCTATGCGTTTCCTTACCTTTACGACGCAGATCAATCGGTGGCGGTTGCCTATAAGGCCGCTTGCACACCGGATATCTTCGTTTTCGATTCGTCGCACCGTTTGGTCTACCGAGGACAATTGGACGATTCGCGACCTAAGACGGACAAGCCGTTGACTGGAAAAGATCTTCGTTCGGCGTTGGATAGTCTATTGGCAGGCGGGTTGGTTGCCAGTGAGCAACGTCCCAGCATCGGTTGCAATATCAAATGGAAAAACGGCGGCGAACCAAAGTACTTTAACCCAGCTGGTTCTGCATAATGGCAAGCCATAGCGGGCACAGTGGACATATCGCGGGACTGCGCATCGGATTGGGACTCGACTCACATCGGATCGCTGCGGGAGGGCCGATGATCTTGGGTGGCTTGAAGCTGGATGTCGATATGCATTTTGTCGGTCATTCGGACGCGGATGTTTTACTGCATGCGATCACCGACGCAGTTCTCAGTGCAGCTGGGTTGCCCGACATAGGTCAATTGTTCCCAAACACGGCTGAAGAAAACCGAGGCCGCGACTCGGCGAACATGCTGGCCATTGCGATGCGGTCGGTACGCGATGCTGGCTGGGCTCTCAATAATCTGGATTGCGTTGTGCAGTTGGAACGTCCCAAGTTATCCCCCTACAAAGAACAGATGAAAAAGCGAATCGCGGAAATCCTCCAAGTCGAACCAGCGCAGATTGCGATCAAAGGAAAGACGGGGGAGGGAGTGGGAGAGATCGGCCGAGGGGAACTTTGCGAAGCGACTTGCGTGGCGCTTTTGGTAGCGAAAGCGGTAGGTTAGCGGGTATTCGCAACCCGACGCGTAAGCGTCACCTTCCCTCGGGGAGGGTCGGCCTTTGGGCCGGGGAGGGTGAAGTGTCGGTGCAGACCGCGCTGGCACTTCACCCTCCCCTCGCTATGCTCGACCCTCCCAGCGGGAGGGTGACTAAACCGGGCGGATTATTCCGATAGATCCGATTTCAACGGTTTTTTTGAACTCTCGGCTGCTCTTTTGGTGAGCGGCGTTGGAACCTCACTCGCGGGTCGTCTAGGCTAGAATAGGAAAGGTTTCTGCCGCGTCGGCTTTTTGCAACCATTGACGGGTCTCCATGTCCAGTTCCATCGACTCCACTTTCGAAAGCTTGCCTGACCGCAATCACGGGCCAGAGTTCGCCTCGTTGGATCCAGAGAAGACCGTCATTCGACAGGACGAGTTGCTTGAGGTTCCTGGACAGCTGATCGATCCTGACAAACCGTTTTCGATGGTTGGTTTTCGCCAGTCGGCCTCGCAACTTCTCGGCCAGCAATTAGATCATTTCTTGATCGAGTCCTTGGTCGGCACCGGTGGAATGGGCGCCGTATTCCGCGGCCGAGACATGAAGCTGGATCGCGAGGTTGCGATCAAAGTGGTTCCGATCGCTGACCGCGGCGCGGATGGCATGCGGCGATTTCGCGTTGAAGCCCAAAGCGCTGCCAAACTTGACCACCCAAATATTGCTCGCGTCTATTACGTCGGCGAGACCGTACATTGGAGCTATATCGTATTTGAGTTTGTCGAAGGAACAAACCTTCGCGAACTCGTCATCAAGAAAGGACTGCTTTCAATCGATGATGCCGTGTGCCTGACCCGCCAGGTTGCCGAAGCATTGCAGCATGCACACGAAAGAAAAGTAGTCCATCGCGACATCAAGCCGTCCAACATCTTGGTAACACAATTGGGCCAGGCCAAGTTGGTCGACATGGGTTTGGCCAGAACCACCGAGCTCGACAAGTCGACCAACGACCTAACGGCCAGCGGAGTCACGCTTGGGACGTTCGACTACATATCGCCGGAACAAGCTCACGACCCTCGGCAAGCCGATGTTCGCAGCGACATTTATTCGCTAGGTTGCACCCTCTATTTTTTGCTGACCGGCCAACCTCCGTTTCCTGAGGGGACGGCGTTGCAAAAGCTATTAATGCACGGAACCAAGATGCCGGAGGACCCACGGGTGTTTCGCTCGGACATCAGCGATTCGATGATTTCTATCCTCCGCAAGATGATGGCCAAGAAACCAGCGGACCGATACCAAATCCCAATCGATCTCATTCACGATTTGCGAACGCTAGCAGAGCTGGAGGGTTTGGTCTGGGCCAGCGAGTCGGACACCACTACCAATCTCCCTGCGGTGGTTTCTCGCACATGGATTGAAGCGTTCCTCCCGTTCCTCATCTCGCTTGGAACCATTTTTGGAATCACGCTTTGGTTGCAAAGCAGCAGTTACTTGAGCGCGACGTTTCCGATCCCGCGTGTTGAGTACCCTGACGTGATCGTTGCCTCTGCCGAGGTAGAGGCCACCCGTTCTCCTTCGGTGCTCAGTGGAGTTAAGCCCGATCCGTTGGTTGAGCCTGGTACGCGTTCTGCGAGTACGACTGAGGCGACTGCCCCTGTTGTGCCAGAGGCGACGGATCCAGAGAGCCCGCGAGACAAGGTCCGAGATACTGTCGTCGTCGATTCCGAAGCGACCGATCGCGACCGCGGAAATTTGATGGTCCGATCGCTTGAGCAAGCTTTTGAGATCATCGCAAGCCAGTCTCAGATCAACAAAATCTTCATCAGATCAGCTGCGGTCTCGACGTCCGTATCCGCTCTCAGGGCAACCATTTCGATCCATTCGAACCTGACTATCCAAAGCGAGGAAGGTCATCGTTGCAAGTGGAATATCGAAGGCTCCGAGACGACTTCGGATTCAACATCATCCCTCGCCTGGATTGAGTGCCATACCAAGGAGCTAGTGCTCCAAGACATGGACATCGTTTGGCGTGCGGGTTCGTTGTCCCGTCGTCGCTCGTTGTTTTCGGTTCGATCGAACGCTTCGCTCCAGTTCAAAAACTGTTCCCTAACGGTTCAGTACGATCCCAATCCCTTTAGCACCGCTCCGTTGGAACTGACATCCACGCAGACCGTGGCGTTGCCTTCGGTGATCGTCGTTGACTCTGGCGTTCAAGATAGCTTTGGAGAGTCGACTAGTGGCACAGGCAAGCTTCCGGCACGCATCGTTTGCAATCAGACTTCGGTGCGTGGACAATGCGATTGGTTGCGAATGCCGAGCCCCATACGAACCGAAGTGCAAATGAGCAATTGCTGGTTAGCCATTGTCGGATCGATGTTTGAGCTCAATGGCGGCCGGAATGCAGTGCGATCCGGCATGCCGTTGAGGATGGATTTCCGAAATGTAACGGCCTATTCTCAGCGAGCGTGGATGCGAGTCAACATGAGCAACTCGCAGCCTTTTCCCGTTCCATTTGTGCGAACGGCCAAAGAATGCATCTTTTCGGGGAGCAGGTCGTACATCGACTGGAATGCATCGGAATGCGATGAGTGGGAAGTATGGAGTCAAAGCGACGAAGGCAAAGAGCTCTCGCGATGGATTGATCTCAGAGGAAGGGATAATGTTTATGATGCGACAACCCTTACCGACTACTTGATGGTCAAGCTAAGCAATGGAACGCGCGAGACGATTGGACTTGGAGCGAACGCAAATTTGGTTGGCGAAGAGCTCGGTCTTGAAACGGCGGCATCATGGAAAAAACGGCCTGTGATCGAGCCGAGCCGTATTCACGAAGCGACTTTCGAAAGCTTGGAGTGGAACCGAGGCCTCTTTCACCCAGGCTTTCAATCGGACCCTGAATAGGAAACGCACCGAAGCGTATTTAGCAGGTTTCGCGAGAAATCTGCGTTGTAAGCAGGCCGGTAGCTAGGAAGCCGTCTCACTTTCGTTTTTGGAATTGCTTGCAATTTCAACGGGAGGGCGAGGCCACCGCGGTAAACATGTTTCCAACGAGTTTACCTAAGTCATTCATTGCTCGGGAGGGTGAGGCTCCTGCCGAACCTTTGCACCGTTGGCTCGGCATCCTCGCCCTCCCAATTTCCACCAAGCGTTTTGTTGGGTTCAAAAGTAAGACGCCCTCCTACTAGCGCCCACCGGCTAAATGACCGATAAAGCCCTCACGCGATTTAAACACGGCCGTGCTGCCGAAGCACTTCGAACAAAATAATAGAAGTACTCACCGACGCGTTAAGCGAGTCGATAGCACCATGCATTGGAATACGCACAGCGGTCACATCTTGCTTTACCCAGTTTTCACCGAGGCCATCGCTTTCGCTTCCCACGACGATGCTGACGGCCTTTTCATACTTGGGGGCAGTGTGGGGCAAAGTACCATCCACTCTGGCTGCGTAAATCGCGATCGAGCGTTCGGTTAACCAAGCCTGGATTTGTTTTGCGGAACCGACGGCCATGGGAACTCGGAACAATGCACCCAGGCTGGCGCGAATGGCGTTCGGGTTCCACATTTCGCTGACAGGGTCGCTTAGCAATACGGCGGACACGCCGGCCGCATCTGCCGTCCGCATAACGGCCCCTAGATTGCCAGGCTTCTCCATTCGGTCGAGAACCAAAAAGCACTTGGCATCGGTATCTTTTTTCGTGGGGGCAATTCGTTCGTCCAAAGTTTCCAAAGCCAGGCTAGGCTGACGGGCGACGGCAATCAGTCCAACATCGCGGTCGCCATATTGCAGTTTGGCCATGGCTGGCTTGGAGATGAGATTGATTCGAATCCCGGGGACCAGCGTTTGCCAGTCGGAGACCAAAAGGCGATGGGATTCCTCGGAGGTTTCCAAAACAAAGAGCTCGGTGCATTCGATCCCGCCAGCATGAGCATGCCTTGCGATCGAATCCCCATCGATAATCATGAGGCCGCTATCGCGTCGTTCACGCGGATCGCGAAGAGAATTGGCGGCTTTGATCCGCTGGTTGCTAGGGCTAGAAATCGATTCGACAGTCACAGAACCCGACTTTCCAACGATGGTTGGACGAAAGAAAAACCCTAGTTTACTTGGGGGTTGCCTTGAAGCAACCTGAGTTGCCAACAAAAACGAGCTTGAAATTCGCTATCGAGTGAGCTCAGTGGGTCGCATCTGCCGAATGTAATCCACCAGAAAAAAAGGAAAAGTACGGAATTCGCAACGCATCACCTACGCAAAGTCCGGTTGTGCATTTGTCGACGGGCTAACGGCCAGTAGCTCTAATCTAAGTCTCCGATGACAACTCGCTGTCCAAGCGCGAGATGGCTGGCTTGTTCAAATCAAAAGTGCTGTCCACATCCACCCAATTGCGACCGCCGAGTAACTACTTGATCGGATAGTCATGTTTCTTTAGAGCAATTATTGCCGCTCGCAATTCAACGCGGCGTACGTCATTCATATCAAGAACATACGCAGTCGTGCGACCGATCGCTGACTTCCCGACAATCTCGCCGCTGTGTACCTCTTGAAAATGTTCAGACCAATCATCGATTCTTGGATTGAATAGTCGAATAGCACGTTACTCAACGGATCGATCCCAGCTAAGTTCGGCCCCTTATGTAAATTACATCTCGAACATGCGATGGCCAGATTCGACTTAACGGTCAATCCTCGATGTTGGCGAGCAACGATATGTTCAATCTGAAAGAGCTCGGTGAAAAATCGCTGCGGAATCTGGCAATACTCACAGTGACCTGCCGACCTTTCGACGACAAAGGATCTTAGGGACGCATCCATGCAAAACGGTCCTACTTTGTGCGTGAAAGAACCTTGACTCGTAACAATGCGATTACGTCCATCCCCTCGATGTAAGTGTCGTACTCTCGCCGTTCTTCATCGCTCAAGGCTCCTTCGTTTGCAAGGCTTCCCAATTCGTCCAGACGCTGTTGGAACTCTGGATCTGCAGGCAATTTCACAAAGTGCTCCGCTAGCTCTGGGGTCAGCGTCTCCGTGAAATGAAGTAAAAATTTATGCAAACTGGCGGAATCAAGCACGGTCATTCTTCGATCTCTTTTCGAGAGGATTTTCCAAATATTCTACTGGATTCGAAGGCGATGGAGCAACTAAACCCCGTCAGATTGCTGGCTGCTTGGGCTAGCAATCGATCGGTTACAGAAACCGACTTTCCAACGATGGTTGGACAAAAGAAAAATCTTAGTTTACTTAGTGGCCGCTCGGGGAGTTGAACCCCGACGCCTCTCGGCACCAGATCCTAAGTCTGGCGTGTCTGCCAATTTCACCAAGCGGCCGGAAGTTTTGAGCGGGATCGCTCCCTGCTCAAATCAATCTAAAACGTAGTCTAGTCTTAAATCGCTCGTCGTGCGACACCTGTTTTGTGTACTTCGCAAATCAATCGATCGATTTCCCTCTTCAATAAGCATGATTTTATCGACTTAACGCAGCCAAATTGTTGTTCGGGAGGGTGAGGCTCCTGCCGAACCGTTGCGTCCCCAGCTCGGCAGGAGCCTCGCTCTCCCCATTGTTTTTCCTTCGAAAAAACAAATCGGATGGTTTCCAACCAGTTGCAAATCTCCGCTATTTTTCCGTTGGATAATTGGCTTCTGTCCAGCTTCTCCAACCGCCGTCCACGCTGACCACGTTTTTGTAGCCCATTCGCTGTAGGTTTTCCGCCGAAAGGGCCGATCGAAACCCGCCGCCACAATACAGCAAGATCTCCTTGTTCGGGTCAGGCACCACCGTTTCGATGTCTCGCTCGATAACTCCTTTGCTAAGGTGAATCGCGCCGGGAATGTGCCCAGCCGAGAATTCGCTCTCTTCGCGGACGTCGACAAGCAGCAGCGGTTCTCCTTGGTCCATGCGTATCTTGAGATCCTCAATCGTGCATTCGAGAACGCGAGCTTTGGCTTCCGCCGAGATGGCGAGGAACCTGGGTGAATGTTGTTTGGCCATTATTTGTGACGCGATTTTGTGAAGCTAGGGTAGTTTGGTAAAAGTTGCTCCAGGTATTCGAAAACAACTTGAATTATTTTGCAACAGGGTGAAGAAACGGACCTTCCGCTGCCGATAGTACTTTCGACGGGAAGTACCGACCGACTCGAACCACTATCGCTTGGGTCGATAAGCACGACCCGTCAACGTTCCGCTGGGGGAAACCCTGGCTCGCACCGTTTGAAAACCCCGAACCCAGTGAGCAATTCGTTGGGACGTTTATTTGCAGCATCCTTTGGTTGCATCGCTCTCTCGACCACGATCCTTCTTGGTCTTTTAAGCGACGAAATACCGGAATCCATCTTAACTCATTCGCTAGCGACGACCGTGGTTTTTGCCATCATCGGACTAGGAATAGGACAAGTTGCAGATTCGGTGGTTCGCCAAAGTGTTGAAATGAACTATCGTGCCAAGTTTGAAAAACTGCGAGAGAGACTCAAAGAAGCCGCTTGATCAGGTTCAGAAAGCACTCTTCAAAACTTTCCAGGCCCAAAAGCCGGAAGCTTGAAGAACTAGGCAATCTGGAAAAGCCCGACCCCAAACGGAAAAGTTCTTTGCTCAATTGATGTGGAATTAACAGTTCCAACTCGGTAGAGTTCGCGTCCCAGAACGGATTCCTCGCCGCGGATTGTGATGATCTGCGTCGAGAACCATGTGTTGCCAAATGGAATGGGTACACACAAGTTCGCTTCGTTCGCGGAGCAACACCAGAATACACGACCGTTTGATCCCAGTCACCGCTGGAGATCAATCCCCTTGCCATGTCAATCACGGAGGTTCGGATGGCGACAACTGTAGCATCGAGCATCGACATATTTGATGTTTGGACTAGATACAAAGCAGACCTTTCCAACGTCGATTTGAGAAATATTCTCATCGAACGCTACATGCCTCTTGTTCGCTTCAACGGCGAACGACTCAGAGCAAAATTGCCAGAAGGTGTCGAACTAGACGACCTGATCAGCGCAGGTATCTTTGGTTTGATGGATGCCATCGACGCCTTCGATATGGAACGCGGAGTCAAATTCGAAACCTACTGCGTCCCCAGAATTCGCGGAGCGATGCTCGACGAACTGAGAACAATGGACTGGGTGCCGCGACTCGTTCGTAGCAAAGCTAGCAAACTCAACGAAGCGACCAAACTGCTCGAGGCCAAGTATGGTCGAGCACCTACCACTCACGAACTCTGTTCGTACATGGGCATTTCGATCGATGAAGTCGAGAAGATGAAAAGCGATGCGTCGGCCGTCGGCTTGGTTTCGCTCAATAAGAAATGGTACGAAACCGACAGCTACAAAGACGTGCGTGAAATCGACGTTCTCGAAGACAAACGCAGCGAAGATCCAACGCGTCGCGTCAACAAAAGCGACCTCATGCGATTGGTTACCAAAGGTCTGAATCGCAACGAACGCTTGATCATCATTCTTTATTATTATGAAGAACTGACGATGAAGGAAATCGGAGCGACGCTCGATCTGAGCGAAAGCCGCGTTAGCCAAATGCATACGAGCATTGTTGTTCGTCTCCAAGAACAACTCGGTCGCCGCCGCCCAGAATTCGGAACCTAGGAGGCATACGCTGTGTGTCTTGATCTTGGTATCCTGACACATGCGCGAGTATGTGGCCCCATCGGGCAACGCTGTGAAGCATTTTCCTATGCTGAAAACCGGCTTTTCTGTAGCGAAAGTCGTCAAGACTTTCGGCTGCAGTGCGCAAACCACCGAAACTCTTGAAGAGTTTCGCTACAAAGTGCTTCACAGCGTTCCCCTTCGGGCCGACATGAACCCTATCTTTACTATCAAGCGACGCTACGCGCTCGACGAGATCGAAGGGCTCGGGTACTTCAAGTCGGTCGAATGGGTTGAATCCATCGACTCGACCAACAAACAGCTAGCCCAATCGGTGCGTGAAAGATCGAAGCACTTGCCGGCACTCCTAGTTGCGGATCGACAAAGCTCTGGCGTCGGTCGCGGTAGCCATCAATGGTGGTCACCAGATGGCTGCCTCATGTTCTCGATGGCTATCCCGATGGAAAGCTCGGAGCCATCCGCGGCCAACACATCGACCGAAACAATGGTTAGTTCGGCTTTGCTCCCTCTTCGAGTCGGTTGCACCGTTGCTGAGTGTTTAGAACACCTTTCCTCTGCGAAACCAATGGTCAAATGGCCCAATGACGTCTACCTTTCAGGCAGAAAAGTCTGTGGTGTTTTGATCGAAGTTATTCCGAAACAATCGCTTGCACCTTCGGTCGCTATCATCGGCATTGGGATCAATTGCGCAGTCGATTTCAAAGCCGCTCCCGTTGACGTTCAAGCAAACGCGACAAGCCTGCACGAATGGCCTAGGCCAGGAGCTATAGACCCGGCAAGCACCGAAGATGTGCTTGTGCAGTTCGTCCATCATTGGATATCGCTGGATCAACGCCAGCGAGAGAATCCTCGCTGGTTACTGGAAGACTGGCCAGAGCGAAGCTTGCTCGACGGACAATGGGTAGAAGTCAAGCATCCAGCTGGCCTCGCAAAGGGTCTCTGCCTCGGCATTAACGAAGCTGGAGCAATTCTTATTCAAAACGAACGGCTCGAAGTGACAGAAGTGTTAGCTGGAACAATCCAATCGTATCGAATGCTTTAGAGTGTCGAACAATTGTCCCAATTGTTCTTGAGCACATTGGAAACCCCAAGCGTAAGCGAGGAGCCATCTGCAATCCCTCGTAGCCAAGAGTTTCGGTCGTTTTGACGAGGTAGCCGAAAGTCTTAACGACTTTCGCTACAGAAAATACTTGGCTACGGCACACGGAGTGTGCCTGCTACTTTAACGCCTGCGTCGCGCACTGATCTTGCGCCGCATTGGATTCAAGCTTCGCTTCTTCTCTTCGACGACCGGATTGGCTTCGGATACGGAACCTTCTACGGTATCTGCCCCGGGCAATCTTGAAATCACCTTCTTCGCAAGCCCGAAGTCTTGCGCCAGCGGGTCGGCAACCAACTGACGATTGATTCGCTGCTCGATTTCGGTCAAGCAATCCCCTTGGCCCTTGAACATGAAAGTGAATGCGATCCCATCTCGTCCCATGCGTCCGGTCCGTCCAACTCGGTGAACGTAGTCGTCCACGTCGTCCGGCAAGTCATAATTCACGATGTGGGAAATGGTCGTCACATCAATACCTCGACCAACCACATCGGTAGCAACCAGAATCTGGACCGAGCCACTTCGTAGCGATTTGAACACCGAATCACGTTGGGTCTGGTTCATGTTGCCGTGGATCGTACTGAGCCTCATGTCGCAGAGCTCAGGGATTCGGGGCAGCACTTTTTCAAGCTGATTGTGCAGCTTGGCCGTGCCCAGTTTGGTTCGGCAGAAGATGATCGTTTGCGGTGGTTTCTCGCGAGTCAGCAACTCAACCAGCACGTCAAACTTTCGATCGGGCGAGACCGTCAAATAACGTTGCTCGAT
The DNA here is from genome assembly GCA_026692905.1 of Planctomycetota bacterium. Taxonomy (GTDB): domain Bacteria; phylum Planctomycetota; class Planctomycetia; order Pirellulales; family Pirellulaceae; genus JBKCUI01. The sequence goes on from JAPLNL010000059.1 coordinate 23,684, forward strand.
CGTGTCGACCGAGACGTCTTTTTGCGAACAGTCGACCCGAACGGGTTCGAATAGGTACTTTTCCGCCAACCTTTTGACTTCGTCGTCCAACGTGGCGCTCAAAAGCAAAGTCTGTCGATTTTCAGGGCAGCGACGCAAGATACGTTCGATATCGGGTCGGAAGCCGATGTCGAGCATTCGGTCGGCTTCGTCGAGCACGACGCACCAAATGTTGTTCAGCTTCAGCGACCCACGATTGATGTGGTCGATGACACGGCCTGGAGTTCCGACGACAACTTGCACGTTGCCTTCGAAGGCTCGCAGTTGCTTGGTCATGTGCTTTCCGCCGGCGACTTCCAAAACCTCGGTGGGGCAGCCATATGCGAGCTTGACGAATTCTCCATGAACTTGGGCGGCAAGTTCCCGGGTTGGAACCAAAACCAGGGCTTGTGGGTAGCGCGAGGTTCGAAGCGGATCGAGCTGCTCTAGAATGGGGATGGCAAAAGACGCTGTTTTCCCGGTTCCAGTCCGTGCTTGGCCGATCACGTCGTACCCTTGCAGGGCCCAGGGAATAACTTTCGCCTGGATTGGGCTGGGTTTTTCGTACCCGAGTCGCTTGATTGCCCGCTGCGTAATGGCGGAAAGTTTGAGTTCGTCGAATGTTTCTGGCGTTTTGGTTTCCATGGTCCGGTCGATGGATGGTGTTCAGGCCAAGTGCAAGCCGTGGCCATCTCTTTCGTTACTCGATCAAACAAGCATTCTACGATACAGTTTGAGTACTGATTAGTTCAAAACACCCTAACGCACTTAATTGTTTCATGGATACCATCCCGTTCGACCTCCCCGACTCCGCCTACGCTTGGGCTGACCTCTCCGAAGCTATTTTGGAGGCCGGTTTCGATGAATCCGCCGGCCCAAGCCGCACTTTAATCGATCAGTGGGAGGAGCCAGACGACCCGATTTGGTCCGTCTTGAGCGCCAATTGGCTGTGTGAAAACGCGGAGTCCATTCGCGAGCAAATCGACGGAGTGACCCGAAACCGAGCGAGGCTTGAGCAGTTTTTAACCTGCCTCATCCGGAATTTCCGACAAGCAATCGCTGTGAAAAACGGGTATTCTGACATGGAACAGCTTCAAAGGCTGGTTCTCGTTCAGCACGTTGCGGAGCTGTACAGCAAGCTCCATGGCTGGGGACTTCAGCGATGCGAAGGGAGCCTTCTCCAGGTCCTTTTTGCCAGCGGCCACTCGACAGCCATCCACCTCGGAGTCGAATTGCTCCTGGCCAAACCGCCGATCGATTGGGCCGATGTTTCACTGTCCCTGGCCCCGCTGATGCAGTCCAAGACATGGAATGTGGAGGACGTTTTTCCGAAATTGCTTCAAAGCACAACCCCTGCCGTCCTGTCTCCAGCGCTCGATGTTGCGAATTTCGTGGTTCGAAGCCGCTCCATGTCCGAACACCCAGCCGCCGGCGAACTGGCCGTTTTGCTCCGGTTAATGGGCGGACTGGTCAACCAATTAGGAATGCTCGAGGAAAATCCGGCTCAATTCGGAAGCTCCGTGGCCGAAATCCAAAAGATCCTTTTCGACTCGGTTTCACTTTGCGTTTCCCTATGCGACACGCTCGGCTTGATCGGCAGCCAAGAGGCTGTTGGCAAACTTACTCAAGCGACCAAATTGAGCCATCGCCGTATCCGAACCGAAGCGGCATTTGCATTGGCAAAACTTGGAGAGAAGAAAGGCGAGGAGTTACTCATCGAATTGGCGGCCGATTTTTCAAGCCGGCAACGCGCGGTGGCCTACGCCGAAGAACTTGGGATCGAAGACCGCATCGATGAACGCTGGACCAACTCGGCCGCGATCGCAGAATCCAGGCTCGCGAATTGGCTCGCCCAAAACGAACAAATGGGCATTTCGCCAAGTCGTATGGAATTGCTCGATCAGCGAACCTTGAGCTGGCCTGGTTTCGAACAACAACAAGAATGCTTCCTGTTTCGGTTCGAATACGACATGAAAGATTCGGTGTACAGCAACGTGGGCTTCTCCGGCCCAACCTGCCATACCTTCTCACAAGATCTCGCGGACATTTCACTCGATGATACTTATGCCATTTTCGTAGGCTGGGATATCGACCACCCCGATGCATTTGAGGTCGCGCCTAATTCCTTGGATGCTCGAATCCAAGATCGCATGAACCGACTGTTGGGCTCCCTTCCGGAAAATTTGGAATTGATTGAGACCTTGCTCTGCTTATGCTTCTTCGAACACTTCGGAATTCTAGCTCGAGTGCTCATCAACGACGAAGTCCGAATCGCCGTCATCGCCCAAGACGATCGTGTCACCTGCGAACCGTTCACGACGAAGAATAAAGCGGACCCAATGCTCACGTACTGGCTGTGGCGAGGCCGAACCTTTTTTGAATCGGTTTGATCCTCCGTATTGCATTCCACCACTTAAACAAGCCAAATGGGCGATGCGAATGCTATCCATTCGATTTAGACCCGTTGAAGATTTCCGGTTGTTATGACTGTATCGAAGGCACCGTTCTCGCCGATAGCCAATGAGGGTTGTCAGGACTTGGATAGATTCGCGTAAATTGGTGCCAGGAAACTATGCTGCTGCGGTTTCGTCGACATTGCGTTGCCTGCTTTACTTTGCTTGCATTTGAAACAGCCGTCACGAACAGTGGGTTGTTTGCACAAGAGGTTTCTCCAGACAACCAACGAAATACGCTTCGCCTGGGAGGGCCAGCTGGAACAGCCAAGTCCGCGATCCAGGCTAGCCAAAACGTCCCGACCGGTCCATCTCAAGTAGATGTTGTCTCGAAGGATACAGATGACCAGGCCATGGACGAGATCAAACTCGTTTCGCCGTTGGTCATGAAAATTGCGACGGCGACGATGTCGCACGTTTCCCCGTTCTTTTGGTTTATGGCAGGACCAACGAGCGACCTAGAAATCGATTCAGCAGAAGTGCTGAAAGGAATTGTCGAAGAGATAGCTGACGAACCCATCGTGGACAGTCAACCGATAGATCAAGTTCCCGGAGAACCGCTCCCAAAATTGGCGGAACGAAAACTCGCTGTCGTTGAAAACGAGCCGCCTCGTATGACGGTCCAGGAAGAGCCTGTTTTGGATTTGTCGCTTAGCGACGAAATGGCCACAGACGAATCAGATGAAGAGGATGAAGTCGCTGTTGAGGAGCCTAAAAAAGTGACGGTCGAGTCAGCTCCCCGCAAACCCGCACCACGCCCCATCCGCATTCCTTTCGATAATGTGGAGGAGGAAAAACCGAGTCCGAAAAACTTAGCGACACAAAAGCAAGGAACACCGCGAGACAAGGATTCTCAACAAGACCAAGAAGAACCACAATTGGATCCTCGAAACAATCGAAGTGGGCGGGAAGATCAAGGAATCGATGCCCTCAAAGCTTCGAAGCCGATTTCCGATCGCCGCGAAATACGAATCGACGATCCGAAAAACGAAGGGATTCAAGTTGCGCCGATCGTTCAAAGCAAACCTTCGGATCCTGTCCTGGCAAACCGATTGCAACGGACGGAAGCTTGCCTCGCGTTTTACCTTGACCATCCCGAGTCGACCTCTGTTCGTTCACCATGGGCCGTCATGCATGCCCTGCTGGCCTTCGGCGGTGACTATGAAATGGTCCACGGACAAGGCCGAGTGAACGCCATCGGCTGGATGTGTCACAACGGAACTTGTCGGACACAGCGCATGTTCACTCCGACTACCGCTGGCTTCAAACCTAATGTAGGTGACGGCGTCCAAGGACACGAAGGACAATTTTTAGCGATCCTCGCACAGTCCAATGTCCCCTTGAACTATCCCATCCAGATTGGCTCGTCGAAGTATACGGTCGAGGACTTGGTTCGGTATGAGATGGCGACGTGCAAAGAAAAATCAGAACTCACCTTCAAACTCATTGGTCTGTCGTACTATTTGGACTCGAACAAACAATGGCGAGCCAACGACGGAAAAATTTGGAGCATTTCGAAACTGATTCAAGAAGAATTGTCTCAGCCGATTATCGGCGCAGCGTGCGGTGGAGTCCATCGTCTCATGGGATTTTCGTTCTCTGTCCGTCAGCGTCAGTTGCAAGGCTTGCAAGTTAACGGCCAATATGCACGGGCCGCAAAGTTCGTAAAAGAATATATCGATTACACTTGGCAATTGCAGAATCCAGATGGCAGCTTCAGTACGAGTTGGTACGAAGGTCGCGCCAATGAACCGAACGAAGAACGAAAAGTACAGACTACTGGCCATATGCTGGAGTGGTTGATGTACACCTTGTCTGATGAAGAGATCAAGAGTCCACGGGTAGGTAAGTCAATCGATTTCTTGCTTTCGAAAATCCTTGATAAACGCGACCACAAATGGCCTATCGGCCCTCGTGGGCACGCGACTCGAGCCGTAGCTCTCTACCACGCTCGTACAAAAGAAACCCTGGGTCAGCCCAGCCGAAGCTTACCGGTCAACTCAGCAGTCAAAACCGGCCCTGCCCCGATTCGGAAATAAACGAAGTGGGTCACTCTTGCCGAGAGTGACCGTAGGCGTACCGCAGCTGGATTCGCCAGAATTCAGAACGTACTGAATTCTGGGGAATCCAGTTACGATTCATGGTATGTTCTTCCCGCCGCTCGCCTAGCTCCATCAAAACAATCGAAGTTGCTTCATCGGTTGCTCAACTTCCAACTTCGGTAACTCGATCAGCTCGGGCAACTGAATTTGGATCATCTCGTGAAGTAATCTTGCAAGCCCGGGGGCGTACGTATCGTCGGGAGCATGTGTGAAGATCCAGGGCTCGTACCCATCGCGAATCCAGCTCGCAATTTGAACGGACCATTTCTCCCAATGGTCCGCAACCTCAGCAGCATTGTTTCGCCCAATCAATCGAAGCATCGGACGACGGCCCGTTGCTGTCACTCGAAATGGACTTTTGGGTTTTCGTTTTTGCGATGTCGATTCAAGCTCATCTGCTGCGTCCATTGAATTAAGCGGACTGGAGTCGAACAAGACGCGATCCATCCCAAGCGATTGGAGCAAATCGTCGAGCCGTGACTCTTTATCCCCTTCATCGAACCAATCCAAGTGTCGCACTTCGACGGCCCATGGCCAGTCGCTGGGTAGTTTTCTTAAGAACGATTCAAGCTGCGGGAAGTAGCGGAACGAAAAGGATGGCGCAAGCTGAAGAAACGTCGGTCCAAGTCGACCGCCATCGTGCAGAATCGCAAGCCGCTCTAACCATTGCTGCAACTCTGTATCGCAACGTGCTAGCTTCAAGTCATGCGAGATGCGTCGTGGAAATTTGAAGCTAAACTTGAATGTCGCAGCCGACGTGTCTCGCCATTTTTGAAATGTATCTGACGGTGGAACCGCATAGAACGTGCTGTTCCCTTCGACCGTAGGAAACATGCTGCTGTACCAGGCAAGATACTCGCTAGATGGAGTACCTGTTGGATAGATTTGGTCACCCCAAGTGCGACAGCCCCAAACTGGACAGCCGATGCGATACAACCATTTGTCCCATTGTGGATTTTCGTTCGGCGACGTCATTGCTTTCCTGCACTCGTTCCCTGGCTCCGCCTGGGAACGCACTGCTCCCGAGGCTCTGCCTCGAAACAAATTCAGAGTCGCGAGCGAGCATCGTGATAGGACGGTAGGCGAAGATTAGGAGGCCGTATCACTTTCTTTTTGGAATTGCTTGCAATTTCAACGGGAGAGCGAGGCTCCTGCCGAGCTTGATTTGTAAATGGCTCGGCAGGAGCCTCGCCCTCCCAATTCCCCCAAGCGTTTTGTTGGGTTCAAAAGTCAGACTGCCTCATAGGTGGGTTCCAAGGCAGAGCCCTGGAACCAGTTCCTTTAGGCGATCTTGCGATTGATCTAAGTTCCGAGCGGTTGAGGACAACGTTGAGGACAACCGCTCTACTCTGGGTTAGCCGCTACTTCTTTGTTGAGATGCAATACAAGTTCTTGTTCGAACGAATAAAGATCTCACCGTTGCTGACTGCCGGAGTCGCGCTGAACTCTTCGGTATCGTTGGTGACACGATTGACCGCCAGCTGATTGAATTCTTTGCCAGCAGCAAATACGTACGTCTCACCGTTTCTAGCCGTGAAATAGATCTTGCCGTCAGCAAGGACAGGCGAACCGTAGTCGATACTGCCGAAGCCTCCGCCACGACCACCGCGTACGCCACCTGGAGGTCCAACAGCACCTTGACGTCCACCGCCGCCGCCTGGAGGTCCACCAGCGCCCGGGCCTGCACCACCACCAGGAGGTCCACCCGCTCCGCCAGGTCTTCCACCACCGCCAAATCCACCACCGCCAAATCCACCTTGTTCGGGTGCCATCTCACCCTTACTGTCCTTCATGCGTCCCTCAAAGATTTTCTCCTGAGTGGTCGCGTCGATGCAAGTCAGTTTGCGGCCCGAGACATTGTAGAGTCGACCTTCGTAGACAATCGGCGAAGCAAATCGTCCGCTGTCTCTACCTTTCCAGACAGTCTTCGTGTCGGTGACGTCATCCTTTCCGCCCCCTTTTACCGCGACCGATCCGCCCCCTCGTCCTTCGATCGCATAGACGGTTTCCCCATCCACAACGACACTTGAGCTAAACTGATCGCCGTTGTCGAGATACATGCAGAACCACCCAAACTTGCCGGTCTTGGGATCCATGCCCCAAATCTCGCCAGGCGCCCCGATCACCAATTCGGTCTCCGATCCCACGTTCGCGATCGCGGGGGTCCCCCATACGTTGCCTAATTTTTCGGAACGCAATTGCCAAAGTTCTTTGCCTGAATTTTTATCGAGTCCAATCAGTGCTCGGCCTTCTGGACCGGCCGGAACGATCAGCACATTCTCATGAACGATAGGGCTGGAGGAAGAACCCCACTGGCGACCATCGGAGCCGGTTCCCACACTGACTTTCCACAATTCCTTGCCATCCAGATCAAATGCAAGGACCCCGCTTTTGCCGAAGAAGACATAGACATTCTTCCCATCGGAGGTCGGCGTATGCGATGCGTAACCGTGCTGCGGTACACCCATTCCTTGATACGGATCCTCGGGGGTAGTCGAAGGCAATGCTTTCTGCCAAAGAATCTTTCCATTCACCCGATCGACGCAAACGAGATGGCGTACCAAGTCTTTTTCGTTGCCCGGCTCTTCTTGATTGAGACCATAGCCTGAATAGCAAGTTACAAAAACTTTATTTCCAACCACGATTGGGCAGGAGACCCCGGCACCAGGCATTGGAACCTTCCACTTGAGATTCTCCGATTCGCTCCATGTTGTTGGCGTCGGCTCCTTGTCCTCAGCGATCCCAGAGCCATTGGGCCCGCGGAATCGTGTCCAGTCAGAAAAACCGTATGAGGAACTTTCCCAACTGAATTGAGCCGCTGAGACAACCAAACCTAGAGCCGCAAGTCGCGACCCGCGTGAACGAACCATCATTTTACCTGTCCTTTACCCTGGATACTCGAAATCGTACCGCCTCGTATGAGCCCGATCTTAACGTATTTTCGAACTCACTCGATCTCTAAACCCAGACTTCGACGATTGTTCCGTTTGGGATTCCGACGCGAACTTGGGCCCAAGTTTCGCAACATGCTTGGTGTGCTAAAAAGATCAGAACGAATCCAGCTGCGAATCGTCGTTGAGACCTAACGCAATCCAGCCCCTTTTCGCCAACCGTACGCGTGCAAATTGCGAGCATCGACATATCGGGCGTCCGAGTTCGCTGAATTGAGTAACACGACGACCAACTCGCGATCACCTCGCCGACTGCATGAAACCAAACAGGCTCCAGCCGCGTCTGTCGTGCCCGTCTTGAGCCCCGTGTACCCTTCGATCCCTAGGAGTCGATTCGTGTTCTCCCACTTCAAATTGCGTTTGTAGCCGCCAGGACCGGAGACTTCACACCCATGCTGCCGACAAGTGACATAATCGCGAAATCGCGGTACTCCCAAAGCTGCTATCGCAAGCTTCGCCAAGTCGTCAGCCGTCGACAAGTGATTTTTGTCCGTCAAGCCATGCGGGTTCACGAAATGAGTCTGCAGCATATTCAACTCGCGGGCTGTCGCGTTCATCTGCTCAATGAAACGATCATACGATTTCGCATCATCGAGGCTCTCCTCCGCCTTGGCAAACTTCCGCCCGAAGTGTTCTGCCAAAGCGACCGATGCATCATTACCTGATGGAAGCAGGAGCCCATACATCAACTCGCCTACCGTCAAACTTTCGCCAGCCCGAACTCCCGCCGTCGAACCGACCGTGTCATCCGCTCGCTTCGAAAACGCAATCACCTCATTGAGGACCTCTGGATTGGAAGTTGCCATCTTGAGGACAACACAAGCGGTCATGATCTTGGTCGTGCTCGCGATGTGCATCGGAAAGTCGGATTTAGTTCCGGCGATCGACACGCCAGTGGATCGATCCGCAATCGTCCAAGCTGTACAGGTGACTTGCGGTGGGCCGAAGGGATCATCGGAGGCTTGCTTATCGAGCTTTTCTGAATTGACGATCTCCGGTGCAGGCCATGGTTTTTCTTGATCGATTAACGGTCCAAGGGCTTTCCATGTCGCTGCATCGACAACTCCTGTTACTTCGATCTTTTCTTGTTTCTGAAATGCTTTCACGGCACCTTCTGTGGCTGGCCCAAAATCACCGTCAACGGAAATAGCATTTGGTGGCGACAACTTGGCCTTCAATGTCCGCTGTAGGGCCTCCACGAGATCTCCCGTCGCGCCGATTCGCATCGCTTTGGCTTGATCTGTCGTTGGGGTCTTATCAACAGACTTGGGTGCCAGCAGTTCATACACGCTCTTTGCGATGTCCGCGCTCAGTTTGTTTCCTGCGTTATCGTCGGTCCAACGAATGTCTTTGTTGTTGTCGGTCAAAACACAAAGTGCGATCGTGCATCCGGGTGCCATGAGCAAGCCTGCATCGGTTCGTACACGAGTGACCGAACCTGTCTTGTGCGCCACTTTGACGGTGCTCGGCAATAGCAACGGGAACCGCGACTTGTCATCGCAATTCACCAAATGATCCAACATCGCTGCGGTCGCTTCGGGACCTGCCAACTCACCACGCTTGAGCCGTGTAACCAGATTCACCATGTCGATCGCGGTCGTGCTACCCAGCCCATACTTTTCACTGCGCTGAGGAGCGATCGAAACATCGCGCCGAAAAACTTTGGAATGAAGCTGCGTCTCTGGATAGCCCAATTCCTTCATCGCCGCCGTGGTAGAGGGCAATCCGATTGCATCGACCACCAAGTTGGTTGCCGTGTTGTCGGAGTAGACGATCATCAAACGAATCGCATCTCGCAAGCTAATGGTCGTCCCCGGCGAAAAGTGGCTCGTCAGAATTCCTGAACCTTGGACCATGTCCTCTTTTTTGAGTTCGATTCGCTGGTCCAGCTTGACCTTGCCCGCTGCCACCTGCCGATAAGCTTCCACCATGACCGGCAATTTGATGAGGCTAGCCGTGGGCATCACGACATCGCCTTGAATCGACCAATGACTATCGCTTTCCAGATGATAGACCGCTACCGCCACATCCCCTTGATAGTCTTTCAAAAGTGGCAGGACCGCTTCTGAAATCGAATTCGATATCGAAGTCTGGGCTAGTGATGCAGTCGACGCAACGCACATGAAAATCAAAGACAATGCGCTACCAACAAGTGGATAGCGAAGGGGCTTAAAGCTTTGGATTAACGCGAACTGCATCGATTGGTTCTCTCTTTCAATTCCCACTGAGCCGCGGGCGCTACTAAGCAAACCCGCATGTGTTTTACGTATCAATTAGCCGTTGGGCGCTAGCCAAATGGCACTCTCTTTGAGATTCTAGTCATTTTTCGCAGGGACCCCAGGCCCTTTGGCACGATATTTGCGCCGCTGTTTTGGTTTTCTTTTTACTGCCAAGAGAGAACCAGCATGGCC
>JAPLNL010000060.1 GCA_026692905.1 Planctomycetota bacterium
ATTGGTACTGTCGCTCTTGATGTGCGTGGGTTGCGGATCGTCCGGAACCCCGCAGCCGGCCTCGGTGACCGTAAATGGAAAGCTTGAAATGAGCGACGGGAAGCCAATCGGTAATTTACTTCTCACGCTGCACCCTATGGAAGGCCAGCATCCCGCTTACATTCCTGTCGGTGAGGATGGCACGTTCAAAGTTGAGACCATCTCTGGCAAGTATTCGTACTTTGTTGGAAAGTCCCCAGCCAAGAACTCCGAAGCCACCCTCAAGAAGGTGAATGCTAAGTTTCACGAAGCTGACTTGACCAGATCGGTTGTTGTTTCAGCTGGTCAAGACCTGAAAGTCGTTATCGAGTAGTCAAAGCTCGAAGACAAAAAAATCTAAGGATCGGTTTTGCAATGGCAGAACCGATCCTTTTTTTGTTGCTTGTGGGATAGGCTTCTAGCCTGTCGATTCTACGATGACAGGCTGGAAGCCTATCCCACCGAAGCGAAGCCTATCCCACCGAAGCGAAGCCTATCCCACCGAAGCGAAGCCTATCCCACCGAAGCGAAGCCTATCCCACCGAAGCACAGTCACCTCAATTCATACGTGCGACTTGCAGAGTTCTTGGTCACTCTCGGCAAGAGTGACCCACTAAGTTGCATGCCAACCCGATCTCGGCTAGTTTGATGTCATGAGGCGAGCGGCGAAGTTCGTGCTACGGTGAGTTTTCACTCTGCCGACCGCCTAAAGGAACCATCATCCGCCCTGTTGGAGACCGAAATGAACATCACCTTTTGTGCAAATGCCACTTCCCGATTTCTTGTTCTTTTCCTGGCAACAACAATCGCATTTGCGGACGATGATGCTAAGAAACCGACTTATCCAGTTGAGGTTTTGTCGATTCAAACCATCTTGGTCGACGCCAATGATCAGCCTATTGCCGGCGTAAAGGCGACAGTCAACGGCTTGCGCTGCCTTGAGGATCAAGGAAGCTGGTATGGTTGGCCGTCGCCGAACATTGGCAAGGTACAGGAGTCGCAATCGCAAACCGATGGTAAAGTCGAGTTTCGATATCCGGTTAAGTTCGGGGTTCCCGAAAAATGGCTAACTACGACGACGCTCGACATCAGCTTTAGCCATCCTGAATACGTCGCAAATAGAACCGAGATCAAGTTAGACAACATCCCGGAAAAGATAAAACTCCAATCAGGCTGCAAGGTGGAGTTCCAAGCTATCGACAACTCAGGTAAACCGGTTGAGCGATTTTTTCCAATGGTCGCCAGCAGAGACGCAGCTCCGAATTGGGGATTTACCCCGGGGAGTGCAAAAACTGGTGGTATGTCTCAGGGCAAACAAATGTGTATGTTGGTCAGCCCAAACGAATCGGGCGGGTTATTCAGCAAGCTCTTTGAGTTTGAGACCGACTCCGGAAAAATGGTTTCGATTCCCAATATCCTCGTTCAACCTGGCAAGCGAGTCTTTGGGAAACTACCGGACAGTGTTCCACGTCCTATTGTCGACGGCAATGTATCGATTTATGTCGTGATGACGCCGGATGCTCCGCTTGGTGGCCGACAGCCGGTTGCATGGAAAGACTCGACCGAAATCGCGGAAGATGGCACCTTTGAGTTCAAATCGGTACCGGGGCCTGCCCAAGTGCAAGTTTTCGCGATCTGCCGCGGTTGGCTCATTCGATCTTCCAAGGAGGGACGAGTGAATGGCCAAACGTTTGACTTGCTAAAGGATCAATCGGAACTTGAGGTCGCATTCGAGATGGAGCAAACAGGGGATGTTCATATCGAGTTGATGACCGTTGATGGCGAGAGTGTCGTCGGCGCCAAAGTGTATACGTGGCCGAATAAAATACTCCTGTCTGGTGGGTCGACGTTGCTGACCTCTTCTTGGCGTTCGCTTGACTCCATTGAACGCTTGCTCAAGGGCGAAACCAACTGGAGCCCTTGGGATGATGAGCCGTCTACCAATCGCCATTACCAAATTTCCGATGACGAAGGTATGGTGACATTGCGAGATATTCCGATCGGAAGTGAAGAGAGTATTGCCGTTCAGCACCCTGAATACGATTTGCCCTATGAGATTGGGGAAGTTCGGAACGATGTTAAATTCCGAGTGAGTGCCGGTGAAACGGAAGAACGTTTGCTGGTCCTTCAAAAACGCGAGACACCGAAACCTAAAGAAGACAAATAGTTGGATGAGGATGGTTGTCTAGAAGGCGAGCATCGGAACAAAAACGATCCTAGCTGGATTCGCCAGAATTCAGAAAGTACTGCATTCTGGCGAATCCAGCTTCGAGTCATGGCAGGTTTTCCCTACCGTTCGTCATAAAAGCTGGCGTTGACGTACGAGATCGATTTCCGTTAAATCCCACAACGGCTGCGTGAAGCGGTCCTCACCGAAAAGTCGAACGAGAAAATAGGCAGAATTTTCCGTTTATCCGTAATGTGAGGAAGGCGATTTGCCGAAACAAGATGTATTGGCGACATTCACGTAAGTAAAAGTTCTCAGACGTGAACCTACTAAAACAAAACGAAGGCATTTCCGCTCATTGGGAGTGGGGGTGCTACAAGCTACCAAAGGGAATTGTTAGCATGCGAACCAAACTCGCGACCTGGACTCGATTGGCTGTAGTAGTCGTTGCCATCAGCGGTACACAAACCGGATGTAAATCTGGATGGAAAATGCCCGGTTCGGACATGTTCCCATGGTCAAAGAAACCTTCGGAGTCAACTTTGGCTGGTAGCAGCCCAAGCCTCTCGATGCCACCCAGTGGCTTAACTTCATCGCCGGTTGGCCCAGCTTACAAGAATACCCCAAATCCTCTGGCTAGCAACGCAGCCAATCCAGGACGTCCTTCATCGCCATACGGAGGAACGGCAGCTCCGAGCTTCAACATGCCGCCGAACAATGCGAGCAGTTACGCTGGCAATCAAATGGCCAGCAATGGAGCGGGTGTAACATCGTCCGCAAACGGCTATCAAACCGGGCAATACAACACAGCTAGCAATGCCAATCGAGCGGGTGGAATGTTGCCATCAACACCGTACGGTGCGCCACCGAGTGGCTACAGTGCTCCTGCCGGAGGTGCTGGTTACAGTGCTCCGCCATCGAACGCTATGGCTGGATTGCCAAATTCGATGCCACCAGCTTACGGCGGCATGCCGGCCGGTGGTCCAACTCAGTCACCGAGTATCTCGTCGTATCCTCCGATGGGTGGCGGAGTATCCGCAATGCCTGCAGCTTATAACCCAGGTGCGGTGGCCAATAACGCGCCTGCTCCGAGCAGCATGCCAAACGCTTATCAACCACCGTCGCTGCCACCGAGCACAGCAAACGTTGCAGCTGGGGCGCCAAGCTACGGAGGTGCAGCACCGTATCAGCCAGGTAGCGTCGGTCGCAAAACCGGCTACGACTTCTCGCCACAGGGAGCGGTTGGCGGAGCGGCTCCTGCAAGTTTCCCGAGCACAGCGAATCAGACCAATCCTCCTCCAGGTGGTATCTATCGATAATTGGATAGTCGCTCTGCGTGTAGGCTCCTGATTAGATGGAGTCAATCGAATCATTCTCAAAACGAAATCAGCCGAGGTGCCAGCACTTCGGCTGATTTCGTTTTGTATATCTTGATTCACCAAGCGTCACGAAGAGGCCGTCTCACTTTGTTGGGGAAATGTGTTTAGCCGTGTAACGGCGACAGTTCATAGCTGCGGGGCTCGCCCCGCAGATAAATTCCGAAATCATCGTGCCTAGAGACCGTGGGGCGAGCCCCACGGCTACAGAGTGTCGCCGCTATCGCGGCTAAGAAACAAAGCGATAGTCGCCTACCAGAAAGTCGATAAGTCCAAAAGTGAGACGGCCTCCGAGGCCGCTGGGGTCTCAACGGAACAAAAGTTGCGCATTCGAAAGTTGCAGCAATACCAAACTTTTAACACCCCGGGGCTAGCGCCCATCGGCTAATTAATACGAAAAACACATGCGGATGTGCTTAGCACTTTCGCTGTTGTCGAGTAGCATACATGGGACCAAACACACAAAACGAGCGACCCGCGAAATGCCCTTGGAATATCATCCGCCATATGATTTGATGCTTTGCGGTGGAGGCGTAGTCGGGCTTTCGATCGCGTATGAGTGTGCGTCGAATGGCTGGAAAGTATTGCTCGTCGATTCGGGGCAAATCGGCAAAGAATCGTCTTGGGCAGGCGCGGGTATTTTGCCTGCGGGAGCAACGACCGCAGCTCAGGATCCCACAGAGCAATTAAGAGCGCTTTCGCATCGCTTGCATCCCGAGTGGTCTCAGCGGTTGCTGGAGCAAACCGGAATCGACAACGAGTTTCGCCGATGTGGTGGTTTGTATTTGGGGATGAGCCCTGCTGAGCGAGCGACTTTGGCAGCCAACCAAATGTGGTGGGATGAGCATGGTGTGGGCTTTGAGTCTTGGTCGGCCCATGAATTGGCGATCCGGTTACCGTTTATGCGTGAACAGGCCGCAGTCAACGAGCGTCTGCGTGCTTGGTATGTTCCTGAGGATTGTCAGGTTCGCAATCCCAGGCACATTCGGGCGTTGGTGGCCGCCTGCAAAAAGCTCGGCGTAACGATGCTGGAAAACGCTTGCGTTGATTCATTCGAAACACATGCGGACCGAATCGTTTCGGCGCATTCGGGTGTTAGGGTGTTTCACGCGGAGAAATTCTGCGTCACGAGCGGCGCTTGGGCATCGCAGCTTTTGAAGCCGATTGGGATTGAGACTGGAATTCTGCCTGTGCGTGGTCAGATGGTTTTGTACAAACTCGATAAGCCCCTCTTTTCGATGGTCATCAACGAAGGTCATCGCTATTTGGTGCCGAGAGATGACGGTTACGTACTGGCTGGGTCGTGCGAAGAAGAAGTTGGCTTTGATCATCGAACAACTGCGGAGATGATTGATCCGATCAAGGAATGGGCGCTGCAAATTTGCCCGGTTCTGTCGCAAGCGGTGGTTGAGCGAGTTTGGTCGGGGTTGCGTCCTGGCTCCTTTGATACGCTTCCTTATTTGGGGACACTCCATCCCTTTGAGAATGGGTTTGTAGCGGCAGGGCATTTTCGGCACGGTTTGCACTGGTCGACCGCCACGGGTCTGCTAATGTACCAATGGATGAGCGGTCAGAAAACGGAGATCGATCTTATGCCGTTCCGTGTTCAACGTGGCCAAACACTTGGCATGCAACTTCACACAACCAACCATAGTAACTCATGACAACCTCACGTATCGACAAGATTCAAGCCATGCTACAGGATGATCCAAGGGATACCTTTTTGCGGTACACGCTGGCAATGGAATACCGCAAGCTAGACGAAAACGAAAAGAGCTTGGAACTGCTAACCGAATTAGCCAATCACGAGGAGCCTCGTTACGTCGCAGCGTTTTTTATGGCAGCTCAGCAACTAGTAGAGCTGGAACGTATTGAAGAAGCGAGAACGTTTTTGCGAGACGGGATCGATGAAGCGAGACGGCAGAATAATCAACACGCAGCAGCTGAGATGAGTGAGCTACTCGCAGAAATCGGAAAGTAGTCCGTGGCACAGACCTGTAGTGGAAATTGTAAAACTTCCCTCTCCCTCTCCGTCCGAGGCTCGAGCAGATGTAGGATGGGACCATTGTCCCGTCCATTAATCTAGTTCGGGACAATGGTCCCAAACTACTTCTACGCAAAGATGTTTTGTGCTGTGGCCCTTACCCTCCCGAGTAACAAATTGCTTGTCAAGTAACCATCGCATGAAACCTAACTCTGTTTTATTAGCCATTGAAACCAGCGGGAAGAGTGGATCGGTCGCGATTCTTCGCGAACGAGATGGAACCTTGGTCTGCGACATGGAGTTATTGGCGCCGGAGTCCGGATCAGCCAAGACGCTTGCACCAGCCATCGAACGCATGATGGTCCAGCACAAAATCGAGATGTCGAGCTTGTGCGCAATCGCATTGTTGACGGGGCCTGGATCGTTCACAGGTTTGCGAGTTGGTGTAGCGACGGCCAAAGCCATGGCCTATGCGTTGCGTATTCCGACTATCGAGGTCGATACGTTGGATGTGGTTGCACGGCAATGTCAGGTTACAAGCCGTTCGTTGTTCGCGATATTCGATGCGTACCGAGGGCAGGTGTTTGCTGCGGAGTATTGCATTGGCGAGTTCTGTTCAACGCAGGGGATCGAGAAAGTCTCAGACACCGAAATTTTGGACATCAACGTTCTATTGATACGGGCAAGTCAGTCGAAGAGCGGACAACATTCGATCGATTTGTGCGGGCCTGGATGCGATCGCGTTCGCAGGACCCTTTCCGATCCAGAGTTGAGCAATCCAGATTTCGTCGCGTCGATTGCAGGGCGAATACGTTGGATTGATGGACCGGAGACGATGCCGAGAGCAGACACCGTAGCGAGATTGGGGTTCGAGAAATTCGAGAAGGGACAAACCCTGGACCCCTTTTCGATTCAGCCCCGATACTATCGTGCGAGCGCGGCCGAAGAGGTTGCTGCCAAAAAGTAGTCGCAACTTTTTGACTATGCTCTCCTCGCCCCCTTTAGGAATCGCGGTGAAGCATTTTCAGGACGGCTGGGGCTTGCCCCTCCGTCCGCAGCTTTGGAGTTCTAGATTCATGTCGCCCGACCGCATGCCTCCGGATTTGCCGCACAGTGTAGAGCGATTGTCTCAATCGCTCGGCGGGCACTTTAGGCCCCATCCCGCAGAACAAAAAAGCCACGACTTGAAGGTGCAATTGGAATGCGATTGTGGTCTGCACTTCCAAAACGATTGAGGACAATCGTTTTACACTCGCCCTTGGCGTTGCGACGAATCCGGGGGTGTCTTTTCACTCTTTTGAAAGGAAATGTGTGCTAATTGACTTCCTGTTGAGATTCGGCATCGAGTATGTCTGTTTTGCCTTTTGATGGCAGTGACGTTGTTAAGGTCGAACGCAATGAGTTGAAACTTTTATTTTGGATGAAGCTCCCTAACAAACTATGACTGTTCACAAAACGGATATCGAGACAGAGATTCCACACGCTCCCAACAACGAATCCGAACCGCATTTAGCAGAAGTTTCCGTTTGGCATCGCATACGTCAGGCCACAGGAACTGTTTATGGCGACATCGGTACATCTGTCCTTTACACGGTCATGGAAATTACGCGTGAGACCGTATTCTTAAAGCATCATCAACTGGGGCATGAGCAAGCGGCTGCTTTGGTTCTTGCCGGCGGTGATTTGCTGACGCGGAGTGAGATTCTGGGCGGTCTGAGCTTGGTCATTTGGGCGCTCATCTTTCTTACGGTCAAGTATGACTTGATCATTATGCGAGCGGACCATCGATGTGAGGGAGGGACGTTTGCACTATGGAGTCTTTTGCAAGGCTATACAGGCAAGCTCCTGCTTGGATCGCTGGTAAGCTTTCTGGTGGTTTGCGCAGCGGCATTGTTAGCTGCGGATGGAATCATCACTCCTCCGATCAGCATGCTGGGAGCGTTTGAGCCACTTGGTCAAATGCCTTCTGTTATCGCAACGATCGTGTGTTTGTTCTTTCTTTTCAAAATGCAGTGGCGAGGAACGAGCCGGGTTGGCGGGATTTTCGGATGGTTCATGATCCTCGTGTGGTTCCCTTGGATCGCCATCAAAGGCTTGCCTTGGATTGTTGCCAATCCCGACGTGTTTCTCGCGTTCAACCCTTTCTACGCGATTCAGTTTCTATTGAGTTTCCCTTGGGTCGGTGCTCTTGTCGTGTTAGGTGTGGTTGTCTTGGCGATCACAGGTGGTGAGGCCAAATATACGGACTTAGGGCATTTCTCGCGTGCCAGCAAAGTGCCTGTGCTGGAAGGACAAAGTGTGGCGCCGGCCGATTCGGGGCGTGTTCCGGTTATGCTTTCGTGGTTCATTATCGTGTTACCAAGTCTCTTGATTTGCTATGCGGGCCAGTCCGCGTACATGCTTGGGAAAGGAGTCCCACCCAGAGCCAACACGTTCTACGCGATAACACCGAAAACCAACATCGAGTGGTTGGATACCGCCATCGGATATTGCGACATGACCGTTGCTGCCATGGCTGGACATACTTTTCTTTGCGAGCAATTTGCTCAAGATTGCGAGCGGTGGTTATGTTCCTGTTCTCATTGCTGCTTTCTTGGTAACGGCCATGATGATTTGGCAATGGGGGCGTCGTTCGCTGGCCAGCGCGTTTTACGATTTTGGGGTTCGGGAAGGGAAGAAGATCGAGTGGCTGGTCGCACTTCGCGAAAAAGTAGATGAGATCGAATTGGCAATCCAGGAAAATTTGCCAGCGGCTCGGCAGCTCATTCAGGGGAGTCGCCGGCTGGTTGAGAGCGATCGTGCTGCCGTGTTCCTCTGTTCTCGTCCTGTAGAATCCAGTGAATCGTATGTGCCCGTTGTGCTTCGTGTTTTCTTGAAAAAGTATGGTGTGTTGCCGGCACGGGTTGTTTTGCTACACGTAAACCAGATGAGCGTTGCCAGTATTCAAGAAGAAGGGCGGTATGTTGTGATCAAGCTGGGTAACGACATCCATTCGGTGGTGGTCAACTATGGTTACATGGAGCATCCGGACGTCCGCAATGTGCTGAAAGAACTTCAGCGGAAAAAGCTCCTTCCGATCGCGTCGGAGCGGTGGATCATCGAGGTGGGAGAAGAGGAGATCATCGTCGACCGCAATCTCGGATTTTTCAAGAAGATCGTCGTCGTCACTTTTAGTTGGATTTTGCGACTTTCGACGCCAGCGCACAAGTATTTGGGCTTGGTCTATGATGCCGCTGTTTCCAAGGAAATCGTTCCGGTGGTTTTTAGCCCGTCGGGAGTTAAGGTTTCGCTTCCAGAATTAGAACTGATACAAAAATCCGAGTAGGAATCGCTTTTTGCCGTAGATTATGGGATTCGTCGAGAATTCGATGGAGTCGGGTATTTCGGACTGCGAAAATTTGCCGATCCGCTAAACTGGTGGCAGTGCATTTGTGCGTCGTTCTCGAAACTCAAGTTCAATAGCAAGTCCATGGAAATCAAGCGAAACCCAACTCGCAGCGTCAAAATCGGCTCCATTTCCGTCGGTGCAAACCACCCGATCGCTGTCCAAAGCATGACGGCAACCCACACGACCAATATCGATGCGACGGTCGCACTGGTAAATGATTTACAGCGGGCCGGGGCCGATGTTGTTCGAATTGCAGTCGACAGCGACAAAGACGCAGAAGCGCTCGCGGAAATCCGCAAGCAAACGACCGCCAACTTGTCCGTGGATTTGCAGGAAAATTATCGGTTGGTTGAGAAGGTCGCACCGCATGTCGACAAGGTGCGTTACAACCCAGGCCATCTTTACCATCACGAAAAGCAACGACCTTGGCAGGACAAGGTGAAGTTTTTAGCGGATACTGCGGGCGCAAACAATTGTGCTCTGCGAGTCGGGGTGAACTGCGGCAGCGTGGACCCGGGGCAGAAAGAATTATTCGACCACAGCGACTCGATTAGTCCCATGTTGGCGTCGGCATTTGAGCATTGTGAGTTGCTGGATGCGATTGGTTTCTCGCGATTCGTCGTTTCTCTCAAGGATAGCGACCCTTCCAAAGTCGTCGAAGTCAACAAACGCTTCGCTGAAATGCGACCGGATGTTCCTCTCCATTTAGGAGTGACAGAAGCTGGGTTACCACCGGATGGAATCATCAAAACACGGATTGCGTTTGAGCAGCTGATTGGACGTGGAATCGGCGATACGATTCGCGTTAGTTTGACCGTTCCCAACTCCAAAAAATCGATGGAGATCGAATCGGGACGGCAGATCATCGACGACATTCGAAATGGCCGACTGCGATCGGTTGTTGCACTCGATCCGTCGAAGCTAAATATCATTTCATGTCCAAGTTGTTCGCGAGTCGAGAATGAGGCCTTCGTGGAATTAGCGCAGGATGTCAAAGAGATGACTCAGTACGCCAAGGATTACGCCATTACGATCGCGGTGATGGGTTGCCGCGTGAATGGTCCGGGCGAAACCGATGATGCGGATCTCGGTCTTTGGTGTGGGCCTGCGAAGGTCAATTTGAAGCGAGGTGGCGAACCGATCGGTGCATTCGGTTACGATGAGATATTGCCGAAGCTGCGTCAGGAGTTGGATCAGTTGATCGAAGCCAAAAAGCTGGCTGTTGAATAGATACGAGCCCTACGGTTTGTGCTTTGATGTTGGTAACCCGACTTGTGAGCGAGGGATTGCGGAAGTCTGCTCGCTGACGCTTCGGGTTATTAAATTGCTCACGGCACATGGAATGTGCCTGCCAGGATGAATCGTCTCTCAATTTGAATATAAGAACGTAATAAAACATGGAAGAGCGTAGGCAGAGTGTCGCGGATGCATCGACTTGGGTCGTCAAGGTTGGCTCGCGTTCGTTGACCGATGACAATGGACAGCTTGATCGCGTTCAGGTAGCGAATTTAGCCAGGCAGTTGCTCGTTTTAGTCGATATGGGCAAGCGAGTTGTATTGGTTTCAAGTGGAGCCGTTGCGAGTGGCGTTGGCAAGCTTGGGCTACCGAGTCGGCCGACTGATTTAGCGACCTTACAAGCGGTGGCTGCGATCGGGCAAACGCATTTGATTCAGGTCTACGAGCAGACGTTTGCAGAACATGGACGCCATGCGGCGCAGATTCTGCTGACGGCTTCGGAGTTAGATGACCGGGTCGCGTATCTCAACGTTCGCAATACATTGCGACGGCTTCTCGAAATGGGGGCCATTCCGATCATTAACGAGAACGATACGGTTGCGGTCGATGAGTTGAAGACAACGTTTGGAGATAACGATCGTCTTGCAGGTATGGTGGCCGGTTTGCTTGAGGGGAGCGTCTTAGCGATTTTGAGCGATGTGCGTGGGCTGTTTGATCGGGACCCTCGCGATCCTGAGGCTCGAGTTGTTTCGACGGTGGAACGCATCGACGAATCGGTCGAAGACATGGTTCGCGATCGAAAGACCGGCGTGAGCAAAGGCGGAATGGCCAGTAAACTGACGACCGCCAAGTTCGTAACCACGAGCGGCCAATCCGTTATCATCGCTTGGGGGCGCGAGCCGAATGTTTTGATTCAATTGGCACAAGGCGAAACGACCGGCACGCTTTTCTTGCCTCAGTCCAAAACGCTAACACCCCGCAAGCGGTGGATTGGATTCTCAGCTCAGCCAGCCGGGCAGCTCGTGGTTGACGATGGAGCGGCCAAAGCTATGTGCATTGACGGCCGAAGCTTGCTGGCGATCGGCGTGCGTGAAGTGAGTGGCGACTTTGGCAAGGGGGACATCGTCTCAATCGTCAATCTACAGTCAACCGAAGTGGCAAGAGGGCTGATCAATTACAGCTCGACTCAAGTCCGGCAGATACGTGGCTGTCGTTCGGATCGGATTGAGCAGATCCTCGGCCAGTGTCCTTACGAAGAGGTTATCCATCGAGACAATCTAGCTGTGATGTAATTTGCATAGCACGACGCGCAAGCTAGTGAATTTACCGCCCAACTCACTAGCTTGCGCGTCGCGCTACGGGCGAATTGAGTTGCGTGGTTCTCTCCCGTCGCTCGCCTAAACGAAGTGGTTGTTTGTCCTCCAAGAATTGCAATGTTTTTGAGGGTTTTGCTCGGGTTGTCGGGTTGTCGGGTTGCAAAATCGAAAGGAAGCTTGTTCTGCAAACCGAGTCCATTCGGCGGAATCCTTTCCTTCTTTGAAATTGTGAAGTTCTTTCATGGATATTGGCGAGCCGCACCAAAATGGGTTATGCTAAGCACCCGGATGACCTTCAGTGTTTCGGTTTCTAAGCGATCACCCACCGGGAGGAGTCAGGATGAGCGAGAGCTCTACGTTGGATTGTAGTGTGTTGGTACTAAATCGTTTCTACATGGCAGTGCGTGTCATTGATGTCCGCCGAGCGATGACGCTCCTTTATCGTGGGTGTGCGGAAGTCATCGTCATCGAAGACGAGCAGTATGCCAACTATGACTTTGAGAATTGGTGCGAACTGTCCGATTTGCATGCGTTAGAAAAGCAGCAAGGGGAGGATTTCATTCGCACCCCAACCCGCGAGCTTCAAGTCCCGCGTATCGTACGATTGGTGCTTTACGACCGAGTACCGAAATCCACTGTGCGCTTCAATCGCAAGACACTTTTTGCACGTGACGGCTACCGTTGTCAGTACTGTGCTCAAACGCGTCCGATGAGCCAACTGAGTTTGGATCACGTGGTGCCGCGCTCGCAGGGTGGTAGAACGACTTGGGAGAATGTGGTTTGTTCGTGCACTTCGTGCAACAGCAAGAAGGGAGGCCGCACGCCAGTACAGGCTTCAATGAAGCTGCTTACAACACCGGTTCGACCCCACACGAATCCTGGCATGGCAATCACGTTGAACGACCCCCGCTATGTATCTTGGAAGACCTTCCTGCCGAGTTCGGTCAGCAACTAAAAAGATCCGACGGCCCCAGGGGGCCATCCATCTATGCTTGTCAGCCGATTTTGCGGTGTGGAATGCCCAAGTTAGCGAGGGCAGCGGCTGGTGGGATTGTCCCGTCGAATTTGAAAATGCTTGGCCTGCTAAACGGCGGCGGGGCAGCGACGATCTTTTAGCACACGAGCAATTCACGTACAATGAGTTCGGTCGGCCTAAGACACACCAGTCCTTAAAACAAATGGCGATGTACTTAGAAGCTTAGTAAACACTCATCGGAGCGACAATGAGTTGTTCGGGAGTGATGTCAATCACTTCGGTACCATCCTCTAACCGGTCACCGACGTGAATCACTCGTTCCCCTACTAATGCCGCAATGCCTTTTGGTGATTGAAATACCGCTTGGATCTTAATGGGCGTAAAACTGTTTTTTGGTGGCACGCCAGGAGCATCCACCAAAGACGGAAAGCCAGAAACAACGGAGTCGGATATCGGAGCCTTCGGACTCAGATCTGGGAATATTCGTCTTCGATCAAACGGGTCAACGTTTTCGAATTCGCCAAGAGCGAACGCCGGCCATTTCTTCGTGGAAACCGGCTCACTCGCCACCGAGTGTTCACTCGGTTTGCTTTTGGGACTGGTTACTGTATCGGATAGAATTTTTGCCTTGGATGCGGTTGCGCCAGGACCGATCTCGTTCCTTGGTAGAACGACGTAGAGTATTCCACCCAATAGCGGAATCATTCCGATCTTTAAGTAATCGAGCTTCGACCAGGCTTTTTTCATTTGCGTTATTCCTGTTTAGCCCAAACGTGGTCAAACACGACTTTCAGTTCAATGTCAAAACGGCACACTCCACCAGGAATGGTCGGTTCCATTATTTTGAATCGCCCGATCTGACAAGCAAATGGAGCGAGTTGAATTGACTCGAAAAATTGAAATAGGCTCTTGAATGCTCCCTCGAGATGCAATTCGAAGGAGCGAGTTTGAAAGTCTTTCTGTTTTTGAGTCGACGTGGGGCGAAAATCAATGATGTTGCAGTTCGTGGCCTGGGCTATGCTTCTTACGGTAGACAGCACCTCTGAGTCAACGACCTTTTTGGGGATACGTTTGATGAGCGAGTCAAATTCATTCTCAAGCTTCGCATAGTGTTTCTGGGTTTGGTCGAGTACAGATCGTAATTCAGTTTCGGACTGACAAAGTTCAATACACTCTTGCCTGTTCGTCTCCATCGCCTCTACGCTATATCCAATCTGACCCTGCAATACGTAACCGCATGCGAGGAACATGAGCATGAGGATAGCCATTGCCGTATGAAGCAGTCGTTCATTTCGCAAAGTTGGATGCATCTTCCACTCATAATTAATCATTGGCAAGACACTCCAACTGAAACTCTTGGAGCGAGCGTTCCAAGACATAACGTTCCTGTGTTGATTTGAGTTCAACCATTGGGAACAGGTTTGATTTCTGGAGGCTTTCCATAAAAGTAGTGATCGATTCACTTTCGATGGAAATCCCACGAAGGGTCATTTGGTATTGATTTCCCGTCGTTTTGGTTTCTGGTGACAGACTCGATCTGGAACTGTTTGGACTGATCTGGGCATTGCGGACTGTGCCTTCGCTGGTCAGTAGCGAGACCTGCATTTCTTGGATTTGTACTGCCCCATTCGTGGCGATGACTCCATGCGAGATAATTCCCAGGAGAGAATTGGTTCGATCATGGGATACCGCAGCCTGCAGTTGCTTTATCTTTTGCGACAGCCCAACCGATCGTTTTGCGATTTCAAAACGGTCTGCTTGCAATGCCCGCATCGGTTCCGCGGCCGAATGGATGGTCTGAATCTCGAAAAGTTCCATCCACAAGCGTTCGAGTAGTGAAAAATTGATTCCGAGAATGGTGACTCCAACAAACCCAAACGCGCACATCCATTGTCGAATACGTTTTCGAAACAATCGTCGCCAGACAAACTGGTGAGGGAGTAGGTTTACGTGCATTACATCAACTCCCAGGCAAGCGCGGACAAACCTGCTGCGATTGCATAGGTAGCAATCGGTTGACTGCCAAAGAGGTTCTCGGAGAGATCGATTGCCCACGTTTGGGTTGGTAGCCCAACCCTTTCCTCGATGGCTTGATTCAAGAACGGAATCTCCCCGCCTGCCCCCATCAGTAATACCTGGTTGGGTGTGGCAGAGCGATGGGAACGGGAAACGTACTGGGCGGTCTTGTTGATTTCATTTGCAATCGCGTGCAGAAAGGCAATGACTTGTTGCTGTAGGGGGGACGCAAACCCGTTTGGCTTGGCCTTGAAATCGTTGGGCGATTGGAAAACGAGAGTCTGCGCGTCCGCCCAGCTGAGATCGAATGAGGTAGCGATTTGATCCAACAGCGTGACTAATCCAAGACTGCGGACCCCTCTCGAGAGAACTGGAATACCTGCCTTTACCAGCGTGATGGTTGCTTGACCATAGCCTATGTCAATCGCTAGAGTTGAGGTGGATTCGTCGCTGACGATCATTGCAGTGCTTCGAGCCATAGCGCATGGTATGGCGTCGAGTGTTTGACATTCAAATCCCGCTCGGAGTAAATCGCTTGCAATCATCAGAGCAGCCGCTCTTTTGATTGAGACGGCTCCAAAACAGGCTGTGCCTGCGCGGGGGTTGGTTTGCGGCAAGTCCCAAGAATCTATCGACAGTTCTTCCAATTCGCATTCGAGATCGAGAGCAATCTCAGACCGAACCATAGCCTTCGATTCGGTCGGCTCGATCAGTGGCAGGTCGAGTTCGCGATAGTCAATCATGCTATCGGTGAGTGTTGCTGCACAATAATGACCTTGGAACAAGGAGTTCAGTTTTTCCAGGCTCTTGAGCGTTGGTGCTAGCCCGTGTTCGAAAATTGCCTCTTTCGAAAGCCATCCGAAATTTTCGTTCCTTGACGACGACGTGTTGGCGGCATCGTTCGAGTTGGTTTTGGGATGTTTTATCGACCAAACCGCTGCGAGCACCCACCGATCCTCGATCCTCCGTACCTGCGCCATATTGATCGTATGGCAGCCTACCTCCACCCCAGTCCAACCGAAGGATTGGCCGAAGAGTCGCTGGCGGATTTGATTGAGTGTTGGAAGTAGGGTAGCCATGGTAGGCAACCATAGGTCGTACAAGCGAACAGGCGACCCGAGTGATTGTTCCTAGCTTCGACTTATCGAGAAGCTGTCGTTACATCCAGCAAAGGCAGGATGATTGATAGTACCACCACAGCCACGACGCCACCTAGGCCGATGATAATGGCCGGTTCCAGCATTTTCACAAGCGTTCGTAAACGACGTTCGCCCTCATCCTCAAAGTATTCTCCCACGGACTGCAATACTCCTGGGAGTTTACCCGTTCGCTCGCCCGTTGAAATCATATGGGCTGCACCGGCGGGCAGAAAACTCGCCTCGACGAGGGTCGTACTCATGCCTTCTCCCTGCAGAATTTCGCGTTCTACTTTGTCGAACATTTCTTGGAAGAGCTTATTTCGCGTTGCATTCCTACAAAGTCGGATGCTCTCTAGCAAAGGAACTCCGTTTTCTAGCATTGTGCCAAGCAATCGAAACACTCTGCCGGTAATTAGAGCGCGACCGGACTCCTTGATGATCATGGCATGCAAAAGGGTATAATCGAAAACGCGTTGAACACTTGGATGTTTTCGAAAGCAAATTCCTAGAGTCGCAATGGCAAACGCCACTATTGCAATCACAATCCAGTTCTCTCGAAGCCCTGACCCAACGGACAAAAGCAAACTGGTAAGTGGGGGCACGGCGCGATCCATATCGCGAAAAATAGTTGCAAACTGTGGCAAAACGAAGAATAGCATAGAACAGATCACCGCGCTGGTGATCGAGCAAAGCACCGCGGGGTACATCAGCAATGCCAGGATAGAGCTTCGCAGGTTTTGGTCCTTTCGCATCATGCGTGTGGTTCGCTCCAGCACGTCCACAATCCGACCGGCTTGTTCCCCAGCAGCTAACGCCGCCACGGTGGACTCCGTGAAAATATTGGGATGCTTCGCAATTGCAGTCGAGAACTTCACTCCTTGAGATACGTCCTGGTAGGTAGCCAAAAGCACCACCTTTAGTTTTGGAGATTGGCACTGATTTGCCACCGTTTTGAGAGCTTCCGCTAAGTCGTCACCTGACTGGCACATGATGGAGAGCTGCGAAAGAGCAACAATCAAATCGGAGCTTTTGACTCGGGGCGATTGGAAACCGTCAAAAAGACTTAGGGAACCTACCTGTTTTTTCGTGAGAATGGGAGTCGGTTTCGACTTTGCATCCATTGCGACAACGGACAACGCGAAAAGACCTTGAGAACGGAGTCTTTGCCTCACTGCAAGTCCGCTATCACCTTCGAATTGACCTTCGAAGGATTTGCCTAGCTTGTCTTTCGCGACGTATTGAAATTTCATGGGTGATGTACGCTAGTTCACTTTGGTAGGCAACCTAATCCGAATACGCGACTTCGATGATCTCATCTAGACTCGTTCTACCGGCTTCGGCCAGACGAATACCTTCATCGAGAAGGCAGCCATTCCCTTGTTCAGCGTGATAGTTTCGCAATGCATCCACCGACGCGTTCGATGAAATCAGCTCACGCACCCCTCGATCCACAGCGAAAACCTCATAGATACCCGTGCGGCCTCGAAAGCCAGTGTCAAAGCATTCACGGCATCCTTGTCCACGGACAAATTGGCGGCGGCGATCCCCTTGGTATTGGAGTGCATCGAGCTGCTCTGGCGCCGGGTAGTAGCTCGTTTTGCAGGAAGAACAAACGGTTCGAACCAATCGCTGAGCGATGACCCCAAGCAATGCAGCGGACAGCTTGAATGGCTCGATTCCCATATCCAACAGTCGCGTCACTGCGCTGAAACTATCGTTTGTATGGAGGGTGCTGAGCACCAAGTGGCCGGTCAGTGCTGCCTGAATCGAAATTGCAGCCGTCTCAGCATCGCGAATTTCGCCGACCATAATGACGTCGGGATCCTGTCGCAAAATAGACCGTAGCGCATCGGAGAACTTCATCGATTTGGTGTTGCTTACTTGCACTTGGTTGATCAAATCGAGCTGGTATTCGACGGGGTCTTCGACGGTAACGATATTGCGTTTGATGGACTTGATCAGTTCCACTGCAGAGTAAAGGGTGGTCGTCTTGCCACTGCCGGTGGGACCCGTGGTTAGGATCAACCCATGTGGACGTTTGAGAAGTGCTTTCGTCCGCGTCAGAGCGGTTTCCGGCATACCGAGCTTATCGAGATAGAAGGTTATGTTCTTGCGATCGAGAACCCGCATCACAATTTTCTCACCGAGAATGGTGGGTAGTGTGGAGATTCGCAAGTCGATTTCTCTGCCGTCGACAATCAAGTGCAAGCGACCGTCTTGAGGCATGCGATGTTCGGAGATATCCAACTTAGCGAGTACTTTGATTCGCGAGATCAGTGCTGGGTGGAATTCGCGTCGCGGGCGGAGGACTTCACGTAGGTGGCCGTCAACACGGTAACGCACCAAGGTAGACTGCTGCCCAGCTTCGATGTGAATATCGCTAGCCTTCTGTCGAATTGCGTGAACGATGATGTAGTTCACCAGATTGATGACCGGGCTACCGTCTGTCAGAGACTCGACATCGGCTAGCGATATATCAACTGCATCAGCTTGAATTTCAAGTGATTTTTCGTCAAGGTCTGCGGTGATCGCATCGACAGCAAAGTTTTCTTCGTAGCAGTGAGCAAGTATTCGATCGATAGCCGATCTCATGGCCAGCACCGGGCGAATCGGATATCCCGTGATTCGCTCCAGTTCATCCAGTTGTCGGAGGTTTGATGGCTCAGCCATCGCGACGGTGAGACGTCCCCGTACGCAGAACAGCGCAAGTGCCGAAAACGCTTCCGCTTTGGATCGCGGAATAACTCGCACAAAGTTTGGGTCGACAGTGCCGCTGCGCAATCGGACAGACGGTACACCGAGTTGTTGTCCCAAGAACAAAAGCAGTGTATCTTCCTCGACGAAGCCCATTTCGAGCAGTGTCTCGCCGAGCTGAGATTGGGCGCTGGAATGTTGTTCGAGTGCTGCCTCTAGGTCCCCATCCGATAGGAGGCCGGCATGCACTAAGTGCTCACCCAGCGGAATCCCGATCCGCGGTTTGGTACCAAACTTCGGCGGCTTGGCGTTCAAGCCAGTGAAATCAACGGTGATTGGTTGGGCGGTACTGGTACTCATCGTGCGAAACTACCCATGGCCTTGACGGCATCGTCATAGATGTTGAGCTCTTCGTCGATCCCATTGATTCGCAGGATATCACGACAGAGACCGTTGGGACGGGCAAGCACAAATCCGCCACCCAATTGATGACATCGGTCGCGGGCTTCGAGCAATGCTTCCAGCCCGACACTGTCTAACAACGGGATATGGCTGAGGTCAAAGACGATTCTTGGTTGCCCATTCCCAAAGCACGATTCAACGGAACTCAAAAAAGCGGATTGATGTTCTCGTGTGAGAGGCTGAGTGCCGCTGATTGTGTCAACGGTGCCGAATCTCGTGCAAGGATACATGTTGTTTTGGCTAGCGTATGGGGATTTCGAGTGTAAAGCAAGAACCTTGATTCAGTTGACTACGGATCGAAACACTTCCGCCATGAAGTCTTGCAACCTCGTGAGCGAAGGCCAAGCCGAGGCCTGTTCCCACCTCTGCCTGTACCCGTTCATCACTGCTTCGGAAAAACTTTCCGCAGAGTTTTGGTAGATCATCGGCTGAAATTCCAATGCCGCTATCCTCCACCATGAATAGAATGCGAGTTGAGTCAGAGTCGACTTTTAGTGTGACTTTGCCACCCACAGGAGTGTACTTGATGGCGTTGCTAATTAAGTTGGTTAAGGCTGCAGCGAGTTTATCTTTGTCCGCCATCAGCTTGGGTAGTTTTGGAGCAATGGCAGAATCGAACGCCTGCTTTTTCTCGCTCGCCACGGGTCGCTGGCCTTCCAGGACCTCGCTTAACAATCGCTCGAGTTGTACTTCGTGTTTCTGAATTGTGATCGCGCCCGCTTCCATCTGACTGATGTTAAGCAATTCGTCAATGAATCTTGCCAGCCGGGTCGCTTCGTTGTTGATGATGTTATAGAAGGATTGCTGCTCTTCAACGGGGATTTCGCTAGCGAGCGCAAGTGTCTCCGAGTATGCCCGAATATTTGCGAGCGGAGTTCTAAGTTCGTGCGTTGCCGTGAAGACAAATTGCTCTCGTGCTTTCTCGGCAAGCTTTTGTTGTGTAACATCGCGCAATGTCCAAATGGAATCCGCCGGGCTGCCGCTATCGCCGGTGTGCATGGTCCGGCTCAGACGATAAACGCCTTGCGAAGGATCCGCCGATTTCTGAATCTCAAGGACTTGGGTAGCGTGGTTATTCCCTAAACCTCGGATTTGCTCCTGGGAATTTTCATCAGCTTGCCCCAAAAGCAATTCGATGATGTCCAAGCCGACTAGGTTTTTGGAGACGGGTTGCTGAAGCAACGTTGCAAAAGACCGGTTTAGCTGGATAATTCGGCCGTCGGAATTGCAAACGGCAATTCCATCGGTAAGGTCTTGGAACACGGCCTCCCATCGCTTGGCCTGTTGGCTATCGACCGCTTCCGACAACCGGCGTTCGACACCGTTCCATGCGGAGTGTTCGAGAATCCGTGCAAGCAATTGGTTCCATCCAGCAGCGAGAGCATCGGTCGTCGGCAACGGTCGTAACTCTGCCACAGAATGGTCGGAACTTTTCGCAAAGCGAGTCAATTGACGCTCAATGTTCTCATGCCAATAGGATGTTCGCCGAAGAACAAATGACCCCAACAAGAGGAAGCCTAATGGGATGCCCACAGCGGCGGGAATCAACTGTAGCAAAAAGCCATACCGCGAAAGGAAGACTGCAAAAACGGTAAAGAAAAACAGCCCAGACAAGCCGAACAGCAAATACTGTTCGCTAAGTCTCCGTGTCAGACTGCGATTGTGATGGGCTGTAAACATAAGCTTAGTTCGATATTAGTTGAGGACCGCAGTCATTGGCAGTTTTGGTACTGTCCTCGAGCAGGATTATAAGTTCTCGAATGCTAAATGGCTTGAACAGGATGGCTTCGATACCAAGTCTTGTTTTGAGTTCGTCTCGGTCCAGTTCGTGACCTCTTGCTGAGCACATCACGATGCGAAGCGACTCTATTTTGAGCTCGTTGCGCACCCGATGGCAGAGTTCTTCACCATCGATCCCGGGCAGCTCGTAGTCGGTGACCAGGATGTCAAACATCTGTTCCGTGAGTATTTCCAACGCTTCACTGCCAGTCCTTGCCAGCGTTGTTGCAAAACCAGCACGCAGTAGATTGAATCGAATCACATCGCCAAGTACGACGTTGTCCTCCGCGACTAAAACTCTTTTTGCAGTAGACATAGATTCGTTTACCAACTTAAACAAGCGCTGGAATTGACCACGAACTCACCCGATGTTGCATTGTAGGCCCACCCTTCGGTGCCAGTCACGGTTGAGATTGGAGTGCCGGCGTTGGAGACGACACTGTTGTTTTGATTCGATGTAGGCACCAAAGTCGTTTGGACTTTTGGAAAGGCACCGTTGAGGTATGGTTTGATGGCGGTGGCAAATGTGGCTACCGGTGGATAGGTACCTTCCTTGGTCCTGTACAGCTCGATCGCATCGCGAATGACTGCAAGCGATGCTTTCGTCGCGGAATCGCGTGCGTCTCCGGCGGTGCTAAACATTTTAGGAGCTGCAACAGCTGCCAAGATGCCGATAATCAACACGACCACGACAAGCTCTACTAGGCTGAAAGCGGAACGATTTCGTTTAAGGGGAAGACGAGATTGCATTTTCTTTTCTCATGTGAAAGTTGGAAATAAAGGGGAGTCCCTCTGCAGGGCGGGCGTTGCCCCCCGCTCAGCGATTCGATAAACGATAGGTCCAAAAACGCGCTATGCAAATTATCGAATCGGGAAATTTTTCGCTTTCGTCAAATTTTGCGTGCTACATATATTGGCGTTCATCGTTCTGGTCGAACTTGACGCTGCCTATCACCACGACACCAAATCGACATCAAAATCATTGATATGCCAAGAACACTTGACGACATACAGCTTGCTCGCGAACTTGCCGCCCGGTTAGAACTGGTGCTCGGTCCGGTTGTGCGCGTGCTTCGGTTCTCCAAGGCCGGTTGGACGGATGTTATCGAAGAAAACGATTCGAAAGGATTTTCCCCTGCACTCGATTGTGCTCTGCAGTCGTTCAACAGAAGGTCGGAGCAGCCATTTGTTTGGCGACATGACGGCAAATTGGTCGTCATGATCAATACGTGTCTGGATTCGTTCGTACCTATAGTCGTTGGAGTTGTGCTCCCTGATCAACCCGAGACCTTGATCTGCTCGTTGATTTCGGCCCATTTTGAAGCGCTGCAACAGCGAGTTGAATCGGAGTTGTCCAAAAAGCAATCCGAATTTTTCATTGACCAAGTGACACAGGATTTTGAGGAGTTGAACTGGCTGCGGTCGGCCAACGAATACTTTGATCTTTGCGATTCAAATCACACGATTGAGTCCATTGCGCGAGAGTGCCTTCCCAATCTTGCGAAGGTGATTCGGGCGGAAGCGATTTTGTTCGTTCAATCCACTCAGGGTTGCAAGTCCTCGATTGGAAAGCCTGATTGGAATCGCGTCATCGCGAACGGAAATAGCAAAAAACATCACGAGTCCTGTAAGAAATTTCTTGCGGACTCGATTGCTCAACTGGTTCATGGGCCGCGGGTTCTCAATGTCAAGCCAACGGAAGCCTGCCTGGCAGACTTTCCTGGCTTACGCAATTGCATCGCCGTATTAGTCGCCAAAAGCGGCCAAGTTTATGGATGGATTTTGGCATTCAACAAGATGCCATCCCAGAATGCCGTTCCGTTGTTGGTAGTGGACTCATCGCCTAAGAGCGAGTCATTCTTTGGGACCTTCGAAGCGAGCTTGATAAGGAGTGCGGCCAATATCATGTCTTCGCACGCTCGCAATCTTGAAATGCTTGAAGCCAAGAAATCGCTTCTGACCGGCGTCGTCCGTGCGATCATCAATGCCATCGATGCTAAAGATCCCTATACATGTGGCCACAGCGACCGTGTGGCTCTCTACGCAAAACGCATTGCAGCTCGATTAGAGCAAAGCCCAGAGGAATGCGAGAGAATCTATATGGCCGGCTTGCTTCACGATGTGGGGAAGATCGGTATCCCTGATTCTATTCTTCGGAAACCTGGATCGCTCACCAACGAAGAGTACGCTATCGTCAAGAAGCACCCTGAAATCGGGTACACAATCCTCAAGCATTTGAAACAACTGGACTATGTGTTGCCAGGTGTTCGACACCATCACGAAGCGGTCAATGGCAAAGGGTATCCCGCCGGGCTGTACGGCGAGGCGATTCCGTTGCAAGGTAGAATTTTGGCAGTTGCAGACGCCTACGACGCGATGACGAGCGATCGTCCCTATCGTCCTGGTATGCCAAGCGAAAAGGCAGAATCAATCCTCCGAGCCGAAGCCGGTAAGACTTGGGACGCCGATATCGTCGGGGTCTTCCTAGAATGCCTTGCCAACGAAGAAATCCAAACGCATGACGCGGAACTGGCGTTGACTTTGGACCCAAATTACCCGAACAACAACCTGATGCTGCAAATCGCCAATTCCATCAAAAGCATGGGTGCTCAGTAACGGCCATGCCAAGTTGTCAACCCAATATGAAGGGCCGTCGTAGACAAGGCGTGTCGTTCATCGAGCTCACCATATCCGTGATGGTTCTTGGAATTCTTGCCGCCATCGCAATGCCAGTCTACTCGACGAGTATTTTGAGATATCGTGCAGACGTGACCGCCCAGCGAATTGCACAAGACATCAATCGAACGCAATGCATTGCGAGACAAAGCAATTCGAGCCGTTCCATTGCGTTCACCATGAGCGACCACAGCTATACGATCAGCGGAGTCAATTCCATGAATCAAGCGAGCCAACCCTACAGAGTCTCCCTCAGCGATTTGCCCTATCAAACCGCGTTCGCATCGCTGACAACCACAGCGCAACCGGCAACGCAACAAACCAGCGTTTCCCTTGCGTTCGATCGATTCGGCATGCCCGACCAGGGAATTTCCGTTTTGATCAGCGCTGGCACATTTCAAAAGCGAGTCGATGTTGCGCCAACTTCGGGACGAGTAAGCGTACAATGAAGGCAAGCGATCGACGCCGAGGTGTAACCCTGTTGGAGCTGATGGTCTCGTTGCCGACGGCA
>JAPLNL010000061.1:0-19519 GCA_026692905.1 Planctomycetota bacterium
CTTATATCGGCAAGATTCGATACAAGGACGAAACGCACCAGGGCGAGCATGACGCGATCGTACCGTCGGATTTGTTTTGCCAGGTGGGAATCCGACTCAAAGCAAATGGCCAATCCGGTGGCACCGGAGTACGCAACAAACACAACGCGCTCTTGAAGGGCTTGATCTGGTGTAAATCTTGCGGTCGGCCAATGACACATTCGTACAGCTGCAAAGGCATCAAACGATATCGATACTACGTTTGCGGCACTGCGATGCAAAACGGATGGTCCGAGTGTCCTGCACCATCGGTCCCCGCTGGCGAGATCGAACGGTTCGTCGTCGAGCAGATCCAGTCCATCGGCACCGACGAAGACCTGCTTAACCAGACGATCGGTCAAATTGAATTTCGGTCCAAACAGCGACTGGAAGCCTTCGAATCCGAATGCATGGGATTAAGGCGACAACTTCGCAACGATCATGAAAAGCTTCGAGCGATCGCCGCCAACTTAACAAATAGCCGTCGCGTGGCGGGACTGCCCGAACTTCAAACGCGAATCGATGC
Organism: Planctomycetota bacterium; assembly: GCA_026692905.1. Lineage (GTDB taxonomy): Bacteria > Planctomycetota > Planctomycetia > Pirellulales > Pirellulaceae > JBKCUI01. The sequence continues at coordinate 545 of JAPLNL010000061.1, forward strand.
CGCTGAGGACCGATTGAAGTCGATCGCGTGCGAACAACAATCGCTGAAAGATCAGTCCATCGATACCGCCGACGTCAGGCGACTATTAGGAAGTTTTGAAGGGCTTTGGGAGACCATTCAACCACGCGAACAAGTCCGCCTAGTCAAGCTGTTGATCGATCGCGTTGATTTCGACGGTGTCGCTGGCAACGTGGCAATCACTTTCCACGACACCGGCCTGCAAAGCCTGTCGGCTAGCGAACGGGAGGTGACGGCATGAACGGAAAACTGACCATCAACCGATCGTTTCACGTCAAGGTGCGTCGCAATGGCAGCAAGAGCCTGGAAGATGGCCCGGCAGTGGTGAAGCCTACAGGTCGAATCCCACGCATCACCCGATTATTGGCCCTGGCCCACCGCTGCCGTGACTTGGTTCGCGACGGGATCATCATTAATCAGTCTGAACTGGCCCACTACGGGCAAATCTCGACGACGCGGATGTCGCAAATCATGTGGCTCGACAATCTCGCCCCGGACATCCAAGAAAAGATTCTAGGCCTGCCCCGAACTGTCTGTGGTCGGGACAGGATTCTGGAACGCGAAGTCAGGCCGATCGCCAAGACGCACGATTGGGGCGACCAACGAACGATGTGGACCGATCTTCTCAATCGCACTGAGGCAGTTGTGCCAACCGACCAAATCTGATTCTTTAGTCAGTACGTCTCAAACAGCTCCACGTTAACGTCGCCACGTTCGCCCGACGTCGCGGCGTTTTTCCGTTGGGGCAGGTTGTCGACAAACCCCGACGACGCGACACGACGAAAGACAGAGGGCGTCACGTTATGCGATCGAGAATCTAAGGCCGAAAATCGAAGCGATGATTTTCGAAACAGATCGCCAATGGCTGTTAACCCGGAGATGTTGTTTCATATTCGGTTCGGAGGAGCCGAAGCAAACGGCGAATGAACTTATAACGCCTCTCGGAGGCGAGAGCACGATAGTTTCGGTTGTCTGGGCCAGATTCCGGCCGAGAAATAGCTGGACCGGCACCACACTGAGATAGCCTTGGGAGACTCGACTCCACACAAACCCTTTAAAAATCAGGGGATTTTCACGGTCGAAATGGTGGAGGCCTGTGAAGTACTCTGAACGAACTGGAGTGGCAGCATCAGTTCGCAGATCAAAAAAAATACACCCATCAGGATTCGAACCTGAAACCCTCGGTTCCGAAGACCGATGCGCTATCCAGTTGCGCCATGGGTGCGTTTCATTCGTTTGTTTTTATAGAAAATCTGCCTTCCCGTCAATTGCCCTTGCCTCAAGTTCTGTTCACACCACTTGAATCTTCTGGGTTTTTCCATCGCAGAGACCGTGCTTTCTTGCTCCAAATAGGGCGGACGGAATAAGAGGGTAAAGCGGATCGTCGGAACGTTTCTTCAAGGCGGATCGATTATTTGACAAGCCTTGCCATCTGAAACCATGGGTTTCCGATCTAGCGGACAGCGAATGCTACGCGCTAGCTACTTTCCCGTTACCAGACCACTCAATGCAGTCCACGTGGTTGAAACCAGTCCGCAAATTTTGTCCGAGGTTCCCCATTGGCCGCCCCAAGCGGGCATGATCAAAATTGCCAAAATAAACGCACCCAACATCGCTGCCGGCAAAGTCGGAGCCGTTTGCCCAATCGACATACCTTGAGTGGATTTTCCCAAAAGAGCTGACCTTCTGAGTTTTGGCAAAATCAATTCATCCAACTGCTTGAATTCAAGATCGACGTGATTCGACACCCCAATCCATTTGTTGGTACAAAGCACGCTCCAAAGCATCTCTTGGTACATCAGCTTCGATTTTTTGCCTACACCGACCTTCTTTGCAATCGCTTCCGGCAATCGCACGCAAAAACTATCACGACTCACCTCTAGCACTTCTACGCTAAATCGTCTCATACCCAACTGAAGATAGCCACGCGTGTTGCCGGCACTTACTTTGCATCGGTACGCCGGTGTTGCATTTATCATTTTGTTTTACGTGACTAATTTAGTTTAGCGCATCGAATCGAAGTCTTACGGCACAATGCACCGCTACTCTCGAGTGTGGGTTGCCATCTTGAATCAATCACGGTTGAGGCCACGCTTTTGAAAGAAAAAATTCTCTGTTTTCGTAAAAAGTAGGGGCTAGCGGAGCGAAGCTGTTTGGGTTGCGATTACCTGATTTGACGCTCGTTCGTGCTTTAGTCTCTTTACTGACGATCCGGCTTGTCCCTGTCGATCCCAAGATGCATGCAAATCCTATTGTGGCAACGATGTGGATTCTGCTCGCTTCAGAGGACAACCAGTGCAACGCTATCTTTTTTTCGTGAAACCTTCGATTGAACCTTGCTACTGCGAGCGGTGGATACTGCACACCGGACTTCGCCGGTGTGCCTACGGACTTGCGCTCCTCGCGTTCGTATTGCTCTTGTCACTCCGAACCGTTCAAGCGCAAGTACCGGGTATTTGCACAAATCCGGACGGAGCGTCTTGGCCAATGAACACTCAGCCAAACGCTGGTGCGGCGCCGCTACGCGAACTTCCTAGGCCCTCCACATCAAGTATCCAAAGCTCAACGTCAAAGATAAACCCGTTTGATGCGGAAGCGATGAGGTCTTTCCTTAATCAGCCAAACGTCCAGCTGATCGCACAGCCCAATGCAGCAAATTCCCAAGATTCAAAGCAGATCGTCAATCGCTACGCGCCTCATTCGATTCACTCCAAACTTAGTTCAACGCAATCGAACCCTTCAGCCCTGCATCCAACAAGTTCTGCAGGACCCCGAAACACAATTCACTCCGTTAGCAATCGATTCGCGATCGGCCGCGATGATGATGACTTGCTGGGTCCATCATCGGCCCCCAACGCCGCCGTCGACCCTCTTTCTAGTTTGGGGCCTGATGCAGCCAAAGAGCAACAGCGGCAGGAAAGGAAAGTTCCAGCACCAGCCGATGGCCAGCTTGCAGTAGACCCCCACCAAGAAGCGTTCGCAAACGAACAATACCCATCGGCTTTGACTTGCGCAAAATGCCATCAGAAAATCTACGATGAGTGGAGAGTAAGCGGTCACGCTTATTCTGCCGTTTCTCCCATGTTTCAACGCTTTGAACAAGCAGTGGCGGATTTGCTTCGAGGAACCGCAGGAACTTTTTGCTCTCGATGCCACGCACCGGTTGCGACCCAATCCGATTTCCCTCGTGAAGCCCCGATATTTTCTGGACCAGCAGTTTTCCGAGAGGGAATTACCTGTGTCGCTTGCCACCGCGTCATCGAACGTTATGGTCGCGTCAACGGTGAGCGACGTATCGAAACCGGCAGCCCCTACGATCCAGTCGTTGGAAGCTGGGGGGGCGACGGCATAGCAGCGGTCATTGCAGATGCTGATAACTACAAAGTGAAAACGGACCCAAACGACAAACGACCACTTCAAGCGATTCACCGAGGGGCGATCAAGTTCGAGCAACTCTCAGATAGTTCCTTTTGTGCGGGCTGCCACCAAGTCTTAGTGCAACCGGGTATCGCCCTGGAGGTCGTTTATCAACAGTATCGCTCTGGACCAGCCTGCAAGAAAGGTATCTCATGCCAAGACTGCCACATGGGAGCGGTACCAGGCAAGCCCGACGGATATGCCGTTGGCGCCGCCGCCGAGGTTAACGGAAAGTCCATCAACACCAATCGCAAACATTCTAACCATATTTTCCACGGTCCTAGCTACCCACTAGCGCATCCCGGCATATTTCCTCACAACGAAAAATCACTTCGTTGGACGGCTGAGCAATGGCTTGAGTTTGATCACCGAGAAGGTTGGGGTACCGAAGCTTTTGAGAACGCAGTATCGCGGGGTCAATTAGCAAACATCTTTCCTCCTGCCTGGAGTTCCGCGCAAGAACGCCGCGACGCGAGGAAAGTCGTCGATGAGAATCAAAAGCTTATTGCGATCAAGCGGGACTCTGCTACTCAAACACTGGAGAACGGTGGGCGAATCGATGGTCCCTTTTTCGATACAGCAGCGAGAGTCGGTACCGACTTGAAGCTACGCTATGTGATTAGCAATACCAGCGAAGGTCACAATATGCCTAGCGGTTCGCTTGGTGCTCAGCCCCAACTCTGGCTCAACACAGTGTTAATAGGCCCTGATGGGACTCACCTCTGGGAATCAGGCCACTTGGACACCAACGGCGACTTATGCGACTGGCACTCGCTGGATGTGCGAGCAAATCGCTTTCAACGCGATACCCAATTGGCCAATTTCCAAACCAAGTTCCTTATCACTAATCTTAAAGGTACGGAACGGGAAATGTATCTTCCTGTTCCTGTGGATATCGATCCATTGCCGTTCTTCCGGCCCGGTGCCGTTCCGTACACCGTCCTCAATCACCCGCCGTTCATTCGAATGGAGGCGCACAGTGTACCGCCGTTGGACTCTCGCACCGTGCACTACACCATCCCAAGTAAGCTGCTTTGCCAACCAGGCAAATACAGGCTCAGTGTTCGCCTGAGGAGTCGAGTGGAACCTGCCTATTTTCTTTTGTTCTGTCAAGGCACACCAGATATGCAGCGTTCATTGAACGAAGGCATTATCGATGTGCATCCGTATTCCACTGAATTTATGGTGCGGTAAGGTGCGAAGACGGATTTCTTTATCAATGCGAGAAAAGAAAAAGCGATCGCATTCGATCCTATTGGGTGGTATATCACGCTTTCTTTGTTCCATCCTTTGGCTTGCAACCGTCGACGGAATGACGACGTCGGCAGTTGGACAATCGTCACAAGATTTACCAAAGGCTCTCGAATCATCCATTCCCTCGAGTGCGTTTTCGATCCCCCTCACGATTCACTCTGCAAAACCTGGGGCGGAAAACAGAGAGGATCGACCCAATAGAACCGAGGGAGTGATTCCGATTCTTCCTCCACAAGTGCCGATACCAAACCAAGCAAACCCTCCTTGGCATTCCGACTCCTTTCGTGGAGCTGCAGATTTTCCGTCGTTGCTCAGATCAAGTTCATCGAATGTCATTGAGGCGTCGACGCTTGGAATGCAGGAGCCATTGTATTCCAATCCGACGTCGATCTTCGCGGAAGCCGATTTTCGACCATTTCATGATCGCCTCAATCGAAAACGCTGGTTGTTTCAAAACTCTCGCCAATTGCCAACATCAACAAGCCCAACGCCAGTCATGACCGAGCAGATGTGTCTCGTTCCATATCAGCCCACCGACTTCGCGCCGGTGCCCTACGAACCGCAACCTCTGGACCCGCAACGCGAAATCGAAACCTACAACGGCAAGCAAGCCATTGACACACAACGTCCTTGGGTCGAGTGGGGACGTCCGTTTTATACTGGCGGAATGTACGCTCCCGGTGTTCCCGTTTTTAGCGACGTCAATTTGTTAACTCCGTCGTTTCTCGTCTACGGTGATTACCGAAATGGTGTCGGTGTTCATCGCAACAATGGAAAGCCGGTTCGAACCTGGGCAAATCGATTGAACTTGGACATGGACTTGCGGCTAACTTCGACAGAACGGTTTCACCTCTTCACGGGACCGCTGGACCACAACGGTCAATTCACACGCCTCGACTTCAGCAATAACAACATCGTTTTTGTCGAAGAGCTAGATGCACAAGTTGACACAGCTTTCTTCGAGGGAGACTTAGGCGCGATCACCGGAAGCTGGCTTGGGGATGACGCACCTTTTGACTTACCTTTCACCTGCGGGCTCGTTCCACTGCTGTATCAAAATGGAATCTGGATGGAAGATGCGATTGCAGGCTTTGCGCTGGGCAGTCCGTGGCGACACAGCAAGGCTCTGAACTGGGCAAACTACGACGCTACTTTTTTTGCAGGTTTCAATCAGATAACCAGTCCAGCCTTCAACAATGACAACAACGCGGCGGCAGTATACGGCACCGCTTGGTTTATTGAAGCGTACAACGGCTACATTGAATCCGATTATGCGTACTTGGACGATCTCGACGGACTAGGGCGATCGTACCACAACGCGGCCATCGCTTACACGCGTCGTTACTTTGGCAGAATCTCTAATTCGATACGACTCATAGGCAACATCGGCCAATCGGGGCCGGCGTTAAGTCGGTCTGCGGATGGTGCGTTGCTGTTGTTTGAAAACAGTTTGATTTCCTCGCAACCCAGCACCATTGTTCCCTATTGGAATTTTTTCGTTGGCAGTGGCCGACCTCAGAGCGTCGCTAGAGCCGGTGGTTCAGGGGGCATCCTTCGCAATACCGGTATCAACTTTGAGACCGATGGCCTGACAGGATATCCTACGTTGAACGCCACTGGATCGAATTCGTACGGAGGGGCGGTTGGAATCAACTTGATGAGCGCTGACTTCCGGAAGCAACTGGTGCTCGAATTTGCTTCGCTCGACACCTATGGCGATCCAGACTTGAGCGCTGCCGCTGGACCGGAATACGCGGTGGGAACGCGCTATCAAACCGCGCTCAACAATCGCCTCATTTGGCGAGTCGATTTGATGAATGGTTGGTTCGACAACGCACCGGATATTTATGGCACACGGACGGAAATCCGTTGGAAGTTTTAGAAGCCTGCGGCCCTCGCCCCTTGTTGCCCTCTAAGAGAGAGACCGGTCTAGCGACCCTCCCGCTGGGAGGGTCGAGCGTAGCTAGGGGAGGTTGAAGTGCACCGCGGCAAACATGTTTCCAACGAGTTTACCTCAGCAATTCGTTGCTCGGGAGGGTGAGGCTCCTGCCGAACCATTGCACCGTTGGCTCGGCAGGAGCCTCGCCCTCCCTAAGGTTACCAACGGAATTGACTATGCAAAAATGTTTACACCCGCCGGCTAATTTGCTTGTTTCACTCAAAGACTCATTCGATGAGTCTACAGCTTCTTCAGTTTCAGAATCGCCTGCTCGGCGGCATCTCTTTGCGAGACGAGCTCGCTCAACGCTTGGCGCTCTTTTTCGATGATGTCTGCAGGCGCTCTGCTAACGAAGGACTCGTTGTTGAGTCGGCCTTCTTTTCCCTGTATCTGTTTGACCAGATTGCTCAGTAGCTTTTCGTTACGAGAGATTTCCGCAGCCACGTCGATGAATTGTGTTAAATCAACATAGACATCCATTTGTTCAATGCCGATGTGCGCGTTGATCGACGGCGCGGTTGGAGACGTACTCCACTCGGTTGCGGTTGCTCCGGCCATGCTCTCAATAAAGGTCGCCATCGGTGCAAGCAGTTGTTTCATCGCGGGTTCGCAACGAACGCAGAATTTCAACGACTCTTTGGGACCAATGTTTTGTCGCGAACGAATTTCACGGATCGCGCCCAAGATGTCTACGAAATGTGAAAATTGCTTCTCGACTTTAGGGCGAATGTGCTCGTCATGAACGGCTGGCCAGGGAGCCAAGATCACCCACTGGCTCGGCGGCGTATCGGAGTGCAAGTCACGCGTTGGGGCGAATCGAGCAAGCTGTTGCCAAATCGATTCGGTTACAAACGGCATAATTGGATGGAGCAGACGCAGCATCGAATCCAGGCAATGGGCAAGAATTTGTTGAACGAGTTGTCGGGCCACAGGATCTTGCAATCGCGGCTTAGCCATTTCAACGTATAGCGAGCAGAAGTGGTCCCATGCGAAATCGTAAACGGCCCTGGCAGCCTCGGCATAGCGGAACAGCTTGATCTCGGATTGGACCGTCTTGGTTACTGTGGCTAGACGCGACAAAATCCATTGATCCTCCAATGGCAAATTGTCAAAGTCGACTTTGGTCGGTTGGAAGCCTTCGAGGTTCATCATGACAAAACGTGAAGCGTTCCACAATTTATTGACGAAGTTACGAGCAACTTCAAATCGCTCGCTAACGACGGGTGCTTTCGGCTGCGCTTTATCCGATTCGGTTTCCGCCCACTGTGTTGAGAAAGACTTCTTGCACTTGTCGCAGAGAACGAGTGGCTTGGAACGGTTATCTTTGGTTTGGTTGACCAACGCTTCGCAATGTGGGCATTCGAATTGGACCGGCATACGCACGTCCTGCGTCTCGGTGCACAGCCACGTCAATCCAAATCGCAAAGCATCCGGTCCGAACTTATTAATCACATCCAGTGGGTCGACTCCGTTTCCCTTGCTCTTGGACATGGTCTCGCCGTAGCCATCGAGAATCTTAGGGTGAATGAAGACTTCTTGGAATGGAACCTTTCCCATGTTGTTGAGCCCCATCAAAACCATGCGTGCAACCCAAAGGGTGATGATGTCACGCGAAGTGATGAGTGTGCTCGTCGGGTAGAAGTACTCCAGTTCAGGGGTTTGTTCTGGCCAGCCGAGGGTCGAATGAGGCCACAAGGCAGACGAGAACCACGTATCAAGAACGTCTGCTTGCCGAACAAGTCCAAGCGATTGCAGTTTCGTTTCGAGCCCAGCATCTTCGCTGCGAATGCAAACGTGAACGGTGGATGGCTCTTCGATTGATACGTTGATCAAGCCTACGGAAAGCTCTGGCATGGCTTCGATCTTGAACTTGAGCGATTGAGCGTCAGCTGGCAACTCAAACGATCGACTCCAGATCGGTATTTGGTGGCCCCACCAAAGTTGCCGCCCGACTGGCCAGTCTCGTTTTTCGCCGAGCCAATCGAGATAGCCACTTGCGTAGCGAGGCGGGAAAATTTTGACGTCGCCATTTGTCACAGCATCCATGGCGGACTGAGCTAGTTGCTCCATTCGAACGAACCACTGGTCGGCCAAGTAAGGCTCAATTGGGGTCTTGCTTCGATCGCTATGCTTCAACTCGATTTCTCGATCTTCCGTTTTCTCCAAAAGCTCGATCGCATCAAGTGCCTCGACAATTTTCAAGCGTGCCTTGGCCATAGGCAAGCCAACGAAGCTACCGCCGTTCTCGTTGATGGTACCGTCTGGATTCATGATATTGATCATCGGCAATGAGCAGCGCAACGCAACTTCGTAGTCATTCGGATCGTGAGCCGGAGTGATCTTGACGCAGCCGCTACCGAGCTCTGGTTTGGCCCAAACATCAGCTACCAGTGGAATCTCTCGATCGGTCAGAGGCAACCTAAGCTTGCGTCCGTCTCGAGCCATCTGCGCGAGCAGGACCAGTTGCGGCAATACCTCAACTTTTCGAGCGGCGAGTTCGTCCAACTGCGATTGGATTGCGGGTTGATCCTTGGCCGTCGCCGCTTGCAATTTCTCTTGAAGCAATCGCTCGTGCTTATCGAGGGCTGCAACGGGATCGGGATGGACGGCAACCGCAGTATCGCCGAGCATGGTTTCTGGACGTGTTGTCGCCACGGTAACGAAGGTGGGCTCACCTGGCTGAGGAGAATCAAACGGGTACCGCAAGTGAAAGAAGTTCCCTTTCACGGTCTCGGTAAATACTTCGTCGTCGCTAACGGCGGTTTGCAAATAAGCATCCCAGTTTACTAAGCGTTTGCCTCGGTAGATAAGACCCTTTGAGAACAAGTCAAAGAAGGTCGTTCGGACCGCTTTGGCGCACATTTCGTCCAGTGTGAATCGGGTTCTGCGCCAATCGCAAGAACAGCCCATGCGTTGCAATTGGCCGAGAATGCGTTTTTCGTATTGTTCTTTCCATTCCCAAATGCGTTCGACGAGTTTATCTCTTCCGAGGTCATGTCGGGTTTTGTTTTCAACTTCCTTGAGGCGTCTTTCAACAACGGCCTGCGTTGCAATTCCAGCGTGGTCGGTGCCTGGCATCCAAAGTGCGACGTAGCCTTGCATGCGGTGCAAACGAATCTGAATGTCCTGGAGGGTGTTGTTCAGCGCATGTCCCAAGTGCAAGGCGCCGGTTACGTTGGGAGGTGGGATGACGATGGTGAACGGCTTCTTGCTTTTGTCCACGTCCGCATTGAAGCAGCCGTGCTTTAGCCAGCTGTCGTAAATTTCCGTTGCGCTTGCTGCGAAATCGAATCGATTGGGAATCTCGTGGGTTTCAGCGTTCATGTTTGTTGGATTTGGGTGCGATTGATTGATTGATTGATTGATTGATTGATTGAATGAATGAATGAATGAATGAATGAATGAATGAATGAATGAATGAATGAATGAATGAATGAAGTGTTAGTAAAGGCCGCTTGGAATTTCAGAAGCGGCTATTGGGAGGGCAATTCATTGATCGGGAGGGCGAGGCTCCTGCCGAGCCGGTGACGCTGTGGTTCGGCAGGAGCCTCACCCTCCCGTTTGAAGGTTGGTTCGGTAAGGTTGAGGGTAATATGCTTAGCTTGGATTTGTCTTATTGAGTTTGTATTCGACGGCATCGACCAAAGCATGCCAGCTGGCTTCGATGATATTTTCGCTGACGCCGATGGTTCGCCATGTGTCGTGGTCGTCCGCGCTTTCGATGTTGACTCGAATGCGAGCTGCCGTGCCTGCTTCTCCGTTGACCACGCGGACTTTGAAGTCAACGAGTCGCATGGAGTCCAGATTCGGGTAGAACGGCAATAGGACTTTGCGAAGGGCCGCGTCCATGGCGTTGACGGGCCCGTGACCTTCGGCAGCTTCAACGCGAGTCTCTTCGTTGACTTGTACCTTGAGGATCGCTTCTGCGTAGGTTTGGTTGCGTTCGATGTCCAAGTCGCCGGACAGGATTTGGTATTTGATGGTTTTGAAATGCTCGACGTACGAGCCGAGGCAGCGTTTGACGAGCAGGTCGAACGAACCCTCGGCCGCTTCGAATTGGTAACCTTGGTTTTCTTTCGCGACGACATCCGCGAGGATTTTGTCCAGAACGGCGCGATCATCGGGCAACTTATGATCGGCGGTTAGGGCTGAGATGTTGGATCGTCCGGAGAGTTCACTGACCAAGATGCGGCGTTCGTTACCGACGAGGGCTGGATCCATGTGCTCGTAAGTATGAGCGAATTTGTTGACGGCATGGACGTGCATGCCACCTTTGTGCGCAAATGCGCTTCGCCCGACAAAGGGCTGGCCGCTTCGCAATTGCAGATTGGCCGTTTCGTAAACGTAGCGGGAGAGTTCGGTTAAGTGTTCGAGCGATCGGCCGCCGAGAACGGAGTAACCTTTTTTCTTGAACTGCAGGTTTGCGAGAACGGTCACCAGGTCGGCGTTGCCGCAGCGTTCGCCGATCCCGTTGATGGTTCCTTGGACTTGTTCGCAGCCGGCATCGATTGCCGCGAGCGAGTTGGCGGTAGCCAGGTCACCATCGTTGTGGCAATGGATTCCAAAGCGGACCGAGGTTTCGGACAATGACTTTCGTGCATCGGATACGATTGCAGCGACTTCTTCGGGCAGCGTTCCTCCGTTGGTATCGCAAAAGACGATCCATTTTGCTCCAGCGGATGCGGCCGATTGAATGGCTTGCAGAGCGTATTGGCGGTTGGCTTTGTAGCCATCGAAGAAATGCTCTGCGTCGTAGACCACTTGAGCGTACTTGGCCAAGAAAGCAACGCTTTCACCGATCATGTCGAGGTTTTCTTGCAATGAAACGCCAAGGACATTGATTGCATGGAAGTCCCAGGATTTACCGACGACGGTGATGGCGGGAGTTTGGGCCGCGACAAGGGCTTTCATGCCCGGGTCATCTTGCACTGCGACTCCCCTTCGCCGTGTCATACCGAAGGCGCAGATTAGACTTTGGCCCATCGGTAGCGATCGGACTTTTTGAAAGAACAATGTGTCCTTTTCGTTGGAGAGCGGATAGCCCCCCTCAATCATATCGATCCCCATTTCAGCAAGCCGGACCGCGATATTGAGTTTGTCCTGAAGAGAAAGACTCACGCCTTCCCCTTGGGTTCCGTCGCGGAGAGTAGTGTCGTAGGTATGGATAGAACGAGCCGACATGATGATTTGTTTTGGTTAGGTGTAACGTCTTGATAACGAAAAAACCCCTGAAGCCTTGATTTCGGCTTCAGGGGTTATGTTTTGCAATCCACTCATGCTGCTCGCACGTTCCAGGATCCCCGAGGCCTAATCGCGATGGGGAATCATAATCACTTGCGGAAAGTACGTTGATTTGGGATTCATGGATGAAAATTTGGAACGACGTAAGGTTTATAGTGGTTCGAGCGTCCGGAGAAATGTTCCTCGCTTCCGCGTCGGATTACCTGCTGGCGTCTGGGATTGCTAAAGTCTTCTCAGAATCGACAAAATTGTAGCGGATGAGGTTCGATCTTGGCAGTAGCTATCTGCTTTGCACGGAAATTGCAACTTTTAGGCGACGGCCGGGGGGCGAACACACCTAGTAGCGCGACGCGCAAGCTAGTGTTTTGTAGCACGACGCGCAAGCTAGTGATTTCTACCCAATTCACTAGCTAGCGCGTCGTGCTAACGCTTTCTCATGGGTGCTCATGCGGCGTTTTTCATCCGCTTGTAGGTCAAAAGCACCTCGTAAAGATCCTTCGAAATGACCACAGGATCGTCAGCAAAGTCCTGGACCCAGGCGAGGCGATTGGATGCAGTCGATGGAATTGCGGCTAACAGGTCACATAGCCGGATCGTCACGGATTCTGGCTCGCACGGCGAATAGATCCCCAATTTCGCCTCGAATAATTCGACTTTGGTGGATTGGGTCGAAGTTTCAACGCCATCATATTCGCTGTCGCAGGTAGCGTGATCTAGACCGACAACCCGAAAAACTGGCTTGTTCATAGACAAAGAATTCTTGATTTGGAGGATACGGTACTTCATTAACCGAAACAATCTGTGTGGTTTTGGATCGACTGGGCGGACTTTAACGCTTGAGTCATTTCGGCAAATTTCACCAAAAACTCTTAGCAATATCCCCAAACGGACTCTTTTCGCGGATCGGACGTCTCGAAACCTGGGGAAATCAAGGGAAAGCTTGACAATTGGGGGCGTCTCCCCTAGATTCCCAGTCTTAGCTTGCTTGCATGCAATACTTTGCACCAATGTGCATAACGACACCCATTTACATGAAGGACTTCAAACTTCGATTTCGGCCTCTAAGCACGGTGACGTCGTCACGTGTTTAGAACCAACGTGATTCGTGGAATGAACCGGTTTGCCTTATGAAAGATCTACAAGCGATTGCGCGGTACATGCGCCTTCCAGAAGACCAGCTCAAGTTCCCCATCGAGTTGCTCAACCAAGGGTACGAACCGAACTACCTAGCGAATTACCGACCGGACGAACTGGGTAACATCGACGAACAGACTTTGTCGATTCTACGCCGAGCTCAGAATTATTCCGAGTCGTTGAAAGCGCACAAAGAAAAGGTCCAGCAGACCCTGGACCGAGAACAGCAGTGGAACGAAACCGTTGCCTCGGTCGTTTCGCAAGCCAACACGATCTCTCAGGTTGACACGGTCACTCGCCATCTCCGTGCTCGTAAGAACTCCCGAACCATTTCGGAAAAGTGTCCGCAAGTGGAAACCGTCGGCCAAGCGATTTTGACCATGCAGGGGGATGCTCCGAAAGACCTGCTCCCATGGATCGCTGAGGTTGCAAGTGTCCCGCTGGAACAAGCCGCCGATGTTTTGGAGCAAACCAAACGCTGGATGGTTTTTTTGCTGAGCGAAGATGTGCGTCTCATGCAAGAACTACAGAGATCGCTTCTTCGGAAGGCTGGGATCTCCGTCAAGGTATTGCCTGATCCTCCGAAAGGGAGCGATGCAGAAAAGCAATTGGAACGTGCGGAAGCGAACGCTCCGTCACAACCAGTTGTGGCTCCAGTTCTGTCCGCCGCGGAACCGACTTCGGCGGCAACCGCCGGCATGGAATCGGTTGTACCTGCAGACTCCTCCGAACAACCTGCAGACTCCTCCGAACAAACAGTTACACCGATCGAAAGCCCTTCTGTTTCGATTGAGAGTGCTGAACCTGCGAGCTCGGCACCGGAAGCGAGCGATGTCGTTTCGGAACAAGTCGAAGCAACGGCCATCGAAGCTTCATCAATTGCTCCCGATGCGGTTTCGCCATTGATTGCTGAGTTTCATCAAGGGCGGAAGCAAGGCAAAGGGATTAAGACAAAGACTCTTTCGGACAAGCAATTGTCTCCGCGCCAACGACGCCGCAAGTGGCTTCGAAGCATCTTGGAATCCTACGCGAAACTGAAGAAGCCTCTGACTGCATTAACGCCTTATCAGATCTTGATGTTGTCCCGCGGTCAACGTTCGCAAATCGTCTCGCTGCAGTTTCATTACGACGAGCGTCCACTCGTTCAAGCGTGCCGAGAGTCGCTTTGCCCCGGTCGCCATCCAATGCATCACTGGCTATTGGAAGTTGCCGAAGATGGCCTTCGCAACCACATATTGCCGCGACTTCATCAAGATGTTTTGAGCATCTTGGAAGAGGACGCGCACACGGATTTGACCGAAGCGGCTGTCGTTCATTTGCAAGCCTCGCTCCTGCAGCGTCCAGTGCATGGTCACCGAATCCTGATCATCGACGCGATCGGGCCAAAGATGGCCGCGGTTGCCATTGTGGACGCGGACGGAAAAGTTGTGTTCACCAACGAAATCCCTTGCAATAGCAATCGAGCCGATGTCGTTGCTCAAAATGTGGTGTCGCTCGGGCAATGGATCCATGAACACAAAGTTACGCTCATGGCCATCTCGAACGGGCCTGCTCGTCGCTATTTGATCCATACCGTATCGGAGTTGCTCAAGCAATCGTCCGAGGGCTCGCTGTATTGGACGATGGTCGATCGGGCTGGGGCAGACGCGTATTGCATGTCGCGCGGTTGCTTGGTCGAGCTGCCGAATATTTCGCGTCGGCACCGAGCCGCTGTGTGGTTGGCTCTGCGACTGCAGGATCCGCTCAAGCAGATTTTGAAGGTCGATCCGGTTCGATTGCGTCTCGGTTCGTATCAGCGTGAGTTGCCTCAACGTGAATTGGAAGCCGCATTGCAAGATGCTGTATCCACCGCGATCACTCAAGCGGGCGTGGATGTATTCCATGCGGACACCGATGTCTTGAAGCGAATTCCTGGCATGAGCACCGAGGCCGCCAAGGCCGTCGTAAAAGCTTGCCATGACGACAAGATCGTCAATCGCGAAGCGCTGATGACAGTGCTGCGAGAGCATTTGACCGAGATGCAAGCACGTCAAGCCATTGGTTTCATCAAAGTGTTCGGAAGTACAGAACCACTCGACGGAACGACGATCCATCCGGACGACTACCGTTTGGCCGAGCGATTGGTTGCCCATGCAAGCCTGGCATTGCCTGCCTCCTGTCCAGCCAACTGGAACAAACCTGACTATGCTCAGCTTGCGGTCGCGACCGCAGCTGCCATCGTTGAACACGCAAAGCAAGTTGAGACACAACCCTTTGGCGAGTCGATTGATCTGTCAGAACCATCTAGGGACGAGTCTGCTGAGTCGGATGCGAGTGCTGAGTCCGAGGTCGACATGACTCCGCCAACAGACGCCGAAATCGAATCGACCGATGCAGGGACCGCTGCTGGCGAAACGGCAGATGCTTCGAATGAGGTTCCGATAAATGAGCCTCCGACAACGGATGCGGCACCAGAAATAACTGTCGAAACACCTGCTGCTGAATCAGCCAGTGAATCGGTTGAGGCCTCTCCAGCTCAGCCACCTCGAATCATGGTTCCGATGCCTCCCATTCCATCGGGACCTATGGAGCGTCCAACACACACCATCGATGTCGAACGACTGGCAAGAAGCTGGCAAGTTGGCCGGGAAAAGATGAAGCGAGTTGCGAATTGCTTGCAATTTGCTTTTACGGACAGCAGAGATTTCCAATACCCTATCCCGCTATTGAGCAAGGTTCCGAAACTCGATGCGCTGCAAAGCGGTACAATGCTTCAGGCGTTGGTGATCGGCGTTGCAGACTTTGGTGTGTTTGTCGACTTGGGGCCAGAGTGCAGTGGTTTGATTCACATCAGTCGTTTGGCGCCAGACTTTATCGAAGACCCACATCAATTCGTTCAAGTCGGCGACTTGGTGCCGGTTTGGGTGTTGAACGTTGACGAAAAGAAGAAGCGTGTTTCGCTGACGGCGATTCCACCAGGAACACCTTCCCGCCGCGATGCTCAAAACCAAGAAGGCTCGCAAGATCGAGGAGGAAATGTAGGCCGCGACAATCGCAATCAACGCAATGATCGAAATCAAGGTTCGCGTGAGGGGCGACCTCCGGCAGCTGAGAATCGCAGCCCGATGCCTGCCGGCGCTGGCAACGATCGCGGACGCGGACCTGGAGGCGGTAACCGCCCATCCGGCGGCGGCAATCGCCCGGGCGGAGACAGTCGAGGCGGAGATAACCGCGGTGGGCGGCCAACTGGACGTGACAATAACCGAGATCGAGATCGAAATCGAGGCAATTCCAGGAATGAAGACCAAGGGACGCGGCGGCCAGCCCGCGTTGAGCCACCCAAGCCGGTCACTCCGATCACCGACGCGATGCAAACCGGCAAGGAACCGCTTCGCTCTTTCTCTGACTTGTTGCAATTCATGAAGAAAGAAAAGGACGAGCCAGTCGTTGTTCGGCAAGAAGTCGAAAAGGTTGTACCGCAAAAACCGGAAACTACCGAATCGGCCCCAACCCCAGCAGAGCCTTCGAGCGAAAGTGTTGCAAACCGCGTAGATTCCACACAGAGCGGCGACGCTTCTGACACTTCTGCTTGAGAAACGCATGTCTGAATTCGACGAAAAGCTAAAACAAGCCGCTGCGCGCGGAGCAAACCGCGCGAATCACTCCCAAACCGAAGCTGAACGCAAACGCATCGAAACCGAAGAGTTTCGAAGTTTACATAGCAAGTCTCGGCTTGAGCTCTCGGATCGTATCGAATCGGTGATCAAGAAAGTGGCTGACTTGTTTCCTGGGTTCCAGTTTACGACGGTTTTTGGCGACGCTGGCTGGGGAGCCGCCTGCATCCGCGATGATTTGATCATGGAGCGCGGCCAACGAAAGAACAAGTACAGTCGTTTTGAAATGGTTGTACGACCAGTCAACGAGTTCTTTATTCTCGATCTTCAGGCGAAAGGAACAATCGCCAACCGAGAACTCATGACTCGTAGTTTTTATCAACCGCTAGGTGAAGTCGATCTCAATAAGTTTCGCGAGCTTATCGATGCATGGGCACTCACCTATACCGAGCTCTACGCAGCCAATCGCTAGCGGGTCACTCTTGCCAAGAGCCGATTAATTTGGCGTCGCCCAATCCGCTTCCGAACGCGGAGTTTATGCGAGCTTTGCGGATGGCTTGGGGAATCAAGCTAGGGCTACCCGCGGCAAAGTGGATGATTGAGATCGGCACTTTTTTGATGCGGACAGAGAGCGAATTGGTTCTTAAGAGCCGCCGTGTTGTACCCGGTCGCTTGCTTTCGTCTGGCTTCCGTTTTGACTTCCCGAATTGGGAGGATGCAGCCCTAGATCTGTGCCAACGCTATCGACGGGTTATGCACATAGGCGATTCGGTGTCAGAATTGGCTTTGACGCCCTAAAAGTTTCCCTAAGTGACACGTCCTGATCGGTTTGCAAATCATTCATGCCAGTTCATGGTGTTAGGTCGTTGGTTAACCAAGTCCCATGCTGTACTCTCTTGACTGAACGTCACCGCGCTCGTGGGTATGCGAGCCGGAAGCGAGACAGAATCCTACCTCCTGCAACGATTGCATATGACACCACCTCCAGCATTCTTGAACAATGTCGACACGCCTGTTGAAAATGCCGCCTTGACGATTGAGGCGTCGCCAGACCTCGACCCGCAGGCTCAAACGGTAACAGCGCCCTTTGTCGGTCAGTGGAACACTCTGATCAGCCAAACGAACTGGGAAAAGGGCAAGATCATCTCTGAATGGCGATCTGCTTTGATAGCCGCAGACGCGTCGCCCAGCAGCTTCAGCGATGAAACATGGACCAAGCAGGTGGGCGCAGTGACCAGCCAGCACGTCGGACGGTTGCGGCGTGTGTACGAACGATTCGGTCCAACTTGTGTTAGCTATCCCGGACTGTACTGGAGCCATTTTTTGGCGGCAATCGATTGGGATGATGCAGAGTTATGGCTCGAGGGAGCCATGCGAAGCCATTGGAGCATCTCCGAAATGCGGAAAACCCGTTGGGAGTCGAGTGGTGGGGACCCGAAGAATGGCCCGAAAGACGAAGAGCTGATCACTTCGGAAGTAGACGATGATTTCGATGCGCTAACGGCTGAAGCGGACGAAGAATTCGATCGAGAAAAAAGAGACCGAGCAGAGTCGAGCGGACCGCTCGCAGAAGGTCCCGATTTCGGCGAGGAAGATTCCGAACCGTCGATGGCAGGCCAGTCCCAACCTGGCGATCCACCTTTCGAGTCGGAATCGTTTGATGCATCGAAGGAACAAGGGAACCCATTTGTCGGCTTACCTGATCTTCCACCGGACGTTTCGGACGCAATGGAACAGTTCAAGCTGAGCATTGTCCGTCATCGCGCAAGCAAGTGGGCAGATATTTCTCAAAAGCAATTGATAGACGTTTTGGACGCCTTGAAGATGTTTGCCGATCGGTAGGCTTACGCTTCGCAGAGCGTGCGCTGGTGTACCGGCTTCAGGCGGCTATTCACCCTCGTTCCAGGGATCTGACTGGGACGCACTACTTTCGAGGTTCCGCCTCGTGTTCTTGGTTCGGCGAGCGGCACAATGAAAACTACCTTAGCACGACGCGCAAGCTAGTGATTTGGGTAGTAGATTCACTAGCTTGCGCGTCGTGCTAGGGTAGTAGATTCACTAGCTTGCGCGTCGTGCTAGGGTAGTAGATTCACTGGCTTGCGCGTCGTGCTAGGGTAGTAGATTCACTGGCTTGCGCGTCGTGCTAGGGTAGTAGATTCACTAGCTTGCGCGTCGTGCTAGGGTAGATTGAAATCCCCGTTTGCGTTAGCGCAGCAAGCATGTTGCGAAGTTGGGCCCAAGCCCAACTTCGCGTGTAATGGCTCGGCAGGAGCCTCGCCCTCCCTGTGCCTCGCCCTCCCTGTGCCTCGCCCCCCCTGTGCCCCGCCCCCCCTGTGCCCCCCCCTCCCTGTGCCTCGCCCCCCCTGTGCCTCCCCCCCC
>JAPLNL010000061.1:19568-62073 GCA_026692905.1 Planctomycetota bacterium
CCCTGCGCCTCGCCCTCCCTGCGCCTCGCCCTCCCTGCGCCTCGCCCTCCCTGCGCCTCGCCCTCCCTGCGCCTCGCCCTCCCTGCGCCTCGCCCTCCCTGCGCCTCGCCCTCCCTGCGCCTCGCCCTCCCTGTGCCTCGTCCTCCCAAGCCATGAATTGGTTGGTGCAAGGAAATGAAATTGCATCTATAATGGGCCGATTGCTCAATGCCTGGTAGCAGTTTCCAATCAGCTCCTTCATTTCCTTCCACTCATCTTTAGGGTATTCACTATGTCGCAAGTTCATGCGATTCTTAAGTTCATTCCAGTGGTTTTGTTTTCATTGACCGCATCGTTCGCAGCCGCTCAAAGCTCAGCCTCGGATCCATCTGGAACATGGCGATGGAGCTACGAATTCGAGGGAAAAACGCAGGAAGATTCACTGTCACTGAATTTAGATGAGGGTAAAGTAACGGGCACATTTCAGGGCATTCTCGGAAAGCCCACCGTCGTTAAAGATGCGAAGCTAAAAGACAATCAAGTATCCTGTGTCGTCGAGTACAAGTATAAGGACCAAACCGTTTCGCTCGAATTCGTCGGCAAAGTCAAGAAGGACGATCTCGAAGGAACCGTTGTCGTAACCACCGAAGAGTACCCGTGGACTCCGAAACGCTCCGTCAAATTGGATGATGCCGTCGGACAATGGAATATCGTGATCGATGCAGACGGTAATAAACTCGAGCCCTCCATTATCATCACAAAATCAGGCGACGCATTGCAAGGAAAGTATACCGTTGCCGAAGGAACCGTCGTTGATGTGACCGACCTCAAAATCCGCGACAACAAATTAGAGTTTCGCGTTGACGCAACGGTCCAAGGGCGAAAGATTCGAGCCGATTATTCTGGACGTCCATACGGCCACAACCTAAAGGGAAATATCAAATACGACTTGGATGGCAACGAAGGCGAAATCGACTTCACCGCCAAACGCCAGCCCGCCAAAAAATAAGGAAGGCCCTGGTGTACCGGCTTCAAACGGCTTGAGTTATTAATTGCTGTTCACCATGACCACAGAAAGGCGAGCGGCCTGGGCCAATCCAGCGGGCGTGCCGCGAATGACTGCGTTCAAGCCCGGGCAATCACCGCCGCTGGTAAGAACACCAATCGAACGTCGAATCTTTTTCATGAATTGGATTTGCACGCGTTTGAAGAAGAAATTTTATCTTGGCAATGAGACGCAATCATGGAAATGAGCTCCGAGCGTTTGATTGGCTTGGTAGTATAATCGTTGCAGCCTGCTGCCACGCATTTTTCTCGATCACCGCTCATCGCATGAGCCGTCAATGCGATAATCACACCACCGTAGCCATCGGTACGCAATTCTGTTGTAGATTGGTAACCATCGAGCACCGGCATTTGCATGTCCATTAGGATTACGTCGAAGGGGTGTCCTGACGTATTAGCAGAGTTTGTTGCCTCAATCGCCGCTCGACCGTTCTCCGCAACCGTCACATTGCCGCCCGCTTTTTTCAGGACATGGGAAATCAATCGCTGGTTATCCAAGCCATCTTCCGCGAGCAAGATCCTGAGGCCATCGAGCGTTGGCGGCACATCGCTTTCTTTGCTCGACGTTGACGTATTTTTAAATATTTTTTCCCGGATACCGCTGGAACCTAGTTTTGACCCGTTGGGGGGCAATTCGTTTTCGTCAAGGCTTGCTCGGGTAACTTCTGTTGCAGTTATCCACGCCTCAAATCGAGTTCCAACGTTCGGATTCGAATCAACAATGCGCAGTCCCCCGCCAAGTATTTCTGCTTGGCGTTTGCTAATAGTAAGTCCAAGTCCCGTACCACCAAATTTTCGGGACATCGAGGTGTCTGCTTGTGTGAAAGGGCGAAAAAGACGTTCTTGTTGCTCGAGCGTCATTCCGATTCCCGTATCAAACACTTCAAACTCGATCCGTTCACGCTGCGATAAAGATGTTCGTACGACTAACTGAACAGAACCTTGTTCTGTGAATTTGATCGAATTGCCGACGAGATTCACTAGTATTTGCCGTATACGCGTTTCATCTGTCAGCACCTGCTCGGGGATGGGCTCTTCGTGTTTGAGTTGAAGCAAGAGCCCCTTGGCATCGGCCCGAACCTGCATCAATTGACAGACGTCTTCTGCGATTTCACGTAATGAGCATGGTCGCAGCTCGAGCTCTGTTTTGCCCGCTTCGATTTTTGACAAGTCGAGAATGTCATTGATCATTCCAAGCAGATGCTCCCCATTTCTTTTTATTGTCTGAACGGCATCGATACCAATTTGGTTGAGGGAGATGTCGTTACTGTTGTCGAGAAGCAGTTCTGAAAAGCCAAGAATCGCTGTCATCGGAGTTCGGATTTCGTGGCTCATGTTTGCCAGGAATTCGCTTTTGGCCTGGTTTGCAGCTTCGGCGTTGCGAGCGGCCTCAGCGAGCTGCTTAGTCCTTTCCTCGACACGTCTCTCCAAATCATCCCGAGATGCCTGCAGGTCTTGGTTGATCTTGTAAAGCTCTAGGCTCTTTAGTTCGAGTAGCAGTTCCGCCTCTTTGCGGGCTTGCCGTTCTCGTTCAATCCGCCGGAGTAAGTGTTCTTGGTCGGACATTGGTGGCAGCCTAAGTGCGTTTCAAAGTAAAGACAGCCCCCTCGGGCGTTGAGGTCATTTCAATAGAAATTGCCTCCGAAAAACGCTGGATGCTTGCGTCAATCAGTCCGTATGCGAGTTCTTCAAAATGCCGAGTCGAATCGTAATGCATTTCGAAGTCACCATTGGGCAAGCGTCGGGTCGTGAACTTTGGTAATTCCGCGTCAGGATATAGCTTTCTAACCTCAACGTGAATGTGCCCATCAACTCGCTCTAGCAACGTGAGGGTATCAGGCACTCCATCAAAAAACTGCGGATACTTGGTTTCGAAGCTCTTGTAAAGATGCTTGCCAAATGTTCTCAAGAGTTCAGGAATCTCGGTACCAGTCTGCTTGGATAACTCAGAAACCAAGGCTACGAGCTCTTTATGATCGTAGGTACCGACGGACGTGTAGGCTCCTCCGGAACGGAGAGTGACCGAGTCGAATAGAGTGTCGACCATCTCTGGTGAGTAGACGTCCTCAACCATGTCAATGAATTCAGTAAAAACGACTCCTTTCATGATTTCCGTCCTGAAATGGTTATTCGGCCCATAGAATGTCTGGCTGCAGCTTAATTAGTCATGTTCCAATTCGCAAGATCATTTCGTTTTGCCGACACTCCGATTGCCTTCCCTCATACCAAAACGGCTTTGGACCTTGGTATGCTATTAGCCCAATTCTCATGGTTCATTCAACAAGGATTCACGCCCGTGCTCGCCAAGTTAAAAACCTATTCGCTGCTTGGAATCGAAGCCATGCCGGTCGATGTCGAAGTGGACTTATCACCGGCCCCTCTTCCCAAAACCGTAATCGTCGGCCTACCCGAACAAGCCGTCCGTGAAAGTATTCATCGCATCGAACGAGCCTTAGTCAACGGCGGATTTATGCGGCCGCACGATCGCGTTGTCATCAACTTGGCTCCAGCCGATTTGCCAAAACAAGCGACCAGTTTCGATCTCCCCATTGCCATCGGAATTCTGGTTGGCGCAGGTCAGCTGGAGTCCGATTTCTTGGAGCAGTACGCCGCCGTTGGCGAACTGTCACTCGAAGGCCAAATGCGAAATGTGAAGGGTGTTCTATCGATCGCAATCGCAGCAGCCAAGCAACCAGGAATCAAAGGTCTGCTTGTGCCTGCGGAAAACGCCCAAGAAGCAGCCGTCGTTGAGGGCTTGGACATCATTCCAATCGGTTCACTCAACGAAGCAGTCGCATTCTTGTCCGGCAAACTTCCAATTGAACCAGTCCCATCGCGATTGAATGAAATCTACGAAGCATTCTCCAAGTACGATGTTGACTTTAGCGATGTGCGCGGACAAGAAATGTCAAAGCGTGCACTGACGATCGCAGCAGCGGGGGCTCACAATTTAATTATGCTCGGCCCACCGGGTTCGGGCAAAACGATGTTGGCCAAACGACTGCCCTCTATTCTGCCGACTCTTTCGGCCACGGAATCGATTGAAACGACGCGCATCTATTCCGCCTTGGGACGCCTCAAGCCTGGACAGCCTCTCATGGTTCAGCGTCCCTTTCGGTCACCGCACCATACGATATCAGACGCTGGTCTTGTCGGTGGCGGAAGCCCGCCTGCGCCAGGTGAAGTTTCCCTTGCGAACAACGGAGTTTTGTTTTTGGACGAACTTCCCGAATTCAATCGCAAAACGCTTGAGGTGATGCGGCAACCGTTGGAAGATCGAGTCGTTACCATTTCGCGAGCGATGCGAAGTACCACGTTCCCAGCCAACTTCATGTTGATCGCAGCTTTGAATCCGTGCCCATGTGGATATCGAACGGATCCACGTCGCACCTGCAATTGCACCCCGCCTCAGATCGAACGCTACATGTCTCGAATTAGTGGCCCCTTGCTTGACCGCATCGACATTCACATTGAGGTACCCGCCGTTCCGTTCAATGAACTGACCAGCGGTCCACCTGGCACGAGCAGCGCTGAGATACGGGCTCAAGTGGAACAGGCCCGGACGATTCAGTCGAAACGATTTGAAAGGAGCTACACCAACACCAACGCACAAATGAACAGCCGCGAATTGAGGCAGCATTGCGTACTAGGAAAGGTCGAACACGAACTGATGCGAGTCGCAGTAACCGAAATGGGCTTGTCCGCTAGAGCTCACGACAAGATTCTACGAGTCGCCAGAACCATCGCGGATTTAGAATCGGCGACAACCATTCAAGCCCACCATGTCCAAGAAGCGATCAACTACCGAATGCTCGATCGAGATATCTTTTCTTAAACGATTATCTCGCTTTCGTGCGTTCAGGGCGTTTTAATAATACGTGCTTAACTACATTTAGCTTTGCGGCGAGAGCTAACCCGAATGGGGAAATTGGGAGGGCGAGGCTCCTGCCGAGCCATTTACGCATCAAGCTCGGCAGGAGCCTCGCCCTCCCGTTGAAATTGCAAGCGATTCCAAAAAGAAAGTGAGACGGCCTCCGAGTGGCATAGGGGCGAATTAGATTGTTGGCGGCAAAGGAACCAGGGGCGAACGCGGGCCTTGTGCCCCAGTTCGCAATAGGCTTGGCGTGCTAATTTCGCTCCGGCCTAGGGCTTTAGTCTATTTTGAAAATAGTCAAGCAACGCTTTTTCTGCTTTCTCAGCGTCCGCTCCTTTGAAACCGTGCCCGGCGCCTTGCATGGTTAACAACTCAGCCTCCACACCGGCCACTTTTAGTTTGTCGATCATCCACACCGCTTGTTCGTGGTCAACATATTTGTCTTCGGTTCCATGAATGCACAGAGTTGGCGCTGCATCGGGTGTGACCCAATAAAGAGGACTGCCGATGATATGGCGTTGACGATGCGTCTCGAGGTTTCCACCAAACCATAACGGCAATACTTCGTGGGCGTCGACACTTTTGCCATACGATTTCGTGAAGTCGCTTGGGCCGTACACATTGACAACACAATTTACGTTGCTCGGCTGCTTTGACGCACCGTCTGTGCCTTCAAACTCTGGAACATTTGCCGTTACCCCTAGAAATTGGGCCAAATGACCTCCGGCGCTACTACCCGTGACTCCAATTTTTGTGGGATCGATATTGTACTTGGCCGCGTTGGCTCGCAACCAACGCACTGCTGCCTTGCTGTCATGCACTGCCGCAGGGAATGGATGCTTGGGTGCTAACCGATACGTGATCGTTACCGCAACGAAGCCTTTTTCTGCCAACTTTTTGCATAAACCATCGTAGCTCTCTCGCTTGCCAGCACGGAATCCACCGCCGTGGATACACAAAATGGCTGGGCGGGGGGAACCAGCTGATTTCGGACGTGCCATGTTCAAGGCGATCGATTCACCATCGGGCGTCGCATAGACAATTCCCTCTTCCCAAAGCCAATTGTCCGATTCAGTTTGTGTCGCGTTCACGCTTTGACAGCAGGCTAACGCTATCAGTATTCCAGTACAGGTCAGCAATTGCAAAGTGCGAATCATGTGTGGGCTTTCAAGGATTGGAGAGGTATGGAACTACATTGTGGGAAAATGGAAATGCGGTTCCCGGTGATTGCAGTAGATGAAGATATCGTAGCACTATCACAACACCTGGTGTTGCGGTTGTGTTTTCCTGCCCGTACTCACGATCAATAAAATGGTGCTCGTGCTCGTCCTCCTAATCAAATCGTTTTTTGAAATCGAGCAGAAGTACGAGCACCGTCGTTCGACTGAGCACGAGTACGAAATCACAAACACAAGCTACGAACATCTGCGAAAGAGAAAGTTGATCCTCTAAACGGTCCAGGACGCATGATTTGGAGGTTCGCAGGGGTTAAAGACCGTTTCCATTCGCGTGACGTCCCGACTACAATGAGGTAGTTGGCTTCGGTCGGGGAATCCCTCCCAACTCCGCGCCGTTGTGATCGCGGTTTTAGGCCGCCCCCCGCCAGATTTTCTATTCACCGAGCACCAATGAATTTTTGCAATTTTTTTTATCTGTTCTTTTGGCTTGGCCTAGCTTCCTTTGCCGCTGCGCAAGACGAGGCCCCGCTCGATTTTGCGAGGCATGTTCAACCGATCCTGGCGATGAAGTGTGCGAGGTGCCATGGACCAAGCTCGACATCCGGTGGGATTGCCTTTGACACGCGCGATCGGGCCTTTGCCGAAACGGAGTCCGGGCGACCAGCTATTGTAGTAGGCGACCCAGAAGCTAGCTCGATGATTGAACGCATCGTTTCCCATGACGAATCGACTCGTATGCCGCCTGAGGGCAAGCCGCTAACTGCCGCTGAAGTCGAAATCGTGAAGACTTGGATTCGGCAAGGTGCGAACTGGTCCAAGCACTGGGCCTATCGTCCTTTGGTGAAGCCTCCTATCCCGCCCGTAAATCAAAAAGCTTGGGTTGCCAACGAGGTGGACCAGTTTATTTTGGCTGGGCTTGAAGAGTCGCAATTAACTCCAAACCCGATCGCCGATAAACGAACCTTGGTCCGACGTGCCTATTACAATCTAACTGGTTTGCCACCAACAGCAGCGCAAGTGACTGATTTTGAAAACGACTCTTCGGCGGATGCATGGGAAAAGTTGGTCGACAGACTCCTTGAGTCGCCCCAGTATGGCGAGCATTGGGGGCGCAAATGGCTGGACGTGGTGCGGTATGCCGAGACAAATAGTTTCGAACGGGACAACCCAAAACCGCACGTATGGCGTTATCGCGACTATGTCATTCGCTCCTTTAACGACGACAAACCCTACGATCGCTTTCTTACCGAACAGCTTGCGGGTGATGAAGCCCCAAGTCCCACATCAGATCAGTTGATTGCGACGGGCTTTTATCGACTAGGTGTCTGGGACGATGAGCCCGCGGACCGAGTCCTCGCGATGTATGAAGGTTATGACGACTTGATCACAACTATTGGTCAAGGCATGCTGGGCCTAACCTTCAATTGCGCTCGGTGCCACGATCACAAGATCGATCCGATCCCGCAAACCGATTACTATCAACTGCTAACATTCCTTCGAAATATTCGCCCGATGAGTGGCGGCGGTCCAAATGTCGAGGCGAATTTGTTTGCCTCCGAGCAGTCCAAACGCGAATACGAAGCGGCGGTTCGGGATCGCCAGGAACAGATGGATGTCGTGAAGAAAGAGATTGCTCGCTTGGAAGAAATCTTTACCACCGTGACGACCAACGAGCCCAATAAAGAGGAGCAAAAGAAGGGTGGCAGGAACTACTTAACGCAGCAGATCAAAAAGCGAGGTTTGGAAGTACTCGGCGAAGACGAGTTTGCAAAATACGAAGCGGCTTCGAAGATGCTAGGTGAATTACAAAAAGAGCCACCCGTAGATAAAGCGCTGGTGGTCAAGGAACTGGGGATTGAAAAACCTGCTGATGTTTTTGTGCTAAAACGCGGCACGCCAGGCAATCATGGTGCACTCGTCGAGCCAGGTTTCCCCCACCTATTTGCAGTTCCAGCTCCAACGGTTCAACCGGTCGCTGAACAGAATTCAAGCGGACGTCGAACGGCCTTGGCCAACTGGATCACATCTCAAGACAATCTGTTAACGGCACGCGTTTTTGTGAATCGAGTTTGGCAAGGACACTTCGGGCGTGGCATCGTTCGGAGTTCAAATAATTTTGGCGGACTAGGGACTCCACCCACGCACCCTGAACTGCTCGACTGGCTAGCGTCTGATTTCATGGCTAACGGTTGGAAGATCAAACGCTTGCACAAGATGCTGATGCTTTCGAGCGCCTACCGAATGTCGTCCAACGGACAGGAAGCGGCGATTGCAAAAGATCCTGCCAATGATCGTTTCTGGCGAGTCGATTTACGACGCTTGAGTGCAGAAGAGATTCGTGATTCGCTGCTGGCGGTCAATGGTCGTCTGAATTTGGAATTGTATGGGCCGTCAATCTACCCAA
Source organism: Planctomycetota bacterium (assembly GCA_026692905.1). Taxonomy (GTDB): domain Bacteria; phylum Planctomycetota; class Planctomycetia; order Pirellulales; family Pirellulaceae; genus JBKCUI01. Next base: position 28,069 of record JAPLNL010000061.1, read on the forward strand.
CCATCGCTGCTGAGGTCATGGCGGGGCAATCGGAACCCGGTCGGGGATGGGGTAAATCTTCACCCACCGAGCAAGCCCGAAGAAGCGTCTACATCCACGTCAAACGTTCCTTGATTACTCCGCTGTTGGCTAGTTTCGATTTTCCTGAAACCGATACGAGTTGTGAAGCTCGCTTTTCAACGACCCAGCCCGGCCAATCGTTTGCGATGCTCAATGGGCAATTTGCTAACGAACAAGCGGCCGAGTTTGCGAAGCGAATTACAAATCAAGTTGGTCCCACCAATCGTGATGCTCAAATCCAACTCGCGTATCAACTCTGCTTGAATCGAGCGGTTCGTGAAAGCGAATTGACGCGAGCGAAGGAGTTTCTTTCGGAGATGGAACAGAAACATCAACTTAGTCCGGAGCGAGCATTGGAACAGTGTTGCTTACTGATCTTGAACTTGAACGAGTTTGTTTATTTGGATTGAAACGGGCTGTAGGCTTGTTCACAGTATTTTTGACGTTCACTTGCATTTTGGATTGATTGAATGACCGAACTTCCACGCAAAACATTTTGTGGCCGAACTCGCCGAGAATTCCTTTGGGAATCTGGAGCTGGCTTTACTTCGCTCGGTTTGACCGGCATGCTTTCGAATTCAGGCTTCTTCGATTCAAACGTCCGCGCGGACGAGCCGACGTTTGTCAATCCGCTTGCACCCAAAGAGCCGCATCACCCCGCCAAAGCCAAAAGCGTGATCTTTTTATTCATGTATGGCGGACCAAGCCATATGGATACTTTCGATTACAAACCCGAGCTCTACAAGCTGGATGGGCAAACCATCGCCGTAAAGACCAAGGGCCGTGGCGGCAGCAAAGACAAAGGCCGAGTTGTAGGCCCAAAATGGAACTTCAAGCAATACGGTCAATCGGGCCAATGGGTATCAGAGCTCTTTCCGCATTTATCGAATCACGTTGACGACATCGCCTTTATCAAGTCCATGACAGCAGACAGCCCGATCCACGGCTCAGCAATGTTGATGATGAACTCTGGCAAGTTGCTAAGCGGCAGCCCGTGTCTTGGGTCTTGGGCCAACTATGGATTGGGGAGCGTGAACGAAAATCTGCCTGGATTCGTCGTGATGTTGGACCCCAAGGGAGGGCCGATTTCGGGGGCCAAGAATTGGTCAAGCGGCTACATGCCAGCCTCCTATGCTGGAACGATCATGAAGTCGCAAGGCCCGCCGTTGATCGATCTAAAGTTTCCGGATGGCACGTCCCCCGAAATGCGCCGACTGTTACTGGACAAGCTTCGGGAAAGCAACGAGGAGCATCATGCTACTCGCAAGGATATGCACGATCTAGCCGCGAGAATCTCTTCGTATGAACTGGCGTTCAAGATGCAAACCAGTGCGCCGGAGGCGGTCGATCTTTCGCAAGAAACGCAGGCAACTTTGGACATGTACGGAATAGGCAAACAGCGTACGGACGATTTTGGTCGTCGCTGTTTGATTACAAGACGGTTGGTCGAACGCGGCGTGCGATTCATCCAGCTCTACTCAGGTGGTGCACACAACGACGACAACTGGGACGCGCACGGCGATCTGAAAAAGAACCATGAGTATCATGCCGGTAACACGGATCTTCCTATCGCAGGCTTGATGCAGGACCTCAAGGAGCGAGGGCTTCTTGATTCGACACTCATCATTTGGGGTGGCGAATTTGGACGTCAACCCACCGCAGAGTATGCCGAAGGGACCGGGCGTGACCACAATTCCTATGGCTTCACCATGTGGATGGCGGGTGGTGGTATCCGAGGCGGACAAAGCGTTGGCACCACGGACGAACTCGGCGGAGCGGCCGTCGAGAATCCATTCCACGTCAAGAACTTGCATGCCACGGTTTTATGGCAAATGGGGATGGACCCAAATCGCTTGAGTTATTTCTATAGCGGTCTCGAGCAGAAATTGGTCGGCGTCGAACCCATCGAGCCGATACGACAAATCATTTGAGTTCGTATGCACCGCGCGAGTGCTAAAAGTCTTAAGCCCTTCTTGTTTTCTTTGCCGAAAAAAACGAAAGAAAACGAAAGAAAATCGAATGGTTACTTTGTTAAGTTTCCATGCGATGTTCATTGAGGCTACAGATCAATTAGCTGAGAATCAATTGACATTTGAAACAATCACTCTGCATATCCGTTCCTGACCAAGCGATGTTTCTTTTCAAAACCATGTGAAACTGGGGTGTCTGCGTGGAATTTGACATACTCAAGCTGGACAGGATTTGCCAGAATAGTTCAATCTGTCGAGCCCGAATACTCGATACTATCGTTACAGATTGACAACGACCCCGGTAACACTGCTTACGGAAAGCGGACGGCGTGTTCGTTTCGCTGGCCTTTTGTCCCAATGGAACTCCATTGCTTACAGAGGGCGGCCCATTTGAAAAACTTTTGCGCGAGCCAACCAACTGATGTCAACCGAAGCTCCCTCGACTTCGACCAAAACCGTCAAAACCGTTAGTGGAATCACCGTTCGCCTGTGTGGCGACTCGGGCGACGGCATGCAATTGCTGGGCACCCAGCTGACCAACACTTCCGCCTTAGCTGGCAACGACATTGCCACATTCCCTGACTTCCCAGCGGAGATTCGCGCACCGCGCGGGACCCGCGCAGGTGTTTCTGGCTTCCAAGTCCAATTTGCGTCGCATGAAGTGCACACGCCGGGCGATACATTGGACGCGTTGGTCGCGATGAATCCAGCAGCCCTCGTTACCAACATTGCCGACCTTCCCAAAGGTGGCCTGCTCATCGTCAACGAAGATAGCTTCGAGGACAAGGATCTGAAACTGGCCAAGCTCAAAGTCAATCCGCTTGAAGAGCCAGCCATGGAAAACTACCGCTTGATCAAAGTTCCGATCACTCGGTTGACCAAGCAAGCGGTTGCAGAACTAGGACTTAGTGTCAAAGAAGCTGATCGTTGCAAGAACTTCTTCGCGATGGGATTGGTCTATTGGCTCTATGGTCGCAACATGGACGCGACCCTCCGTTATATCAATGGCAAGTTCGGTGGCGGCGACGCATCCCCAATTGCCAGGGCTAACGAAAAGGCGTTGCGAGCCGGTTGGGCCTTTGGAGAAACCATCGAAGCACTCGGACAAAGCTACAACATCGAACCAGCCAAGCTCGTTCCTGGAACGTACAAGAATATTATCGGCAATCAAGCCATGGCCTTTGGATTGATGGCGGCAGCCCACCGAAGTGGCAAGGAGATTTTCTACGGCTCCTATCCAATCACCCCCGCTAGCGATATTTTGCATGAGCTGTGCAAGTACAAGAACTTCGGAGTATGTACCTTCCAAGCCGAAGACGAAATCGCCGCCGTCTGTGCCGCGATTGGCGCCTCCTACGGTGGTCAAATGGCGGTCACTTGCTCAAGCGGGCCTGGGATCGCTCTCAAGACCGAAGCCATGGGCCTGGCCTTGATGCTGGAATTGCCTCTTTTGGTGATCGACGTTCAACGTGGTGGACCAAGCACCGGCTTACCTACGAAAACCGAACAGTCAGACCTGATGCAGGTCATGTTCGGCCGAAACGGAGAGTCACCACTGCCCGTCCTCGCGGCTCAAAGCCCGAGTGATTGCTATGAAATCATCCAAGAAGCTTGGATGCTGGCGACGCAGTTGATGCTGCCCGTTATTGTTCTCTCCGATGGCTATATCGCCAACGGCTCGGAACCTTGGTCTGTACCCGATGTATCCAAGATGACGCCGATTACGATCACGCATCCAACGGAGAACAATAATCCAGACGGTTCCTTCATGCCATACAAACGCAACGAACTGTTGGCTCGACCGTGGGCAATCCCTGGTACGGCTGAACTGATGCATCGCGTTGGTGGTCTCGAAAAAGAGGATGGTTCTGGCAATATTAGTTACGATCCAGACAATCACCAGAAGATGGTGAACATCCGAGCCCAGAAGGTTGCAAATGCGGCTAAATTGCTCCCGCCGCAACAAGTCATTGGCCCTCAAAGCGGCGAGCTCTTGGTGTTGTCCTGGGGCGGAACCTACGGCCATTGCTTAACGGCAGTGCAAAACGCACAAGCCGAGGGAACAAGTGTAGCCTTGGCTCATATTCGCTACCTCAATCCGTTCCCTAGCAACCTTGGGGAAATCATTTCGCGTTACAAGCAGGTGCTGATTCCCGAACTCAACATGGGACAACTTCGAACCCTCATTCGTAACCGTTACTTGGTGGATGCCGTTGGTTTTAACAAGGTCAAAGGCAAGCCGTTCACGGTTACTGAACTGCAAGAGAAGATTGCCGAATTGACAAAGTCCGGTTCCCGAAACGCTTCGCATTCCAAGGCAAGCTAAGTGGTTGTCGTTTGTCCATAAGCCGGAGGGCGCTAGCCCCGGTTGATACTCGTCCCAAGGCTCAGCCTGGGGACGCAATGCAGCGGAGGCTCCTGCCTCCTGAACTTACCAATCCATGTCCAACGCGAGGCGGAGCCTCGATAGCAATGCGTTCCAAGGCAGAGCCCTGGAACGAGGGTGAACACCCGCCAGCTAATTAATACCTATAACTCAATTCAATTGCCAAACACAAAAATGAGCACAGCACTTCCAGTCCTCAAAGCCGAAGATTTTACAAGCGATCAAGATATCCGCTGGTGCCCTGGCTGCGGCGATTACTCCATCCTCGCTCAGATGAAAAAGGTCCTGCCCGAAATCGGCGTTCCACCTGAGAAGACGGTTTTCATCTCTGGCATCGGTTGTAGCAGCCGTTTTCCCTATTATGTGAATACCTACGGCATTCACTCCATCCATGGCCGCGCTCCCACCTTTGCGACCGGGCTGAAACTCACCCGACCTGAACTCAGCGTCTGGGTAATCACCGGAGACGGCGACGCACTCAGCATCGGCGGTAATCACTTCATTCACTTGCTCCGGCGCAATGTCGACCTGAACATCGTTTTGTTCAACAACCGCATCTATGGCTTGACCAAGGGTCAGTATTCGCCGACCAGCGTTGAGGGGCAAATCACCAAGAGCACACCGATGGGTGTGGTGGACCATCCTCTCAATCCGATTAGCGTTGCCATCGGAGCAGAGGCTAGCTTCATCGCCCGTTCCGTCGATAGCAATGTCAAGCATTTGGCGTATACGCTCAAGCGTGCAGCCGCACATAAAGGGACATCGTTTGTCGAAGTCTATCAAAACTGCAACGTCTTTAACGACGGAGCCTTTGCGTATGCCCAAGACAAGGCGACACGCGACGATGCGACCATCGAATTGCAGCACGGCAAGCCGATGATTTTCGGCAAGGACAAAGATAAGGGGATTCGTCTCAACGGACTGAATCTCGAAGTGGTCGATTTGGCCGAAGGTAAAGTCAAAGAGGACGATTTGCTCTTCCATGATGAGCAAGCCAGCTCAACGCTGGTCTACATGCTGTCGCGACTTCGCCGACCCGATTTCCCAGAACCGATTGGAGTCTTCCGAGCCGTCGAGGGAGAAACCTTTGAAACAGCCGTGCGAGGACAGATCGATCAAGCGATTGCACAAAAAGGCAAGGGCAATCTTCAAAAACTGTTCAGCAGTGGAGAGACTTGGAAGGTCGGCGGCTAAACTTTCGGGGTGAGCCTGTTTGCCTCAAAGCGCTAAACCAATTCATGATTCGTGAGGGTGAGGCTCCCGCTGTAAACATGTTTCCAACGAGTTTACCTAAGCAATTCATTGCTCGGAAGGGTGAGGCTCCTGCCGAACCTGTGCACCGTTGGCTCGGCAGGAGCCTCGCACTCCCAACTGTGTCCACACGCTCGAGGTGTGCAAAGGTCACTCTCGGTAAGACCCACCGTGGGTCAGACCTGCCGGGTGTGACCGTGAAGTTGAATTAACGTGTAATCATCCGAAAATACTTCACGGCCTTAGCTTTACTCAGCTCACATGGAAATACTCTTCGAAGACAACCATCTGCTGGTTCTCAACAAGCCAGCCAACTGGGTTGTCCAAGGAGCATTGCCCGGCCAAAAGAGTTTGTTCGATTGGTCTGCTGCCTATCTGAAAGAAAAATACAACAAGCCTGGCAAAGTCTTTATCGGTGTTGTGAGCCGCTTGGACGCTCCTGTGACAGGTGTAATGCCTTTTGCACGAACTAGCAAATCCGCGAGCCGATTGAGCGAACAGTTTCGCGACCATACCACCCGCAAGACCTATTGGGCCATTGTCTCCAAGCGTCCGAAAGAGCAGGACGCGAGGCTTGAACATCATCTCGTTCGCCGAGAGGAAGATTTTAAAACACGTGTGAGTCAGTCGGCCACATCGGAAAGCAAACTATCTATTCTTGAGTATCGATGCGTCGGGCAAAACCGACTCGGTTTCGAGCTGGAAATCAATTTGATCTCGGGCCGCAAGCATCAGATACGAGCCCAAATGGAAGCGATTGGGTGCCCGATCCTAGGTGACGCAAAGTATGGAGCCACCGACCCTTTTGCCGAGGGGATTGCGTTGCACTGTCGGCGTTTGGAGCTGATTCATCCGACGTTGCAAACCGAGCTGCGATTCGAAGCGGAGACGCCTAAGCACTGGCAGTGGAGCACGCTGACATCGTGATTTATTTGGACAACAATGCGACGACTCGTATCGATCCCTTGGTCGTTGATCGCATGCACGAGTTGATGAAGATGCGATTGGCCAACGCAAGTAGCCAGCACGCAGCTGGCAGACAAGCCAGGCAAATTGTCGAGCAAGCTCGAGAATCCATTCTCAAGAATTGCGGTGGTCGTACCAGCGGGATGGCAAGCGATCAACTCTTGTTCACCAGCGGCGGTACAGAGTCCAACAACCTTGCCATTTTCGGACTATCTGAGAATCGGCCTGGAGCAATCGTTGTTTCGAGTATCGAACATCCGAGTGTTCTCGCTGCCGCGGAATACGCTGCGGCTCAAGGTCGAGAGGTTCGTTATCTGAGATGTTCGACGAGTGGAGTTGTGTGCTTGGACCAGCTCGAGGAATGGTTAGCCACTCAGTCGACCAATGGTCCGATTGCGCTCGTCTCGCTGATGCTTGCCAATAACGAGACGGGGGTTTGGCAGCCTGTCGCGAAAGCAGCGGCCATGTGCCGAAAAGCAGGCGTTTTAATACACACCGATGCCGTTCAAGTCCTTGGTAAGTCCGAAATGGACTTTGCCGGTTTGGATGTCGATGCGATGACGGTTACTGCGCATAAGCTGCATGGTCCCGTTGGAATTGGGGCATTGATTTTGCGGCATGGAGTTGTGCTCAGTCCGCAAACGTTTGGTGGCTTTCAGCAGCTAGGTCAACGCCCCGGAACCGAAATGCCCGTCTTGGCAGGCGGTTTTGAAATAGCGGTGGCCAAAACCAAGAGCCAACTCGACGAACGTGTTGCAACAATGCTACGACTGCGAGATGCCTTGCAATCCAAGATATTGTCCGCATTGCCAAGTGCGGTTGCGATCGGAGCCGAGTCGGAGCGTTTACCGCATACTTTAAGCATCTCGTTTCCGGGCGTGGATCGACAGGCGTTGCAATTGGCGCTAGACATGGCTGGTATCGCTTGCAGTACAGGTTCGGCCTGCGCAAGTGGTTCGAGTCAGCCGTCCCATGTGCTTGAGGCAATGCATTTGGACGCATCGATCGTGAGCGGTGGCATTCGGTTAAGTGTATCGGCTGAGACCCTGGAGACTGAGATCGACCAGGCAGTTGCTTCGTTGGCTGCGATTGTGCCTCGGCTGCTAAAGTGGTAGTTTTTGAGTCGTTCACTGGCAGAGCGAGGCCGCCCCTGTAAATATCTTTGCAAAGCCGAGTCCGTTGAAAACCTTAGGGAGGGCGAGGCTCCTGCCGAGCCAACGGTGCAATGGTTCGGCAGGAGCCTCACCCTCCCGAGCAACGAATTGCTGAGGTAAACTCGTTGGAAACATGTTTATAGCTGTGGCCTCACCCTCCCGAGTGACCAATCATGGGTCAAGCCAGCCCCTTCCGCGACGAAAGTTCATTATGTTTCAACTAACACCCAACGATTGGAATACCTTGCCTGTTTTGGGGACCGTCGTGGTCCCGGCGGAGTGGATCGATTTTATGGGGCACATGAATGTCATGTGGTACACGCATTTGTTTGGAAAAGGAGTGCTCGAGTTCTTTCAACTCGTTGGGCTCACGCAGGAATATTTTTCAATGCACAACACCGGATGCTTCGTCTTGGAGCAGCATATTCGCTACTTGGCCGAAGTGCGCGTGGGCGAGACGGTCTCGCTTCGCGTGAGGGCTCTGAGCCGAGCCGAAAAGAGGCTTCATTTCATTGTCTTTATGATCAAAGAAGACAATCAAATCATGGCGGCCACCTCGGAGATCATCACCGCACACATAGACATGTCGCGCCGCCGAACCTCGCCATTTCCTGAGGTAATTTCGATGGCAATTGACAGAACTCTCGCCTCGCACAGCCAATTGACCTGGGCCGCACCGGCCAACGGTCTCATGCACGCCTAGCGCCATAAGTCGCCAAATGTTACTCTTAAAGCATGGATTTGGCGAAGTACAATTATGATAACTAGCCAAAAGTCATCTGTGACATTTGCTAGCCATGGATGCAATCCGTGGTTAGCGACATAAAATGTGTTAGGAGTCGCAACGCGACGGCACACCAGCGTGTGGAGGGAGGCAATTGATAGCAGACATTTATTTGGCCGGACGAATCACATACCGCCAATGGCGCCGCTGCAGAGCTCGAAAGCAATGCGGACACCTATCCTGGGGTTTCGTTCGCAATGCGAACTTGAACCCAGGCTTTCAAATGCCGTCCTTTCAGGACTTAATCGCATTTCGGAGCTACTCGACCTTTAGCTTTCGACGCAGCACTTTGTCCCCATTGGTAATGTAGAGGTACTCGTGATTGGGACCAGCAAGCGCGCAGCTGGTCAGCGGTTGGGTCAAATTAGGCTTGGCTAAGACTCCACACAATCGTCCCGTCGGGTCAAAGATTTGAACGCCGAGAGCAGACGTAACGTAGTAACGCCCGACCTTATCCACCGCCATTCCGTCCCCTTGCGCTGATGGCTGATACGGTGGTGGCACATTGAATTTAAACTCGCCTTTTGCATCGATCGGGCGTCTCAAATTCATGGTCGGCGTTTTGGCGTCAAGCGATCCGTCCGTGTTAACACGGAAAGTCCAGACGTACTCGCCACCGTATTCCGAAACCGCCAACGTTCCGCCGTCGTTGGACAATGCGATTCCGTTTGGCTTGGCAGTGCCGGTGTCTACCGGTGTCGCTTCGCCGGTCTTGATGTTAATACGAGTCACATTCTGCTGCTGCGTTTCTGTTATGTAAATGAAGCCATCTTTGCTCACGGCCAAATCATTAGGATTAACGTTGGTCGCAATCTCTTTCACTACACCAGAACTAGGATCGATGGAAACCACGCGTTTCTTGGCTCCTTGGCAACCGTAAAGCATTCCGTCCGGCCCGAACTTCAGTCCGCTCACGGACTCCTTGGCGATCTCGCTGCGTTTGCCCTCCGCAACACTGTATTTGTAAATCGCAGGTGCCTTCATGTCGGAGAAGTAAAAATTCCCTTCGGCATCCGGACACGGCGCATCGGCGAAGCCAACGCTCTCGGCGACCACTTCCCAATTTTGGCCGGGAATCAACAACTTCAGCAACGTCATATCCCCTTTGAGATCACCCTTGGTGTCCAACGTTGGCTGCGCCTTTTCTTTTCTCCATAGCCATTTGAGCGCATCCGGAAAAAGAGCGCCAGCATGATCTGCGTTGTGACCATAGCCTTCGGCCCAATCGAACCGCAAATCATAGCCCATGTATTGCAAGGCGGATGCCATGAGTTGGTTCGCCATTGGCCAGCTGCCAAATTGATTGATGACGTCGCCACTGGTGTCTGCAAGATAGATGCGCAGCGGCTTGGGCTCGGTCTTGCGAATGAGCGATGGATAGACGTCGCCTCCTCTTAAATTGGTGAAGCTTCCAATCGATGAAAGAACTTTTCGAAAGGCGTCCGGTCGTTCCCAGGCGACGGTAAACGAACAGATACCACCGGAGCTCGCACCGCAAATGGCTCGCATTTCCGGATCTTTCGAGATCGTGTACTTCTTTTCCAATTCCGGAATGATCTCCTCGGTTAACAATCGAGAGTAGCGATTGCCGAGGTTGTCGTACTCGAAGCTTCGGTTGGAGCTTTCCCAAGCATTCTTAGGCTTGTCTTTAGATTTTTCGTGTCCTGGATTTAGGAAGACAGCGATGGTTGGCGGCATGTCACCGCGTGCGATGAGATTGTCAAAAACGACAGGAACACGAAAGCGTCCCTTAACATCGACATAGGAATGACCATCTTGAAAAACCATCAACGCTGCCGGTTGTTCTTTGTTGTACTGAGCAGGTACATATACCGACCATTCACGCGTCGTATTCTCGAAAACGTTCGACTCCCAAGTTGGCATGGATTCGACGACTCCATGCGGTACGTCCTCACGAACAACGGCATCTGGATGTGGCTTCCAGGCCGTCTTGTCTTCCGATGGTTTTGGCTGAGTCGCAACGTTGACTTGGTCGGACCAAAGCCATCGCAAAGCATCTGGGAGCTTGTCACCACCCCACACTCCACTATGCCCACCCTCGGTCATGACAAATTGATGTTCGTAGCCAGCAAATTGCAATGCAGCGGCCAAGTCTTGGTTGCCCAGGGGCCAATTGCCAAAGAGGTTGTTCAAATCGTCCTTTCCATCCTGGAGATAGACCTTGAGGGCTTTTGGATTCTTTGCCGTTTTACGAACAAGTCCTGGATAAAGACTTCCGCCTCGGATATTGGTGAAGCTGCCGATGTGGCTGAGCACCTTGCCGAACTGCTCTGGCTTTTCCCACGCGACGGTAAAGGCGCAGATGCCACCGGAGGAGCTGCCACTAATCGCGCGTTGCTTTGGTTCCGTTGAGACATTCAGTCCCTTGAGCGCGACAGGCAAGAACTCATCGATCAGAAATTGAGAATAGCGGTCACCTGTCGAATCGTATTCAAACGAGCGATTGCTTCGATCGGCCGCGCCCGACTTGGTAGCGGGAATCATTCCGGGATTTACGAACACAGCAATGGTCACCGGCATGGCTTTTTGATGGATCAAGTTATCGAACACAATCGGCACGCGATACGCACCGTCGGTTTTCATGTAGCTGGAACCATCCTGAAACACCATGAGACTTGCGGGTGATTCGGAGGAATACTGAGCTGGCACGTAAACGCTATAGTCGCGTCGCGTGCCAGGGAAAATCTTGCTTTCCGTAAAGGTTCCGCTCGTGATTTTCCCCTGCGGAACTCCCGGTTGCACATTTCTGTCCGGGTTCGACGGATTGAGACCATCTTGAGCATGAAGCGGAGACAGGAGTAAACACAGGGCAAGCAGAAAGGATCGGTTCATGGTGGGCAAACTGGAGTTTAGGGAGGGGAGCTCTGAAGAACCCATGATAACGTTGTCGATCTACCTCGGGGACTGGGGAGAGAAAAACATACTGCCGCACCTGGCGAGCAATCCAATTTGCCCGTTTTTGGCTATTTGCCAATTGAACACACACCTCAGGTCGCAGTTGCAGCCTACCGTCGAAACTCGATGGAGTCGATATTCATGAGTCCGCCGCCCCCTTTGGCATTCTTGAATACGAAATACAAATCGTGCCTACCTGCTTGACCTTCCAGTGACATCGTTAGCTCTGAGAACGCTTCCCAGTCGCCATTTACTGCGACGTCAACTCGGCCGATCAACTCGCCATCGTCTTTGTCGCGATGCACTTCAATGAACCCACCCTGGCCAGCGCTTGCGACGCGAAGAACGATCTGACTTACTTTGTTTAGCGTGATACCGTTGAGCCGTAGAACCGCCCCGCTTTCGATGGCTCCGACAAATGCTTTGCCTTGTGCTCGATCGGAATTCAGAACCTTGGCTTTGCTGATCGTGTCGACTTGCTCCGCTTGCACAACGCGACTTCGAAGTCGAACCGTCTGCGAACCGGTTAACGCAGGAATCGGCCCACGGCCCAAGTCGGTATAGAACGCTTCGAGTTGAACGCCACTTGAATCGCCCTTCACCTCGACTGTGTTGTTCAAGCCGCCCACCGTTTTTGAATTCGCGTCGGCTTGGATCGAATAAACATAGCGCACCATTTCGCTGACTTGCTCTGGCGTATGCTGAGCGTGCGGAAGCATCGCGACCTTGCCCCAGACGCCGGTTGAACCTTCTCGAACCCGTTTGATTGATGCCTCTAAAGCACCCGGGACATCTCGGTACTTTTTCGCAACTTCCGTAAACATAGGTCCTACCAGCGCCCGATCGACGGCATGGCAATTGAAGCAATCGCTTTTCCGCATTAAGTCCAAGCCGACCGGAATCGGCTTGCTGTCCGTCTGTCCCACCGTAAGCGGGCTGACTTGAACGAATGTCCTACTCGGAGCCGATAGCTCAATCGTTTCGAGATTCCTCGCATCCGCGTTGTCGAAGTCGCTGGTGCCATCCTCAATGTCATCAATTTGCAGACTGTAGGTAATCTTTTCGCCAGGCATAAAGAAGTCGCCATCGTTGGGCGACAAGAATTTCACTTCGGGCCGAGCATTTCCGACGATGACTGGATACGTGGCTACGTCCGATGCTCCCGTGGGATCTTTGACTTCGAGAGAAACGGTGTACGATCCGGGTTCGTCGATGACGGCTTCTGCATTTACGGATTCGGATAACACTTTTTCCGTGCGATCATCGCCAACGGTGCGAGTTAATTTCCATCGATAGGTTAGCGCATCTCCGTCTTTGTCGAATGAGCCTTCCGACGTCATCCTAATTTTGAGCGGCTCTTTTCCGATGTTGTTTGAGACTACGGCTTTGGCAACCGGTGTTCGATTTCCACGCGCGTACTCGATGCGATGCAAGGCTGCTTCGGCATTGACGCCCCACGTTTCGCCATACTCGATGACGTACAATCGACCTGATTTGTCAAACTCGAGATGGATGGGTCGCGTGATTTTCACTTCAGGTAGGAACCGAGCAAGTTTCTTGATGTTCGAGTCCTTGTCCAAATGCACCGCCATGATCCAGCTGCGCGACCACTCGAACGCAAACAGAGTTGCGTCATAAGCGTCAGGGAATTTACTATCGGATTTCAATTTAGGATCAAAGTAATAGACCGGACCGGCACATGCCGTTCGCCCACCCGTTCCAACCTCTGGAAACTCTTTGGATTCGCCTGCCGGATAATAGAGGAATGGTGGTTGTAGTGGTGGCAAGTCCTTTGCACCGGTGTTGTTAACTGAGTGATTGGTTGGGTGCGATGGATCTTGCGGTTCACCGATTTTGCCGGTGATAAAGTCGACAATGTTATAAGGACGATTGGGGCCGATGAAGCATGGCCAACCGAAGTTACCCGCTGTGCGCGCTTGATTGACTTCATCGTAGCCTTTCGGACCACGTGGACCATCGCCCCCCGCATCCGGACCGACGTCGCCCCAATACAAAAACCCCGTCTTCGGATCCACGCTGATCCGCCATGGATTGCGACATCCCATCACATAAATTTCAGGATGCCCAACCGATCCATCCTTGGGAAAAAGGTTACCGTCCGGTATCGAATAGCCTTCGGTTGGATTTGGGCGAATGCGAAGCACTTTGCCATTATAGCTCTTCGTATTACCAGCCGTTCGCAGACCATCCCAAGGTTCACGGTTGGGACGCTGATCGGTTGGTGCATAGCCCTCGGAGTCATTGAACGGATTGGTGTTGTCTCCAGTTCCAACGTAGAGACAGCCATCTGGGCCAAACGTCATGGAGCCTGCATGGTGGCAGCATTCGCGACGTTGCTCTTCGAAACGAAACAGCTTCTGTTCAGATGCCATGTCCAAGGTATCGTTCTTGAATCGAAATCGGCTTAGTTGCTGACCGGGAAAACTGGGCGGAGAGTACTGCAGATAGACCCAGCCATTCTCGGAAAACTTGGGATCAAGACAAATCCCGATCAGCCCATTTTCTTGTTCCGTTGTCACTTCAATCTTAGCAATCACCTTGGTCGTTTTGGTGGCTGGATCAATCAATTTCAAATTGCCTGCGAGTTCGATCAAAAAGATGCGTCCGTCGGGTGCGTTGGCCATCTGCATCGGCTGGACCAAGCCTGTTGCAATCGTGACCTTTTCAAATCGAGTTGGATCAACGTCTTCGGCTATGCAGGCTGGAACTGTCCAGAGAGGAAAGGCAACGAGGAACGAAAGTGAAGTGAGAAGAGGCAGTAACTTCTTATGGAATCGATTCATGGGTGTTTTTCTTAAGGTAAATGGCGGGGGGTAGGCTGTGAAACATTTTTTGCAATCACATCTAGCAGTTTTCGTGAGAAATCTGCGTTCAAGAACCATTCGATTGCATCAGATTTCTTACGAAACCTGCTACACATCTTCGCGAAAACGCTTCACAGCGTTGCCGAAGAGGGGAGAGGAGAGCAATCGCATCCCTAGGCAATGATTTCTTTGACGACTCGTGCCGGGCGTTTATTCGTAATGATTTGCTCTTGGCCGCTATGGATATACAACGTCTCTTCGTGCTTCAAACCAAATTGATTGAGTACAGTCGCTTGGAAGTCGTTTGGGGTGACGACGTTTTCGACAGCTCGGTGCCCAAACTCATCGGTCCTACCGAAAGTCATACCCGGCTTGAATCCACCACCTGCCATCCAAATGCTGAAGCCTTGGCCATTGTGATCGCGGCCTGCTTTCTCAGGTGAGCCATGTTCTTGAGTGACCGGCAGTCGTCCGATCTCGCCACCCCAGTGCACGATCGTTGAGTCGAGCATTCCGCGTTGCTTGAGATCCTTAACCAACGCCGCTGCAGGCCTATCCGTTTTCTTGCATATCGACTTGAGCCCATTCACAATCCCGCTGTGATTGTCCCACGGTTGTCCACTGTGAAATAATTGAACGAAGCGAACACCGCGTTCTACCAAACGTCGCGCGATCAAGCAACGTGTGCCATACTCTTTCGTTTCTGGATTATCCAACCCGTACATTTGATGCGTTGCAGCTGTTTCTTTTTCGATGTCGAGCGCCTCTGCGGCTGCTGTCTGCATGCGAGCAGCTAGTTCATAGCTCGCGATCCGCGCTTCCAACTCCGATTCACCGGGATGCGATTCGAGATGTCGGCGATTCAAATCCTGCAAGAACGCGAGATTCTGTTCTTGGAACTTGCCTCGAATGTGCGACGGTGGCTCAAGATTGAGAATGCGAGGCTCCTTCGGTCGAAGGACTGTCCCTTGAAACATAGCTGGCATGAAGCCGTTGGCCCAATTGGTAGCACCATCCACCGGCAGCCCGCCCGGATCGGTTAACACCATGTAAGCTGGCAAGTTCTGCGACTCGGAGCCCAAAGCATAAACCAGCCAAGAGCCCATCGTGGGCCGTCCCAACACACCCGGTATTCCGCCATGGAAATAGCGAATCGAAACTTCGTGCCCATTCGCGCCGGTGTGCATGCTGCGAATGAGGCACATGTCGTCCACAATCTCTGCGGTGTGAGGCAGCAACTCCGAAAGCTCAGTCCCGCACTGCCCGTGGGCCTTGAACTGAAAGGGGCTTCCGAAGAGCTTCTTGCTCGCCTCGTTCACAAAGCTAAAGTGAATATCCTCTTTGTAGTCCGTGCCACTGTACTTGGTCAGCTCCGGCTTCGGATCGGTCAAGTCCATGTGCGACGGACCACCGTGTTGGAACAAAGAGATCATCGCCTTTGCCTTGGGCTCGAAATGAGGCTTTCGAGGGAGCAAGTCATTGTGCGGTTTGGCAAGTGCGATTGCCTTCGGTTTCTTTCCTTGCTCTTGCTGCAACAGCCAAGTGAGCGCGATCGAGCCTATCCCCATCGCGTTCTCGGCCAAAAATTGTCGGCGACTAAAGAGTCCCATGATTGATCTGCCCCTAATCGACGTAAACGAATTCGCTTGAGTTTAGTAACGCATGGCAATAACTGACCAACACTTGTTTGGTGATATTTGAGCCAGGTGCAATGCCGCGAGGGTCCTTCTGAATGGCTCGCAACTGCTCGGCCACATGTGCCATCGAAAGCTTGAACTCGGCTTCGGTTGGCGGACGACAATAAGCAATACGCCAAGCGATATGCAACTGCGAGGGAAGGTCGCCAAAACTATCTACGGCAAAAGGGCCATGAAAGTCTGCCACGCTGTCTCGCATGCGTTCTTGTGGCGATCCCTCCGTAACCGAGAATGCAATCTTGGCTGTCCAGGTGAACGAATCGGAGTTCTCGTTGGCGATGCAGTCCGTTACAAAGTCGATCGACTCACCGGCCTCCACGGGGAACTCATCGATCTTGGTTTCGGCATTGTTGTTGAGAACCTGCCATTGTCCTAAAAGCCCTCGTCGATCCGAAACCACTCGTCCTCGGACGCCATCGCCGTTGGGTGACCCGTGTTGAAGCGAACCATCGATACGAATGCGGCTATTGCTCGACGAAGTCCAGCGGCGGATGGAGGCATAGCGAGCGCCCGTGTGTCCGCCGTTCGGATTAGCGATGACCCAACCTATCGTTGGATCGGGGCGTTGAGCGCTCCCCTGCCATTCGGTTCCAGTCCAGTGCGGCAAATCGGTGAAGCCCACGACGCGCTGCATTGGTTCGTCGAATTCACCATAACCATATCGCCACTCAGGTTTGAGCGGAGTAGGCATCTCGGGCTGATTGGCAAGTTGCTCAGACGACAGCGGTACCGCTTCTCGCATGGACCGCGTGGCTAACAGTTCCGCTTGTTGCCAAGCGAACTCGCCGTTCATCATGATCAAAGACTGTGTCGCAACGGTTGAAACCGGTCGTCGCTCGCAATTCACGTCCATCACCGGAGCATCAAAACTTTGGAGCATGGCCACGGGCTGCGATCGTCGCACTTGGAGATAAAGACTGCGTCGTTTTTGTTGGCCATCAACGATGATCTGCCCCGCATCGTCCGCTTTGATGGCAATTGGGGGACCAAACATATTCGGTTCCAGCGTTCCCGACGCAACCAACATACGATCTCGAATCACCTCTGCGTCCAAGCGTTGGATCGACTTGCGCCAATAGGATGCGTTTTCGGCATCGATGGTCGATTTGGCTTCATCGCGAACGGCACTCTGTCTCCAAGCCGTCGACTTCATGATCGTTCGATGCAACTGTTTCATATCCCAGCCACTTCGCATGAACTCATCTGCCAACCAGTCCAACAGTGCCGGATTGGTAGGTGGCATTCCAAGCTTACCAAACTCCGATGGAGTCGGCACGATCGCTTGACCAAAGTGATGCAACCAAACTCGGTTGACTAGGACACGAGCCACCAGCGGATGCTTGCCGCTCGTCAGCCAACGCGAGTACGCTAATCTTCGCCCGCTGGTCTTTAAGTTGGATGAGCGTTCGGGGATCGTCGGCAAGGCACCTTCGTCAGCAGCGATCGTCAAGTCGGCGGGCAAAACCTTTTGTTTGGGCTGCTGGTGATCGCCGCGATGAAAGAGCAATGTATCTGGTGTGCGATCGGGGACCTCGGTCATGGCTCGAATGAACTCTTCGACCGGTTTACGACCTCGCGTTTCGGCAATTTTCGCGTCAAACGTTTTTAGCTCTTCGGCGGCCTTGGGAAGATATTGATACAAGACGCCTGGCGAAATGTTGACGCTCGGATGTTTTTTGAGCAACATGACTTGCTCTTCGGAGCGTTCCTTTTCGGGCTTTTCGTAGGCCGTACGCAGCTCGGTTTTTAATGGCTCTTCGTACTTGAGCAGTTCCTTGTCGAGAGCTTCGGCCATGTAGAGCTTTTGTTTTGCGGCTCTTTCCTCTGCAATCTTTTGGGCTTCTTGTTCGATCGCGGCCGCTTGTTCGCGGTTTGCGTTGGTGTAGAGCGAAATGCGGCGAGCGTCGGGAACTCGCCACTGTTGCCAGTCGAAGGCGGGTTCGAAGACAGCTCGCATCGCAAAATAGTCCACTTGCGAAATCGGATCGTAACGATGATCGTGGCATTGAGCACAGCCGACACTGACACCGAGCAGAGATGAGCTGACGATCTTGATGGTATCCGCGATGACTTTGTTGCGAGCTTCTGGGCTATTGTCACCAGCTCCCGTTCCGTCAGCCGCCATCGTGAGGAAACCGGTGGCGGTCAACAACTCGATTTGCTCCGCAGTCCAATCGCCATTGCGAGGGCCGGCCAGTTCGTCACCAGCGAGTTGTTCGATGATGAAGCGATCGAACAACTTGTTGGAGTTGAGAGATCGAATTACATAGTCGCGATATTTCCACGCCCAAGGTCGAACGGCGTCGGCCGTCGTTTGACCTTCGGAATCGGCATAGCCAGCCACATCAAGCCAATGTCGCGACCAACGCTCACCATACTGAGGAGATTCGAGCAAGGTATCGATCATTTGCCCAAACCAATTGGCGTAAGACGATTGGGTCCATCGTTCCATATCTTGGAGGCTTGGAGGCAAGCCGGTCAAATCAAAGTAGGCGCGGCGGATTAGAGTCACGCGATCAGCGTCGGGGGAAAAGGACACGCCCGCGGGCATGGCTTGTTTGAGCAGCGAATCTATGGGGGAACGAACTCGATCTGCCTCTTCACTAGTCGCTGTGCTTGTGATCTCTGGAACAGCGGGGCGAGCGATAGGTCGAAAGGCCCAGTAGTCTCGATCTTCAGCGGTGATAGGGACACCGGGCCCGATCTGTTCCGGTTCAGGCCGATCCGTCTTGGACCCAGCCTCAACCCATTTTTTGAGTGTCGCGAGCTGTTCGGCGGGCATGTGGGCTTCGCCGGGAGGCATTTCGCCGCTGACGACACGTTGGATCAAGAGGCTTTCGCTCAGTTTTTCCGAGTTGATCGCCGCGCCGGAATCACCACCTTGTTTCATGAACCGGACAAGCCTGAGGTCGAGGTTACCTTCTTTCTTGTCCGTAGCGCCGTGGCAATCAAAACAGTACTGTCGTAGAATGGGGCGGATATGCCGCTCGAAGGAGGGCTCTTGCGAATTTGCAGAGCAATGCATGCAAAGCAGAATCGCTACTTGCGCAGCCAAAAGGACAAGTTTGTGGAGAGGCATAGGAAAACGCGGGACCTGATGCAGGCGGGGTGGGTTGGCGATTCTGTTAGCGGCACGGTGAAAGCATTACAATAAAAACGCCGTCGATCAACCAATCGCCGAACAGCACTTCATCGAATGACTCGCACGCCTGCCACCAAATTTCCACGCCATTTGGGTGGGTATGGGGTGGGACTGCGAAAAACAGCCCCAACACCACTCGAACTAGCATAATCGAGATCGGGTCGAAATGCACCATCAACTCTCCATCAACTGCTCTACTCAGGTTCGAGTTTCAAACAGAATGACAAAGCGAACGAGGGCCTCGAGCCCACGTTCGCAACATGCTTGGCGTGCTAACCGATCGTGCCCCAGAAGTATTTGATATCTGGCATCCCTTCAGGATGCTTCCCAGGCCTTCAAATGTCATCGCATTCGCGATTTAATCGCAGCGATCAATCCAAAACAAAAACGCCTCGGTCCTTTGCTGAAAAGAAATCGGGAAGGCTACCAAGTAAATCTTTCTTTCTGCGAAGTTCGGCCTCTTCCAACCAATGCACCTCGGATACCTCTTCGAGGTTTGGAATTGGCTCTTGATGGATAGCCCGTGTACAAACGAGCCATTCCAGCTTCGTACCCCACAATGTTTTTGAGCTCCAAAGATGCTTAACAACGTCCACGTTCAAGCCGAGTTCTTCAAACGCTTCACGTTTTACTGCCGTCTCGAAATCTTCGCCGGCTTCGATGCCTCCACCAGGGAAACAGAGCAAACCTGGTGCTCTAACGAACTCGGAACGTCGAATCACCAAGAAACGTGATTCTTCTATGATGATCGCGACCACGGCATGGCGTCCGCGATCGGGTGTGATTTCGACTGGGGGCATTAAAGATGTGGAGTCGTAATTGTTTGCGTGAACAAGTGAGCAGATATGAGACTCATCCGGCGGATGGCTTGTGTTTTTTGTACTAATTAGCCGTTGGGCGCTAGCCCCGGTTCTCGACGAATGTCGAGCAACTATAGAACCTGGGCTAGCGCCCAACGGCTAACGGTTTGTCTTCATTTCAAGACATTATGTCGATGTCTAGTTCAAGCAAACATTCAAAATCGCGTTCCATCGGATCGCATTCGACTTGGAAGCTTGCTCTTGAACTTCGGTAGCAAACAATTTCGCTCGATCGTCTTGACCTTCTAGCTTGAGCAACGCCGCCAGAAGCAATAGATCTTGTCCTGCTTGGTTGGAAGAATCCAAAACGGACTTGGACAATTGATCGAGAGATCGATTGACGTCGACTGTGCAGGCCGCGAAGTAATCTTGGAGTGAATCCTTGGCAAGTTCGCTGGGCTGCAGCATACTCCCTCCCTCGCAAGCTAGCTCGAGAAGCTTGAGAACGTCAGCGGTCGAAGGCTTCTTGGCTTGGTCAACTTCGACAGAAAAATAGCTGAGCAACGCTTGTCGCAAGTAAACGCCTGCACCCTTTTGCTGAGTGATACGTTCCATGCTTTTGCAGGAGGTGTATGCGTCATCGAGATCACCACGGGCGACCATGTCGTCAACAAGTCCGACAGCGGCCTTGGTCCACACGGGCGAATACGGTTGCAAAATGGTTGGCTTGTTTGAAACCAAGTGGATGCCTTGGTCGCGTGCCTCTGTTTTCACGTTCTCAACAGTCTTTTTGACCGAATCCAACTTGGCAACCGGAATGCCCCCGAGAATTCGCGATTGATCGCCCCGTGTTTGCATGGCCAATGCATTGCTAACCGTTTTGTTGGCGGCAAAGGAAGTGTTTTGGAAAGCTCGAGATGTGTTCGTGCTGGCGATCGGGAAGCCTGTGTTTTGCTGGACTCCGCTCCAGGAGGTTGTGTAGCACGTTGGTGCGTAGTAAGTAGGAGCGAAATAGGTCGGCGCATAGTACGTTGGTGTGTAGTACACGGGAGCGAAATACGTCGGCGTGTAGTAGCTGACCGAGTAGTATCGTGGGAAAATGCGGCACGAAGGATAGTACGAGTAGGACGAATAAAAACTGCTATACCCGCCGAAGCTGCCGTAGTAATGCGAGCCCCATCCGCAGTGATGATGATGGTGGTGAAAGGGGTGGTGAGCCAAGGCCTGAGACTCTAGGGCGGTGCTTCCAATCGCTACGCTTCCTAGGGCCAGAGTCCATTTGGCGATCGATTTGGAAAACTGCTTTAGGCTGCGCATTTTTGGCTCTCACTGTTTCTTTGCTGGTGGCATCTACACAAGACACGACTCTTTAGGCGAGCGGCAGCATGAATGGTATCCTAGCACGACGCGCAAGCTAGTGAATTGGAGTGTAGGTTCACTAGCTTGGGCGTCGTGCTAGGCATTTTTTGCCGCATAACTCACTTTAGTATTGAATCTAGCTGGGGAGTTTGCCAGTACCATTCAAAGATTTGTTAGGGAAAATCGCCCCAATTGCTACCATTAGCCAACTTAGCATCATCGTAGCCCCTCCAAGTGGGACAATGCTCCAGTGGCCGATTTGGTCGAAAAAGACCATGCTGTAGAGGCCCCCCGAAAACAATCCGATGCCAACGAAAAATAGGAGGCCAGCGAATTGCCAGGATTTACGGGTGGCGGTGGCTGGGCAAAGACCGAGCGAGAGGACTGCGAGCGAGTGGTACATTTGGTACTTCACGGCAATCTCGCATTGCCCGAGTTTCTTTTGGACTTGGACGTCGTCAATACCAGAGTCTTGCAACCGTTTGGGGAGCGAGTGCGAGCCCATGGCTCCAATGCCCACGGCGATGAGGCAAGAGATTGCCGCCAAAAAAACAAGCGAACGCGAACCAAGCATTGTGGGCCTCAGTAAAAAGATGCCGTTGACCGGTTCCAAAACCGGATACGTTTCCAGACCAAGTATTGCCCCCGTCTGTGCTTGTTACAAGCCCATCGTGAATTGCTGGCGCGAAACGAAGCGACTCGGCGTGCCATTCGGGAACTCATGATCATACACAGGCCTGCAAAGAAATTTCAGTAGGACAGTGCTAGGTAAATCACACGCATTACCAATCTGGATTGACGAACTTTCCGCTGTCGCGAGTGGCGATTTCACGCCAGATTGCTAGATCGATTTCGTTCGAGACCGAATGAACCGATCCGTCGAGAACTGCTACGTTCACCAAACTCCGGTGGCCACTTCGCGAGGTCACGGCCGCTGCCGACGTGTGAAATTTTGGACGAGGGCAAATTGGCGCACCTGCTTCGCATCTTGGAGCCACGGCCGTTACTTGCACTCGGAGATTGATCCAATCGGATGTTTCTGGGTAGGAACCAACCTTGGTTTTTGTGTTGGGAGTAAATACTGCGGAAAAGCCAGTTTGCTCGACGTCGCTATTGGCCCACTGCGTGTGTGAAAATGATTGACGTGTTACGCTGACTCCATAGGCTTCCAATTCCGACGGAGAATTGGGAATCGGTAAAGTGGATGCGGAACAAAATTGAGCTTCCAAAAGTGTACCGCCGGGCAAGACCTCAGCAAAAACAAGGGTCGTCGACATCCCATCAAGAACGGAGGCAGCCGAAATGCCACTTCCTGTGCCTGAATAAACTCCGACGTGAGGAGAGCTTTCGCCTAGATCGTCAATGAGCCAAATGCCTTGAACTGCGGCATAGGAGACACCACGATGTTCAAAACCATATGCATTCGTTGTGACTTCGTCCCACGCAACAGACGGACATACGTAGATACTCGGTCGAATGACGCTTGCCGTTTGTTTGGGCGAAATAGGCTGATGCCAGCCCTTATCGACATCGATTTTGGGTGAATAACCGCTATCGATGTAGGGAAGCAATTTGTAAAAGAGGGACCAACGTGGCACGGAATCGCCAAGTCGCCAGCCTTCACAAGGAATCTGCGTGGCGGATTTCGGGAATCGTTGATGCGCCGATTCATGGTTGAGCAGTGCGAGGACGAGTTGGCGTGAATTGCTTTGGCAACTCGCGCGCCGAGCAGCCTCTCTAGCCGCTTGAACAGCTGGCAGCAACAACGCAATTAAAACGCCGATGATCGAAATGACGACCAAAAGCTCAACGAGTGTGAAAGCAACTTTGCGAGGGATATTCACTTGCAAGTTTCTCCTACTAAAAGGTGAAGGATCGCGAGCTAAGCTAGGCGGCCCAACTGTTGTTATATCAAACCTTCTTCGGACTTGCATCATATGCTCCCCTGCCCCAAATGGCGTTGAATTAGCAAGTAGTGGAATCTCGTAAGAGTTTCTGAAGTGCCTCGAAGTCCAGGAAGTTTTACAACTTCCGCTACGAGCACGGCTAACCGGACCAGCCGGTGGGATTAGACTTGTTGCTTGAGGCATCGGGCGAAAACAAACGAAGTAACAAGCGTGCCCACGCAAGCAATCAATAGGCTGGCATGTGTGCCTAGCCAATTGCTATATCGAAATTGCCAGAACTCTCCGTGAATACTGATCATCGAGACATCCACCGTCAACAAGCAGAGCGATATCGTGCAAAGGATGAAACCGACTCGCTCCCATCGTCGGTTTCGTGACAACGCAGTGACGATGCCTGTGCAGGCACTGACCGTCACCCAGGCCAATTGCAACAACCCCCATGGCAATTGAAACCAAGCTCCCATGCCGGGTAGTAGAGGTTTTAGCCCAATCGCACACAGAGCCACAATCCCCATCAGCCAAAACAGTTCTCTCAATTGAATCGATTGTTGTTTCAACGAATCATCCGATCGCTCGCTCCTAGCACGCTGTCGAAGCCGTGAATAGATTGCCACTGCAATCCAAATGGGTAGGGCAAAAACGGATGGAAGTGAAACCATAATCAGCCCCTGACACGCTTCCAACGGCCTGTCTGGAAGCACGACCGCTAGCGAGATCAACACAATGCCGTAAACTGCCAGCAAATGAATCAGCCGAAGAATCCATCGCTGGGAGCCAAAAAACAACATGGTCCACGCAAGGAAAATACCGCTCGAGCAAACTGCTTGAGCGTAGAGGAAGGACGATCGCGACGTATCGTTTGGATCACCAACGAAGGTGACTCTCGAAATGAGACCTGCCATGATCAAACTCAGCAAGATATAGAAGTCGCTCCACCCCCAATTAGTATCCGGTTTAGGCATTCGAATCCATAGCCAAATCCAGACCAAGGTCGAGCTCGAAAGAGCGGCTAGGCATGGCAACATCCACCAAAATGGGCGCCACCGCAAAAGCGTTTCACCCGTGACGAGATCGTGTTGGCGAAGCGTGAGCCCCCAACCGCTGTCGGTCGAAATCAGCGTCTGCGAATCAAGGAAAACAAACCGCAATCCATGCTCCTTGATCTCGCAGACCAAACGACCTGATTCCGCATCCGTAATGAATGCTCGTTTGCCGTCCGTCCAGAGGCAATTCCTGGCGTCAGGCGATAGATCGCGAAGCGAACCCTGCCAGGCAGTTTGATCCACTGGGTTGGTAAGCCGCTTGCCGTTGAGTGAGTAAAAAATGCCCTTAACGCCGATATCACAAAGACAGTCGGTCGCATTCCAGAAAGCAAAGGATGTAACCGGGGTTTCTAGTGGAATCGATTCGACGAGCTTTCCATCCAAGGTAGAACGAGACTCAAGATTGGCTCCAGTTACATCGATACTGAAAATGCGATTCCCAGAGAACTTCGTGTCGGAAAACCACAGGGTTGCGTTGGCCAAGTGCGTCCAACTCGTCAACAACTGAATCTCACCTCCCTCGGTGAAACGAAAAAGCTCGGTTGTGCCTTGGGTCGTTGCGGTGGGATTCTTATAGGTCCGTCGAAAAACAGGCTGTTCCGAATGAGACCAAACGATCCGCTTCCCAGAACCGGCAATGGAAAGCACCTGCCAATCCTCTTTGCTGCGACTCAAATCAAGCCCACGTAGTTCTTCAGCCGCTTCGACTACGAGAAACCGTTCCGTGACAAAACGGGGCCAAGTGTTACGTCCGATCGTGACTTCAAAGTCATGGACCATTCGACCCTGGCTATGATTGTAAACGGTGTTTCGAAAGGTCACCTCAGGCGAAGGTGCCTTTTGTTTGCCGAGGGAGAGATCTTTTTTGGCAGCCGATCGATAGCTGAAACCGTTCGCATTGGGAGGAAAAGACTTCGCAGTCAGATCATCCACGAACGGAGTCGCCGTTTTTGTCGATAAATCAAAGAGGTAGTCGCCAAAGACAACACGCTTGTTACTGCTTAAGCTCTGATTATTCCAACGAATAATGGGGGCTGCGGAGATAAACCAACCCCAACCGCACACGATGGGGACGAGTACCGCGAGGACCCGTATGCGTCTAACTAGCGATGTTCGATCCATTGTGGTGCGTTGATTGAGTTGCGTTGAAATCAAGAAGCGAAGATACATCGTATCTTGATGCGCCGCCGGCTGCGTTTTATCTAAATCCGGAATATCCGACTAGCCAAGCCAAAAGAGTAAAGCGATTGTCTCAATCGCTTGGCGGGCACTTTAGGGTCATTTTCAGCAGATCGGCCATGAAGCGAATTGCTGTTTGCAATTGGTTTCGATTGTGGTTTTGCAGCGCAGAAACGATTGAGGACAATCGTTTTACACTGGTCAGCAATCCGAATAACGTGGTAAACAATTCAGCCTGACAAAAGGCACCTCATTCTGGATTCTGGCAAACCTTCAAATCGGTATCGACGTAGTTACTTTTGAATCCCGCCGGCTTGCCCGGTGGACGTTTCGGCTTCTGGGCAAGCCGGTGGGATTTGCTCTCAACGCCGTTTTTTGAGTGCAAAGACAGAACGAGGACCGTTCGATACAATAGAGTTCGGGCTACGAGCGATTTAGTGTGCCCATTCCTACGAATCGAAATGCTGCATGGTTGCCGTCGAACAATACCTGAAACCCGAACTTGCTTCTCAGATCAAAAGGCTCGATTTGCGAGCTCAAATGATCGTTCGCGGTTTTTTGCAGGGGATGCACGCTAGCCCCTACCATGGTTTTTCCGTGGAGTTCAGCGAACATCGCCGCTATGCCCACGGCGATGACCCCAAAGATATCGATTGGCTCGCTTATGCCAAAACGGACAAGTACTACGTTAAGAAGTTCGAGTCCGAGACGAATGTGACCGGGTACATGGTCATGGACTTGAGCCAATCGATGGGCTACACCTACCGCCAACAGTTGACGAAATTCGACTATTGCATTTGTCTTGCAGCGGCCTTGTCCTATCTCATGCTGATGCAGCAAGACCCAATCGGCTTGGTCACCTTTGACAAGAAAATTCGAGCGAGCATTCCGCCACGATCACGCCGTGGTCAGTTTTCGGCTATTCTGAGCCAGCTGACCAAGCTCAAGACAGCGGGCGAAACCGAGCTGCGAGCGCCGATTATGCAACTGGCCGCCATGTTGCGGCACCGTTCGCTCATTATGTTGATGAGTGACTTGTTGGCCGATGTCCAGCCTACGCTGGATTCGATTCGCATGTTGAAGCATGCTGGTCATGATGTGATCGTGTTTCATGTGCTCGATGAAGCCGAAGTGACATTTCCATTCGAAGGGCTAGTGCAATTGACGGACCCGGAGTCGGGTCAATCCTTGAGCGTCAATGCGGACGACATGGGTCAAGAGTATCGCGAGAACATTCGCAAATTCCGGGAAGATCTGAAGCGAGGATTCAATGAAAGTCGCATCGACTACGTGCCGCTCGACACGAGTATGCCGTACGACAAGGCGATCACCGAGTACTTACTAAGTCGCCGAAATCGTTTCTAAGTACGGAGCGCCCTCGAAACATGACGTTCCTACACTTCACGCTTTTGTTTGGCGGCTTAGCAGCGATTGCCCCGGTTCTACTGCATATGCTTGGTCGGCGCCAACCCAAGCCGATCATCTTTCCTGCGATCCGATTTGTGCGTCAATCGGCGGTTACTGCGCAGCGTGGTTGGTCGATCAAACGCTGGTTGCTGTTGGCATTGCGAGTGTTCATGGTGGTTCTGCTGGCGTTGGCGCTGTCGTCTCCGCGGGTTCACAGCAATATGTTCGCCACTTATCTGCTGATTGGGCTGATTGGGATGTTGGCTTTGTTAGCCACGGCGGTGGCTCTCACGGCGTTTGGGTCGAGGCGAGGTTTGCCGACGACAATTATTTCAGCGGCGATTGCGTTAGTCTTGTGGGGTGTGGGTGGCATGTGGTTGGGTTTGGCCATGACAGGTGGGCCGAGTGTTGGTATTCCGAGTGCTTCGGGGCCAATCGCGGTTGCGGTGGTGATCGATACTTCACCGACTATGGGGTACAAGTATCACAATGTGACGCGATTGGAAGCGGCTAAAGAAATGGCAACTTGGTTGATGGACCGATTGCCTGTTGGCAGTCAAATTGCCATCGTTAACAACGACATCGGAGTTCGCCTCAATCAAGACCGCGTTTCCGCAAACAGGCAGTTGGACCGAACGATCGTCGAGGGGAAAGCGACCAATCTCATTCAGCGCATCAGCTCTTCGGTGGATGTTCTTCGGAAGAGCGAGCTTGAGCGTCGCGAGATTTACGTGCTGTCCGATTTGTCGATGCCGGCATGGCGCGATGCGGACACCTCGGACTTGCCCAAGAAACTGGCGAGGAACGAGGAAGGAAAAGGGGTCGAGGGTGAGAATGTTTTGTTGCAAATCATCGATGTCAGTGTCCCTGTGGCCGAGATTCGCAACTGGTCGCTTGGCAATTTCAAATTGAGCCAGCAATCGACCACTCCAGGCTCTCAGGTCACGATCAGCGCGGAGGTGATGTCGGTCAAAGGGAGTGGAACCGAGCAGATGTCCGTCGAGTTGGTCTCGGAGGTTATCGACCGGTCGCAATTAGATCGCGACCCTAAGGCTTCGGCACCGACGACGCGCGTCGTCGATCGGCAACTGGTGGAGGTTCCTGATGGAGGATCGTTGCCGGTTCAGATGACGTTAAAGGACTTGAGCGAAGGGACAAATCATGCCGAGTTGAGACTAACTAGGCCAGACCCCTTGGAATGCGATAATATCGTTTACGTTTCGGTCGATGCTAGAACTCAAGGGCAGACCTTGGTTATTTGCGATGACAAAGCAGATGCGGACTACCTTTCTTCGGTGATCAATTCTTGGACCGAGGCCCCGCCTGCTGAAGGCATGTGCAAACTTTGCACGTCGACCGAATTGGACAAGACCGATCTTACTCGCTTTTCGAGCATCTTGCTTTTTGATCCTGGTATTATTCAGGCCGACACAATTGACTTGTTGGATGACTGGGTTGCCAAGGGAGGAGGGCTGATGATCGTTTTGGCATCGAGTTTTGAATCCGCGGATGCCCTCATGGAGAGTCCTATTGCGAAGCTGCTGCCGGGTAAGGTAACGGGTCAGTCCAGTCGCCCTATTTCCGACCGATCCGTGAAGCTTTCTTATTCGATCAAAAACCATCCGATCTGGATTCCATTCGCCATGGCGGTGGATGATATTCCTTGGGTCACCTTTTCCGTTTTTCGACATTGGGAGATCAAGGAACTGGATACCCAATCGATGGCCATCATGCGTTTCACAGGTAATGAA
This sequence comes from Planctomycetota bacterium, assembly GCA_026692905.1. GTDB lineage: Bacteria > Planctomycetota > Planctomycetia > Pirellulales > Pirellulaceae > JBKCUI01. The sequence goes on from JAPLNL010000061.1 coordinate 56,666, forward strand.
TTGCCGGCAATCGTAGAGCAAGTACGTAAGCAGGGACGTATTGTGACGTTCATGCTTCCTACGTTTCCGGAGCCGGAACGGCATGACACACCAGACAAGAAGTGGACTCAGGACTTGAACGGGTGGCTTGGCTGGGCGCTCTTTCAAGGGACGCTGGATTATTTGGGATCGTGGAACAGTCAGCAATTGAATTACATTGTCGATGAGCCGGCGGTACTGGAGAACAACACGGCTCAGTTTCCGCAACTTTATAAAATGCTCAGTCCGCAGAACGAGGAAACGCGGGTTGAATCGACGGAGGAATCGTTGGTTTATACGTTCACGAGATTCCCTGGCCAATATCGACTGAGAGGTCAGCGCCCCCAAGGGACAGTTGTGCGAGGGTTCAGCGTCAATGTGGATCGCAAAGAGGTGTCGCTCGAACGAATCTTGCCTGCGGTGTTGGACAAGGCCATTGGCAAAGACCTTTATCGAGTTGCGAAGGATCGAGACGAAGTGCAATCGTCGCTTGGTGAGGGGCGTTATGGTCGCGATTTGTCTCCGTTCTTGCTAATGGTTTTTGTGATGATGATCATGGCGGAACAAACGATGTCGAGTCGTTTTTATGCGCAAAGCAAACGGGCAGGGGCATAATGGACTGGTCGCTGGATCCCATTTTTGGAAGCTATTTCCTAGTCATCGCAGCGGCGGTGGGATTGGGGTTTGTCCTTTACTTTGTTCGGGAAACGGGTCGTGTTTCTGCCAAGCAAGGGCGAGTGCTTTGGCTTCTTCGGTTTTTGATGTGCCTCATCGTGCTGTTGGTTTTGCTTCGGCCTGGGATCACGTTTACTCGGCAAAGTACGCCGCGAGGGACCGTTGCTGTGATGGTTGATGTTACAGCGAGCATGCAGTTGCCGTCCGGTGAAGGTAAGGGTACACGATGGGAAATGGAACGTGAGATATGGGAGTCGTTATGGGACGCGCGGGCATCGCTCGGCAAGGACTCAAGTTTGGTTCCGTTTCTTTACGACTCAACTTTGAAACCCATCGGAGAGGCAAAGGGAGCCTTGGCTGGGGCGGCGGCTCCGAATTTGCCAGAGAAGCCGGACGGGTTTTCTACGGATATCGGGGGGCCTTTGAATCAATTGATGGCATCGCCGCTCGAATCCCCTTTGTCGGCTGTGATTTGGATGGGGGATGGAGCTCAGACGCATGTTCCATCCGGGGGCGACCCACAGCAGGTTGCAAGACGGCTTGCTCAGATTGATGTGCCACTTTTTGTTGTTGGCATTGGTCCGAGAAGTGATAGTGAGAACTCGCAAGACCTTTCGGTGGAGGGAGTGCCGGAGCAGTTGGATGTCTACACCAAGAACCAGCTAAATCTTCGAGGGCTGTTGCGTTGCCGAGGGGTAGCCAACCGAGATCTGTCGGTAAAACTACTGTTGGTCCAGCCTGGCAAACCGGATCGTGAATTGGCGGTCGATAAGTTACGGCCAACGAAATCGGATCAAGCCGTTCCGTTCTTATTACCGTTAGTGGTGGAATTGGAGCCAGGCGCCTATGAGTTGGCGGTGCGTGCAGACAAAGTACCTGGCGAAGCTGTCGAGGAGAACAACGAAGCGACGGTCTTTTTGAACGTTCGTGGGGGAGGGGCGAGGATTCTTTATATCGAGGGAGAGCCGAGACCGGAGCAGACGTTTGTGCAACGAGCAATGTCCGAGAGCAAGGACATGCAAATGAATTTCCAATTGATCTACAAAGAGCCAAGGCAAAGATGGCCCGTGGATTTGTCGAAGCAGTTATCGGATGGGGTGTACGATTGCTTTGTGTTAGGAGATGTCGACTATCGAGCCATTGACGCAGCGGGTGCCAAGGCGATCGCGGATCAAGTCAAGAAAGGAGCTGGTCTAGTTACGTTGGGAGGGTTTTCAGCGTATGGTGCTGGAGGTTGGGACGAATCGGCCCTTCGCGAGATACTACCCATTAACCTGACTTGGCAAGGGCAGCGGCGTCAATCTATCAAAATGGATAGTCCGATCGACATGCAAAACCATCTGCCGGGTGAGGTGCAAGTGATCCCGGTTGGGGCGACTGAGACCCTGCAAATTGATACTCCAGAAAGAAACGAGGCGACTTGGGCGCAGCTCAAGAAGCTGCCGGGGGCGAACAAATGGGGTGGTGTCAAAAGAACGCCTGGCACATTTGTTTTGGCCGAGAGTCAGCGTAAAGAGCCTTTGATTGTAAGCGGACAAGCAGACCAAGGCCGCGTCATTTCCATCGCGTTTGATTCAACTTATCTTTGGGCGAGGCAAGGCAAGATGGACGAGTATAAGGCCTTCTGGCGGAAGATAATTTATTTGTGCTTGCGGCGCGAGGCGGTGGAAGAAGGGATGCAAATGGCCATGCCTCAACGAAGACTGTTATTGCAACAACCCAGCGAGATGATTTTGCAATGGAATGGCGGTTCGGAGTTTGCGGAGATGCCTTCGAACATCCAGCTGCATCTGTGGAAGCTTGCTGGCCGCAACAGTACGGCTGGCGAGGTGGACAAGGATTTAGGTGAAGTGCAGTTGCAGCGTCGCGATGGGCAATCGATGCGAGCGCAATTCGCGGGTATGAAGCAAGGTGGACGCTATGAATGGCGAGCGAAGGTAACCGGATCGAAAGGGCAGCCGCTGGAGGCAAAGCTTCCGTTTGTGGTCATCGACACGTCTGCCGAGACGATGCAGCCAATGCCCGATTGGCAGTTGTTAGCGCAGATGGCGAAGCTGAATGCGTCGGCTGGTGGGGTGTTGGTTGCTCCCGAGCAGACGGATGAGATCGTTCGACAGATTTTGGACCGAAGGAAGCAATCCACACAAACCGCGATCGAAAACCGGCGGCTTGGCGATGGCGTATTGGATACTTGGTCCGCGTTTCTTTTGTTGGCGATGGTGATGATTTGCCAGTGGACGCTTCGAAAGAAATGGAACTTGCCTTAGACTAGGTTGGGAAGTCGATTGTCTAGCACGACGCGCAAGCTAGTGAATCGGCGTGTAATTCACTAGCTTGCGCGTCGTGCTAATCTTTACTTGAAAGTGACCAACGAACCATGACGACAGCGAGCACTGATTCACCCAAAGTATCGCGAGTTGCGAGCGTTGATGTGTACCGCGGGATGGTGATGTTTTTGATGTTGGCTGAGATTTTGCATCTTTCAAACCTCAAGAAGATTGCCACCGAGGGCAGTTGGTTTGCGACGGTTGCTGACTGTTTGGCGTTTCATACGTCTCACGTCGCATGGCGAGGTGGTTCGTTGCATGACATGATTCAGCCGAGTTTTTCCTTCTTGGTTGGGACGGCGATGGCTTTTTCACTTGTTGCCCGTGGCTCGAAAGGGCAAGGGTGGTCGCACATGTTTGGGCACGCCATTTTCCGAAGTGTTATCTTGGTTTTTTTGGGAATTTTTTTGCGAAGTTTAGGCAAACCGCAAACCAATTTTACGTTTGACGATACGCTCACTCAAATCGGCCTTGGCTATTGGTTGCTGTTTCTTTTGTCTGGACTGAAGCTTCGTGGTTTGATTGTTTCGATTGGTGTGCTTTTGTTTGGGTATTGGTTAGCATTCGTAGCTTACCCTGCCCCTGGTGCTGATTTTCCTTACGCGGTGAACGGAGTTCCAGCAACTTGGACGGAGCACTACGATGGAATCGCGTCGCACTTCAATAAGAATTCGAATTTAGCTTGGCGGGTGGACCAATGGTGGATGAATCGGTTTCCTCGCGAGAAGCCGTACCTGTTTTCGGGTGGCGGTTATTGTACGCTTAGCTTCATTCCGACGCTTGCAACGATGCTGTTGGGATTGATTGCGGGCAGGCTCTTGCAATTGAATATGTCCGTTGGCCGAAGGCAATTATGGCTTTGGGCGGCCGCGATTGGATGTATCGGCTTGGCGTTGGTGGTCGATGCCGCTGGGCTTTGTCCGATTGTAAAACGCATTTGGACGCCGACTTGGGCGCTTTACAGTGGCGGATTGTGCTTCGTGTGGTTGGCGTTGCTCAACGCCATCTGCGACATCGCTGGCTACAAGAATTGGGGATTTCCATTTGTGGTCATTGGGGCAAATTCGATCGCTGCATATGTGATGAGTTGGACGATTAAGGATCAGATAAGCTTGGCGATCACGAGGCACTTTGGTTATTTCGTCGATACGGGTAGCGTTTTTTTGGCGGAGCGGTTTGGGTTAGGAGATTCGGGTGCTATCAAGGGCTTGATGATCGGTGTACTCACGCTGAGCATTATGTGGATGATTCTTTTATGGATGTATCGCAAGCGAATCTTTCTCAAGATCTGACGCCCATTGGGGCTTCGCTGGGCGGTTGTGAAATCTACACCTTCCTGTCAGAATCTGTTATCGATTCGAGCAGCACTGAGATTGTTCGCAACCTATTTCTCAACCGTTAAGCATTGAAGAGCATCTTGGCATGGAACAAGTCAGCGGCAATATCTACGACTACCCGGTTTATTACGATTTGGTTTTTGCAAGTGACTGGGTCGCAGAGTTCAAGTTTTTGGAGGCTGCCTTCGCGAAGCATGTGGACGGCAAGACCAAGCGGGTGCTCGAGCCTGCTTGTGGGACGGGTCGCCTGTTATTTCGGATGGCGAAGAAGGGGTACATTGCCGAGGGGTTGGATCTCAATGAGAAGGCGATTGCGTATTGCAACGCGAGACTCAAGAAGCATGGGCTGAAGGAGACGGGTTGGGTTGCGGACATGTGCGACTTTACGGTCAAGAAGCCTTTTGACGCTGCCTTCAACACCATCAACTCGTTTCGGCATTTAGGTACGGAGAAAGCGACCGTGGAGCATTTCCAAGCGATGGCCAAGGCAGTCAGACCCGGTGGGATCTATGCGTTGGGATTTCATTTGACTCCACTGGAAGGCGAAGCATCGGACACCGAATGCTGGACAGCTAGGCGTGGGAATTTGCAGATCAATACCCGGATGTGGCCTCGCGATAAAGACGTGAAAGCCAGGATGGAACGCTTTAATCTTCGGTTTGAAATCTATCGTCCGACGGGTTCGATTCGCATCGATGATTGTCTTGCTCTTCGAAGTTATACTTGGAAGCAGTTCGCTTCGATGATCAAGAAAGTGCCGGAATGGTCTATCGAGGCGGCTTACGACTTTACTTACGATATCGACGAGCCTATTGAGATCGATGCGGGTACAGAGGATGTTGTTTACATACTCAAGCGGTTGCCAGGTACGGTTGGGGAGTAAAAAAACGAAGCTTCCACCGGTTTGTTTTACAGGGATTTAAAGTCACCCTCCCAGCGGGAGGGTGCCTAGACCAGTAATGACAAGTCTAACTACCACCGGCTATTGAACCGGTAAGACACATGGCGATGTGCTTAGCACGACGCGCAAGCTAGTGAATCCACCCTAATT